>NZ_JBNWDR010000007.1:0-324809 GCF_053521785.1 Agrobacterium sp. A3-95 | reverse complement strand
AATCCATCCCCATTCCGCGCTCAAGATGGCTTCCCCTCGGCAGTTCATCAGGGCTAAATCAATCTAGCCGACTTGTCCGGTGAAATGGGGTGCACTCCATCATCTCGCCCGTCGGACACTCTGCCAAAAGGTTGACTCTTGTCCCATTGCCCCTTGACCTCAACTCTAGTTGAGGTTGTACGAATTTCAAGGCGGTCGCGGCCCATCGAACGCGACCACGTCAAAGGAGGGCGTCTTGGTCACATATTTTCGCTACTCGAAACCCAAATATTCCGTCAGAACACGTCTGGTTGGAGCCGTATTGTTGCAGTTACTTGGCACCGGATTGTTAGCGTTCATCTTTTGCCATCTGGACACGCTTACGGCGAAGCCAACGATAACTCTCGGTCAGTTTTTGCCATGCTTGGTTGGGGGCGTCGCTGGGTTTCATTCTGTGGCTTTTCGTCGGCCAGTAACAGACGGCCAGCTTAGCCTTGTCGCAATATCGTTCTTGGCATTTGGAACCTTTTATTGGCTGGCGTCCTATTCATTGCCTGATCTTTTGCTAGCAAGATTGATATCGGGATTTGGACTGGGCGTGGTTGTTGCAAGAGCCTTCCGGCGCGGCTTTCTTGAAAATCCGGTAGTTCCCCGCGTCCGATAGATTCCCGACCGCACTTGGTGCTTTGCATTAGGGCAGTTCCCCGCCCGAAGCGGTCATGTCTTTTGGCGAGTAGCCGTTGCACTTTCGATGCCTGGAACTAAGTGGTTGTCGAACCAGGCAATCATTTCGTGAACTTTTTCTTGGGCAGGCGTGACGTCACCTGCATTCACCAGTTCAGCCGCAGCCTGGGACATTGCCAACAGGATACGGGCGGTTTCTGGAACGTAAGGCAGATCGGTCTCTTTTTCGTGGCGTTCACGTATAATCTGATAACGAAGGTTCTCAGGATAGGTCCATGCGCTCACGAGCATATCGTGGACACTAACTTGTTGGGATCCGATATTGATCGTGGCATCGCGATCGGTCTCAACATACCCCGATACCTCTATGCGCTCGCAGGCATTTATTGCTGCATTCATCATGCCCCTGATCACATTCCAGTCTGTTTTCATTGCATTCTCCTTTCCAACTGCGCAGGCTAGCCCATGGTTTTTCGCATGCAATGTCCCCTTTGGCGCAAAGCTCAAGTGACGACTGATGACTGAGGAAGCTAAAGCCGAATGGGTGTGTTCATCACCCGCCCCCGCCCTCTCCTTGCAACCGGAGAGCCGGTTCGGTCGGGAGCTGATTGTTGGAGCACGACGGTCGCCACTGTCGCATTTCTAACGGGCCGGCGGTGTCGCATCTCTAATCATCTTTGACAAAATGTGTAGCCGGGCACTTTCTATTTTCAAGTGCGACATTCCAATGATTTCAATGACTTACGCGGAATGGCCCAGATGCCAGCTACTACGGCTCGGGGCGGTTAAAAAAGAGCGACATTCAGCGACCGTCTTCTTCCCCTAGACGGATGCCAAGACTTGAAGCGTTTGAAGCCATCGCTCGCGCAGATGGCCACTGATAGCGGACGAAAGCTACGTCCGGATAGCGACTCATCACATTCTGCTTCTGCTCGACTATATGACCATTAAGGCGATCATAGAATCCGCGCGCTGTGTAGTTCTCGCGTATCGTCAGGAGGTGAACTGGCTCTGCCAAGCGTTCTTCTGAAAAACGACTGATGCTTTCGATGAGGAGCCTTGGGCCGAGCCTCTTCCCCTGAAAAGACCGATCCACATAAAGGTTGTGCAGGTAGGTGCCAAAATCCGTCTCCTCATCAAGGGCGAAACATGCAAAACCCGCCAAACCAGAGTGTACCTCGGCTAAAGTGATCACCAGCCTCTCGGGGTCGATAGAAGGAGTAAGGCGTCTTTGCCAGAGCTTAGCCTTCTCTCCAGGCATCACATTCGCCAGATAGTCCTGGGGGAGCAGGCCAGCATAGGCCTCCCTACTTACACGAACGTGGAGGTCGGTAATGGACAGTTGGTCAGTTACTACAGCCTGCCGGAAATTTACAGAGACCACGACAAATCCTTATGCTTCAGCCATTCACGCAACAGATCATTGCGTAGGCAGTGTATTGTCAATGACCGGTATTGGCGCTCACCTGAAAGCGGCCCATCCTCTCAATGATCTGAATCGATAATCAAATCTTGCATAGCCGAATACTCAGTCGCAAGGAGCCCCATCATGATGTCATCGTGCCATTCGCCGTCTACATATGCGGTCTCTCGCTCTCGTCCTTCGACTTTGAAACCGCACTTCGCGTAAGCTCTGATTGCGCGTTGGTTAAAGGCAAGCACTCTTATTCCAACGCGATGTAGGTTCAGCTCTGTGAAAGCGTGTCGTAGGAGCAAATAGATGGCTTCCGTTCCAAAGCCTTTTCCAAGACGCTGCAGATCATAGATTCCGATTGCCATGGATGCCCGCCGATCCTGCGTGTTGATGCTGTGGAGCTTGATTTCTCCAATCAGGCGCCCTTCAACCTCGATTACCCACGCGATGGGATTATTCGCTCCACCCATCGCCCACTGTTCGGCCGCTTGCTTTGTCAAAGGCTTTGCGTCAGCGGCGCTGACACCGAACATTTTTACTATGTCAATGTCGGTCCCCAATGCGAAGCGTGCATCGGCATCATTCGGATCAGCGCGGCGCAGCCGTACATTTGTGCCTTCCATAAATGTCATCAAATCGATCCTAGCCGTAACTTTTCTGATCAGAGTAAACCAACGAAATGAATCGGAAATTGGCATATAAAGCCACTTTCCGTGTTCTTTAACAAACGTTGGGCCCCAGTTGTATTCATCAGAACGCTCGTCCATTGTTTCTGACTTCCAGGTCTAAATTTCGAGGAGCGTGTTCGAATGGACGGACGAATGAAAACACTGGTTCCCACTCGTCCAGAAGAACAAATAAGCTTCCACGTTTTGCAAAAACGTGTCGTTGGCACCCTACGATTGGCATCGGAGGCTGTTTCCCCTGTGGTCCTTCTTCTCCACGGGTTCGGAGGCCATCGCGACGAACTCGCAATTGGAGGTAATGGCCCTGGCGTATTCTCCTATACCGCGGAACGACTTGCAAAACGCGGATTCTCAACTCTAAGGATCGACTTTAGGGGAGTTGGAGGGAGCGAAGGGTGTTTCGAAGAAACAACGTACAGCAGTCAGGTCGTAGATTGCCTAGCAGCAATGGACTTCCTGTCGACATATCCAATGATCGATTCACATCGAATTTTCCTTTTGGGGTGGAGCCAAGGCGGGTTGGTTGCTGCTCTCGCTGCCGCAAGGACTAACCGTCCGGCGGGCGTCGCTCTCTGGGCGGCAGTCGGAGAACCAATTGTGAGCTTCCAGAACTTAATCGGGATCGACACTTACTTGAGGGGACTAAAAAGCACAGAAACGACAATAGTTGAGTTGCCTTGGGGAGCCAAAATACGTTTGGGGCAAAACTTCTTTCATGAAGTATCTGAAACCAAGCCTATAGATGAGATCGTTTCCTACGAGGGGGCACTCTTTGTTGCGGAGGGGACACTCGACACAGCAATTCCTTCTGGAACGGCCGCAAAGTTCGCCAATTCGCATAGGGCACAGAATGAGACCTGGATTGCCGAAATGGACCACGCGTTCAACACGTCAAACGGTGTTGATACTCTCAATGAACTCATAGACAGAACTGCGTCATTCTTCGCAAAAGTAAATACCGAATACGGATATCGCAACTGACCTTGTTGCCGAAAGTGATGAAGCGGATAAGTCAGCGGTTGGGCTGTCGCGGTTGGTCATGGTCGTTTTTAGGGTATGAGTGCCAAAAGAACAGAATGGCTAGATTGGCAACATCCCGAAATCCGCACCCGGCGGCCATTTCGTGGTAGTATCAGGCTCGATCCCCAAGCCTTCGAATGACGAGCCATTTGGAAATATTTGCCTCTTGGCGCTGACCCACAATCGAATTCCATCGCCCAGATCGCGAATGTAAGGTTGTCCGCTGCTTCCACCAGTTGTCTCACCGACGATCTCAGCTCGTTTGTTGTCTTTGAAACGCGCGACGAAATCCTCAGCAGCTGAGAACGTACGGCTATCGATTAGGATGGTCAGCTTTCCTTTGAATGCACCGTCGAGAGGCTGAATCCATTTTGCCTCGGAGGCAACCAGGTAAGCTGGCTCCCCTTGAGCGCGTGCGAGGGCGTTCGATGCGGGCGTAACGTGATTCCAGAAGCGATATCGAGTAGGCATGAGAGCGGCCACGAGTTCGTTTGGCGTATGGCCGCCGGAGTTGCCGCGAACATCGATCACCAAATGAACGGTGTCGCTCAGCGGTTTCATAAGTTCGATAGCGTCAGCTTCAAAGTGAGGTTGAGCGAAGCTTGGTATCGTCAGAAGGTAGCGCTCGTCCTCTAGCCAACGACCAGTCGTTGCGGCCCCGTCTTCAGGTAGCTCCGTGCCACGGTTGATTTGTCTCTTTGATCCGTCGCCCGTCATGATTTCAAAAGAAGGTGGAAACAAGAAAGGCTTCGAGAAAAGGCGGTTGCGTTGCTCACGAACGCTAGAACCAGACACGAAAACCAAAAGCTTTGACGCCACCTCATCTATGGGCTGGTCGTCGATCCGGACAAGACGGGTTCCAGGGGCAATATCACTGTAAGCTGACTTGGTAACGCGCCATCCCGCTTCATCGTGTGTTGCGTTAAATCCAATAGGCGCACCGTGCTCCCGCCACAGCCATTCATCGGCAAATGCGGTATGACCGTTCCTCAGGTTCGCAATGAGCCGCATCGTGGCTAGATCGAAACCGAGGCGATCCGGCGCTTCAAAAGCTTCATCGAGATAGTCCTTGAACGCAGCCTCAAAATCGAAATTGGGGAGTGCCTCCCAGTGCGCAAAGCAAGACCGGATGGCTTCATAGATGCCAGCGGCGATCTCGCCGCGCCGCGATGCGAATAACGTACCTTGCGCTTCCAACTGATCAATGTCGTGCGTTGCCATCTCCGGCCTCAGCTCAATAGGCTAACTGGTAGATGACGAACCTATATCGACCTGCATGTCAATGGCAGCTGTTGGCGCGAGAGAGACCACCGGCTGTCCCCGATGGTCAAGAGCCTATAGCTCGATCTGCTCGGCAATTCTGAGGGCGTCATCCACCTCGACGCCGAGATAGCGAACGGTGCTTTCCAGCTTTGTATGACCGAGCAGAATCTGGACGGCCCGGAGGTTCCCTGTCTTCTTGTAAATCTGCGCTGCCTTGGTTCGCCTCATCGAGTGGGTGCCGTAGGCGCTAGCATCAAGTCCTATAGACGCGACCCAACGGTGGACAATCCGAGCGTATTGCCTCGTGGACAAATGATGCGACGTCTTCCGACGGCTTGGGAATAGATAGCTGCCGCCGTTCCTTCGAATGAAGGGAAGCCATGCCACAAGCGCAGTCTTCGTCTGCTCCGTCACCTCAAACTGCACGGGTCGCTTCGTTTTCTTCTGGATGATAGTGGCTCGATCCCGGATCGAACTACCCGACCATAAGTCCTCAACCCTCAGCTTGACCAGGTCGCAAGCACGGAGCTTGCTGTCGATGGCGAGGTTGAACAGCGCCAGCTCTCGGATCGCCCCGCTCATTTCGAGCCTGACGCGGATCGACCAAACGTTCTTTGGCTGCAGCGGTCGTTTCTGTCCGACCAGAATTCCCTTGTTCCATGGAAAACGATTACGCAGTACGGCGGTGTCCATGCTGAGGCCTCCGCCACTCCTCCCACCGCGTCGCCTCCATCAGGCCAACAGATAGTAGCATATCTCGTCGCTACTCGGCCCAAACAGGTCATTGGCGATCGGACACGATAGCGCAGCTTTGCGCCTCCATATTAGCCGTCCAGCCTGATCCGATGCGATCCCTTAACCCGCCGTTCGCTCATCTGGTTCTGAGCGGAAGCGAGAGCGACTGGCTTTGGGGCTTTGTGGGCGTTCGGGATACCATTGCTGAACGGCAGTATCCGCCCGAACCAGTCGCTCCCAAGCGTCATCGGCGTTAGCAATCTCTAGCGTTGTAATGCAATGTGATGGATAGCATTTTCAGGGTTACCGGGCGCGATAACGCTTGCCCAAATCATTTTTGAAATGCGGCCGAACAGGGACAGAAGATGCTCAAGACAGTGAAATTGAAGTTGAAGGATTTTCCGAACATACCGGGATCGCTTCTGGATTCTGGTTCCTACGGGGGGACACCAAGTGCCTTGTCCGAGATACCGGTCAATCTCAATGATCTGTTCAGGTTTTATTATCTCCAAAGCTATGACCTCTGGGTATCTGGGCATTTCGCCTTTCTCTTTGAGCACGTTCGACATCTGGAGCCGATAACTGCATTCACCTTTAGTAAGAACGGGTTGGGTGCTCACAAAACAAAAAAGCAGAATAATTCGAACGATCTGGGTGAAGCGTTCTGCCGGTGGTTCCTCAGCACGCACCTCAATATCCATCATGTCGCCAGGATGG
This sequence comes from Agrobacterium sp. A3-95, assembly GCF_053521785.1. Classification (NCBI taxonomy): domain Bacteria; kingdom Pseudomonadati; phylum Pseudomonadota; class Alphaproteobacteria; order Hyphomicrobiales; family Rhizobiaceae; genus Agrobacterium; species Agrobacterium sp. A3-95. Next base: position 318,311 of record NZ_JBNWDR010000007.1, on the reverse strand, counting down.
ATGATGTTTGCGGGCACGGAGCGATCACGGCTGCCGTTGGCTGGAGTGTTAAGCGCTCGTCGCAAGGCGATGCTCCGGACTATTTTTGTGTCGACCAGAGGGGCCTGGTGACTTTAGCAGAGGCCAAAGGCACGATGGACAGCCTCACGTTCAAAAATGCAAAATTCGTGAAATGGCGCCAGCAGTTTGACCGAGTCACTATTAGGGACCCGGCCGGCCATGCAGTTTATGTTAAAGGATATATCGTTGCCATGCGATGGAAAATCCTGCCCAAGCACGGCAACAGGATTGATACGACCCTGTTCGCCGAAGATCCCAATTCGCCTGGGGAAAGGCCCCTCGACGACAATGGGATGCCTCACTTTTCTGCAGCCGTCCGCTCCCTGCATTATGCTCCGAGCTTGGCACGGCTTGGACAGCCTTTGCTCTCAGCAGCGCTTGCGGCCGGAACCGCGATGGATCGCAAGGAAGTCATTCGAGCAACGGTGTGGAAATCGGTGCGACCAGAACTGTCAGGTCTGCGATTTGTGGGTGGCTGCTTCTATTACGCCGAGGAGGGCTTTGCCACGTCACCGCTTAATCTCTCCCACATGGCGGCGCTTGATCTCTTGAGAAGGCGGCGAAAAATGCAGCCTATTCTTCTTCCTAGTATCGGTCATTTTTTCGGGATCGAGGAAAAAACATTTTACCGGCTGGTTGCGGCAGGCAAGGAGGGGCCGTTGGAGATCAATAAGCTGCCTGAACTGGAAAGGCGGACGATAGACGAGGGCGGCGTCGGTCTTTTGCCTGATGGTCACGTCTTTGGTCCGTATGAAGCCTTTGAGCCTGTCGAGGACATTGAGGTGTAGCATATCGCGGAGGCAACGGCAGCCATCGTGCGTCAGTCGCCTGATGGTTGCCAGTCCGCTCCCGGCCCCATTCCAGCCGCCAACCTCGGAGTAGTTCATGTCTCCTATGGGCGCGAAGCGGAAGACCGCAGTCGGCCCTAAGTGGTCATTGGTAGCCGAATGCCACGCAGCAGTTCTGCACCTTCTGTAAAGTCGTAGAGCTCATCGTTGCTAATGCGTCCAAGCAGATCTTTCGAAAGTCACCCAGACGCTGCGATGCCGGCTTTTTCAGCGACGCTCCTTGCCAGTGCAGCAAACTCCTTACTGGACAACGTCTCTTCGAGGAAATCCGCGACGAGAATTTTTTGCGTCTCGGGATCCTTGACCCTGGCGATAACATCAAGATGTTTCAGCAAAGCTCTGAGACGAGCATCGCGTCGCTCCACTAGCTCCGGTCGATTCAATTTCAGAAGCCGCTCGGTCCTCACAGCCGCGTCCGACCCAGGGGTTGGAAAGATGGTTGGACCCATATGCCAAAAATGTTTCTCGGGATCCACGGCATAAGGATCAATGAAGGTCTCATGGTCGCCGACGAAGTCATCTTTTTCGGTGTTGCAGACGTCACAGGCGAGCGTGAGGTTGGTCCAGTCGAACCACCGCGAGGGGTCCATGGATTTTGGCGTCACATGCTCGACATCACCGTACGTGATATGCCTTAACTTGCTCTCGCAGTAAGCGCATTTTCCATGCGTCTCCGCAATGAGCGCTGCTTTGATATCAGAATGGCGGTAGCGTCCTTTTTCAGTCTCCGTAGGCTTCTCACCACGGCCAACCTTCTCGACAACTATATTCGTCCACGCCGCACCGTTATTCGTCAATACTGCTGGCACTACACCCTTCGTTAATTTGATCATTTGCCCTCTGTGATCGCTGCCAACGCAGTAGGATAAAGTTCATCGTAGCCAAGTGATGCTAGATCTGCCCTCAACGACCTAAGGGTCTCTCCTGAGATATCCCTGTTTCGATACTGTGCAACGACCTGGTCCAGCCCTTCTTCAACCCATTCCGGAATTGTTGCGCTTACGCCTAAAACATCGCGGAGGATTTCGCTTGCATTACCGGCCTTATTCACTGTGTCGAGACGTTCGCTGACAACCCGGCTGGTTTGCGACGGCATTACTTGCTCGTCCTCGATTTTCCCCGACTGCTGATTCACGTAACGAAGCACGTAGACGTTCGAATCTTGGACACTCGAAACCATGAAAGGGCTGTGCGTTGCGATGATGAATTGAGCATTGGGAAACGCCCCTAGTAAGCGTCGCATGAGGCTCCGCTGCATCGTGGGATGCAGATGGTTCTCCGGCTCGTCCATCGTGACGACGAAGCTTTCATTGTTGAGTGAGAACATATGCAGACGCCAAGTCAAATCAATGAGGGTCATGACGCCGCCAGAGGCGGCGTCAATGAGGAACTCTCCCGACTTTGTCACTAATACAACTTCGGGCGGTCGAACGGAGATATCCATGAAGCCCAACGTATCAGGCAACACCTTCCTCAACGCATCGATGAACCCACGATAGGCCGAAAATACTGCTGGATTGCCCTCTACCTGAGTATTGCCCTCGCCGAACATTGCCATTGCAATGAGGGCTTCTTTCATGCGGTAGGTGGGGGAATAGCCGGTGTGCCCCCCTTGATATCTGCTGAGGAGTTCATTGTTGTATCTCTCGTATGCACTAAGCGTTGTGATGAAGGTCGTGGGGATCTGACCAACCTGTTGGAACACCGAGATCGGCTGATGAGAGTCGATATGAATCCCAGCGATGTGTTGCTGACCGTTCATCGAAACGTGATACTGCACCCCGGCTTGCTCGGGAACATCCAGATTAACCTGTTGCCCGTTCCCATATATGAGCGTACCTACCTGATTTGTTTGCTGTCGTTGGTTGGGGAAGAGGTTTCGCCAGAATTTGGATAATGAGCCAGTGAAGAGCCCGGTTACATATGTGTAGCCACCGCTGCTGCTTCGGGTTGGTGTCGATAAAAATGGTCGGTCGAAACCAAAATGCCGGCTGAACAAGCGCAATAATGAACTCTTACCAGCTCCGTTGGCGCCCGTGATGACGGTAAGTCGGGGGTGCAGATCCAAATCTACCCGCCCGAACTGCCGCCATCCTTCCACTTTCAGACTTCGAAAACTGTTGTCAGAAACCATGTGGTGTAACTTTTCGTGTTACTAACTTTAATCTGTACTCTTAGATAAGGGCTTTACACCTTTCAAGCGTCGATTTAGCTGAGCAGTGTAGCCGATACTAAAAACCTATTGATCGGGGTCACATCCTGTTCGTTGCTCAGATCCACAATGGCCGCTTCTGGCGCATTCTTGCCATCAATGTTGTATCGGCATTTTTCGGAAAGCCCAATCGAGCTTGGTCAATGTGCGAGGAAAACACCGCTTTCTTATCTGGAGCGGCCCCGCGCCGGCGAACTGGATGCTGCGCAGAAACAAAAAAAGCTCCTCGACGCTTACGCGGAGGAGCTTTCTGTTAAGCGACTTGAATGGCAGAATATTCAAGTCTCAGTGGTTGCGGGGGCACGATTAGAACCTGCTTTGACACCTGGCTGTCATTGGCTGCTTTCACTCCCGCCCATTCGAACGCCACAATCCACCTTTTCGATATGTTCATCGCAAACGACCTTCACCAGCTCGAGCAAACGCGCGGTGCGCTCACCGAGCCAGACAAGCGCCTCTTCGCTGATCTCGAAATGTTTCGAGTACCGCGCCTTCACATAGGCTTCATTGATCGTATTGAACCAGGCCCGCTGCCGATGATGATCGCGTGGAAACGCGTCGACCAGTCGAAGGTCCTGCTCCTCGGCAAGAGAGCGGAGGAACTTGATGTTGTGGGAGGCAGGCCCGTAGTTCGTCAGTGTGAGAAGGACGCAGGAATAGGCTTGCTCAATCGCCTGATGCAAAAGAAACGCAGCTCTTTTTGTAAAGCCACTATTGCGAGCGTGACAGGACAGAACAAAGAACTCAGTACCTGCCTCGAACCGTTCCCGGCAATGCTCCCGCGCGACATTCAACCGTTCTTCCGCAGTCAGCAGCTTCGGCTCAGCGAGCGGCTCGTCATCCAGTTCGTATAGAACGATGCCTTCCTTGCGGATATCCGAGAAGAAGTAGTGGCCCTTCTTAAGCTCTGTGTTCACCTCGCGCAGAGAATGCACGATGAACTGCGTCGGCGTTTCGATAAAGCTGTCGCGGATGATCCGGTCGGCCGCCTTGTACCAGTAGGTCGCGTGATCCGTCAGCTTGCGATTGTTGACGATCACCAGCAAATCGAAATCCGAGCGATAGCCCTTCATCGTATGCGGCTCATCGACAAAGGTGCCGCGGGCATAGGAGCCGAACAGAATGATTTTGAGAATGCGTCCGCGCTTCTTGAAGTCGGCAGTGCCCTCACCCAGCGCATCCTCGAACTCCTCGTGCAGGATCTCCAGCGCACGAGCAAGCTCTCGCTGCTTTCTTTGCGGGATATGATCGCGGGAGGATTTCATCATGGGAACAGGGTCTGGCTGGCTTCCGATTGTTGCGCCGATCTGATCGCGCTGGTGGTATCCATGGACCTTATACGCTTCGCCACGTTGATCAAATGCCAAAAGTACCAGTCGACTTCTGGAGGTCGGAAAATGGCTGAGAGGAACGCCTGATCAACACGCTGCCGAATGCTGATATCATCTCCTCGCATCCATGCGTCTCCTCTCTCGAGAGAAAACATGCGTTGGCGCCAGATCTATCGACTGACCTTTCTGCTATTTGGTTTGTGGTCGAAGGAGAGGACGGCGGCTTTTCAGTTCGACAATTTGCGGCCGTCCAATGTTGGCGCCTCAACGGCCTAAATACGATGGAGCCGACGCGCACCATTGTCCACTCTCTCAATTGAGAACGAACAGGTCTGGCCTCGCCCCACTGACATCCGGCAGCATAGTTATAATATTTTTGCAAATTCATTATAACTGGATCGGGCGATGAAATAGATTGACCTCGTTTACAGAACGGCGTTCGCTGAACTCGCGCAGCGGACGTTCGATGCTCAGTTTCAAGCAGATTTTCTCCTCGAAGGTCGGTTTGTTGCCGTTTCGGTAGAGGGCCGCAATTACTGGTATTTTGATCTCCCTACTCCCGAGGGTAAGGACAAGAGGCGCTATGTCGGCCCGCAGGATGACGCCGACATCACTGCCCGGGTGAAAGCCCATAGGCAAGTCAAAGACGACATCCGGGAGCGGCGCAAGCTCGTCGGCATGCTGCTGCGAAGCGGCGGCATGTCCGCACCGGATCGCTTCGCGGGTGAAGTAACCAAAGTACTCGCTGACGCAGGCCTCTTTCGTCTGAGGGCACTCCTCGTTGGTTCTGTGGCTTTCAGCTGTTACTCAGGCCTCCTTGGCGTTCGTCTCCCTGGTACCTCCATGCAAACGGGCGATGCGGACTCCGCGCGGGACTTTGCGATCTCGGCGGAAGTCGAGGGCCAAGAAAATCGTCCTCGAAAAAAAGACGGCGCATGGGAGACCATAATCCTAGAAACGCAACCTTCGTTTATAGAACAAGCCGAATTCCCGTGGGTACACGCTCGTGGAGAATTCTACATGTAGAGGGCGTACCAAGATGACCTGTCACAAAAAGTAGAACCGGGCACCGCACTTGATATCGGGCTTCTGGCTTACCGGTTTGCGGAAACGATTGCGGTAGGATTGAAGTTCCCGGCAGCGCTCCAAGTCCCTCCAGAAACGAGGCTAGGATTCCTCTTTCGGGCGGCGAGGTTATCAGGAAGGACGGCTCAGACCTGGGCGAATCCCGAACGCTACCTACCTGTACGCGGTCAAGCACTTGACGATGAAGCCGAAGGATTTACCTCAATGACCGCTGATACACCAGCGACTGCAATCGCCCCATATCTGCACCAAATCCTGTCACCCATTGCCGGAGCATTTGATGGGTCAATTGCAACGACAACAATGCTGGAAACATATGTAGAGCGACTGCTTTCGGGCCGCCTGTAAAGCTTAGTCGCGCCCGGTTACGCCTCGGCCGGTTGGTAGTCGTAGGTTTCCTCTTCCAGCTTTACCAGCTGCCGCTTGAAAGGCTTTGTATTGAAATCGTAGACGGTCTTGCCGCAGGCAATCGCGAAGAGAACACGAGCGCCAGCCTCCTCTAAAACCTCTTTCGCTGCCAAAATTGATGCTCCTGTCGATAAAACATCATCAACAAGGACGACATCGCGCCCATCGACGTTGCCCCGAACTGACAGATACTGTTTCCAGTAGGCGCGTTTGTGATGCTTCCCACCCTCATGAGCCTTCGGCAAGGCCTTGGTCCAACGTAGACCATCGTGAATTTTTCCACGGTGAACCTGGCCCTTCATGGCTTCCGCCAGCATCCACAACGACCGGTATCCTGCTTTGATCCCAGGTTGGGCGTCCTTGGACGGCACTGGAATAATCAGCACGTTGTCCGGGGCGTTTTCTACATCTAGGGTCGCGGCAACGAACTGACCAAACAACGCGCGGGCGCGTTTGACATTCGTGGGGCCAATCTTGACCTTGCTTCCGTTTCGAAACGTAATCGTGAACGGCGTCTTGTACTTACCAGTCTTAACCGCCCATATGAACAGGTAGGAATCCCAGAACTCGGGTTTACGCTTAGCGCGTTCAAGATGCGCTCGCTCTGAATAGTAAGCGCTGATAAAATGCACATTCATTTAAGCGATCCGCGAGAGGATATCCTCAACCCTAGTTAGAACAACCGTCTTCGAGTTATCCAGAAACCGCTTTGGCCATGATATTTCTGGATTTTCCACAACTGACCGCATGATAAAAAGCCAGCGACCCAGACGAATGCATTCAGACGCCTGGTGGAGAGTTCCTGAGGTATCCGAGGCTTCTACAATGACGCTTCCATCGGATAGAGCAGCCATCAGTCGATTTCTCTTTGGAAAATCGGATTGGTACGTCCTCTGCCCCGGGTGGAATTGAGAAATGAGCAAGTGCCGCTCATAGATTTCCTGCTGCAGCTTCCGATTTTCAGCGGGATAAACTTTATCGAGAGGCGTGCCAATTACCGAAATCGTGCGACCGCCAGCTTGAATGGCTGAAGTGTGCGCAATCGTATCAACGCCCTTTGCCAGCCCGCTGGTTACAACAACACCTGCGTCCGCCAATAAACGAGAAATTCGAGACGCACGCAGACCTCCCTCCTCAGAGACCGATCTCGCACCGATGACGGAAATCATTCGGCGCTTGAGGAGGTCGATTTCGCCGGACACGAATATCGTCGGATCACGCTCCTCTGGTTTCTTGAAAAGCCCCTCTTGCTCTTTGAGCATTGGGCGACCAGCGAAGTCCATCAAGTCGCCAAGAGGCAAGGAAATCACGTTGGTCGGTGCTGTATAGCCCGACTTGGCGACCGCATTGTTGCCGGGATTTCGCTTCACAGCGTCGTCATTATCTCGATGCATTTCTGCTAGCATTCCACAGCTCCCGAAACGCCCTGCTGATATTCATATCGTGATTCTGCATGGACATTGAAGAGTTCAAGATCATCATTCTTCGTAACGCCGTAGCTGGCCGTCTGTTTCCCTAACCATCAAATTAGGCGCGAACCTCCGGCATGTTCTCTATATGTTCTCTTTCGCCAATTTTCAATACCTGTCCGGCCTATGCCTCTACTCCCAATCCGCAGAAAGCCGCGTGCCGTCGTTCGGGTGGCTTTCGTTTTGTCGCCGGGCGTAGCGCGCCTTTGATCGCATTCAGGCTGCTTCCCCTCTGTGCCTTCGGAGCAAGACACGCGCCTGTCCTGCCGCTCACTTCGGCGCTATGTGGGAGCGCGTTCCCGTCAGGACAGGCTTTACCATCGCGTCCAATATTCCGTTGCAGTGGTTGGCTGTTCTCGAGGCTTGCTGCCCCCGCTTCCCGTTCCGGTAAAGATAGCCGGATGGCCTCAAATACAAGGTTTTAATGCAGATATCTAACCGCTTTTTGTGTCACCCTTGCGTTAGACTGAATCGAACATCTCCCTGAATTCCGGATCGTTAAAATAAGACAGCTTTTCAGCAAATATTGATCGTTGTCCGGCGAGGAACAGCAATTGTCCGTGCGCCGGCAGATTGCGCACCTCATCAGGGGTGAGCAGCGGCCGGCCAGTATGTTGCTGGCTGTAGGAGATCCCCGTCTTATCGGAATCGAGCGCTCTCGCCATGGTCTGGAACACGACCGTTTCCTGCCCGAGCAAATCAGAGATGAGGCGGGCGCTGTCATGATCGTTGACGCCGAAGACCTGCAGCACGCCGGCATTTGACAGGAAAGTTCCGGCGCGATGACCGTATGTGGCACGCAGCTGATGGATGTCCTGGAGGATGGGCCAAAGCTGGACACCATAACCCGCCATCAGACCCATCGCGCGTTCGACTGGTGCCAAATGCCCAAGCGATGCGAACTCATCGAGCAGATAGAGAACCGGTGTCGCCGGCTTTGTCGGATCGCGGGCCATTTCGAGCAGGCTTTGTGAGACAAGCAGGCGCAGCCAGCGCGAATAGGTCGAGAGCCGGTCTGGAGGAAGGACGAGGAACACCGTCATGTTGTTGCGCTTGAGATCGGCAAACCGGAAATCAGAGCGGCTAAGGACTGCCGTCATGCGCGGTGAATCGAGAAAATGCGTGTGGCGTTGGGCTGCGGACAGAACGCCTGCAGCTTCGCGATCTGATTTTCCGAGGTGGCGGTTTGCGGCGCGCGCGACAAGACCTCTTGCCGCATCGCTTTCCTGCATACGCTTGAGCAGTGCTGCGAATTGTTCCGGAGCAAGGGTGAGATAGTCGCGGAGTATTGCGAGGTGCCTGCGTCTCAAAGGCTCAGATGCAACGATCTCGAGCAGCAGTCCGGTAATCAGCGCTTTTGCCTCCTCGTTCCAATGCGCCTCGCCCGCCATTCCCGGTTCGTCGAACACGAGGGCATCGGCAAGGGTGTTGGCGTCGTCCGCGACATCGAGGCTGTTGGGATCAAGCAGGGCCAGGGGATTGAAGGCTGCCGAGGATCCACCGGTGACCCCGAAAGGATCGAGCACATGAACCGGCCCAAACTTCTGGCGAGCACGGCCGGTGATCCTTGCATTCTCACCTTTCGGATCAACGCAGATCACGGAACGGTCGGCGGTCAGCAGGTTCGGGACGATTGTTCCGACACCCTTGCCGGTACGGGTCGGCGCCATCGTGAGCAGATGGGCCGGGCCATCGTAGCGCAGAGGCTTGCCCGTTTTCGTATCACGACCGATCAGGAGGCCGGAACCGGATGAGGTGAGAGCAGCTATCTCCTTGTCTGTCGCAAAGCGGGCGGAGCCATGGGTCTCATCGTCATTCTCCCCAAAATGCAAAATCAGTGGAGTGGTAATGAACCAAAAGGTGATAACGGCAAGCGCCAGTAGGGTTAAGAGACCTGGGATGATTTGGACAAGCGAGCCCCGCTCGAAACCCGTTTGCTCGAGGAAATGACCGCCACCCATGCCGATCACAAAGGTGACGTTGAACAGGATGAACATAAATCCGAGGAGCCGTTTCCAGATCCGGAAGGGCATCGCAATCAAAGCGAGGACCGCCCAAAGCGGATCTCGCGCGGTGGCTCGCATCATGTTTTTGAATGCGTCGCAGGCAAGTCGCAATCGGTTCATGGAGCACCCTGCGTACTGTCGCCATTCTCTGCTGTGCCCGTCAGTCCTTGTCCGATCAGATCGGCAAACAGCGCCTTGTCATTGTCACGCGTCAGAAAGCCCGGTAGTTCGCGGCGCAGCCATTCACCGAGTTGCCTGCCGAATTCCTTGTCATTCGAGGTCTCGAGGTGATGCAGAACGAGCCCGCCAATCAGAACCTTGCGGCGCATATCGTTGTTGCGCTCGGTTTTCGAGAGACGGGCCTTGAGGGCGGAACGTTGCGCATCCAGTTCAGCCAGGCGCTGTTCGATGGTTTTCCTTGCCACGATTGTTCCTTTCGATTGCGGTCGCACCGGAACTGCCGTTGTTGACCACGGCTTTGCTCCTGGAAGACAGACCAGTTTCTATGAGGAGATCGACATAGCGATTGCGAGAGTAGGTTGGACCTTATGGTTCATGAGGCTGTAGTCGCCGTCACCTGAGCACAGGAGACTTTGTGCTAACCCGTGAATCTCAGTCGCTGGAATTTGCGGCTTGTCCTGCGGTCTGTTCGAGCTTTTCGATGTGCTCGCGGCAGAGCGTCTCAACCAGCTTATGAAGTTCCCCGGTCCGCTCCTGAAGCCAGGTGAGCGCCTCTTCGGAAACCTCGAAACGCTTCGAATAGCGTGCCTTGACGTAGGCCTCATTGAGGATGTTGTACCATGTGGTAAATCGCTGACGATCGCGCGGCCAGATGTCGATCAAACGGTGATCACGCCCTTCGGAAAGTCCACGCAGGAATTTGAGATTGTGCGACGCAGGGGAATAGTTTGTCAGTGTCAGGAGGTAGCAGTTGTAGGCGCTCTCCACTGCCTGATGGAGATTGAAGGCGGCTAGGTGTAGGTTACCTTTCGCAACGAGATATTTTGCTACATCAGCGAAATCTCGCGCATCCGGGAAGTGCCGCAGAAAATGATCTTCTGCCACCCTGAGTGCATCGGCAGGGCTGAGCGGTTTCGCTTCAGCCAGCGGCCGATCGTCGAATTCGTAAAGAACAACACCTTCGCGGGCGAGGTCGACGAAGAAGTACTGGCCGTCATTTAGAAAATTGCTGATCTCGCGAGCGCCATGCACGATGAGACCGACAGGTGTTCCAATTTCCTTGTCCCACATCAGCCGGTCTGTTGTCTTGTCCCAGTATTTGGGCTCGGCAAGTTCCTTGTTGCTGACGATGACAAGAATATCGAAATCCGAGCGATAGCCTTTCGACGTATGCGGCTCATCCACCCAGGTGCCACGCGCGTAAGAACCGAACAGGATGATTTTGAAAATCCGTCCATCCTTCTTGGCGTCAGACTTCGAGCGTTCCACCAGATCAGCAAACTCTTCCTGAATAATTCCGACGACACGCGCGAGCTCGCGTTGCTTTCGTTCTGGCAAATGTTCAAGGCTGGTCTTCATCTCTGCTCCGCTTATCGACGGTGTCCTGTATGGGCCATTCCAGAGGCCTTTGAAACTCCGATTTTTGGTAGCCACCAAACGAACGCCTGTCTTCCTGGACGATGCACATTCGATCTTGAGGCAGCCGGCTCTGATTTATGCAGATGGTATTGCAATACCTTCATTCCTCAATAGCGAACATTCAATGGTACTTTATCCTAGGTTGTATATCGCTTCCCGGTTTTTTCCCAATCGCAGGCGCTCCGGGCGCCATACCGTGGCCGACTGAGCGGAGCGTAGAGGTTACGAAGGACCGTTAACGACGCACCCTGTCCAACCGCTGCAGCCAAATGCCCGCCCGCACTGCCGCTCACTTCGACGCAATTTTGGTAACGCAGTCACGCCAAGAAAGGCTCGGTGATGGAGGCGGCTATCATTATCCAGACAGGAGTGCGGGCCGCCCCATACTTGGAAACGGCCCGCTAGATGGATGACCAAGGGCAAGGCAATTGCAAGCGCTGCATGAGTCTTGACGGCATTACCTTTAAAGATCGCCATTACGCGAAACGCTGAGCAAACGCCTGTAGAAATAACGTATTCTAAATACACCAACATACTCGGCCTATTCGCTCTCTAGTGCGCTACCCGTTAGCTTACCGCCGACCACCACCTATTCAAACGCTCAAGATTATCGCTGCATCACGCTGAGGCTTCTCGGCCGTATGTCGGATCGTAAACTCCCCCATTTGTCAAAAGAGCCCAAATGATGCGCGCGAGACGGTTTGCCACCGCGATAGCGGCAACTTTGTACGGTCGTCTCGCGCGCAATCGAGCGGCCCAACGACCGATTGGAGTTTTGCTATCTCGCATCATGATTACTGTGCCCCCAAGATAAAGCATCGTTCGGAGTTCGCTATTCCCCATTTTCGTAATGCGCCTCAGAACCGAACGACCTCCGCTTGAATGCGTGCGAGGAGTAAGACCCAGCCATGAAGAGAAATGGCGGCCAGACGGAAACCGATGGATATCAGGAATTGTCGCAATAACGCACATTGCAGTTTTCGGGCCAACACCAGGTATCGTCAGAAGCCTACCCGCGCCTTGAGCCGCTTCGACAGATAGTTCTCGATCTCGCCAGCACGTGCGTTGAGAATGCGATAGACGCCGAAATCAAGGTCGGGCCGGTCGATCTGGAAGATTTCACGCAGCTTGGAAACGAGGGCGTCAAAATTGCTCATCTTGCTATTTTCCTTGGTGTTCTAGCGCTGCTTTATACAACCGCCCAGCGGATGGTAAACAGCGTTTCGACAGTGTGGCCGTGTTGCAGGCGTTTTTGAAGGTTGGCGATCAACTCGTCCCGCTTTTCGGCAACCTCATCTTCCTGAGCGAAGATCTCCTGCCGCTGCTTGCGCTGACGCCGTTCCAGTTCCTGAAGCTTCATCTGGATCGCCGCCTCCTCCTCCAGCGTTGCTGCCTGGCGTGCCTCACGCCGGATGGCCTTGATCTGCTCCTTCGTATCCTTCAGCGCTTTCTCCGCAGCAAAAATCTTGTCATCGGCCCAACGTTCAAGACGATCCCTGGCGGCGGCAAAATGTTTGTTGTTTGCTTCGAGGGATTGATTGAGCCGCGCCTTTACATGCTGCCCTGCTTCAGCCTCGAGACGGCCCGCCATCGAAGCCGCCGCAGCGCCTGTCGTTTCCACCGAGGCTCCGACAGAGAAGAGCTTGGCACATGCTTCATGGTCGATGGATCGGCCATTGTCGTCGATGCCGGAAAACAGGAGGTACTCCTCAGTCTCGAACGTGCTGACGGTCAGCTTTCTGAGAGTCAGCCAACCTGTCCTGCCTTTCAGCGCCTCCACTACAGCAACGCGAGGCGTGTGAGCGCTGACGTTAAATCGCAACTCCGCAATGGGCGTTTCTGCAGATTTCGCCGTTGAGACGACATACCCTCCCAACATGTGAGACAATCGATATAGAAAGTAGCCGTGCTCGTTGACAGTCTGGTCCGATACCGAATTTCGTGAGATGAGATGATAGCGGCCAGGCCGAATATCGCCCGTAGGTGGAGACAACAGATCGAAAGCGAGATTTGCTTCGTCAAACTTCGCTCGCTCCTTCAAGGTCCAACGCGTCAAATCCCAAAACCGTCGCCCCATCCGATCAAGCTGCTCTCGGGCGTCGGCCAACCGCAATTTTAGTCTCGCATGTACATCCTCATCGAAATGCTCCAGAAGCGTGCGGCGGGTGTCGTCCATACGGCTGCGTATTTGCTCATCGAGCTGTTCCTGGAGCTCATCGAATGCCTTATCGATCGCCTCGGGCGTGCGACAATCCTGGTAGATGGCAAGAATACGCTTCTCGAAGTCTAGCCCGGACTCGATGCTTCCCAAGACCTCGTCGGATGCGCCGAATATGCCATCGAAGAGATTGAACTTTTCCGTCAGAAGAGCATGGACCCGCTTGTCGACCTCGTTCCGTTCGTTGAGGAAGTTCACGACAATCACGTCGTGCGTTTGCCCATACCGATGGCATCGCCCGATGCGCTGCTCAATTCTTTGGGGGTTCCAGGGCAGATCGTAGTTGATGACCTGCGAACAGAACTGAAGATTGACACCCTCAGACGCAGCCTCCGTGGCAATCATGATCGATGCGTTGTCGCGAAATTCGTCAATCAGTGCCGTGCGCACATCGATCTGACGAGACCCTGAAACACGCTGGCTGTTTTTCGAATTCGAGACCCACTTCTCGTAGACATCCTGCGCCTGCCTGTCATTGTTTGTGCCGCTGAACGTCACGATCTGACCCGCGTATCCACTTCGCTCCAAGAACTCCCGCAGATATTCCTGCGTCCGCCGCGATTCGGTGAAGATGAGTGCCTTCTCCGCGGCTTCCATTCGCTGCTGCTCGGAAAATCCAACATCAAGGGCAGTAAGAAGCGCCTTCGACTTAGTGTCAGTGTGAATGGAACGGGCGAGCTGGATCAGATTGGCAATGTCTTCAATTTCACGACGAAGCTTTGGCATGTCAATCTGGGGATCGTCGGCGCCTGTCGCCTGTTCCAACTCGTCCCAGTCCTCAAGGACTTCTTCATCAAAGTCGTCTGCGAGCACGATCGGTTCGACGGGGTTCTCGAAAGTCTTTCCTTCTGCCATTGCCTGTAGGCGCGCGACCAATGTCTCCAGAGTTCCGGCAATCGCCTGGGATGAAGATGCAAGCAGTTTCCTCAGGATGAGGACCGTCAGATGACGTTGCTGTGAAGGGATTGCGTATGTGTCATCCTGATGGAGAAACCGGGTGATCCCGTCATAGAGAGCCTGCTCGCTTGCGGCAGGGCTGAAAGGTTGCGTGATCGCGCGGCGTTTGGTGTACTTGACGTATTCCAGAACCTGCTTTCGCAGCGTACGTTTGCAGAAGTCAGCGAGCCTACCCCGTAACTCCGGCAACTCCCCGCCGGCATTGACATATTTGGATCGGAAGCCGTTCGCATCACCAAAGATGTTGGGATCGATAAAATTGGTAAGCCCAAAAATCTCCATCAGGCTATTCTGCAACGGCGTCGCGGTTAGCAGCAGCTTCTTCCGGCCTTCGATCGCCCATTGCAAAGCCTGGCCGATCCGATTGCTTGGACGATACGCGTTGCGAAGCTTGTGGGCTTCGTCCAGGACCACCAGGTCCCAGTCAACTTGACGAAGTTCGTCTTTCAGCTTGGCTGCATAACGATAAGAGAGAATGACGATCGATTTTTGCGACAGCGGTGCAGGAACGCCCTCAGCTTTCATCTGCCGGTAGGTTTTCGCATCCAGAACCACGGCCGGCAAATTGAACTTGCTCGTAAGTTCTGCAGCCCATTGTTGACGGATAGCGGCAGGGCAGATGATAATGAGCTTCCTCTTCCGTTCGGCCCATTTCTGACAGAGGACGATCCCCGCCTCAATTGTTTTGCCCAACCCCACTTCGTCCGCCAGAATGGCTCCCTCAGCCAGTGGAGACTGCAAGGCAAACATGGCTGCCTCTATCTGATGCGGATTGAGATCAACGGAAGCATCGAACAACGACATCGAGAGCTGATCTTCCGATCCTGGTGGAGCCAGCTTCGTTAGATCGTGAGCTACGTATTTGCTGTGGTACGCGGTGGGCATGGCTATTTGCTAAAAATGATGACAGAATTTGTATTCGGCGACAGTAGTGGGTGGCCGTACCAATGCCAACCGGGGAAATAATTTCCGCCGCAACACTTTTAAACACCTGACTGCGAGGATACTGAATACGCCACCAGCAAAGCAGTTAGCCAACCGGCGAAAGCAACAGTTGAGAAAGCTACTGGCTCATAAGCCTTGTGAGGGCGTTTTCGGGGAACAATTGATGAGCCAAGCGTGGAAAACGACGTTTATGGGGCCGATGGCAGACTGACACCTTTTGGCGCCACGCAGCCAAAAGCGGCCATTAGCGTCGGCCGTTTCCATTGAATGCTCAAACTCTCCCTTTCCCGACAAGGGACCGGACAATTTCATAGTCGCATTCACTATGGCGTTGCCTAACGGCTACCCCAAGCGAGCCGAGAGGATCAAACTGTCCGCTACTGGCAAGGTCCGAGACAGCACAAAGAACATTGACGACTTATTGATCTAGGTCACTCCTCACTTTGGAAAACCGGATGGACCCGCTCCTCAATCTTTGTCCAAAGCTTCGCGGCACGGGCTGACAGGAAAGCTCCGTAATCGTCCTCGTCAATGCCCATGCCGTGCCTGTCAATCAGGTGGGTTGCAAGGCTGCCACTCATCGTGCGGTTCGATGCCTCGAATTTCGGAATATAGACCTTTGGTGGTTTGGCGTTGATCTGGCGCTTATTGAGATCGGCGCCGATCAGCGTAATGTTGACGACGGAATTTTCGTTGCCGACCCCATTGGTACGCAGATGATCCTTTGGAAAGAAATGGTGGAAGTTCTTCGACGAGGCGATTTTGAGATAGCTGTTGTCCAGAAGGACGGTTCCGTCGTTGTGAAAGTTTCTAGGCTGCTCGAAGGCGAGCAGGCATAGGATAGCCTTGCAGAGCGAGTTTTCCGTCGCGAAGTTGGTCCCGATCAGGCCTTCAGCGCCGGCAATGTTGACGGGGATATCCCAGGTACCCTCGCCGCCGGAGATTATGTCGTCGATGGCCCGCTTGTCGGCAGCTAGCTTAGATTCGACGGCTGAAGAGTATCGGTAGCCCAGCGACGAACGCCAGAAGAATTTCCTCATCCGCAGATGATCGTTACCCGCAGGCTCGTAGCGCTTGACGAAGAACCAATACGCGAATGGAACAATGAGCGAGTCATAAGGTAGCAGCGCCGAAACCGGAATGCGGTAGGCGGTGCGGAAATGGTCCACCGCACTCTTGATCGCGCCGACAGCCTTCGGCCAGGTCTCGATCACCTTGATCTTATCCAGACCGAGGATTGTCGAGCGCTTGGCTTCGCCTGCCAGCACAAGGGCAAGCAACTGCATCACGGTGGAGGGCGAAACACCGTCGTACCCTACTTCCTCAAGGTCGGTTTGGACCCTGTTCCACTCAACCTGCATGTCAAATTTTCTGTCTTCGTCATACGTCTTGGCGACCATGATCTCGAATAGGGTGAGCACCGAACCGCCGGTATTGATGCGCGTGAAGACTTCGATAGCGCTGTCGATGTCCTCGCGCGTCAGCGTTACGAGACTGAAGTCGTATGTCGCAAAAGCCTGTTTGAACTTGTCCGCGACGTCGAGATCGTCATCGGAGAGACCGAGTTCCGCGACGAGACGCTTTTCCACGTCGCGGTTCAGCGCGAGAACATCCTTTAGCGAAACACACTTGCCCGCGTTTTCGGGCAGTTCATGAACGACGATCTGCGCATCATCTGGCAGCGTCGGGTCGAGGTTAACGTAGATCTCGGCGAAATCGGTGATCTTCTTCGAGCCGCTGCGAGGTATTTTTGCTCCCCGATGGGCCGCGAACAGCGAGGTCATGCGCTGCTGTCCGTCAAGAACGTATTCAACCTGTCGGTCGTCCGGTGTAGGCGGAAGGGAAATGCTGCCCACTTCCTTAACGTCCGCCATACGCTGGTTAGTTTTCCAAAGAATGAAGGTGCCGATTGGATAACCCTTCACGATACTATCGAGCAGCGCCGCAGTCTTCTCGATCGGCCACACGAATTCGCGTTGGAATTTCGGGATCTTTATGACGCCCTTTTCGATATCTGAAATGAGGTCCTGATATTTACGGCTGTCGGGCTTCGGCTGCGGGCGGGGTGTGGTCATCGATCGTCTATACCTCAAGATATTAGAGAACTTTAACAGCGCTTATGCTTAAGCAGTCAGGCTTCAGCAAGCGGAAGCACATTGTCTGCGCCGAACAGCCTTTCAGCGGCCGCGAGCGCGTTGTCGCTCAACGTCTGAGTGACCAGTACCGCCAGTCTTTTCTCGGGCCGGGAGACGGCAACGTAAAATAGATTTCTCGCACGATGGAAACCCGCCTGATCCTTCTCCGACACCTTGCCGGCGTGAAGGTAGTCCAAAAATCTGGGCCAGTTGTAGTGGTTCCAGCCCCCGCTAAGGATGACGAGAACATTTTCGAACTGGGCACCCTTCACGCTGTGTTGGGTGGCCAGCGGGGTAAAGCCGTCGATGAACTCGACGAGGGCAACAAGCTCCTTGTAGGCCACATCCCTGAGCCGAAGATGGCGCCTGAGTGATTTTGACTCCCCCTCCGTCGGTTCCGGTTCGAGCTGCACGATCTCCTCTTCCCGCTTCGCAACGCGATCAGCAATGCGCGGACGCTTAGTTTGCTTGAGCAGGTCGAGAACGTCCCCAGTCGTCCCTTCCGCACGTAGCTTCACAAGCTGATCCATCTCCATCCGCCATTTGACTTTATCGGCTAGCTTGCGGATTGTTGGAGCGCCGCCCAAGAGTCGGAACATCTCGCCGGTCTTGCCAGCGACGTAGGCTTGGCAAACCGGCTCGACAACATCAGCGAGGAACGCAATCGTTGCGTCTTCCTTTTTCGAGAAGGCTTCGTTGTGCTCAAAAATCGCGGCGAGGCTCGGATAGCCGCGCTCGGCCGCGATCGCATTGTGTGTGAGCAGAAGGATTTTGGTCTTCTCGGGATCGAAGTCCCAGCCATCTTCACCTAGCTGGGCTCGCATCCTCGCGATGAAATCGGCGTACACCTCGGGGGGCAATTCCTGTTTCCCGCTGCGAGAGTCCACGCGGGCGCCCGAATAGGCGTTGCAATGGAAGAAGCGCGCCTCGCCTTCAGCGGTCTCATCGTGGACGTCCTGCTTCAGCTCCGGCCGAAGCTGATTGAGGACATTGACAATGACGGGGACCGACCGGAAGTTGGCGCCCTTGTCTATGCCTTCCACACTTGGGAAGTTGGCGAGCTGATAATCCTTCCGATAGATCGTCTGCCAGTGATCACCGAAGAGACCGATGATCGGTCCTTGCCCGGTCGCGAAGAAATTCTCCGATAGGGCCATCATGACGAGTGGATCGGTGTCCTGGTACTCATCAATAAACAGAATCGGATAGAGGCTTCTGAAAATCCGCCGGAGCTTTGCGTTAGACAGAAGCGCAGCAAGAAATCTCGGGATGTCGTCGTGGTGGAGCGTGATCCGCTCCTCGTCAATCCCAAAGAAGCCCAAGCTGTATTCGACCGTCTGGTCGTGGATGCCGCCTGCCGCCTCGATCGCCTCTTGGCGGGCCTCCTGTGTCGCGACCATTTCGCGAAGCTGCTTCTGGAAGCGGGATATGAACGCCCAGCCGAAGCCGTGGATCGTGTTCACCAGGATCGCCGGGTGTTCCTCGATTTCCTGGGCGATCTCGTTCCGGGCGACCTCAGTGTAGGTGATACAGGCTACCTTCTGGCCGGCATGAATTAACGCCGGCCCCTTTTCCGCGATAATCTTCTTCAGGGCAGCGACAAGTGAGTAGGTCTTTCCCGCTCCCGCACCTGCTTCAAGGCGAAAGTTTTTTCCGTCCGCGAGAGCGGCTTCGAGGCGTTCCTGAGCTTTTTGAGCCGCAACAACGGCGGGCGATGGATCCCGATCGATCATGCGGCTTCCGGCTCCGGCTCCTCAGGAATAGTCGGCGGGGACGCTTCAGGCGGTGGGGGCGGTTCTGATAGCCATGCTAAGCCCTCCCTAATGTATTTCGGGACGTTCCAGTTTTCCTCGCGGATCGCGTACTTGATCGCCTCCTCGGATTTCTTGAAGTCTTGAGCAGTTTCCCACGCATTGATCGCCGCGTTTCCATCGTTTGCGATCCCGAAATCGGCGAGGTTCGCGAGGATCAGAGAGTCTTCGTAGCTTCGCGCACAATGCTCAGAGCCTTCCTCGGACATCTGATAGGCAATGCGGCAGTACCCCTTGGTCTTCTCTTCGGGCGTCTTTGCCTGAAGCGCTGCGGAAGAAATTTCGTTGTCGCCGAACCATGTCTTGAGGGCCGAGTTCGATGTCCGCTCACCCTCGGCGCACACGCACTTCTTCCATCTTGAGTCCACGAGTTTGACAGCGTCGAGGTCGGCGATGATGAGAGTCTTGAGCTCCAGATACTCGAGAAGCGGATAGAAGACCTGCGCATGCGCGCCGCCGGCTTCGATCGTTGTAACGTACTGACGACCGAGCCGATGTTCAGGGGCCAGATCTGCATCAACGATCTTTGTGATGCGAGGCATCAGGATGCGTTCGGTGGCCCCCTCAACGAGGATGGCCTTGTCGGCGAAATAGAGGTCGCACTTGGTGAGCGTCATGTATTGCTGGAGGAAGCGCCGGTCCTCCGGGCCGATCTTATCAGCCCCTTTTCGGAAGTCCTTTACTTTGGTCCTTCGCACGCCGTTAGTCTGTGTCGGCTCGTTCAGGAAGTAGCGGATCGCCTCGAATGGCGCGGCGTTGGCGAGATGCGAGGAATGGGTCGACACGACAAACTGAACCGGCCAAACCGTCTCACCGGCATACTTTTGCGATAGAGTGGAAATCGCCTCGTTAAGCTGCCCGATGAAGACTTCCTGCATCTGGGGGTGCAGGTGCGCTTCGGGCTCTTCGATGAAAACGACGTGAGTTCCTGGCCGCATAGGCGTGCTGCGATAGGTCTTATGCAGCGCTTCAAGCTGGAGCAGGATGTAAATCAGATTGCGGGTACCGAGGCCGTTGTAGCCTTCGGGCAAATGAACCCCGTCAGTGCCGGTGTACAGGATGCGGGTGTTATCGGTGAGAAGACTCTCGACGTCGATCGTTGTCTGCGGTCGCAGTTCCGTATCGCTGAGGCTGGGAAAACCGAACGTGTTGAGCGCCGGCAGCAGCGCCTTCAGCCGATCGTCAAAGTCTTCCTGCATTGCCTTTTCCAGATCGGCGACAGAGGCCTTAAGGCCGTCCGCGATCTTTTGATCGTCGGTCGATGCGGTGACCGCGTTGGCCGTCTTAAAAAGCTTGTTGAGCAACTTCCCTATGACGTCGGTCTCGCCCCGTTTACCAACATCCAGCGTGCGCTGGGCTTTCACGAACCCAGTGCTGATAAGGCTATTGAGTTCGATGGTTTTCTCGAAGGTCCGGCGGTTAGTGACGTCCGTCGGATCGATCGCGAAGATCTTGATCGAGTATGCTTTGGGTACGGCCTCACGAAGGTGCCGAAAAAGGGATTCCGTGGCGCTTTCAGCTTCAGCCGGCTCCGGAGCATCGAGCAGCGCGCCAAGCGTCTTGAGGGACGCTGAAAATTCGATCCGTGCGATTGCCGTCGTGCAGCCCGGCTCAAGGTCGATAACGAAAGGCGACAATGGTCCAAGGTCGTCGGAGTCGGCGCTGTAGCCGAACGTCAGGGTTAGGGCCATAACAGGTAGCTCGGCGAGGACTTTCTCTGGCGGCTCCTCGCCACCGTCGCGCAACGCCTTGGCAACCAGGAACTTCGGCCGGATCGCCGCTGCAAAATCCTCAAGGCGGAAGCGCCCCATCTGCTCGCCAAGAAAGCGATCGAAGACTTCTGTCAGGGAAGTTTTGCCGCTGTTGTTCCTGCCGACGACCACGGTCGCGGTTTCTTCAATCGCAATCCTAACATTTTCGAGAAGTCGAAAACCTTCGACCTGAATATTCACCAGCTTGATCATGAAGCCTCCCCAGCCGTAGAGCTATACTTCGGCGATCAGCTCTTATCTAGTGGGTGGCAACGGGGAAGCGTTTCAATCCACGGGAGAGTGAGCGGACATCAATCTTGGCCTATTTTTGTCAACAACAGATCGGATTGCGCGCAATTGCGACCTCCAAGTCGGCCAGCATATCCGCTTTCAGGAGATGCTGAGGCTGGTCTCTACGGCCGATATGAAGGCGCAAAGCGGAGATCATTTCCGCACTAGTTTGCCTCTCTTCACCCGCGTCATTGCGCCTGCATACGCCGACACCGCTTACGTATTGAGTGCACAATCTTCTCCAGCACCCTTACCGGATCGCCAGCCAAAGCCTCGACTTGCGGAGCCACCTCATCGCATGCGGCGCTAACACGCTCGGCCAATTCCAAAACGCGCCTCACCGTCGATGCGCCGCTCAATCCGAGTTCGTCGGCAAGCGCCTCCCAATCCGCTCGTCGTAAATCTGGAGCGTTGAACCTGCTGGCTATCCCCTGCGGAAGACTCTGATCGACCTGGCGGTATTCAGCCGCGCACATCAAGTCATAGAGCGGTGCCATTTTCGCGGACCCGCCAGCACCGATCAGAACGGAATAGTTCTTGGCATGCGAATCCGAATTGCAGATCAGTACGTTGAAGATCACTGCATCAAGAAGCGTCAGACGTGCAGAAGGCGAGATGAGATCGCTGATGGCAGCGAACATCATTTTCAGGGTCACGCGGCGTCCTGTCGAGGATCGCTCGTATTTTTGCGACGGGAAGTGACCCGTTAGCTGGCAAAGATCTTCCTGATGAAGCCTACGGATCTCACCTTGCGGATCAGTGAAGCGGTCATAACGCTTGACCAGCAGATAGCGTCGTTTACCCGCGACACCGATAGTCGCTTCAGCGGCGTCCAGCCCGCAGGCGCGCGCGAGGGCCAAGCAAAACGCTTCGTTCTCGACACTGCCCGCAAGCCGTTTTGAATCCGGCTTCAGAATCTGGGTCGAAGGTGTCCCATCGACAGGAATGGAGATGGCACCGCCCTCATCCACGAAGACCGGCAGCTTCTCTTGCACGCCCGCGAGAGACATGGAGACGCCGCGTTCTCCGACCAGAAAAGGTTTTGCCGGAAGCTCGTCCAGGATGCGTTCCAGTACACCCGGATCCGGCACCGGCTGGAGATGAATACCCGGCTTACGGGGCACACCAATCGACAATGCGCCCGCCGTGTCAGCCCGATGTGACCGAGCAGGCCGACGATGTCCTGAGGGGAGACCTTCAGCCGCTGGCCGATTTCGGCGAGATGGGTTTCCGGGAGCAGATTGGCAAGCCAGGGCAGCAGCCTGTCGGCAGCGACTGGGCCTGAATGAAGCCGCATGGTGAGCGACACCGGGAAGGCTGAGCGTCGGGCTTCCCAGCTCGGGTCATAGTCCAGTCGCCACTCGCTGTCGAAGGTCAGGTGGGCGACGGGGAAGGTTTCGTAGAAGATCGTCGTCATCGACCATCACCGAAGGTCGGCAGGAAGGCCAGGTCATCGTCAGGCGAGGTCGGGGCTGCTTGGGCCGTCCTGAGATCGCCAATTTCGATGCCGACAGTGCGTGCCACCATCAGGGACTTTTCAAGCTGACAGCTCGGCTTGCCGGATTCAAGCTCAACGATGAAACGCTCACCCGTACCGGACCGGGCGGCAAGCTCCGTCTGCGTCCAGCCAAGCGCCTTGCGTTTTTCTCGAATGGCAGCGCCGAAATCGCGTGCGGACCTGAACATCGAACATCTCCCGATATGTCTTACCGTATAGGAAGATTTCTCCCAGATCAATGCGATCCTTACCGATCGGGAAGCAGGCGGCAGCAGGCATCCAAAATCCGCCCGATCGGGAAGTTTCAAGCCTCATAACGACGTTGAAACATGAGGTCCTTGAGATCTAGGTATAGTGTGTGGTACACCTGCGGGTATCGTAATTTGCCCAATGGGAGCAGAAGCTTACGAGAAACCCTTGTTTCTCAGGTATCGCTGGCCTATTTGGCGGAGAGTCCCACCCTCTCCGCCATCATGAACCTTGAGTAGGCGACGGTTCTCGGACATATAAATCCCACGAGAGCAATTTGTCGGAAAAGAGATTCCATTCATTGGGCCACGGTCCCGGCACTCAACGGATTCTTCCCAACCATTTCCACGGCACCGGTAGCCACACAAGCGCCATGGAATTCGGGCCTCCAGACTCTTTTCGCGGGCGCTCTTTTTCTATCCCCTGATATTCAGATGCCTCAACACTGCGCCCATGCTACGAGGTGGCCAGACGCAACACAACGAGATATGCCGATGCTTACTTGGATTCAGCTTGATCGCGCGACCATTCCCGGAGATGGGGGTGAATTGCGCCTGAAACAACGCGGGAGCGAATTTTCCATCATGCTCGGCTCGACAGAGCTTATGAACAGCAGGTTGAGCGGCTCCGAAGAGGCGCTGGCTACGCTGTGCTGTGAGCGTATCGCGGGACGGAACAACGCCAGCATCCTGATCGGTGGCCTCGGTATGGGTTTCACATTGCGGGCGGCCCTGAGCGAACTGCCGGACGATGCTCGGGTTACTGTGGCGGAGCTTGTTCCGGCGGTGGTTGATTGGGCCCGGGGACCGATGTCGGATCTCCACGAGGGCAAGCTCGACGATCCCCGTGTGGCCATCAGTATAGGTGATGTTGGTGCGCTGATCCGGTCCCAGAAAACGGCTTACGATGCCATTCTCCTCGATGTCGACAACGGTCCCGATGGGCTGACGCGCGCCGCCAACGATAGCCTCTACGATCGCAGCGGTCTTCTTGCCGCCAGAAATGCCCTGCGTGCGAACGGTGTGCTTGCGGTCTGGTCATCTGCACCGGATAGCGCTTTCACACGTCGATTGCGAGAAGCGGGTTTTGCTACCGATGAGGTGAATGTGCGCGCCAATGGAAAACGCGGCGGTGCCCGCCATGTCTTGTGGATGGCGACCAAGCGCTAGCATTCCGGTTCTCCCTGCGGTGACCTGCAGGACCATATCAGTTGGATGTCCGGATTGGTTGCTGGCGCGCCGGAATTATCCTTGGCCCCCATTGCGGGGCATCCTACGCATCGTCGTGATCACAAACAGAGATCACTATGGCGACCATCAGAAAACTCAGAAGGCGGTGGCAAGCAAAGGTGTGCCGTCGCGGAATGTCTCACAACAAACCTGCTGCCGCGTTCAGACAACGAATGACATCGGCACCAAGCTGCTGAGTGTTTTTCAATCCACCCTTGGAGTTTAACAAATCGACCCCGATATCTGCCGCGACCGAACGTAGCGTCTCTTTGACTATGACCTTTTGCGGTTCTCCGTTGCGAAAAATACGGATCGCGCCATTTTCATATTTTACAATCTCGAAGTCGGAATAAGGGGCTTTCCCGGCTATTTCAAGAGACTCAACGGGACGTTCTTCGCGCGTTGCCCGTTTGATCAGATAGACAAGCTTGCTACCCTGTTCCCGCAGTAGTTGACGAGCGGTTTCCACGTGCGCGTCCAAAAGCTCTTCCACCGAGACGCCTTTTTCGTCATCGATGTTGACCCGGAGGACCATCACGCGATCCACATGATTAAACGTGTTCAGATTGAAATCGACGTGAGTGGAGCTGGTAATGGTTTTGACCGATATTCGTTCATTTGAAGCGGACACTACGTCATAGCCCCGCTGATTGGTATCGAGGGCCATCTGACCACGAGTAATCATCGCGGCGTAAAGTTCGCCAATGCGCCCAGTCAGGTGATTGAGCTCGCCGGGGCTAACACCCCAGCTGAATTCCTTCTCGAACCAAGATAGCGCTTCGGCAAGCGACTGGATTTTCTGGACTTGGGTGAGTGTTGGTCGGTCGGTTACAGCAAGCATGCTCTTGTTTCCGTTTCAGTCCAAGCTGATGATCTTGGCAGGTGCAAACCGTTCCAGCTTTTTCAATCCGGATACCATTCCTTTGCCCGGCATGGGTGTTCCGACCGCGCCTTTTAGCCAACATTCTTTCTTCGGCTTGATATAGGTAAAGGCCACGCACTGCTTCTCGTCGATGCACGCCAGACGACATTCCAGAGGAGTTCTCGCCGAACGCTCTGGACGCCGGGATAAATCGCCACCGGGTAGATCGACGTCATCAAACAGAGCTGATTGCGGATCGATCGTTCCGAGCATGATGGCAGATGGGTCTGCTTCTGCTCCACTCAGAAAACGACCTGAGAAGGCAACGCTATTGCCGTCAGCTCGCCCCGCGCTGGATTTTAGAAAGCAGTTCGGACCTTTCTTGATTTTGGGATTGGCATTGTATGTGAAAGCTTTGCACTGGCCGTTCATAATCAGACAACGTTGAGCACATTCGCTAGCGTCGGCGACACGCTGCGAGGAGATGTCATCTCCGAAGAGGTCCAGCCCGGTGTAGATGGCAATGCGATTGGGTCGCTTGGTAAATTCGTCGAGGGTCGACAGTTTTGCCTGCTGTTTTGAGTCTGGCGCAGAGGTTGACGTGCGACTATCTCCCAGAAGGTTAGCATCACTTGGTTTCTGGCCGCTATCTTGGCCAGCGACTGCAACGGGAACATCGACAATCGTGGGCGTCGTTGATTGTTCCTGCGCCGTTCGATTGAGCTGGTATTTATCGACCTCGTCCTGGCTGAATATATGCATGTCATCAGGGGGCGTCTTAAACATGACGTGCATGACGTCTACTGGCGTCCCAAAGCGATTGAGGACTTCGATAATGTCCGAGATCGCGAGTTGTGCGCCTACAAGGTCCGGCGAGTCGGACGAAATCTGATGAACACCCAAGGCTCCATCGACCTTCCGCTCATTACCGGCGAGAAAGACGAACGAACAGGCGGATAAACACTTGCTTTCTTTTGGAATGTAGGTCGCCAGCTTACGTTGATGGATATCGTCCGCAATGAGCAAACCCATCTGGACATTACCGCCGGGGCTATTGAGGGTGATGAGCTTCGTATTTGGCGCTGCTTGAAGCGCGCGGCGAAAGTTTAGGCCCGAGTTGACGTCGATATCGCCATTCAATGCGATCACGTTCGGATTTGCGTCACTTACAGCAAAAGGGCCGAATGTTCTCTCTCCGGCAAATGCTCCGGAAAAAGTCGCCACCAAAATAACGCTAGCGCTAACAAAGCGAACTAATCCACGCATACGCAATACCCTTTACCCATGCATATCAAACTATACTGACGACGCGCGTGCAAGGCGCTCAATTATAAATCGCCTATGATTTTTGATTGCTGTTAATGCGTGTGATTGCTGCGCCGGGATAATCCTTGGACCCGTCTTCGGGGGCATCCTGCGCATGACCGACAATGAACGTTGGAGGTCACGATGGCGACAATTCGGAAACTCAGAGGGCGCTTGCAAGCACAGGTGCGACGGCGCGGTATGAAGCCGCGCTGCAAAAGCTTCGACACCAACCTGGAAGCCGAAAAGTGGGTACGCGACCTCGAAGCACAGGTCGATAGGTTCGGCGCCGCCCCAGATACGAAAATACTTGAATCCACCACGCTCGGACAGCTTCTTGAACGATACCAGCGCGAAGTCTCGCCTCTGAAGCGTGGTGCTGTCCAAGAGATACAGTGGATCGACGTGCTTCGCCGCCATGATCTCGCCCATCTGACTTCCTCTCGATCAGCGTCGACATTACCGACCGAGCGGAGGACGTATTACGCAGCTGGCTCCAGGGGTTCCCGATCAAAGTTACTGCGGCGCGCGGCGGCGAATCAAATGATCTCAATCTAGTGATTTTTCCTGAAGCATTAAATTCAGCATTCAGGACAGAGGCTGCCACAGCCAGCGCTTCCGATTGATTGATACGCAGCCAAACAAAAAATTAGCGCAAATGCCAGTGAAAACCGGTAACGTTGCCCGGCGCCATCTCGCGACCAGAGATGATAACCAACTGAAGGACTTCTGATGGGCTGGAAAACGCCGAAATTCGAGTACGTAAATGGCTACAAAATCGTTGAAGTCGACGGTCCGATCTTCAAGGTATTCGACGGCAATCGTCAACTCGGAGACGATTTTTCCTATTCCGGCGAGGCTATTGCTCACGCTAACTTCTTGCCGAAACGCGAGCCGCACCAGTAGGCGAGAACACGGCTGATGACGGTCCCACTTCCTTCGACACTGGAGCAGCTCGGCTGGTCTGCGTTTTTTGCGGATCAACTCAAAGACGGCGACGCTGGCCTTGCGTCCAGGCGTATATCATCTGTCCACCGCTCGCGCATCGAGGCAATCGATATGACGGGGCCCGTTCGCCTGGAGCTCCCGGGCAATAGCAATGCGGCCGACTTCGCAGTCGGAGACTGGATACTTGCCGACCCGCTGACGGGCATGTTTGTCAAACGTCTCGACCGAAAAAGCCTGTTCCAGCGAAGGCCGGAAGGCGGACGTGGCCTGCAACTCATTGCCGCCAATGTCGACACCCTACTGGTAGTTACATCGTGCAATGCAGATTTCGATTCCGCACGTCTCGAACGTTATCTGATAATGGCGGATCAAGCCGGAAGCGAACCGGTCATCGTCCTGACCAAAGCCGATACTGCGGAAGACGTCGGCCGGTTTCAATCACTGGCGGAGGCACTGCAACGCAACCTGCCAGTCATAGCGCTTAATGGACGCTCGGCCGATGCTGTCGCCTTGTTGAGGCCATGGTTGGGTAAAGGTCAGACCATCGCGCTGGTAGGGTCCTCCGGCGTTGGAAAGTCAACGCTTGTAAATACGCTGACCGGATCTGATACGAACCAGAAAACCGGCACTATTCGTGAATATGATGCGCAGGGTCGGCACACCACGACGGCGCGATCCCTGCATGCGGTTTCAGGCGGCGGCTGGGTCATAGACACGCCGGGTATAAGGAAGCTCTATGTCAGCGACGTTACCAACGGAATAGATACGCTGTTTGCCGAGATTACCGAGCTGGCGCCGTTGTGCCGGTTTCGCGACTGTACCCATGCTCATGAGCCAGGATGCGCCGTTCAAGGCGCTGTCGCACGCGGCGAGCTTGGTGCCGATCGGCTAGAAAGGTGGCGATGTTTGCACGCTGAAAATGCCGACCGGACGCCAGTAATGAGCGGACCGCGCGGCAACAAGGTCAACAAGAAGAAGCATTATCTGCTTCGACCGTAGACATTCAATCCAGCGGCGTAAGCCTGATCAGGTCTTGAGCCTGCGAGTGTGACATAGGCATTCCCCTTTACGATCTACCACTCCCTCTAGTGCTTAAACGAATTCTCGCGATGCCATTTTAAAAACTGGGGATGCGGGCTTTCGTGAAAACCCACCGGCACGATCGCTCTTCCGGTCTTGTTGACAATATCTCGGATGCTGTCGCGATCGTTCGCATGAACGGTTGTTATCTGAAGCACTCGACTGCGCGCGAGCACACCCAACTTTGTGCAACGCACAAATTTCGGAGGAATAGTTATGAAATTCGGATTTTTAGATACATATCATCCGAAAAAATTCGTCTAAAACTCTCCCAACGCAAGGAGAGACACCATGACGGACACGACATCAGAATTTGATGGGTCAACGATTGGCCTGGAGGCCGCAGAAGAACCCGCATGGACCGCCGCAACCTGGTTTGCGGTTCTTTCGATGGCGGCCACCAGCTTTGCGCTGGTATCGGCCGAGTTTTTGCCAGCGGGATTGTTGACGCCGATGGCGCGCGATCTCGGCATTACTGAGGGTACAGCCGGACAGGTTGTTACGGCGACAGCCTCCGTGGGTGCTGTGACCGCGTTGCTGAGCAATGTTCTCATCGGCAAACTGAACCGCAAGACCGTGCTTGTCGGTCTCAGTGCGCTGGCGATCGGCTCCAACATTCTCGCATCAGTTGCTGCCGATTTCTGGCTGTTGCTGGTCGGCCGGGCCGGACTTGGTATTGCGCTCAGCGGCTTCTGGGCGCTTTCGGTTGCTGTCGTGGCGCGGCTCGTTGGCGCGAATTCGACCGGGCGCGGCATGGCTATCGTCACACTCGGCGTTTCACTCGCCACCATTGCGGCTCCCTCCATGGGCGCCTTGATCAGCGACTGGGTGGGATGGCGCATTGCCATGTCGATGACGGCGGGGCTCGCCGTCATTGCCATGCTGCTACAAATATTCAGCCTGCCCTCGCTGCCGGCAAGTACAAGCAACAGTCTTTCCGATGTTTTCCGCCTGACGCGGCGGCGCGGCGTTCAACTGGGGATGCTTGCGATCCTGTTGCTGATGACGGGGCATTTTGCCGGTTCGGTCTATGTGCGTCCCTTCCTCGAACAGGTGACGCTGCTTGAGACCACGCCGATTGCTCTCGCCCTGCTCGGCTTTGGCGTCGCTTCCGTGATCGGCAATGTGCTGGGAGGCCGCATGGCAGACACCAGTATCCGCCTCGCGCTCATCGTTACCGCCGCCCTGATGGCATTTGCGACGATTGCCCTCGTCCTATGGGGTGTTCATAGCAGCGCTGCATTCGCGCTCGTCGCGCTTTGGGGTCTTGCCTTTGGCATGGCGCCCGTGGTGCTGCCGACCAACCTTTCCCGCGGCGCACCCGATGCTCTGGAAGCGGCTGGCAGCCTGATGGTTGTTTCTTTCCAGGTGGCTATCAGTATCGGGGCAGTTGTCGGCGGATACATAGTAGATTCCTACGGTGCCACTGCGCCGCTGGCGCTGACCGCGATCCTGGCGGCATCCACGGTCGCACTTGCCTTGCTGCAGCGTCGCGATTGACCCTGTCCGTGACGGCAAATGCCTAAAACGAAAGTCCTGCCCGGAATTTGCTCCGGGCAGGACATTTGTGAAAAGCCGATTTTTCTTGCCGTCGCTCTGGTTACTTGCGGTAAGAAAGACCACCCCAGATACGGCCTTCGTCTCTGTGTCGGCCACCGTGTACTGCGCCGATATAAGCAGCGGCGGCAGAAACGAGCGCGGAAGCGGCCAGAAGGAACGCGGTCAGAATGCCTGCGACGCGCGCTTTTTCTGCGGCATCCGCAGCTTTGGCCTTGGCATCGTCCAACGCCTTCTGCGCCTCAGCCTTCAGGGTTTCGACCTGCTTCTGCGCTTCATCGACCTTCTTCTGCGCTTCCGCCCTCACGGCCTGCACGCGTTCAACCGTCTGGTTTACGCGCGTTTGCGCATCCGTCTGGCTGATGTTTGTGCGGGCAGCGACCTGGTTGGCAAGCCATGTTTTATCGGCATCGGATATCTCACCGGTTGCAAGCAGATTGCCGAGGATGCCGCTGATCTGGCGCTGATAATCGCCGGCGCTCTGGTCACCCGTCAGAGGGGCGGCGGGCGCGTCGGTTCTCAAAAGACTATCCGTGAAATAGTCGATTGGATTTGCTTTCAGGCCCTGCGGAAGCATTTGCTCGATGCTGGGCGCTGCCGCCTGACCGGCTCCTTGCGCCAGACCACCTGCTGCACTGCCAGCGCCGGAAATGATGCCGCCCGCAAGTTGGCCAGCACCCTGAACGGCGCCACCGACCGCGGAACCCGTTGCCTCAACCGCGGTCTGCGCCACGCTGCCGACAGCCTTGGCACCACCGGACAGCACGCCGAGCGCTAGAAACGCCGAGACGACTGTTCCGAGGCCCCACACGACCAGGCCATTCACGCCATCGCGGACGGTCAGTTCATTCCTGTCGGCAGCGCCGGCAGGCCGACGCATGCGGCCGGCAATATAGCCACCCAGCATGTAGGAGCCGACCATGGAAATGATGACGAAGAGCGCGGTTATGATGAGCCAGACTGTGCTGATCTCGCCACCATTGTCCGCCGAGATTGAACTCAGGCCTAGGCCGCCAGCAAATGCGGTGAGAACAGCCATGGCGCCCGAGGATATTACGGCACCAGCGAAAATCGCTGGCCAATCCACATAGCTGCGGTTTGGATTCGTTTCGATACCCGTTGGATCAACCATCAGCGTAGTCCCAACAATGAGAGGATGAACAGGACGACGACGACGAGGCCGACTAGATAGATGATGGAATTCATGCGATCTCCTCCGAATGGACGATCAATCCTCCGCGTAGCGGCGATTATATGCAGTGGGACATGCGAGCTGATTGCTCCTTCACCAAACTCGCCGCGCTCCAAAAAGTTTCACGACTTCTCGTTGCTTCGGAATGATTTTGCGCAATTCCGCCGGCGAGGTGACGAAAGAAATGTGCTCGTGGTCGCCAAAGAGACGTCGCCGAACGCAGGCAAGCAGCATGACCAGCCAGACACAAGCCACCCGAACCAGATTGCGACCGAAGGAGATATACCATGTCTGCAATCGATCGAATTGGCTCCACCGCCTCGCTTTACATACGCCCGCGGCCACAGGACGTTCCCCAAGCCGTGCCGAATACCACACCCGAACGGTCGGCATCGTTGATCGGAGGGGGCGCCGCGCCTTCGCTCTCCTCCAATCTTGCCAACGCACTCTGGTCGCTCCGGGAGCAAGAGGGCGGAATAGAAGAGACGCCGCTTGAGGGCGGCGGCACAGGCTCGGATGAGGACGAGCTTAGCCGCTGGGCAAATATGAGCCTTGGCGAGAAAATCCGGGCCCAATACCTGGAGGCGCGGGGATTGTCCGAAGGCGACCTTGCCGCGATGCCACCCGACGAGAGGAAGGCAATAGAGGACGAGATCCAGAAAGCGATAAAGTTCGCGATGGAGGCTCCAAAAGACGATGACGTGAGCGTGCTCGCCGGCCTTTAAGCGTAACATGCCTCCGGGGGCACTGCGCACTGCTACGATCTGATACATAAATGCGGGTTTCAGGAAACATGCCGGATACCTGCAGGGCAGATCATTGCCTGATCTATTTCGGATCAGGCAGGATATCCCATGAAGAGGCAGATTTTCTTCGCCGTCGCCCTATCGGGTGCGGCAGCAGGTTTTGGAACCGTTTATTCGAACTCAGCGGACACGCCGCCGGAACTTGCTTCTCCCATCTATGGTGTCACGCTTCCTGAAGGATATCGTGACTGGAAGTTCATCGCGCCCGCGCAGGAAGCGCCGCCGCTGGACGAGCTTCGCGCGGTTCTGGCAAACGATATCGCCGTCGACGCCTACAAGAGCGGAACCCTGCCCTTTCCCGACGGCTCGATACTGGTGAAGCTCGCCTATAAGCGGCAGCAATCCACGGAGTTTCCGCCGGCCACGGTTCCAGGCGCGGCGACCACTGTGCAGGTGATGGTGAAAGACTCCAGGAAATATGCCGCCAGCCACGGCTGGGGCTTCGGGCGGTTTGTCAACGGCAAGCCGGTGGATGCCGCCCAGCATGAGACGTGCCTCTCCTGCCACGAGGGCAACGTCAAGGACCATGATTTCGTCTTTACGCGATATGTACAGTAACCGATGCCGGGGCTCCGGCGATTTCGCTTTCGCGACTGTTCGCGGAAAGGCGGCCTCTACACTCGATTACAAATTCACCGAAGCCCCGACACATCGGGGATACGTGACGTCGGGAAATTGGTGCCATCGCCGGGTCGCCTTCGCCGCCCGGAGCCGCGAACCCCAGCCTGAAAGGACACGATGATGACGTTTCTGATCATTGCCTATCTCGGAGGGGCGCTGACAATTCTCAGCCCCTGTATCCTGCCCATCCTTCCCTTCGTTTTTGCGCGGGCGGGACAACCGTTCCTGCGCAGCACGCTGCCCCTGCTTACGGGAATGGCGGCAACCTTTTGCGCCGTCGCGACGCTGGCGGCGGTGGGCGGCAGCTGGGCAATCAGCGCCAATGAATATGGCCGGCTCGCGGCTCTTGCGCTGCTTGCGGTCTTCGGCGTCGGCCTGATTTCTCCACGCGCGGCCAGCATCATCACCCGCCCGGTCGTTGAACTCGGTAACCGGCTCGCCAATGCCGCCGGCAAGCCCGGGTCAGTACCGACGATTGCGGGCTCGCTGATACTCGGCATCGCCACCGGCCTTTTGTGGGCACCCTGCGCGGGACCAATCCTCGGGCTTGTCCTGACGGGGGCGGCCCTGAAGGGGGCCAATCTGGAAACGAGCCTGCTGCTTGCCGCCTATGCCGCCGGGGCAGCGACATCCCTTGCCGTTGCCATCCTCATCGGCGGCCGGGTATTTGCGGGTATGAAGCGGTCTCTGGGTTTTAGCGAGCGGATCCGCCAGGCGCTTGGCGCGGCGGTGCTTGCCGGCGTCACGGTCATCGCGCTCGGTCTGGATACAGGTTTCCTGTCGCAGATTTCCTATGCGAGCACGGCATCCTTCGAACAGCAGGTGCTCGATCGGCTCCACACCGCCAAAGCGCCTGAAGCGGCGGGCGCCAGCGCCAGCGCTGCTGCGGCCCGGTCGGAGCTGCCGGTTGAGGGCAAGGCTCCATCCCTCGATGGCGCCAACGAGTGGCTCAATTCCCCGCCGCTCACGCGCGAACAATTGCGTGGCAAGGTCGTCCTCATCGACTTCTGGACCTATTCCTGCATCAACTGCATCCGCACCATTCCTTACGTGCGCGCCTGGGCGGACAAATACCGGGACCAGGGCCTCGTCGTCATCGGTGTCCACGCACCCGAATTCGCCTTTGAAAAGAAGATCGACAATGTCAGGCAGGCCGTCGCCGGCTTCAAGATCGATTACCCGGTGGCGATCGATAATGATTACAAGATCTGGCGCGCCTTTGATAACAGCTATTGGCCGGCGCATTACCTGATCGATGCCAAGGGCCAGATCCGCTACCACCATTTCGGCGAGGGCAACTACCGGCAGACCGAAGAGGCGATCCAGGACCTGCTGCGTGAAGCCGGTAGTAGCGCTTCCTCCAGTGCACCGGTGAGTCCGGAGACGACAGGGGCTGAAGCCGGTGCGGATATCGGGCACATGCGCTCCGGCGAAACCTATATCGGCTACCGACAGGCTGAGAATTTTGCATCTAACGAGGCGGTGCGCGCGGACACGCCGCGCGACTACTCCGTCACGACGCCTTCTCTCAACGAATGGGGACTTTCCGGTACCTGGACGGTTGGCGCGGAGGCGGCCACACTTGATGCGGCTGATGGCGGCATAACCTACCGCTTCAGCGCCCGTGACCTGCATCTGGTCCTTGGGCCGGCAAGCGCCGGAAAACCGGTTCGTTTCCAGGTCACCATCGACGGGCATCCGCCGCGCGCAGATCACGGCATCGACACGGACGCCGAGGGCAACGGCGTTGTTACCTCAACCCGTCTTTACCAGCTCGTCCGCCAGTCCGGCACCGTCGAAGCGAGAACCTTTGCCATCCGCTTCCTCGACCCCGGCGTGCAGGCCTATGCCTTCACGTTTGGCTGAATCTGCATTTTCCTTCCCTTTCACATTAAACCAAAGGAAAAACATGATGCACCGTCGTCTCATGCCAAAATTCGCGATTGCCATCGCAACCGCACTGATCGCTTTTGCCGCACATGCGGCGGAGGTGAAGAATATCGTCATAGTCCATGGCGCGCTGGCCGATGGCTCGGCCTGGCGCCGCGCGACAGAGATCCTTCAAAGCCGCGGTTTCAACGTCACGATCGTGCAGGAGCCAATCACCTCGCTTGCCGATGATGTAGCGGCCACCAACCGTGTCCTCGATCTCCAGCAGGGCCCCAGCCTGCTCGTCGGGCACAGCTACGGCGGCATGGTGATTTCGGAAGCCGGTAACCGGCCGGATGTGGCCGGGCTGGTCTATGTCGCCGCCTTCCAGCCGAAGAAGGAAGAGAGCCTTCTCGACCTCGCCGGCTCCAAACCGCCGGCCGGCAACGGCATCAAGCCGACGAAGGATGGCGCGTTCCTTTATCTCGATCCGGCCGTCTTTGGACAAGATTTCGCCGGCGATCTGCCGCATGAGGACGCAACCTTCATGGCAAGAAGTCAGGTCTTCGCCGCCAAGGCCGCCTTTGCCGCCAAGGCCGGCGAACCCGCCTGGGAAACCAAAAAAAGCTGGTCGATCGTCGCAACGCAGGATAGGTCGATCAACCCCGATCTCGAGCGCGACATGGCCAAGCGCGCTGGCAGCGCGGTGACCGAGATTGCGGCAAGCCATGCGGTCTTCGCCTCCCAGCCCGATAAGGTTGCAGACGTCATCGAACAGGCCGCCCGGCAATCCTCAAAGTAAGCGCACCTCGGTAAGATCAAATGCAGCCGCCCTAGACAACGGGGCGGCTGTTTGCGTTGGAAGGGCGAGCCAAATGTATCAGTCTGTATCCGGAATGCGCCCTGCTACAAAACCATTCACATTCGCCTCCCTTGGGACACATCGAGGATACACGCACCCCGCTACCTGTCCGGCATCCAACACGGACAGGAGAGATAGCAAATGACTTCCGAGATCAATTTCCAACGCCGCCGCTTCTTCGGCATTGCCGCAATGACGGTTGCCGCCGTCGAATTCGGGGCCACAGGCCTTGCTCATGCCAAGGGCGAAGCGCCTGCGCCTCAACCGTCAACCGGACGCGACGGAGCGACCTCCTTTGGCGCCCTTAAGCAGGTTGAAGCGGGTGTACTCAGCGTCGGTTACGCAGAAGCCGGCCCCGCAGACGGCCCAGTCGTGCTGCTGTTGCACGGATGGCCTTATGACATCTACAGCTATGTTGATGTCGCACCCATCCTTGCATCGGCTGGATATCGGGTACTCATCCCCTATCTGCGCGGATATGGCACGACCCGTTTTCTCTCGGACGACACGGCACGCAACGGACAGCAGGCGGCGCTTGCGGTCGACATGATTGCCTTTCTCGACGCACTCGGCGTCAAACAGGCCGTCGTGGCAGGTTATGACTGGGGCGCTCGCACCGCCGACATCATGGCCGCACTCTGGCCCGAGCGTTGCACCGGGCTCGTATCGGTCAGCGGCTATCTCATCGGCAGTCAGGAAATCAACAGAAAGCCACTTCCGCCCAAGGCGGAACTTTCGTGGTGGTATCAGTTCTATTTCGCGACGGAACGCGGCCGTGCGGGCTACGCAGCGAACACCCGCGACTTCGTGCGCCTGATCTGGCAGACGGCATCTCCGACCTGGAAATTCAGTAACGAGACCTTCAATCGTTCGGCCCCCGCATTCGACAATCCCGACCATGTGGCCATCACCATCCATAACTACCGCTGGCGGTTGGCACTGGCAGACGGGGAAGCCAAGTACGATAATTACGAGCGCCAGCTTGCAAAACTTCCCGTCATCACCGTGCCGACGATAACATTGGAAGGCGACGCCAACGGTGCTCCGCATCCGGACCCTTCCGCCTATGCATCAAAGTTTTCCGGCAAATACCAGCACCGCAACATCAGCGGTGGCATAGGCCACAACCTTCCGCAGGAAGCGCCAGAGGCTTTTGCCAGGGCTGTTCTGGACGTCGCAAAGCTTTAAACTTGCCGAAGCCCGCGAACCGTTGTCTTACTGCATGTGACAGCGGGGCGCGCGGTAGCGGGCCACTCGAACCGTCCGGACGACGAAGGCATCCAATGGACCATATCGACCATATTCTCGTCGTGGACGACGACAGGGAAATCCGGGAGCTGGTCTCCAGCTACCTGAAGAAGAACGGCCTGCGTACGAGCGTGGCGGCCGATGGACGGCAGATGAGAAGTTTTCTCGACGGCAATACCGTCGATCTCATCGTGCTCGACGTGATGATGCCTGGCGATGACGGGCTAGTTCTATGCCGCGAGTTGCGGGCGGGGAAACACAAAGCCACGCCGGTGCTGATGCTGACCGCCCGGGATGACGAGATGGATCGCATTATCGGGCTCGAAATGGGCGCCGACGACTATCTGTCGAAGCCCTTCGCTGCCCGCGAACTTCTTGCGCGTATCAAAGCCATACTGCGCCGCACGCGGATGCTGCCTCCCAATCTGCAGATCAGCGAGGCCGGGCAGCTCCTGACCTTTGGTGAGTGGCGCCTCGACACGGTGGGCCGTCACCTGCTCGACAGGGAGGGCACGACCGTGGCCTTGAGCGGCGCTGAATACCGGCTCCTTAGGGTCTTCATCGATCATCCCCAGCGCGTCCTCAACCGGGACCAGCTGTTAAATCTCACTCAGGGCCGTGATGCCGAACTTTTCGACCGATCGATCGATCTTCTCGTGAGCCGCGTGCGCCAAAGGCTGGGGGATGACGCGCGCGAACCCGTCTACATCAAGACGGTGCGGGCGGAAGGCTATGTCTTTGCGGTGCCCGTGGAGATTTCGGAGCCGAGGATATGAACGGCCCACGCCTGCTCGCCGGCTGGTGGCCGCGCTCGTTGCGGTCCAGACTTTTCATCATCCTGTTTGCGGGCCTCGCCATTGCCTACGGTCTGTCGTTCAGCATCCTCTTTGCCGAACGATATATGTCGGCAAAGGCGGTCATGCTCGGCACTCTTGAGCAGGATCTGGCTGTATCGATCGCCATAATCGACCGCCTGCCTGCGGAAGAGCGGGCGCAATGGGTCCATCGCCTGAGCCGCAGCAATTATCAGCTCGTCCTCGGCCCGGGTGTTCCAGGTGTTTCCGACATGTCTGGCCGCGGCGCTGAAATTGCGCAGAGGATCGAGGAGGCCGCAGGACACCGTTTCCCCGTCAAGGTCGAGTCCATTCCCGGCGACGGCAAGCGGCTTCAGGCGCATCTGACGCTATCGGACGGCTCGCCCCTCACAATTGACGTGACACCGCGCGGCGTGATGCCGCTGGCGGAGTGGCTGCCTTATGTCTTCGCCGCGCAGATGGCGCTTCTACTTCTGTGCACCTGGTTTGCAGTGCGACAGACGACCAGACCGCTCAGCGCGCTGGCTGCGGCAGCCGAAGCGTTGGATCCGGGGGAAAAGGGGTTGCCGATGAGTGAGAGCGGCCCAAGCGAAGTTGTCCACGCCGCCCGCGCCTTCAACGCAATGCGCGATCGCGTCGCCCAATATCTCGAGGAGCGGGTCCAGATTCTTGCGGCGATTTCGCACGACCTGCAGACGCCCATCACCCGGATGCGGTTGCGGGCCGACATGGCAGACGATACGCCGGAAAAGGAAAAGCTGGTCAGTGACCTGCGTGAAATCGAACGTCTAGTACAGGATGGTATCGCTTATGCACGCAGCGCTCATGGCAATGGCGAGAAATCCTCACGTATCGATCTGGCCTCTTTCATCGACAGCATAGCCTACGACTATCAGGATACCGGAAAAGCAGTCACGGTTGACGGTATGGTGCGCGGCACAGTATCGACAAAGCCACATGCCCTGCGAAGAATCCTGACGAACTTGATAGATAACGCGCTCAAATTCGGAGGCAGTGCGGAAATCAACGTCGACCGGCGCACTGAAGGCACCGTGGTCATCACGGTGCTCGATCGTGGGCCGGGCATCCCCGACGAGATGCTGCAAAATGCCATGCAGCCCTTTTTCCGGATTGAAACATCGAGAAACCGCGACACCGGCGGAACAGGACTCGGACTTGCGATCGCGCAGCAGCTCGCCGGAACAATCGGCGGCTCGGTGCGCCTCTATAACAGGCAAGGCGGCGGGCTTGCAGCCGAGGTGGCTTTTGCCTGACAGGGACGCAGATTAACGATAAGTATCCCTTATCATTTGATCACCACGGACTCCGGAATAACGACAGCTTGGGCCCTAGCTGAAGTAAGCACTTCGCCAGATGGTGTGTGCGACCGAGGCTGCCAACCGCGGAATTCGCCTGCCAGAAGCCATGGAGCAATCACGCCACCGATCCGTCCAGCAAGCATCCAGCTATTATAACAGTGCTACACGGAGAAGCAGGCGAGCGGCCCGATTTTTGTAGATCGGATCTCACTGTTAGAATTGCCAGGGCGAGATCAATTCGAGCCCTGTCGTCTCGAAATCTTTGAGGTTTCGGGTCGCCAACCGGCCACCATTGATCCGCGCTATCGCCGCGATCATGCCGTCCGGAGCCGACATCCCCCTCCCCTGCCGCGCAGCCTCTCCCATGATATCGCCATAGGCCAATGCTGCTTCTTCCGTGAAGGCAAACATCTTGTCGGAGAACCGGCGACGCCAGCTCACAAGTCCCTCTTCCAGGCGATCGGCGCGCTGATCCGGCCTGATCTTTTGAATACCAAAAGCGATCTCGGCAACTGCAACCGTCGACAATGCCAATTCGGCGTCGTGACGAACCAGCCATGCTATGACTGCAGAATCGGGAGCTTTCTTCAAAGTCTCCGACATCACATTCGTGTCGAGAAAAATCAAAGCTCGACGCCTTTGTGAGCGCGTCTGTTTTCATCGATGATACTGTCGAAATCGATATCCGTACCCGACTGCGATGAAAGACGACTATAGAATTTCGCAGCGGGTTCACGTCCTGCCTCACGAGCCTCATATGTTTCGAGCGCGCGCTCGACGATATCGGCAATCGTGCGATTTTCTCGGCGGGCGAGCTTGTGTGCAAGGTCGCGCGCTTTGGAACTGCGGACAGATAGTTGCGGGGTTACCATTGAGTGCTCCTTCGTCTGGATCGAATATAGCTTAAATGAAGGTAGCCATCAAGATGGCATCTGCCATCTTGATGGCTACCTGTTGTTTTTTCGCACCCTTTGTTTCGGCCATCATGCATGTTCATTCCGCGTGGAGACAACACATCTCCCCCCCTGAACGCCGTGCTTTAAGCAACTTCTGCTGTAGACGGCCGCCAACGTGCATTTGATGCAGGTTATGTCATAGCTCCACCGAACGCCGCATTTCGAGCCTGATGACGTTGTACTTAGCTCATACACGCTTACAACCGGTCATTTTTTCGCGCATTTCTTATCTGTACAAAGCACCTGAAAAATGCGCGAAAATAACATGACAAAACGGCAAGCCGCCAATCCATCGCAGGTCCCCAAACGGGCCGCCGACCTGCCCACCGCAGAACTCCCACCAAAATATCGAAAAGGTGGCGTCTGAAGACCAGTAACAACGATACTTTTCGATACAGTTTTGCAGTTTCCGGAAACATGCCGGATACGCCGATTCGTCACAAAGCTCCTATCACGAAACGCCGCAGCAGCGGCACAATGAAAGGAGCCTCCCATGACCAAGATCGAGACTGTTCTTTATACCGGCAAGACCCACACGACCGGTGGGCGCGACGGATCGGCGCAAAGCGATGATGGCGCGCTTGGCATCAAGCTTTCCCCTCCGGGCAGCGGAAAGCCGGGCACGAATCCCGAGCAGCTTTTTGCGGCAGGCTGGTCGGCATGTTTCATCGGCGCCATGACAAAGGCGGCGGCAAAACACCAGCTCCGGCTTCCCGCCGACACCACTGTCGATGCGGAGGTTGACCTCGGCACGACGGGTGGCGAATTCTTTCTGCAGGCTCGCCTGTCGGTCAGCCTGCCCGGTATCGATCGTCCCATCGCGCAGACGATAATAGAAGATGCCCACCAGATCTGCCCCTATTCGAAGGCAACCAGGGGGAACATCGATGTTACGCTCATTCTCGCTTAAGCCGATGGTTTCCGCCCGCGCGCTTGTCATCGCCATCGTGTTTGCGGCGATATTTGCAGTGCCATGCGTATATGACGCAACATCCGACGAGCCCTCGCCGCTTGCGGGACTTCTGGGCGCGGTTTCATCGATCTGACCCAAGGAAACGGCTCGGCGCCCCGCCGCGGCCGTTTTCGCCAACACTTCTTCCTGCCATCCCTCTTAGCCGAGTTGCGCAACGCCCTGCGGCAAGCCGATAATCTGTCCACCACCCTTTCAAGACATCCGAGACCGGCCTGCCGGTGGGCAAGCGGGTACTGCCTATGGACGGCGGGCTGCCGAAACCGCCATCTGAACACGGGTCAAAAATCATGGAAGGTTATGTCTTGCTTCACTCCATCGTTGCGCTACGGTTGCGATCAGGGCTTTTCACTGGAGGGACTAAGGTATGTGCAACCATTGCGTGATCGAGAACGTGAAAAAGAACATGCTGTCGCGACGCTTGCTGTTCAAGGGCGCCGTGGCCGGTGTAACGGCGATGACGGCTGGCAGCCTCGCGGCCCCGGTGCTTGCGCAAACACCCAGACAGGTCATCGATCTCACACATACATATGACTCCACGTTCCCTACATTCGATGGCAAACCGGGCATAGAGTACGAATGGGCAGCTCAGATCGCCAAGGACGGTTATCAGCTCCACAAACTCACGATCTACGAACATACCGGAACGCATATTGACGCACCTTTCCACTTCAGCGCCGACGGGGCGAGTGTCGATCAGTTGGAACCGCAGAAACTTGTCGCGCCGCTGGTCATCATAGACATCACAGACCGCGCAAAAGAGGATGCTAATTCCACGATCGAGGCCGAAGACATCGAGCGCTGGATATCCGCAAATGGCGACATCCCGGCAGGTTCGATCGTCGCTCTGCGCTCCGGCTGGGCAACCAGAGTAAAGAGCCCCTCCTTCCGCAATGACGACGCCGGAAAATTTGCCTTCCCCGGTTTCGGCAAGTCGGCAACCGACCTTCTGCTCAAGCATGATACGGTCGCAATAGGTGTCGACACGCTCTCGCTTGATCCTGGCAACTCTGCCGATTTCGCAGTTCACAATTCCTGGCTCCCGGCAGGGCGCTACGGCATCGAAGGCCTCAACAACCTTGAGGCTTTGCCGGTAAAGGGCGCGACCATCGTCGTCGGCGCGCCTGCACATCGAGGCGGAACGGGTGGTCCGGCCCGGATTCTGGCTCTGGTCTGAACGTAGTATGCCGGGGCGCCCCCGCATGCAGCAACCGCTTACCTGCCGCATCAGATCAATCCGCTCAGCATCCGCCGCAGTCTTCGACGAAAGGCTGGGCGACGCGTCGCCCCGCGCTTGACAGGAAGAATTCCAAGCGGTGACGTCGCGAAGAACATATTGTCTTGCCGCATAACGTCAGGTCAAGAAACCACCGCAAGGGAAGGTTTCGATAGATAATCGACGCCTGTATTGCCGTTTAGGGAGCGCTCAGGCGCACCACCGTCATTTTCCCATAGCGCCCAGCGGTCGTCACGTCGCAACTCCTCCCACCCCCGCCAGTTAAGGCCAGGCAGACATGTTTTCCGGCTCTCTGGAACGCGACGCAGGCGTCCCGGATGTCCGGCGACCTGCTCTAATCGGTAGGCACGATTTGCATTGACTGGCCTTTGGACGAGGTGCCGCGCTGCAAGGCGATCATGAGGAATGAGGGCCACCATCAAGTATGGTCCACTATATGGACCTTATGGATGCGCAAATTAACTGCATAAATCCGTCTATTTACTGTTGATTTCATGAATTTTCCTGTGTATCCCGAATACATGATTTTGTAACGGTCCATATTGTGGAGGCAATATCCCGATACATTCAGACCTTTGGAGGGGTCTGGCCTGTCTGGCAACAACAGCTATCCTGATGTCGCGGTCGTGGCACGGACATCCTGTTTTGCAGACATGTTCATTGCGAAGGTTGTTCTGTGGGAGAGGAGGCCCCGATGACCATGACCGCAAACGCGAATGACGACGTATTTGTACTCGATGGCGAACTGTTGCACACCGGACAGGTAACAGGCTCCTGGTTCATGCGCCCCATCGAGGCCGTGGCGGCGGTGCTGCTGGCGGTGATGATCGGCCTGCTTCTGCTGGGCGTGACGTCACGTTATGCCCTACATCTGCCGATTGTCTGGATCGATGAAACGGCGTCCTTGTGCTTTCTGTGGTTTGCCATGCTGGGCGCGGCAATCGCCATCGATCGCAGTGAACACCTGCGCCTCACGCTGTTTCTCAACATGTTCCCGCAACGTGTTCTGGGCTATATCAATTCCCTGGCACTGGTGCTGGTGGCGACATTTCTTGCCGCAATCATCAAGCCCGCCATGGAATACGCCATCGAGGAGTGGGTGGTCACGTCAGCGGCGCTGAATATTCCGATGTCGTTTCGCGCTGCGGCGCTGCCGGTCGGCGCCTGTCTTATGCTGCTTTTGGTGCTCAACAATCTCTTCCGACGAGAAAATCTGCGCGATATCATTGCGGCCCTTGTAACGGTCGCGGTTGCCTCCGGCCTGCTCTATCTGGCATCGCCGATGCTGGAATCCCTCGGCAATTTTAATCTGGCGATCTTCCTCGGCCTGTTCGTTGCGGTATTTCTGGTGCTGGGCGTTCCGATTGCCTTCTGCTTCGGCCTTGGAACCCTCGCCTATCTGACCTTCACCACCTGGGTTCCGACCATTGTGATGATCGGGCGCATGGATGAGGGCATGTCGGGCATCATTCTGTTGTCAGTGCCAGTCTTCGTGCTGCTGGGCTGCGTGCTCGACGCGACCGGCATGGGTAAGGCGATTGTCGAGCTTCTGTCCTCGATGTTTGGCCACATTCGCGCTGGCATGTCCTATGTTCTGCTCGGTTCTCTGTTTCTTGTCTCCGGCATTTCCGGCTCCAAGGTTTCTGATATGGCAACCGTCGCACCGGCGCTGTTTCCGGAAATGAAGCGCCGTGGCCATAAACCCAAGGAAATGATCGCGCTTCTGGCCACCGGCGCCGCCATGGCCGATACGGTTCCGCCCTCAATCGTGCTGATCGTTCTGGGTTCGGCGGCAGGTGTGTCTATTGCCGGCCTCTTCACCTCCGGTTTCATGATTGCAATGGTACTGCTTCTGGTGCTTGCCGTTCTGGCCCGCTGGAAGGCGCGGGATGAAAA
The DNA here is from genome assembly GCF_053521785.1 of Agrobacterium sp. A3-95. Lineage (NCBI taxonomy): Bacteria > Pseudomonadati > Pseudomonadota > Alphaproteobacteria > Hyphomicrobiales > Rhizobiaceae > Agrobacterium > Agrobacterium sp. A3-95. Next base: position 274,665 of record NZ_JBNWDR010000007.1, on the reverse strand, counting down.
CATGGAAGGCGCAAAGCGCACGCCATGGCCGCAGGTCGGCAAGGCAGCCCTGATTGCCGCACCGGCGCTCGTTCTGCCCTTCCTCATCCGCAGCCTGGTGGGCGGCGGTGTAGCCACGGCAACCGAAGTATCCACTATTGCCGTGCTCTACGCCATGATCGTCGGCGCAGTGCTTTATGGCGGCATCAGCCTCAGGAAGCTTTATTCGATGCTGGTCGAGACGGCAGCCCTTTCAGGGGCGATCCTGCTGATACTCGGCTGTGCATCGGCCATGGCCTGGGGGCTGACACAGAGCGGCTTTGCTTTCCAGCTGACCGCGATGATTACCGATCTTCCGGGCGGCTGGATGACCTACATGGTCGTGTCGATCCTGATTTTCATGATCCTGGGCTGCGTCCTGGAAGGACTGCCAGCGATCGTTCTGCTCGCGCCGATCATGTTTCCGATCGCCCGCACACTTGGGATCAATGACATCCATTATTCCATGGTCGTGGTGGTTGCCATGAATATCGGCCTGATGGCGCCGCCAATCGGTATCGGCTTTTACATCGCCTGCAAGATCGGCAACGTGTCGCCGGACGAAGCCATGGGTGCCATCTGGCCCTATCTCGCAGCCATGATCATCGGCCTGCTGCTGATTGCAGCAATCCCCGGATTTTCGACCATTCTGCTCTGAGACCGTGGCGGGTCCGCCCGCCACGCCGATGAATGATACCTGCTTTATTTTGGGAGGAGAAAGCAATGAATATCAACAGACGTACCATACTCGCCGGCGCCGGTTCCGCCGTACTGGCCACCGCCTTCGTGTCGCGCGCCCGCGCTGCCCAATACAATTATAAATATGCCAACAATCTGCCTGCGGCGCACCCGATGAACATTCGCGCCAAGGAGGCCGCCGAGCGCATCGCCAAAGAGACCGATGGGCAGGTCAATATCAGCATCTTCCCCAGCAGCCAGCTGGGTGCCGACACAGACGTTTTGAGCCAGGTGCGCTCGGGAGGCGTTGAATTCTTCACGCTTTCGCCGCTGATCCTGTCGACGCTGGTACCGAACGCATCCATCAGCGGCATCGGTTTCGCCTTCCCGAACTACGAGTCCGTATGGGCGGCCATGGATGGCGATCTCGGTAAATATGTCCGTGGCGAAATTGCCAAGCAGAATCTCGTTGCCATGGACACAATCTGGGACAACGGCTTCCGCCAGATCACCAGCGCTTCCAAGCCCATCGCCACGCCGGCCGATCTCGAAAGCTTCAAGATTCGCGTGCCAGTGAGCCCGCTCTGGACCTCTATGTTCAAGGCGTTCAAGTCTGCCCCTGCCTCGATCAATTTCGCCGAGGTCTATACTGCGCTGCAGACCGGTGTGGTCGATGGCCAGGAAAATCCGCTGGCGATCATTTCCACCGCAAAGCTGTTCGAAGTGCAGAAATTCTGCTCGGTCACCAATCACATGTGGGACGGGTTCTGGTTCCTGGCCAACAAGCGCGCCTGGGAGCGTTTGCCGGATGACCTTCGCGCCATCGTCGCCAAAAACCTCAACCAGTCGGGCAAGGATGAACGCGCCGATGTGGCGAAGCTCAATGCCTCGGTCAAGGAAGATCTGATTTCCAAGGGCATGACCTTCAACGACACGGATGCGACACTCTTCCGCGCCGCGCTGAAAGAGGCAGGCTTCTATTCCGAGTGGAAGGGCAAATACGGCGATGAAGCCTGGGCCATTCTTGAAAAGGCCGTTGGTGCAAGCCTGACCTGACCGGCCAGTTGAGTAACTGGCCCCGCCCGTAGCGGGGCCAACCCGACTATGTCTGACGATTGGAATGGAGACTGCTTTGACAGGTCGCCTGACGGGAAAACGCGCGCTTGTGTTTGGCGCAGGATCATCGGGGCCGGGTTTTGGCAACGGCAAGGCTGCGGCCGTGCAATTCGCCCGCGAAGGCGCGCGCGTAGCCTGTGTCGATCTCTCCGCTGACGCAGCCGAAGAGACGGCTGAGATTATTCGCGGAGAAGGCTTGGAGGCGATTGCGGTTGCCGCCGATGTCACTGAACTACAGTCCGTATCGGCCACCGTTGACCGCACCTGCGAGGCCTTTGGTGGCATCGATATTCTGCACAATAATGTCGGCGTGACCCATATGGGCGGGCCGGTTGAGCTGGATGAGGAAAGCTTTCGCGCCTCGGTCGATCTCAATATCGGCTCCGTTTATCGCACCTCCAAGGCTGTGTTGCCGGTGATGTTGGCGCAGGGCGGCGGGGCCATTATCAATATCTCGTCGCTCGCCTCCATTCGCTGGACCGGCTATCCCTATTTTGCCTATTACGCCATGAAGGCAGCTGTAAATCAGGCGACTGTGGCGCTGGCCATGCAATATGCTCGGCAGGGCATTCGCGCCAATTGCATTCTTCCGGGAATGATCGACACCCCACTGATCTACAAGCAGATCAGCAATCAATATGCGTCTGTCGAGGAGATGGTGGCGGCGCGCAATGCGGCTGTCCCGGTGGGTCGCATGGGCGATGCCTTCGATATTGCCCGCGCCGCCGTTTTTCTCGCATCTGATGAGGCTAAGTTCATCACTGGCGTCTGTTTGCCGGTCGATGGCGGGCAAAGCTGTGCGGTGGGGGCGTTTTCCTGAGATGGCAGTAACAACAACGATCCCGGTAGAAAAAGATCTGACGGGCGCGCGCGCGGTGGACCGGGCTCTGGCGCTGCTCTCCATGGTCGGGAGGCACGCAGAACGCGGCGTGGCGCTTTCGGTCATCGTGACAGAAAGCGGACTGAACAAGCCCACGGCCCGCCGCCTGCTGCTGGCTCTGATCCGCGCCGGGCTTGTGGAGCAGGATGAGGAAACGCGGCGTTATTACCTCGGCGAAGAAACCTATGTGCTGGGCAGCCTGTCATCGCGCCGGTTTGGCCTTCTTCAAATGGCGCAGGACGGCCTGACGCGCATTTCCCGCCGCTCGGAGGATTCGAGCTTCCTTTCCGTGCGCCGAGATACATTTGCCCTGTGCCTTTACCGCGAAGAAGGCACCTGGCCGGTGCGCACCCATGCGCTTCAGGCCGGTTTCGAACACCCCTTGGGTATTGGTGCGGGTTCGCTCGCCATGCTGGCGGCGCTGCCAGACGCCGAGGTGGAAAGTATCATTGCGGCCAATAGCGGGCTGATTGCCGCTAATTATCCCGGCATAACGCTTGAGGGCCTGCGCCGTGATGTCGAGTTGACGAGAGCCAATGGCTATTCGCTCAACCCCGGCCTGATCCTTTCTAATTCCTGGGGTATTGGCGTTGCCATCCGCGCGCCTGATGGCGCTGTGGCGGGAGCGCTGAGCATTGCCGCTGTGGACAGCCGCATGCGGCCGGAGCGCCAGCCGGAACTGGCAGCGCTGCTGCGCGAGGAAGTATCCCGCATCGAGACACGCATTGCAGAAATGATGGCCAGCCGCGCCCGCACGCGCGGTGAAGGCGACACGAAACGGCAAACGAGGAGAACGAGCAAATGAGCAAAGCGCAGATCGTCGGCTGGGCGCATTCGCCTTTCGGCAAGTCGGCCCTTGAAAATACCGAGCAACTGATGGCTTCAGTCGTGGCGCCGGCCATAGACCATGCGGGCGTCGATGTCAGCGATATCGACGGCATTTTCGTCGGCGTGATGAACAATGGCTTCTCGAAACAGGATTTTCAGGGCGCCCTGGTAGCGATGGGCGATGAGCGCCTCGCCTATACGCCGGCAGTGCGTTTCGAGAATGCCTGCTCAACAGGATCGGCCGCCCTCTACAGCGCCATGGATTTCATCGAAGCCGGGCGCGGCCGCATCGCACTCGTTGTCGGCGCCGAAAAAATGACGGCGCTGCCGACCGCAGAGGTAGGCGAAATCCTGCTCTCCGCCTGTTACCGTGCGGAGGAGGCCAATATTCCCGGCGGGTTTGCCGGCCAGTTCGGCCGCATCGCACAGGCATATTTTCAACGTTATGGCGACCGCTCGGAAGAGCTGGCGATGATTGCCGCAAAGAACCACGCCAATGGCGCGGTCAATCCCTATGCACATATGCGCAAGGATTTCGGCTTCGATTTCTGCAATACGGTTTCGGACAAGAACCCCTACGTCGCAGGCCCGCTGCGCCGCACCGACTGCTCGCTGATTTCTGATGGCGCTGCCGCGATCATTTTGGCCGACGAGGAAACAGCAGCCACACTCAACCGCGCCATCGGTTTCCGGGGCCGCAAGCATGTCAACGACATCATGGCATTGAGCCGTCGCGATCCGTTGGCCTTCGAAGGCGCGCGCCGCGCCTGGGCCGGCTCGCTGGAACTTGCCGGCGCAACGCTCGACGACCTCTCTTTCGTTGAAACGCACGACTGCTTCACCATTGCCGAACTTATCGAATATGAGGCCATGGGGCTTGCGGAGCCCGGTGAAGGATATCGCGTTGTCCAGGATGGAACGGCCCTGAAGACCGGACGCCTGCCAATCAACCCATCGGGTGGATTGAAATCGAAAGGTCATCCCGTCGGGGCGACCGGCGTTTCCATGCATGTCATGGCGGCGATGCAATTGATGGGCGAGGCAGGCGACATGCAAATTCCCAATGCCTCGCTGGCTGGCGTGTTCAACATGGGTGGCACGGCGGTTGCCAATTACGTCTCGATCATGGAGCGTGTGAAATGACGATGCAAAGTGCCGTGCAGCATCCCGCGGGCGGGGTTGCGCCCTCCACCACGCGGGTGATGAACCTCTCGCATTTCCTGACGCAGGCGGCACGCCGCAACCCGGACCATATCGGTTTCGTTTGGGGTGAAAAGACTTGGAGCTGGGCTCAAATGGAAGCCCGCGTCGACGCAATGGCCCATGCGCTGGAGACTGAATTCGGCGTCAGAAAGGGAGACCGCATTCTGGTGCAGTCCTCCAACAACAACCAGATGTTCGAATCCATGTTCGCATGCTTCCGCGTGGGTGCGGTGTGGGTGCCGACCAATTACCGTCAATCGCCCGATGAAGTTGCCTATCTGGCGAAGGCCAGCGGCGCACGCGGCATGATTTGCGCCAGTGCTTTTCCCGATCATGCAAAAGCCAGCCATGAGGCAAGCACTATCGATTTCAGCATCGCCATCGGTACGGCTGAGTTCGGTGAGGATTACGATGCCATCGTGGCCCGTCATATGGGGCACAAAGTCAAAAGCCAGGCAGTGGATCGGGATGACCCGTGTTGGTTCTTCTTCACCTCAGGCACCACCGGCCGGCCCAAGGCTGCAGTGCTTACCCATGGCCAGATGGCGTTCGTCATCACCAACCATCTCTGCGATCTGATGCCCGGCACCGGACCGGACGACGCCTCCATCGTCGTTGCCCCGCTTTCACACGGTGCGGGCATTCACCAGCTGGTGCAGGTGGCGCATGGCGCGAAAACCGTCCTGCCGGCGGCGGAAAAGCTCGATGTGCCCGCCGTCTGGGCGCTGATCGAAAAATGGCGCATCACCAACGCCTTCACTGTACCGACCATCCTTAAAATGCTCGTCGAAGACCCCTCTGTGGATCGTTTCGATCACTCCTCACTGCGCTATGTCATCTATGCCGGCGCGCCGATGTATCGCGCGGACCAGAAACGGGCGCTTGCGAAGCTCGGCCCGGTGCTGGTGCAATATTTCGGCCTGGGTGAAGTCACCGGGAACATCACCGTGCTGCCGCCTTCTTTTCATAACGCCGAGGACGGTCCGGAAACGCGTATCGGCACCTGCGGCTTCGACCGCACCGGCATGGAAGTGCAGATCCAGAACGATGCTGGCGAGGAGGTTGGCGCAGGCGAAACCGGCGAAATTTGTGTAATCGGTCCCGCCGTTTTCGCCGGCTATTACGATAATCCCGAGGCCAATGCCAAAGCCTTCCGCAATGGCTGGTTCCGCACGGGCGACCTTGGTCATCGCGATGAGAGCGGCTTCCTCTACATCACCGGGCGCGCTTCCGACATGTATATTTCCGGCGGCTCGAACATCTATCCGCGTGAAATCGAGGAAAAAATCCTCATGCATCCTGACATCAGCGAGACTGCGGTTCTGGGTGTGCCGGACGCGGTGTGGGGCGAGGTCGGTGTGGCCGTGTGCGTGGCCCGCGAGGGCGCGGATATCGCCGCCATCGATCTGAAGGCCTATCTGGAAGGCAAGATGGCCCGCTACAAGCTGCCGAAATCAGTGGTGTTCTGGGATGCCATGCCGAAATCCGCCTACGGCAAGATCACCAAGAAAATGATCCGCGAGGAACTGGAGAAGCGCGGTCAGATGCCGGCTTTCGAAGAAAAGCGGACAGGCTGACAGGCGTGACATTCAATCGGGAGGAGACGGTATGACACAAGAGAAAACAGGGACAAAAGGGGCCGTCGCGATCACCGGCGGTGCATCCGGCATCGGTTTCTCCACTGCGCAGCTCCTGATGGCGCGCGGCTGGCAGCCATGGTTGCTGGATCTCAAGCGCGAGGCGCTGGATATAGCCTGCGAAAAGCTCGGTATCGATCTCTCGCGCGGCATCGTCTGCAATGTTGCGGACGAGGCATCGATAGAGAGGGCATTCGCCGCCCTGACGGCTAACGGTGCCGATCATGCGGTTGATCTGGTCGCCGTCGTCAACAGCGCCGGCATCGGTATCGACAAGCTGTCCGTCGACACAAGCGTCGAAGAATTTCGCCGTATCGTTGATGTCAATCTCGTCGGCAGCTTCGCGGTAGCGCGCACTGCCGCACGTTACTGGCTGGAGCGCGATCTTGCCGGCTCGATCGTGAATATCAGTTCTGTTTCCGGCATGTGTGGAAATCGTGGCCGCAGCGCCTATGGCGCTTCGAAGGGCGGCGTCAATCTTCTGACGATGGTAATGGCAAACGAGCTGGGGCAATCGGGCATTCGTGTCAATGCAATTGCTCCCGGTCCGGTCGATACCCCCCTCACCCAGGCGGTTCACACTGAAAATGTTCGCGACCAATGGCATAGCCGCGTTCCGATGCATCGCTATGGCAGGACGGACGAGATCGCCTCTGCCGTGGCTTTCCTCGTGTCGGATGACGCAAGCTACATCAACGGACAGGTGCTCGCCGTGGATGGGGGCTTCATTACCGCGGGGCTTGCGGTATGACGGAGACAGGCACGCAAGAGCTTCCCCGCCACATCGTCCATCCCGGACCGATAACGGCTGAACGCTTTCGCGCCGTCGGCTGCCATGCCTATCCTGTTACTCTGACGGTCCGGCCCGGCGTAAGCGCCAACCAAGCGATTGCCGATGCCTTTGCGGAGTTGGGGTTCGAAGGCGGTTACGTCAGACTTAAGAACGTACCGATGAAACGGCTGCATTATGTCATGCCGGCAGCCGCACCGGATGACGCGCATGCCGCATGGTACAGCGAAACCTTTTCCATGCCGGGGGGCACTATCATCGATGCCGGCCTGCATATGGGCCGGCGCGATAACGCGCCGTTTCTGCATTGCCATGGTTCATGGAAGAGTGCCGAAGGCGTTGTCTCCATGGGGCATCTACTGCCTTTCGAGACCGAATTTGCTGTAGAAACAACGCTTGAAGCCCTGGCGCTGGATGGAGCGATCCTCGATGTGCAAAAGGATGAGGAAACCAATTTCCCCCTTTTTACACCCATCGCGCAGCAGCGCCGCCAGAAGGGTTCGGGTCCTCGGGCACTTTTATGCACAGTGCGCCCAAATGCCGATATATGCACGGCACTCGAAGAGGTCTCTACCCGGTTTGGTCTGCGAGAAGCTGAAGTCAATGGAATTGGCAGCCTGGTCGGTGCGGATTATGAAGACGGAACAAGCCTCAACGCCTACGCGAGCGAAATCCTCATAATTAAGGGCCGTATCGGCCCGGCCGCGTCGGGAGACCGACAAGCAATGCTGGATATTGCGATGGTGGACCTCACCAGACATATCAGCGGCGGGCGGCTGGTGCGCGGCAAAAACCCGGTCTGCGTTACTTTCGAGCTACTTCTGACCGAAAGACAGGGGCACGCCGCATGAGTTGCGCTGCGCAACTCACCGGCCCGCCTGACGACAACTCACGCCGCCTGCGGCTTTTCCGCAGGCAACCACTCTTCCAGCGTCACTTCAAAAGTCATGCAAACCGGGTTAGCTCCGGCGATGAAGGGACCGCCATAAACCGAACCTTCGGTATCGGCGACGACACCGGTCAGCGAGGCGCGCAGCGAGCCGTCCGGCTGGGCACGCACTTCGCCGGCAATGGAGACGATTTCCACGGCGGGACCGCGTATTTGCAAGAACGCGCCGCTGCGGGTGCCGAGACAGGCATCGACCAGACTGCCCAGCGCGCCGCGCACAAAGGCATTTCTGAAGCCTTCGGCAAGACACAGCTTTTCGACACCGAGAACAAGGTCTTCATTGGGTGCGATGCGGGCATAGGCCACACGCCCCATGGATCCGATTTCGACAGTGTTATGCGTGTTCATCGGCGCGCTCCGTACGGTTTCTGGGTTGAAGAAGGGGAATGTTGGTTTCAGGGTCGAAGGATTGCTGCAGCACGAAACTGTCGAGTGACGTCACTAGGGCGGAAACGCCGCTCTCGCCAACAATACAGGATTCAGTCAGCAGATGGCCGCCCTTGACCACACCCGCCGCGGTGCGCATGGCGGCATGGCAATGAACAATCGGCTCGCCCTTCATGCTGCGCCCGAGCGTAGCATTGCCGAAGACAAGCCAGGCCGCACCGGCGTCGATGGGTTTCGTATAGGCAATGACCGCCTTGCCGGAAGGGTCGGGCGGAGCGACGCAATAGGACAATATGTCGAAATAGCCGCCGAGAATGGTGAGCGAGGCATTCTCAATACCGTTTTCGAAAAGCGGCTGCACGATTCCATCGTAAAGACTGCTGCCCGCCGCAATGAACAGCCGCACGTGGCGCGCGGATGGCGAGTGCAGGCTGTTGATGCGCACGGGCGAGGAAATGCCGGGGTGGATCAACGTTCTCGGCCTTGGAAAATGATGCTGTTCTACGGGTGCCACGCCTGCTCCTCCCTGCTGCCTGTACCTTGCAGTACGGTACTTAAAAATCAGCGGAAGGTGCTTTCGAATGCCAGCGCCAAACCGCCCGTCGGAAAACATTTCTTTCGCAGTCTGCCGCAGTGACGGCAGATTTTTGCAACGTATTGTGTGGAGACCGGGGATGACGAAACCGCTGGACAGAATTGACCGCAAGATATTGCGCACCCTGCTGGAGAACGGCAGGTTGAGCAATGCGGAGCTTTCGGAAAAGGTGGGGTTGTCGCCCAGTCCCTGCTGGCAGCGTGTCAAGCGGCTGGAAGACGAAGGGGTCATTCGCGGCTATACCGCCATTCTCGATCAGGCCAAGCTTGGACTGAGCGAAACTGTTATCATCGAGGTGATGCTGGAGCGCCACGACGACGAGGTTCTGGAACGCTTCGGAGAGGCGATGGCCGCTCTTCCGGAGGTGCTGGAAGCCTATTTGACGACAGGCGAATATGATTATCTCATCAAGGTGGCGGTGGCAGGAACCGCAGGCTACGAGCAGTTTCTGCGCCGGAAGCTCTACAAGATCGAGGGTGTACGCCACTCCCGATCCTGTTTCGCACTTAAATGCCTCAAACACACATTATCAGTCGTACCCGATCCCGAACCTCCATCAATGGAAGCGACTGGCCCCGGCCGCGTGCCGGCAAGATAGCGGCAGCGGATTGCTGGTAAAAAGGTAGTAGTCGCGTTTGCGCCCCCCTTCCTTCCTCAGCTGGTGGCTGAACCGACTTGAAATTGTCGTTTCCGGGCAATGGCGTGCCGCAGAAGATCGCAGATGTCCAAGGTATGCGGGAGACTGTAGCGTCTCTATTCGATCTGAACCGGAACCCTCCCCCAGCCGCCGCCGCCGGGCGTTTCCACGACGACCGTTTCTCCAGACGAAAGCGTTACCGAGCCTTTGCCGGCTAGCGGTGTCGCAATGCCGGCCGCATCGATGACCGAGTTTTGTCCCGTCGCGCCGGCGTCACCGCCATGCAGACCGTAAGGACCAGTGATCCGACGGTCGGATTGCAGCGAAACACGCGCCTCGTGATCCACCGCTGTAATGGCGCGGATCAGGCCTTCGCCGCCGGCATGGTGCCCCGTCCCGCCCGATCCCTGGCGCAGCTCGTAACGTTCGATACGCAGCGGATAGCTGATTTCAAGTGCCTCGATCGGAGTGTTGAGCGTGTTCGACATATTGGCGTGCACGCCATGCATGCCAGCACCATAGGGACGGCCGCCCTGCCCCCCGCCAATCGTCTCGATATAGGTATAAGGCCTTCCGCTTCGGGGATCACGTCCACCGATGCCGATCAGGTTCATCGTCCCCTGACTGGCGGCAGCGATGCGATCGGGCGCGATAAGCGCAAAGGCGCGCAGCACAGTGTCTGCCACGCGTTGCGTGGTTTCAGTATTGCCCGCGCAGACGGCGGCTGGCGGCTTGGCATCGAGGAAACAGCCCTGCGGAATGTGAATTTCGACTGGACGCAACACGCCGGCATTTGGCGGAAGCGTTGCGTCGGTCAGTATCTTGATGGCGTAGAAGACCGCCGAATGCGTCATCGGCTTGACCGCATTGACATTACCACGCCGCTGCGGCGCGGTTCCTGCAAAATCGAATACCAGACGGTCGGGCGCAACATCGACGACAACCCTGATCAGGACTTTCTCCGGGCTTGATCCATCGTCATCCAGCCAGTCTTCGGCCTCGTAGCGGCCGGGCGGCAACTCAGCGAGGCGCTTCAGCATGCGCCGCTCGGAATAGTCAAGAATGGCCGACAAGCCCTGTTTCAGCCCATCGACACCGAAACGCCCCACCATTTCCTGCAGGCGGGTCTCACCGATCCTGAGAGCCGCCAACTGGGCATTGAGATCACCGCGCCTCTCTTCCGGCGTGCGCACATTGGTAAGCACCATGCGCATGATACCGGCCTGTTCCGCACCTCCGTCGTAAAGCAGGACTGGCGGAATGATCAGGCCCTCCTGGAAAATCTCTGTTGAGCTGCCGGGCATCGAACCGGGCTCCATGCCTCCGACATCCGAATGGTGCGCGCGGCTTGCCACGTGCGCAACGAGTTCACCTGCGGCGAAAACCGGAGCTATCAACGTGATGTCGGGCAGATGCGCGCCGGCAATGAAAGGGTCGTTGACGATGACGACATCGCCTTCCTTGAGCGGTGGCAACTGTGCAAGTGTCGGCGCAACGGCCCTCAGCATGGAACCAAGATGCACCGGTACGTGCTCTGCCTGCGCGACCAGCTCCGCATTCGCGTTGAAGATTGCGCAGGATGCGTCCATGCGTTCTTTAATGTTGGGCGAAAAGGCAGTGCATTTCAGCACGACGCCCATTTCCTGCGCGGTTGCTTCCAGGGCATTTCGCAGAACTTCGAGACGGATCGGATCAAACATGGTCATTCTGCTACCTCAACGATCAGACTGCCTGATTTGTGAACCGTGAGACGGTCGGCAGGATAAAGAACGGTTGTCGAAGAAACTTCCTCGATAATGGCGGGGCCGAATATCATGTTGCCAGCCTTGAGCTTTTCCCGGGCGTAGACCGCCGCCTTATAGAACGCGCCACGCGCGCCGGTATCCCCAGGCTCGTAATAGACCGGGCGTTCGCCGGTCAGGGCATCGTCGTCGGGCACCGGGCCTCCGTCGTCGAGTTCGGGAAGCACCGGCGTTTTGATGCGGCCGATACCTGTGACGCCGAAGCCGGCGATCTCGATTGCGGCGTTTTCGTCAGCATGACCGAAGCGGGCCCGGTGCGCGGCGTGAAACCGGCGAGGAAGGTCGGCCCACCAACAGGGTTCGCCCGGATTCACCGTCACTGACAGTTCAAACGACTGGCCCTGATAGCGCACGTCGATGCGTATTTCCACGTCGCGCCGGTCCGGCGCGACGCCATCATGATCGAGATGGCCGTCGGCGCGGTCAGTCAGGCGCTTGATGCGCAAAGCCGCTTCAGCTTCGCCATTGGCGGCATAGGGGACGACGTGTGTTTCGACGAAATCGTGGCGCAGGTCTGAAATCAGCTGTCCCAGCGCACAGAGAATGCCAGGGGTCGGCGGCACCATTACACGCGGCATCTTGAGCTCGCGGGCTACGGGGCTGCCATGCATCGGTCCCGCACCGCCGAATGGCACAAGCGCGAAATCACGTGGATCATAACCACGTTCCACGGAAACAACGCGGATGCCCCGAACAATGTTGGCATGGGCTACGCGCAATATTCCTGCCGCCGCCTCATAGACATCAAGACCAAGTGGTTGGGCAATGACATCGTTGATGGCTTTATGGGCCCCATCCAGATCAAGTGTCATCGAACCGCCCAGACGCGATTGCGGCGAGAACCGCCCCAGCACAAGATTGGCATCGGTAACTGTCGGCAACGTTCCACCGCGACGATAGCAAACGGGGCCCGGCACCGCCTCGGCGCTCATCGGCCCCGCACGCAACGCCCCACCGTCATCAATCCAGGCAATGGAACCACCGCCCGCACCGATAGCATTAATATCGATAACCGGCAGGCGGATCGGCACGGTTTCGAGATTGGCCGAACGGGTGATTTCCGGCCGTCCAGCCCGGATGAGACTGATATCAGTGGACGTTCCACCAATATCCATGGTGATGATATCGGGAATACCTGCCAGCATAGCCACATGCGCGCTGGCGACCACACCACCGGCGGGGCCGGATAGAACGGTATGGACGGGCTTGAGGCGCGCTCCTTCGAGGCTCATCAGTCCACCGGCAGCATCCATCACCATAACCGGACGGTCGCGGCCAAGGCCCAGCCCTTCCTTCTCATCCTGCAACATACCGGAGAGCGAAGACAGATAACGGTCCATGACCGGACGAAGATAGGCATTGAGCACCGCCGTCGAGCCGCGCTCGTATTCGCGGAATTCAGCATTCACCTCGACCGAAGCGGAAATTGCCACATCTGGGAGGACTTCAGCCAGAATATCGCGCGCCCGCAACTCATGGGAGGGATTGGCGTAAGAGTGGAGAAAAAGGATGGCGACGGCCTCGACGCCAGCCGCCTTCATCGCTTCACCAGCCGCGCGCACATCGGCCTCGTCGAGCGGCTGCAACTCTTCACCAGTCGGCAGAATACGGCCCCGCGCCGTAAAACAAAGTTCGCGCGGCACCAACGGTTCAGGCTTCACTCTGGTCAGATCGAACAGCGTCGGACGGTTCTGGCGGCCGATTTCAAGGAGATCGCGAAAGCCGTGATTGGTGAGAAATGCCGTCTTTGCGCCATTGCGCTGGATCACGGCATTGGTTGCCGTTGTCATGCCATGGCCGACATACGCAACATCCGCACCGCTCGCGCCCTGCAGGCCCAGGGCGTTTCGCAGGCCTTCAAGCGTGCCGAGCGCACGGTTGACCGGCGTGGTCGATACCTTCGAGACCGTAATTGTTCTCGTCGTCTCGTCATAGGCAATGCTGTCGGTGAAAGTTCCGCCGACGTCGGATGCGACACGCAAATGCGGGGTCATAACTGCCTCTTGTGTAACAGTAACGTTGTCGTTACAAAAACAGAAGCAACGGTAGCTGTAAAGAGCTGTTGGCGACAACGCTGCAAAATTCGTTCCTTGCCGAAGAGAGGACAAGACGAGGCAAAGATGATATTCACCGGCCACGGAAGGACGACATGAATGAACGACGGGCCGCAGGCAACAAAGGTGAAGGAAAAGCCGCCAGGATCACACGCGGCGCGCACTTCGCGCACCCGCAAGGCCATTCTTGTGGCTGCGGCAGGCGAATTCGTTGCCCACGGTCTGGAAGGTGCAAATATCGAGGCTATCGCCCATTCGGCTGGCGTTAACAAGGCACTTGTCTATCGGCATTTTTCCCGCAAGGAAGTGTTGTTCCGGCATGTGCTGGAAGACGCTTACCGGGCGATGCGCGATGCAGAGGAATCGCTGGCGATGCCTTCGGATCCGGTTGCTGCGCTCGACCGGCTTGTGGAGTTCACCTTTGACTACTACCGGAACAATCAGGGCTTCCTGACGCTTGTCGGCATTGAGAACCTGCACGGTGGCGAGAACATCCGCGAATCGGAGCCCGAAACGGTATATGCCGGAAATATTTCCCGGATGGTGGCGGGCATTCTGGAGCGTGGCGTCACAGCTGGCGTGTTTCGCCCTCGGTTGGACCCTGTCGAGTTATGGCTGTCAATCTCGAATCTGTGCTGGGCCACGGTCTCCACGGCACACACCATCCGCTTTACCTTCGGGCGGGACGTTCTTGCTGAACCGGCGCGCACCGCGCGCCTTGCCCATATCCAGGAAATGATCCGGCGTTATGCGTTGAGGCCGGACCACTTGTAGGGCAGTGCTTCAGACATCAGCGCGACGCAGCGCTGTGCCTCGTCATCCGAAACGCTGTTGGCCAGCGCAAGCAGGGAAACCCCGGTTTCGCCATAACGATTGTCACCGGGCGCGGGCGCAAAGGAAAGCGTCCAGACCTCGTACCCCGCCGCCTTGCGCGTACCGATCACATAGCCTTTTTCAAGGAACATCTCGATCTCGGCGCGGATGGTATCCGTTTCGATCTGCCATTGTTCGTAATGCGGGGCGTTGATTTCGAGGATGCGTTCGCGGGATTCCCTGTCCAGCCGCGCCATCATGCAAACCCCGGCATGGCCGATACCAAGCGGCAGACGCCCGCCCACGCCCGAAAGCAAGGGTTGGACCGGCGCCGCGCTGAGCTGGAAATCGAGGCAAACGGATTCGAAACCCGACCGCGCCATGAGAAAACTTGATATGTTTGTGCCGGCGGTGATGGAAATAAGCGCCGGACGGAAGAGATCGACCAGATCACCAATACCTGGCACGCGCTGCGCCAGCGCATAAATCGCGCTACCCAGCCTGTAGTTGCCGCGCCGACCGCTCTGCTCAACAAAACCGTAATGAGACAGTCCCGTCAGAGCCCGATGCACCGCCGATTTAGCATCACCGATCCCATCGGCGATTTCAGCAAGGCTCATGCCGCCGACACCCGCATTGCCTAGCGCCAGAAGAATTTCCGCACCGCGTTCGACATTGCTGGACGATTGCTTTGCCATGCTGTCCCCTGGGTTTCGGTGAATATATCATTCATTAAAATCCGATAATTGGAACTGGATTAGGCAATATGGCATGGGTAGTCAAGCGGGTTAAAAAATTGGAACCTCAAGCCACTCGCCCAAAAAAGACCCGGCTCCCTATGGAGGGAAACCGGGCCAGCTTGGGAAATCAGAGCCCGTAAACGGATTTGGCCGCTTCGGAGGAAATGCGTCCGTCACGGACGTCGGCTGCAATGGATGCCGGGTCGCGCATGGAGGGCTCGCCATATCCGCCGGCACCGGGCGTTACGATCTCGAGAATGTCACCCTTGAAGATGTCGCCGGCACCATTCACCAGCCGCTCGGGCGCACCGAGAATGGTAAAGGAGCCAAGACCACCTGCAAGGCCACCATCCAGACCCCAGGGGCGCGAGACGAAGCGGGAGCCACCGATGGAGACCCGGCAATCTGCTTCTGCGCGATATACGCGGCGAAGACCCATGCCACCCCTGAACTGTCCGCCACCACCGGAACCGTCGACCAATTCATAGGCAACCAGCGTTAGCGGATATTCGGTTTCAAGCGATTCCAATGGAAGGTTGGACGTATTTGTCATGTGGACATGCACGCCGTCCAGGCCATCCTTGTTATGTCGCGCCCCGAAACCGCCGCCGATAGTTTCGAGATAGACCCAGAGGCTGCCGTCCGCGCGTGTACCAGAGAAGCTCGCAACCGCGACAGATCCGTTGCAGGCCGCGGTGACGCGGTGCGGAACCACCTTCGCGAGTGCGCCATGGATGAGATCGACCACGCGCTGGCATGCCGCAATGCGGCCATCGACTGCGGCCGGGTGAGCGCAATTGAGCAATGTGCCCTTTTTCGCCGTCACATGGATGGGCCGGGCCAGACCGGCATTCGGCAGGACGGTTGGATCAACAACGGTCTTCACCGCATAATAGACTGTGGAGAGGAGAGCGGTATAGACCACGTTCAGACCCGCGCGAACCTGCGGCGGGCTGACGAAATCAAGATGCATCTCGTCACCCTTGACTGTAATTGTCACCGAAAATTCGAGCTCGTCCCGCAGCGATTCCGCATCGAACATATCCGAAAAGCTGTAGGTGCCATCCGGAATGGAAGCGATGCCGGCGCGCATCTTGCGTTCGGCATAGTCCATCAGTTCGCGACCAGCAGCGAGAACCGTTCCGGTGGAATACTTGTCGCAGAGTTCCTTGAGGCGCGTCACGCCAAGGCGGTTCGCTGCCATCTGGGCGCGCAGGTCCGACATTCGCTCATGCGGCACCTGGCAGTTCAGGAGAAACAGCTTCTGGATGTCTTCCTGAAGAATGCCCTTTCGATAGAGGCGAACCGGGGGAATGCGCAGGCCTTCCTGATATATGTGGGCATGGCCGCGATCTGCGAAGTCGGAATGGTGCGCTGTATTGATCGCCCAGGCGATCAACTTGCCGTCCTGGAAAATCGGCTCCGCCAGAACGATATCCGGCAGATGGGTGCCGCCACCCTCATAGGCGTCGTTGCCGATAAACACGTCGCCGGGCGCAAGACTATCCGCGCCCACATGCTCCAGAATATAGGGAATAAAGCCGATAAACGAGCCGAGATGCATCGGGATATGTTCTGCCTGGCAAAGCATTGCCCCCCTGGCGTCGAACAGTGCCGTCGAGCAATCGCGGCGTTCCTTGATATTGGTGGAATAGCTGGCACGAACGAGCGCCTCTCCCATTTCCTCGACGGTGGAGGCAAATGCGCTGCCGATGACCTCGACAGTTATCGGATTGAGTGCTGCAGCAGTGTTCTGTGCGATGGCTGCATTCGTCATCATTTTCCCTCCACGATGAGGTTGAGATAGGCATCGACCGTGGCGACATATCCAGGCGGCAGAACCGTGGTCGAATCCATCTGGTCGATAATGGCAGGACCGGCGACGACGTTACCGGGTTTCAGCAGATCGCGGTTATAGAGCGTCGCCGCAGTAAAACCGCCGGCTTCGGCCATCCAGACATCACGCTTGCCGGAGATCGCAGCAGAGGAATCCTCGCCCTCCATCTCGCGGGCCTTGAACGCTGCTTTTTCGACGACGCCGCTTGCGACCAAACGATAGGTAACAAGCTGCACCGGCTCACCTTCGGCGATGAAGCCATAGAGCTGGCGATGCGCCTGCTCGAAACGCTCCTTGACGAGGCGGAAGGTTTCCTCGGTGATCGGTCCTTCCGGCAAGGCGACTGCGATCTCGTAATTCTGGCCGGCGTAGCGGCAATCGACAGTGCGGGTGACAACGCGGGCGGCTGGTGCGATTTTCTCACGCTCGAACCAGGCATTGGCTTGAGCTGAAAGGCCATCATAAAGCGTGGAGATCGTTCCCGACGCCACCTGGTCGAGGCGATGCAGGACAGTAGCGGAGAAGTCCGTTCTCAGATCCGTCATCAAAAGGCCAAGAGCGCATAAGACGCCCGGCGTCTTCGGCACGACGATGCGCTTCATGCCCAGCTCACGGGCCAGACGCACGGCATGCACCGGACCCGCTCCGCCGAAGGCGACCAGCGCGTAGTCACGCGGATCATGGCCACGCTGGACGGAAATCACGCGAATGGCCTTGGCCATGTTGGCCGTCACGATGTCGAGAATGCCGTTCGCGGTTTCCAGAACGCCCATATCGAGCTTTTCCGCAAGCCGCTCGACGGCCTTTACCGACAGCGAACGGTCAATCTTCATTCGGCCGTTGAGCAGATATTCCGGGTTCTGTGTCTGAAGTACGACATTGGCGTCAGTGACCGTCGGCTCGTCATTGCCAAGGCCGTAGCAGGCCGGACCAGGATTGGCGCCTGCAGAACGTGGACCGACTTTCAGGTGATTGCCGGAATCGATATAGGCGATCGAGCCACCACCGGCCCCGACCGTGTGTATATCGAGCATCGGAGCCTTGATCGGATAACCGTGGACCACCGACTCGTTTACCACTCGGCACTGACCATCAGCAAGCAGTGCAACGTCAGAGCTGGTACCGCCCATGTCAAACGTGATGAGGTTGTCGATGCCGGTCATGCGACCAACAGCCTGGGCAGCGACAACACCGGTCGAGGGACCGGACAGAACCGTGCGTACCGGCATTTCGGCAGCAGCATCAAAGCCGATAACGCCGCCATTCGACTGGGTGAGCTGCGGCGCAACCGTGATGCCGAGATCGATGAGCTTGCCGGACAGCGCTTTCACATAACCCTGCATGACGGGGCCAAGATAGGCATTGACGACCGTGGTCGACAATCGCTCGAACTCACGGAATTCCGGCGCGATACGGTGTGACAGCGAATGGAAGGCTTCAGGAAACTCATCTTCCAGAATGCGGGCCGCGATCTTCTCATGCTCGGCGTGCATGAAAGAATACAGGAAATTGACTGCGACCGCCTTTACGCCATCGGCCTTCAGAGCCCGCACCGCTTCGCGCAATGCGGTCTCGTCCAGTGGTGTTTCGACAGTGCCAGTGGCCAAAACACGCTCTTCAATACCGAAGCGCAGGTGACGCTCGACCAGAAGCTCAGGCTTATCTGCCTGGAGATCATAGAGGTCCGGGCGTTTCTGACGGCCGATTTCCAGCAGATCTCGGAAACCACCGGTCGTCAGAAGCCCTGTTTTTGCGCCACGACCCTGAATGAGCGCGTTTGTGGCAACCGTTGTACCGTGACCGACATAGGAAACGTCCTCGGCCTTGATGCCCACGCGCTCGATGCCATCGGCCACACCCTGCGTGATCCCGCGCGAAGGGTCATCCGGTGTCGATGAAACCTTCCAGATCACCACCTCGCCCGTCTCATCCTCAAACAGACAAACGTCGGTAAAAGTACCACCGGAATCCACGCCAATCCGCCATGCCATGGCTCGCTCCTTCTTCTGGATGTCATAAGGCAACGCCTCATCTGGAGGTCGTGCGACACTGCCTTGATTGCATGCGCCGCCCACTGCGAAAGCCAAGCCTTCGGCCCCGGAGAAACGGCTGCCGGGCAATCCGGGCCAGTTGTTCAGACCCTATGATCGGCTTCATTCCCTTGTCAATCTCAATTCCATTATTACGACCAGAATATTTCTGCTATTCCTATAATTAGATTATAAGCCAAAATTACGCCAGAGATTGAAAAATCTGCGATCTTATTCCGTTATTTGAGACAAAGATTTCCCAATGAATTAATTAATGGAATTTCGCTTGACACCCGGAAAAGGCTCTCTTTATTGTTTTCGGTATCGACGGGACCAGATCACGCCCACCGGGACCGACACTTTTCCGGAAAGGTGGCGCGCCGAAATCGTCCACGCCGGCTGGCAAGCATGTATCAACACATAATGGGGAACTAACCATGATACTCGATCGCCGTACCCTTCTGAAATTGACCGCCGCTTCAGGTGCCGCATTTGCCATCGGAGCGTCCAGATCCTTTGCGCAGGCCTCTTCCGACACATTGCGCATCGGCCTTTCCACCTATCCCGCTCATCTGAAACCGTGGGTGAATGTCGGCTATGCCGGCCAACTCGTTTCTTCGCTGATCAACCGTTTCCTCATGGCCTACACGCCAGAAGGCAAACTTGTGGGTGAACTGGCCGAAAGCTTCGACAGAGACGGCGACCGCGCCTGGGTGATCAAGCTGAAGGATGTTAAATTCTCCGACGGCCAGCCCGTCACGTCGGCCGACATCGAATGGAATATCGAGAAGATCAAGGCGGAGGGCTCCGGCGCCTATACCCGTGATGCGATGCTCGAAGTCGAGAAGGTCGAGATTGTCGATGACCGCACCTTCAAGCTCCTGACGAAATCACCGAACGCGGCGCTGCCGGCGCTCTTCGCCAACCCCTTCCTGCAGATTATCGCCAAGGGTTCGACCGACAAACAGGACCATGGCACAGGCGCAGGCCCGTTCACGCTGGCCAATGCAGAAAAGGGCGTAGGCCTCGATTTCGAAGCCTCCCCGCATTATTTCAAGGACGGCTTGCCGCATTTCAAGAAGGTTCGTGTCACCGCCTACGCCGACGAAAACCTACGTGTTGCAGCGATCACTGCGGGCGACGTCGATGTGATCGATTACGTTCCGTGGAGCGCAATGGACCAGCTCGACAAGGACGCCAGTGTTGCGCTTGAGACAGCTGCCACAGGCGCTTTCATGTTCCTGTCGTTCAACGGAGCTGGTGCATTCAAGGACCAGCGCCTGCGGCGCGCCGTTTCCCTCGCCATTCGCCGCGAAGAGATCGTCAAGGGCGTGTTCTTCGGTCGTGGCGCAGTGCTCGAAGGCGTGCCGCGCTCGTCCGCGACGCCGTTCTACAACGCCGAACTCGCCAAGGGGCAGAGCTACGACCCCGACCGCGCCAAGGCGCTGATTAAGGAGGCCGGTGCAGAAGGTGTGACCGTCAATTTGCTCTCGACCGCGCAGTACGGCATGCACCGCGATACCGCCGTCATCGTCCAGGGCCATCTGGCTGAAGTCGGCATCAACGTGACACTGACGATGCCCGACTGGTCCACCCGCGTTACCATGGGTAACCGTGGTCAGGGCGATTTCGCCATTCAGGGTCTCGGCCTCGACACCTTCGATCCGGATGCGACAAGCGCCCTTATTGACCCGACGCTGTCGCCGACCTTCTTCCGCTCACGCAATTTCGAGGTTCCAGGCCTGACCGAGCTGCTCGCCAAGGGCCGTGCGGAGTTCGACCTGGAAAAGCGCAAGGCGATATATGCCGAAGTCGACAAGCTCGTCATCGAATACACGCCTTTTTGCGGTCTTTCCTACCGCGCCACCGGCTTTGCCCACCTGAAGCGCGTCAACAATTTCCATATGCTTCCGGACCAGATTTCTCCCTTCTCCGGTCGCCTTTTCGACGAGCTTTCGCTGTCGTAACATCTGGAATTAGCCCGGTCGGCACTCGCCTGTCCGGGCACCCGTTTCTCATCTTCCGTGCGGAAGAGGCCTGAAAGGTAAGTATTTTCAGGCTGACGTTGCATGGCTGACTGCCGGAGGGTCTTCATGTTCTGGTTCCTGCAGCGAATTGCCATTTCTCTGGCGCTGCTCTGGGTCGTTACCAGCCTCGTCTTTCTTTCCATTTATATGGTGCCAGGCGATCCGGCTGAACTGCTGCTTTCAGGAGAAGGTTCGACGCCCGACGCGGCTTCGGTTGCGCAGTTGCGCAACGATCTGGGCCTCGACCGGCCGATACTGACGCAATATGTCGATCGGATGTCCGGCCTCATTCGCTTTGATCTCGGCAACTCGATGATCGACGGTTCACCGGTCGCACCCGAAATTGCCAAACGCCTGCCGCGTACACTTGAGCTGATCGCAGCCGCCGCGATCCTCAGTTTGATCATCGGCTTACCGGTCGGCGTTGTCGCGGCCTTGCGACAGGGCGGCAGTTTCGATCGCGTCTCGAATTTTCTTGCCGGTTTTGCCCAGGGCATCCCCGTTTTCGTCGCCGGTACATTGATAATTCTGGTCTTTGCCCAGATGTGGAAGCTGGTGCCAGCCGGTGGATATGTCAATATTTCAGACGACCCCGGCAAGCATCTGATCCTGCTGGCCATGCCCGCCTTCGCCATAGCGCTCGGTCTTGCGGCGATCGTCGTGCGCATCGCGCGTGCCTCAGTGCTCGATGTTCTGCCGCTGGATTATGTCCGAACCGCACGCGCCAAGGGTCTGCCGCAACGGCGCATCATTGCCCGCCACGTGCTGCGCAACGCGCTGATGCCGGTCATCACGGTCTTCGCGCTCAATCTTGGCGGCCTGTTCGGCGGCACGGTACTGGTGGAATATGTCTTCAACTGGCCAGGCTTGTCCGGCATGCTGGTCAGCGCCGTCAATTCCCGTGACTACCCCACAGTTACTGCGGTCATCCTGGTCATTTCGGCCCTGTTCATCACGCTCAACCTCATCGTCGATATTGTCTACGGTGTCACCGATCCGAGGATTCGCAAATGACGCGCTCGCTTCGTCTCGTCTGGCCGCTGCTGCTCGCGCTCATCGCACTGATATGCCTGCTTGCTCCAGTACTGCCCCTGTCAGATCCCCTGAAGATGACCATGGGTCAGCGGTTCGCCGGGCCATCTCCAGCTTTCCCGCTCGGGCAGGATGAAATGGGCCGCGACATTCTCTCCCGGCTGGTCTTCGGCATCCGTATCTCGCTGTTTATCGCCCTCTCGACCTCCATCCTTTCGGGCGTCATCGGTACCGCATTCGGCATTATCGGCGGTTACATGCGAGGTTTTCCGGAAATCCTGACGCTCAGGGCCATGGATGTCGTGCTCTGTTTCCCCCCGCTTCTCCTCGCCATGCTCGCCGTAACCCTTTATGGGCCAGGCCCGATGACACTGATCCCCGTGCTTGCCGCAGTGTTCGTTCCCGGCTTCACCCGCATCGCCTATGCCAGCGTGCTTACCGTTCGCTCGCAGGATTATGTCGAGGCGGTACAGGCCATGGGTGCCAGTAACATCCGCATCATGTTGAAAACCATTTTACCCAACATCATGGGACCTCTTCTGGTTCAGGCCAGCTTCGTCACGGCGGCGGCGGTTGTGCTTGAATCGGGCCTGTCCTTCCTTGGTCTCGGCGTCGTCCCTCCCTCGCCCTCACTCGGGCTGATGATCGGAACCGGCCGGGCGGCCATCGCTCATCAGCCCATGCTGCTTGTCTGGCCCTGTCTGGCGCTGGTCGTGATGATCCTCGTGCTCAACGGGGTCTGCGATCTGCTGCGCGACTGGCTCGATCCGCGTTCGGCGGCAGGAGCCGTCCTTGCGGGCGGCGGCAAGAGCGGCGTATGAAACAGGAAAAAGTGACAATGACCGAAACCACGCCTCATCCTGTCCTCTCCATCCGCAATCTCAAGGTCTCATTCCTGCGCGACGGCACGTTCAACCCGGTGGTTCGCGAGCTGAACCTAGACATCCGTGCCGGGGAAACACTTGCGATTGTTGGAGAAAGCGGTTCCGGCAAGAGTGTTACGGCACTGTCCGTGATGCAGCTTCTGCCGGAAAAGACGAGCCGCATCGAAGGCTCGATCAAGCTCGACAACGAAGAGCTGATCGGCGCTTCCCCTGCTCGCATGCGTGAAATCCGTGGCAACCGGGTGGCGATGATCTTCCAGGAACCGATGACGAGCCTCAATCCGGTACTGACCGTCGGGGAACAGATCGCGGAAGCCCTGATTGCCCATAACGGTATTTCGAAAAGCGTGGCACGGACGGAAACTTTGAAACTGATGGAGAAAGTGCGGATTCCCTCCTCTGCCAAACGTATCGACGATTACCCGCACCAGTTTTCCGGAGGCATGCGCCAGCGCGTGATGATTGCGATAGCACTTGCCTGTCGCCCCGCCCTTCTGATTGCCGACGAACCGACCACGGCGCTTGACGTCACCATTCAGGCGCAGATCCTCGACCTCATCAAAACCCTGCAGGAAGAGGAAGGCACCGCTGTGCTTTTCATCACCCATGACATGGGTGTCGTCGCTGAAATCGCCGACCGTACGCTGGTGATGTATCGTGGCGACCAGATTGAGACCGGCACGACATCAGAAGTCTTTGCCAGCCCGCAAAAGCCCTATACGCGCGCCCTGCTTTCCGCGGTGCCGCAACTCGGTTCTGCCGGCGAAGATGGCCCCAGTCCTTTCCCGATTATTGACATGGAAACAGGACAGGCACTGCCACAGAAGAAGCGGCCCGATACCATCGACGCGGCGAGTGGCAAGCTTCTCGAGGTCAGGAACCTGTCGGCGCGGTTCGAGATGCGATCCGCCTTCACCAGGATGGTGCATTCGCGCGTGCATGCGGTCGAGAATGTCAGCTTTTCGCTGTCGCGGGGTGAAACACTTGCGCTGGTAGGTGAATCGGGCTGCGGAAAATCGACCACTGGACGCTTGCTGGCCGGGCTTAACCGGCCGCATTCCGGCTCAATCCATATCCACGGCGCGGATGTTGGCTCCTTCACCAGATCGGACCTGTCCCGTCAAGTTCAGATGATTTTTCAGGACCCATTCGCCAGCCTCAATCCCCGCCTGACAGTTGAAAACGCCATCGCGGAGCCTCTTTTGATCCATGGGTTGGAAACGCCCCGCAATGCCCGAAAGCTTGCGCGTGATCTGCTTGGCGAAGTCGGTCTGGCTGGGGCGATGGCGAGCCGTTATCCGCATGAGTTTTCCGGCGGGCAACGCCAGCGCATTTGCATCGCAAGAGCGCTGGCGCTCCAACCCGAACTCATCATTGCCGATGAGGCGGTTTCGGCACTCGACGTTTCAGTCAAGGCTCAGGTGGTAAACTTGTTACTGGACCTTCAGGAACGACTGAAACTCGGCCTGCTGTTCATTTCCCACGATATGGCAGTTGTCGAGCGCATGAGCCATCGCGTAGCTGTAATGTATCTCGGCGAAATCGTTGAGACCGGACCGCGCGAAGCTGTTTTCTCCAATCCGCAACATCCCTATACCCGGCGCTTGCTATCGGCCGTGCCGCTGCCAGATCCCTCACGCAGGCATATGCGGCGCAAATTCGCTGATACAGAGTTGCGCAGCCCAATCCGGCCGAAAACCTTCACGCCGCCAAACCGCGAATATCGCGAAGTTACACCCGGCCACATGGTTCAGGTGTGGAATGAGGAGTGGGCCTGATCTGGCCCTTGGGCTTCCGTATCAGCCTGGACGGCCTGACGGGAAACCTGGACGTTTCCGAGCCGTAAGATGTCTGCGGGATGACCGGCGCGGCAAGTATCAGCCCGCCTGTAGCACGTCTCGCAGAAGCGGGACCGCGCACCGGGCGCCCTCTCTTGATCTTTAAAAATCTTACCGCAAATTCTCCAGCGAGCGGTGCAGTCGCCCGAAACGCTCCAGACGGAACGGCGCCGGATCGACGCATGGCTTTGAGCCTGTCACCAGATCAGCCGTGAGCGCTCCGGCACCGGGGCCGATACCGAACCCATGGCCGGAAAATCCGACGGCCAGATAAAGGCCGGGAATGGCACTTGCAGCAGAGATCACCGGAACGGCATCCGGCGTGACATCCATGAGGCCGCCCCAGGTAGCCGTGATGCGGGCATTTGCAAATGCCGGGAAGGACTTAGACAACTTGTCGATACCTTGGGAAATGAGCTTCGATGACGGAACGGGATCGAGAATGCGGATCTGCTCGAACGGCGTCACAGCGTCACTTTTCCATTGGCGGGGCATCGCCATTTCCCGCAGGAACTGCCCGCCTGTCCGAAAGCGTAATGCCCGCCAGTTTTTAACGAGCGACGGCAGGTAGTCGGCGAACAGACGGAAGCTATCCGGAGTGACGGGCGCGATATCCGCGTTGCGCTGCGCTACCGTAAAGCCGCCATCATGACGGCGACGGAAGGCGAAATCGTTACCGCCCACCGGCATATCCGTCATGCCATCAACACCCGACAGACGCGCGACGCTGCCCAGGATTTTGAGGATCGGAATATCAATTCCCATATTGCCTGCAAAAAGCCTGGACCAGGCGCCCCCCGCCAGCACAACGGAAGAGCAGCGGATTTCGCCATGTTCCGTCACCACACTGCTTACCTTCCCGGCGGAGCGTTCGATTGACCGGACCGCACAGCCCGTGAGGATATGGGCACCCTTTGCGGCAGCACCGCGTGCCATGGCGGGAACCGCCATGAACGGTTCGGCCTTGCAATCGCTCGGAGTGTGCATCACGGCCTTGAACTGCCTGCCCATGCCCGGCACCAGCGCGTGCATTGCCTCACCGCGCACAATGCGCGAGTCGAGACCCACTGCGGCGGCATGTTGGAGCCACTCCTCGTAAAAGGCGACGTCAGCGTCCGTCTCGCACAGATAGGCAATGCCGCACTGGCGCAACCCGGTTTCGGCGCCGACCCGCTCGTTCATGCCTCTCCAGAGCCTCAAGCTTTCCATGGAAAGCGGCAACTCGGCCGGATCACGCCCCATCTGGCGCACCCAGCCCCAGTTCCGGGACGATTGCTCACCAGCGATCAGCCCCTTTTCACAGACGGCAACGCTGATGCCACGCTCGACCAGCGACAACGCTGTCGATACGCCGATGATGCCGCCACCGATAACCACGACATCCACGTGCGCAGGCAGGGTCTTCGACGACAAGACGGCATCAGGGATTATTCTGGACATTTTTTAGCGCCTGTTGAGGGTGGATGTGCGGTTGCGGAAGCTGGCGATCCGTTGCTCGGTCCGGTCCGGGTCTGCGAATGCCGCAACATCGGAAAAAAGCAGGTCGGCCTCCGCTCGCGTCATCAGTCCGCAAGCCACGGAAGCCTCCTGGACGGACAGGCCGTTGGTGGCCGCATGCTTGGCGACGGCAGATGCCGCCGGATAGCCGTAGATCGCCACGAGTGCTGTCGACAGGGCAAGCGATCCGGATGCATCGCTGAGGCCGCGCTCCGTATTGACGTTTATCCCCGAGATACAATGGGAGACAAAAAGCGGGATCGCGCGTCGCATCAAACGAATGCTTTCGCTGATGGCTTCGAGAATGATCGATTCCCATACATTGAGGTCAAGTTCACCCTCGGCGGCGCGGGTGACTGTGGCATCATTACCGATCACACGGAAGGAGACCTGCATCATCATTTCAGGCATAACCGGATTGACTTTGCCCGGCATGATCGACGAACCCGGCTGCACCGCTGGAAGGGTGACCTCGGCAAGCCCCGCCCGCGGTCCTGATGACATCAGGCGCAGATCGGCCGCAAATTTCGACAGGGTCAGGGCGATTGCTTTCAATGCGGCTGAAATCCTCACCCAATCGTCGGCATTTTGCAGCGCGTCGAAAAAATTCTCCTCCGGCTGATAAGATTTGCCGGTCAGTGCCTGCAATTCTTCGAAGACGAAGCGGCGATAGGCTTGCGAGGCGCCAAAGGCAGTGCCGACGGCAGTGGCGCCAAGCGGCAGCCGCAGACAAACGTCTTCCAGACCAGACATCCCCGCCATCTGTCGCTCAAAGGCGGCTGAATAACCTGAAAACTGCTGACCGAAAGTGACAGGGAGCGCATCCTGCAAGCAGGTTCGACCAAGCTTGACCACGCCGCGAAAGGCATTCTCCTTGACCCGAAGAGCATCGACGAGAGAGCCCAGACCTGCGCGGAGGCCAGCCAGTTCACCCCCAACCGCCATTTTCATTGCCGAGGGAATGACATCGTTAGTGGATTGCGCCATGTTGACATGGGTATTGGCATTAACGGGATCCTGTCCCTTCCTGCCGGTCAGAATTTCACTTGCCCTGTTGGCCAGGACTTCGTTGACATTCATATTGGCCGCAGTACCGCCGCCGCCATGATAGATATCGACAGGAAAATCCTGCCTGCCTGGCATTACGGCGTATTCGCTCGCAGCCATTTCGATTGCCCCGGCGATCTGCGGATCAAGGTCGCCGGCCCTGCAATTGGCCCGTGCGGCAGCCTGCTTTATGGCAATAATCGCCGGGATGAAGCCTTCGATATCGGCGATCGTCCGGCCGGAAATCGAGAAATTCTCGACCGCGCGCGCCGTCTGGATGCCATAGGCCAGGGCGGCCGGCATCAGCCGTGTTCCGAGCGCATCTTCTTCCAGGCGCATTTCCGCTTGCCCTTTATCCATCTCAACGCCCCGGCCGGTCGAGGAAATCGCGCAGACGATACCATCCGGTAAAGGCAGGCAGGAACCATGGCTTGCCGGAATAAAAAGGAACGGCGGTGAATTTTTGCCGGTCGAACGCCGATTTGGCGTTTTGCTCGCCCAGGATCTTTCGCGCCGTCTGATAACCGAGATAGGTCATCAGCGCGACACCGTTGCCATTGCATCCCACCGCAAAATTCGCCCCATCGCGCTCACCGATATGAGCGAGCTTGTCAACCGTCATGGCGACACTTCCGACCCAGGAATGGGTGATCTTGACGCCAGCGAGCTGGGGCCAAACAGCCAGCATCCTGGCATAGATGTGCTTTGCGGCGCGCCTTTCCGACATTTCGAACACACCCGGGCGCGAACCGAACAGCAGCCGCGTCCCGTCCGTCGACGGTCGGCTGAAGATGAGATCCCGGCGGGTGTCCGAAATCATGCGGCCCTGCGGGATAAGCTCAGCCATCAGATCGGCCGGCAACGGCTCGGTAGCGATTTGATAGCTCTTTACGGGCACGAGCCGGCGCGCCAATTCCGGCGTCGCATCATCCGCCGTATAGCCATTGGTCGCGACGATCACATCCTTCGTGCGGATCGTCCCACGCGCCGTTGGCACAATCTTATCGCAGTTTGGCCCGTCCTCAACGACGCCAGCACGGGCGTGGGAACGCAGCATGACACCGGCAGCCTTGGCCCGCCCGCGCAGCGCCTTGTGGTAAAGTCCCGGATGCAGGCCGCCATAGTCATCTATCAGCATACCCCCGTGATAATAATCCGAACCGATGGCCGCGCGCTGCTGATCTCGATCAAGGAAGCTGACCTTCACGCCAGTCTTTTCGGCAAGCAGAGCGCCGTGGCGCTTCAGCGTCACGTAGTCTGTGGCGGTGTGGGCGCCAAAGAAGCGACCAGTCAGCTTCAGCCCGGCATCGAGCTTCTCCGTGTCGATTAACATTTTCAGATATTCGAAGCTTTCGTTACTTTCGCCGATAAGCCGGTTGATCAACTCCGGGTCAATTCCCTTGATGGCGCCTCCAACGACGAGCTTCTGGCCGCTGGACACCATTCCGCCGGACCTCGTCGAGCAGCCGGAACCGAGCCGGTCACTGTCCAGCACGACAACGGAGCGTCCGGCACGCGCAAGGTGGGTTGCGGCAGCAAGACCGG
This sequence comes from Agrobacterium sp. A3-95, assembly GCF_053521785.1. Taxonomy (NCBI): domain Bacteria; kingdom Pseudomonadati; phylum Pseudomonadota; class Alphaproteobacteria; order Hyphomicrobiales; family Rhizobiaceae; genus Agrobacterium; species Agrobacterium sp. A3-95. Next base: position 245,801 of record NZ_JBNWDR010000007.1, on the reverse strand, counting down.
CATAGCCGGAGCCGACAACCACGACGTCGGCATACTCGGGAACGGGATCGAGATTCGTCTCCGGCTCGGCCTCCTCCCACCAATAGGGAGCTTCCTTGAAATCGGCGGCGTAGATATCGTCAAACTTACGCATTGCATACCGGGCCGCTGAGGCCCGCCTTTCAGGAGTTTTGGGCAATCACAGAACCTGGCCAAGAAACTCGCGTGTGCGCGGATCTTTTGGATGGTCGAACAGCTCGACGGGTGGGGCACTTTCAACAATCAACCCCCGGTCGGTGAAGCAGACGCGGTGTGAAACCTCACGCGCGAATTTCATTTCGTGGGTGACGAGGACACAGGTCAGCCCTTCCTCAACAAGCTCGCGGATCGTAACGAGCACCTCCTTGACCGTTTCCGGGTCCAGGGCGGCAGTCACCTCATCGAAAAGAATGACTTCCGGCTGCATGGCAAGTGCGCGGGCAATAGCCACGCGTTGCTGCTGGCCGCCGGAAAGCTGGCCAGGATAGCTGTCGGCCTTTTCCGACAGGCGCACCTTGGCGAGAAGCTTCCGAGCGCGATCCGCGACCTCTGCCTTGTCATGGCCGAGCACTTGGATCGGCGCCATCATGATGTTTTCCAGGGCGGTGCGATGCGGAAAGAGATTGTACTGCTGGAACACCATCGCCACCTGGTGGCGCAATGGCCGCATTGCCTTCTCGGTGCGCATCTCGTGCACCTTGTGATTTCCCACCCGGATAAAACCCTCATTGACCGGAATCAGGCCGTTGATGCAGCGCAAAATGGTCGACTTTCCGGAACCGGACGGTCCGATGATGCAGACAGCCTCCCCCTTGCCGACGCTGAGGGAAATTCCTTTCAGGACCTCGAACGTGCCGAAAGATTTCCGGATGCCATCGATCTCGATCAGGGCGTTGGAGCGGTTCATAGATTGTCTCCTTTAACCGCATGCTCCAGGCGCCGCGCGAAGATCGCGATCGGGTAGCAATAGGCAAAAAACAGGAAGAGGATGGTCAGATAAAAATAGACGAGCGCCCGTTCGCTCTCCATCGCCAGTGAGGTGTTGAGGATGGTCAAAACGTCTTGAATACCCGTGACCGTGGCAAGCGCGGTTGCAATCATCAGCAGTGCATAGAGGTTCATCCAGCCAGGTATCATCCGGCGCAAGGCCTGGGGAAGGATGACGTAACGATAGATCTGCAGCTGGGTGTAACCGAGCGAACGGGACGCCTCCCATTGACCGCTATGGATCGACTGCACCGCCCCGCGAATGACTTCGGAGAAGTTTGCCGCCGTCGGTAACGCCAGCCCGATGACCGCCTTTACGAAAGGCGGGAAAGGAATGACGAAGCCGAAGATCTTCATCTCGAAAGGAAGAATGTAAAGCATCGCGAAAAGCAGGACGAGCCAGGGCGAGTTTCGCAGGAAATTCATGACGAAAAATGCCGGCAGGCGAATGAAGGGCGATTTTGCGAGCGTCGCAAGACCCATCACTGTGCCAAGGGTAGTCGCCACCGCCATGGAGGCAATCGACAGCAGGATGTTGAGGATGAAGCCGCCGCTAATCGGCCAGCCGGAGCCGGAGCCTGTCAGGAGCAGTGGCAGGCGCACGGCGACGCGGTTCCAGTGTTGCGCGCCGCCGGCGAGTGCATCGATCGCAATCCAGATTGCCACCGCAAGCGCGATGAAAAGCAGGACGGCGCGTTTCTTGTTTTCGTAAGTCATGGTGGAGACCATGGTCAGTGTCCCTTTCCATAACCGGGGAAAGCCATCCAGGCTTCGAGCCTGGACATTGCAAATGTCAGGATGGATACGAGCCCCACATAGATGACGAGCACGAGGATCATGACCTCGAGTGTGCGAAACGTGTCGTTGTAGATCTGGCCGGCGTAGTACATCAGTTCCGGCACCGTAATGACCGAAGCCTGAGAGGTTGTTTTGAACAGGTTGGTGAGAATGTTGGTAATCGCCGGCAGGCTGATGCGCACAGCGATCGGCGCCTCAACTTTCCAGAAACGCGACCACCGGCTGTATCCGAGCGACCGAGCCGCTTCTATGATCGACCGCGGCATGGTTTCGATGCCGGACCTGAAAGCCTCGATCGCCAGCGCTCCGCCGAACAGGCTGAGCGAAATCGAGGCGCAGGCGAATGCACTCAGAAGCGGCATCTGCAGACCGGTGGAGGGATCGGTGACTTTCAACCCCAGCGTCGACAGCGTGAAATAGGCAAAAAGCATCTGCAGCAGTGGCGGCGTGTTGCGGAACACCTCCACGAACAGCTCGATGATGGCATCCAGCCAGAAAATCCGCAAAGTCAGCGCAAGCGCACCGAGAAGGCCGATGATGATCGCGGCACTGGATGACAGTGCCGCAAGTTTGAGTGTGTTGAGGACCCCGGTGAGCAGCCATTGCTGATAGGCTGGATCCGTAAGCCAGGAATAATCAAGACCGAACAATAGCTGCTCCAGACCCTATCAGTTCAGTTTTGCTTTGGCAGCCTTGGCGCGCTCGGCAATGTAATCGGCGTGGGGAATATTGAACTCGGTTTCCCAGGCAATCATCTTGCCTTCGGCTTCCGCCTTGGTAATGGCCTTGTCCACGGCCTCCTGGAACGCCTTGTCGCCTTCGCGGATACCACCTGCCATCGGCAGATACTCATAGGTGGGGACGGCGACCTTGTAGCCCTTCCAGTCCGCTTCCTGAACCTTGAGGTCAAGGGTCATCTGGTCGAAGACAAAACCTACGCAACGATTGTCGCGCAAAGCGCGCATGGCCTCCGGTTGGGTCTTGAAGGCAACGAGCTGGATTCCGAATTCCTCGGTCATCTTCTTGTTATAATAGGATCCCTGAATGCCGCAGACCGGCTTACTCTTCAGTTCCTCCCATTTGCTGGTGGTCGCTTCTTTAGCCATCATGACCGCCGGACCTGGCGACGATACGTAAGCGGTGGTGAAATCGATGACCTTGTCGCGCTCCGGCGTGACGCCAAGCGTCGCGAAAATCGCATCGATACGACCAGCCGTCAGGAACTCGATACGATTGGCGGCAACGACCGGCACAAATTCGATCTTGTCTGAAGACCCCAGAAGTTCCTTGGCGACGTATTTTGCCAGTTCGACTTCGAAGCCGATGATCTCACCCTTGTCGTTGAGATACCCATAAGGTGGATAATCGTTCTTGACGCCGACGATCAGCTTGTCGCGGGCCTTGACGTCATCAAGCGTACCGGCGAGCGCGGCACTGGCCGCCAGCATGCCCAAGGCCGCCAGGGCGGTAGTTGCGAGAATGTTTGCTGCTTTTTTCTTCATTTTGTTCCCCTGTTTGTTCAAGCGGGTCTGGCGTTCTCGAAACCCGCAGGTCGTCTTCAAAATCAAGCTGCCTACAAAATATTCACTTATTTAATCTGCTCAATTTTGGTCATTGAATACGCAGTTTTCTCATTATACAAGTTATTGAGATTTTATTTTCATAATGTGAGAGAATATGGCCAAATCCACCCAATCCTCCTCCGGTGGCGCGCAGCTTCTGGATCGAGCGGTAGCTCTTCTCGATCTTGTTGCAGACGGCGGCGTACAAGGCGTCACGCTCAAGGAACTGACGAACAGATCCGGACTCAACACGGCTACCTGCCACCGCATCCTCAACACGCTGGTCGGCCACAAGCTCCTCGCCCGTGACGACAGGAAGCGCTGTTACCGGCTGGGCGCGCGTATGGCGATTTACGGTGCGCGCGCCGCACGTGGACCTGGCATCATCAGCCGCTGCGAAATGGCGCTGACCCGCATTCGGCGCCGAACCGGCGATACCATCCACCTGATGGCCCGGCTGAACCACGATTCCGTTTGCCTCGACAGACGCGACGGAGAATGCGTGGTGCCGACACTGACCGGCTCGATCGGTGGTTCGGTCCCGCTTGGCGTCGGTCCAGGCTCAATTGCCATGCTCGCCTTCCTCGAAGAGGACGAACAGGAATTCATCATCCGCGCCAATATCGAGCGCTATGCCGCCTACCGCGATCTCACCGCCGACAAAGTGCGCCGACTGATCGCTGAAACACGCGAACGCGGTTATGCAATCGACGTCGGCGAGCTTATCCCCGGGATTGCCGGCGTTTCCGTACCGATTTTTTCGGATGGTACAACGCCAAACGCTTCCCTGGGCTTCACACTTTTAAGTGCCAAGCTGGAGCCCGGCACACTGGAGCAATATGCGATGCTGCTGAAGGACGAAATCTCGGCGATCGTCGATCAATAGCTGTCATCGAGCAGGCAGTTGACCCAGAATTCCGAAACACTCGCGCGGTTCGGCAAACTGACGACATGCAGGATGGAGCTGGCAATATCTTCAGGTTGGGTCAGGGTGTCCGACGGCGTCGCGCCTGCCAGAGGCAGCCCCATATCAGTCGCAACGAAACCCGGACATATGGCGGTCGCCCTTACACCCTTGTCGAAACCGGCATGACGGATTGCATGCGACAGGCCAAGGGCTGCGAATTTCGAGACCGAGTAGGCGCCAGACACGGCCGATTTGACCCTTTTCCCCGATAGCGAGGCGACAATCGCCACGCGACCTGCTCCGGACGCGATTAGCGGGTCCCAGCAGGCCTGCACAAGACGCCGCGGGCCATTGACGTTGACGTCCATCAATGAGGCGAACTCCTCGTCAGTCGCTTCCACCACGGTCTTGCGCACCATGACGCCGGCGTTGGCAACAACAGCATCGATGCGCCCGAACCGTGCCAGAACGGCAGCCGCCCAGTCGACAGGCGATTGCGGGGCGAGCGCGTCATAGGCCTGCACGTGGACTAACGCTGGATCTGCCCATTCCGGCAGTAGCGGCGTGCGCATTCCAAGCGAGACCTTCCAGCCGGCCTCCATAAAGGCCCTGCCGGTGGCAGCACCGATACCGCGATTGCCTCCGGAAATGAGGACGGTTTTCCTGTCGGTCATATAGGTTTTCCTTTCTCAGGCATGGGGCAGAAGGGTGGCGCCTTCCTTGCGGGTTGCACGGTTTTCCTGCATGCGAAAATAACGAAGGCGCAGACCGGGCGCGAAGGACATCAGCAACGGCGCCTTGTGAAGCGGTTCGATTTTCAGGGAGAGATCCTTGTCCGGCACGCCCAGCGCCCATTCTGACAAGACGCCGCCAAGCATGGAGCCGGTTGGCACGCCGCGGCCAGAAAGTCCCGTACAGGCAACGATGCCGGGCGCCAGATCATAGAGCCTCGGGACAGTGCGCATCTGCATGTCCAGTTCGCCGAACCAGAAATATTCCCAACGGATTTCCTCGCTGATCTGCGGATGAAGGAATTTCAGCCGGTCTGTGAGAACCTGCCGGGTATAGTCCGGGTCGGCGCCACGCTGGCCCATGGGGAACATGGAGGCAACAATGCGACCTTCACGGTTGTATTTGTAGACATAGATATCGCCGCGCCCATCATGCATGGTCGTATTGTGGGGCAGAACTTTTGCGCGCGTTTCCGGATCGAGCGGCTGGGTGGCCGCGAGAAACACTTTCTTGATGCGGAAGCTTTTATCGAGGTTTTTCCAGCCACCGACGGTGTAGGCGCCGGTCGCGAAGATCACCTTTTCAGCCAGCACAGCGCCCCGGGGCGTTCCCACGGACCATTTCCCGGCCTCTGGCTGGACATCCTCGACCGGGGACGCGGTAAACACCTGCCCGCCCTCTGCGATAACGGCGCGTGCAAGGCCACGTGCGTATGAAAGCGGGTTCAAATGACCGCCCTCCTCGTGATACCAGGCGCCATAAAAACGAGGGCTGCCTGTCAACGCTTCGACCTCGTCCCTGCCAATGACCCGGCAGCGCGCGCCAGCGCCGGCATATGCATCAGACTTCATCTGCAGCGTGGACATGGCGCCGGGACGCAATGCGCCCATAACATAACCATTCTGGACCCATTCGCAGTCGATTCCGTAGGTCGAGATCATCTCGACGACGCGATCATTGGCCCGCGTCTGGCGGTGAATAAGGCGCTCCGCCCAGGGCTCGCCCAGAATGTTTCCGAGCGACGGCAGGCTGTAATAGCTGAAGGTCGGGGTGCAGTGGCCGGCATTGCGGCCAGAACCGCCAAAACCTGCCTCTTGCGCTTCGACCAAAGCAACCTTGACGCCCCTGCGCGCCAGCTCCAGCGCCGTCGTCAGTCCGGTATATCCCGCGCCAACGACACAGACGTCCACATCGACACGGCCTTCGAGCCTCGCGGTTCTCGGTGCGGGCGCTGCGGTTGCAAACCACAAGGTTTGGTCAAAAGGTGAAAATTTTCCCAAATTCGTTCTCCTCAAGGCACACGAAGGTAATCCGGGAACGGCACAGTTCCGGGAAAAGATGTCTCGACATGGATTACAGATGAGCACTGCTGATTTTCTATGCGTGCCAGATTTTACAGCAAATCGTCAATCGCGATCTCATATTACGACCGTCACGGCGCTGTTTTTTCATATAGTGATTTTTTTGCCGTGCGACGAGGCAAGCATGGATCGGCAGATTGCCGAGACAACACCGGCCACTGCCGGACGCATTGAGGTCGGAACCGATTATTCAACCGCCAACACGAGACTGCCAAGGGCTTGACTCGCGGAAAATCAAAAGATATGTCACTTTCAATTCTAATATATCAGTTAGGCATTTGATATGTCTGTTACCCTTGAATTCCCATCGTTACCGCTGTCCGAACTCGTCACCCCCCAAGACCTGCCGGCTGACGGAAACATGACCAACAGGATCCATGCCTTACTTCGCAAACTGATTGTCGAGGTGAAGCTGCTCCCAGGGCGGGCGCTGTCGGAAAAGGAGATCGCGACACTGCTGCATGTCAGCAAAACGCCCGTCCGCGAGGCGATCATTCGCCTTTCGGAAGAAGGTTTCGTGACTGTCGTGCCGCAAGGTGGCACCTACATCTCGCCTATCGACGTTCAGCGGTACATGGAGGCCTGTTTCATCCGGTTCAAGCTGGAAGAAGGCGCTGTGATCGAGGCAACCAAGCGGCATTCGCTGGAAGACATAGCACGGCTGAAAACCTGTCTGTCGCAGCAGCGCACTGCTGCCGCGGATGAGGAATTCACCAACTTTTTCCTGCTCGACGAGGAATTCCACCGCACGATCTTTTCGGCAGCTCGCCTTCCTGGAGCCTGGAGCGTGGTAAATCAGGCGAAAGGCGAAATGGACCGAATGCGACACCTGAAGCGCGTTTTTGCAGTCCGTCGCACCGAGAAGGTTATCGAAGAGCACGAAGCAATCGTGAACTCAATCGAATCCGGCGATGTCGAAGCGGCAAGAGAGGCCGTACAGCGCCACCTCGGATCACTCGAAACCAAAATCGCAGAACTCTCCAAGAACCCGAAGATCTGGACCTTCATCGAGCAGGTCAACACGCGCGTCACGAGGAAGCGCGCTTCACGGGGGCAGAAGACGCCTGACTGAACATTCAAGGCTTTTGAGGAGGGGCCTTTCATGTCCGCAGTTCAAATCAACGACGTCGTCAAGCGCTATGGTGCCCTTGAAGTCGTCCACGGTATCAATCTTTCCATACAGCCGCAGGAATTCGTTGTCCTCGTAGGTCCTTCGGGATGCGGAAAGTCCACCACGCTGCGCATGCTCGCCGGGCTGGAAGACATTTCGGACGGCACCGTTTCAATGGACGGCCGAGTGGTCAACAAGATCGCGCCCAAAGACCGCGATGTCGCGATGGTGTTTCAGAATTACGCGCTTTATCCGCACCTGAGCGTGGCCGATAACATCGCTTTTGGCCTGCGAGTCAGGGGCGAAAAGCGAGCGGTTATCGACAAGGCGGTGGCAGAAGCTGCACAGATCCTCGGGCTCACCGAATATCTGGCCCGCAAGCCGGCAGATCTTTCCGGTGGCCAGCGCCAACGCGTCGCCATGGGTCGTGCCATCGTGCGCAGGCCGAAAATCTTCCTATTCGACGAACCTCTCTCGAACCTCGACGCAAAGCTGCGCACCCACATGCGGGCCGAGATTAAACTGCTGCACAAGCGGATGAACGCCACCAGCATCTACGTGACGCACGATCAGGTCGAGGCAATGACACTTGCGGACCGCATCGTCATCATGAATGGCGGCCATATCGAGCAGGTCGGTTCGCCGATGGAGGTTTTCCTCGAACCGGCCAACACGTTCGTCGCAAGTTTTATCGGCTCACCGCCCATGAACCTTCTGGACGGGACGATTGAAAAGCAGGATGGCACCGTAAAGGTCAAAATCACGGGTAGTGCCGGACAACGCTTCAGCGTCCCGGAAGCATTTGCGAAAAATGCGACGGAAGGGCAGCAGGTCAAACTCGGCCTGCGACCCGAAATCATGTCGGTAGAGACCGAAGACAGTCGTGAAAACCTCAATTGCAGCATCGACCTCGTGGAGCCCTTGGGCGCGGAGGCTCTGCTCCACGGCAGGGCTGATGGCCAGCCATTTATCGCCAAGGCGGAAACACTTTACGGCGATCATACTCTCAACGGCATCACCCGACTTGGCATCGATACCACACGCATCCATGTCTTCGATGCGGCAACCGGAAGGTCGCTGAAAACCCCAAGCGGGGCGCGACCATGAAAAAGGGTTTTCAGGAACGCCTTCACGATCTCCAGGAAGATGTTCGCCGCGACTGGCAGCTCTACCTACTTCTCGCTCCGATGATTATCTGGTTCGCCGTCTTTCTCTATAAGCCCATGTACGGGCTGGTCATCGCGTTTCAGGACTTCTCGATTTTTCGCGGCATTGCAAAGAGCCCGTGGGTCGGTTTTGAAAACTTCGCGGAGCTCTTTCACAATGACATGTTCATCCGCGCCTTCTGGAACACCCTAAAAATCAGCGCTCTCGGCCTGATCTTCGCGTTTCCAGTACCGATTATCCTGGCCTTGATGTTCAACGAGGTTCAAAACAGCGTTGCCCGAAGCTGGGCCCAGACGATCGTTTACTTGCCGCATTTCATTTCGGTGGTGATCGTGGCCGGCATCGTCATCAACTTCCTGTCGCCTTCGATAGGCATCGTCAATCTTCTGCTGAAAGGCCTTGGATTCGAGCCGATATACTTCCTGACCCAGCCGGAATGGTTTCGTCCGATTTATATCGGCTCGTCGGTCTGGAAGGAAGCGGGCTTCGAATCCATCGTCTATCTCGCCGCCATCGCTGGCGTGAGCCCGACGCTTTATGAATCGGCCCGGGTGGACGGGGCATCGCGCTGGCAGATGATGTGGCGGATCACCCTGCCCTGCATCCTGCCGACAATCGTGATCATGCTGATCATCCGCATCGGCAATCTGGTCGAGGTCGGGTTCGAATATATCATTCTGCTCTATCGGCCATCCACCTATGAAACGGCAGATGTCGTTTCCACCTTCATTTACCGCACCGGCTTGCAGGGTACCCAATACGATCTCGCGACGGCCGCCGGACTGTTCAATGCGGTTATCGCTTTCGTCCTCGTCTATTCGGCAAATCGCATCAGCCGAAAAGTCTCGTCGACATCGCTTTGGTGAGGAGCTGAAAGATGGCAAACTTCAATCTATATTCCCGCGGCGACAGGATTTTTGGCTGGGCAAATGCCATTCTTCTGGGTCTGTTCGTTCTGTCGACGCTTTATCCCTTCATCTATGTGCTGTCGGTCTCGCTATCTTCTGGGGCCGCCGTCACGGCTGGCCGTGTCACGCTATGGCCGGTTGATGTGACCCTTGCCGCTTACGACAGGGTATTGTCGGACAGGATGTTCTGGGTCGCCTATGGCAACACGTTCATCTACACCTTCGGCGGCACGCTGATGAGCCTGCTGATCATGATCCCCGGAGCCTACGCCCTTTCGCGCAAACGCCTGCGCGGCCGCACTTTCTTCAACATCGCCATCGCTTTTACGCTGTGGTTCAACGCCGGCATGATCCCCTTCTTTCTGAACATGCGCGATCTTGGACTTCTCGACAGCCGCTTCGGCATCATCCTCGGGTTTGCGGCAAACGCCTTCAACGTCATTCTGCTACGCAACTTCTTCGAAGCGGTGCCAAAGTCCTTCGAAGAAGCCGCCAAAATGGACGGCGCAAGCGAGTTGCAGCTGCTGTGGAAGGTGTTCATTCCGCTTTCCAAGCCAGCAATCGTCACCGTTGCGCTGTTCTGCGTCGTTTCGCGGTGGAACGGTTACTTCTGGGCGATGGTCTTGCTGCGCGGCGAGGAAAAGATCCCGCTTCAGGTCTATCTGAAGCGCGTGATCGTCGATCTTAACTCGAACGACGAATTCGCATCGAGTCTGCTCACCGCCCACTATTCGTTCGAGACGGTAACATCCGCGATCATGATCGCTTCCATCATTCCCGTCCTCATCATTTACCCCTACGCGCAGAAGTATTTCACCAAAGGAATTCTGCTGGGCGGAGTCAAAGAGTAGCAGCACAAGGGAGGAGAACCTGTGAGAGCACTACGAAAAGGCACGCCCCTACTGGCGTTGATGACAGCCGCAACCCTGGCCTTGCCGGCATCGGCGCAGGATTCAGGGAAAATTTCCAAGGATCCGCTGGAGCTTACGATCCACTTCCACTTCCGTGACAAATACGTCTACTCGGAAAAATGGCCGGTGGAGCAAAAGGCCGCCGAGATCACCAACATTCATGTCCGCAACGTGGCGTCGCTGGCGACCACCAGCAGCCGCGATGCATTCAACCTTCTGATCGCCTCGGGCAACCTTCCCGACATCGTCGGCGGCGACGCCACGGGCGGGCTGAAGGAAGACTTCATTCGCTACGGGTTGGAGGGCGCATTCATTCCACTCGATGACCTGATCGAGGAAAACGCCCCCAACCTCAAGGCATTCTTCGACAGCCACAAGGAAATCCGCAACGCCATCTCCGGACCGGACGGCAAGCTCTATTTCATCCCTTACGTCCCTGATGGCAAGTTCTCGCGCGGCTGGTTCATCCGCCAGGATTGGCTCGACAAGCTTGGGCTGAAGCAGCCGGAAACACCGGAAGAGGTCTACGAAGTTCTGAAAGCCTTCCGTGACAAGGACCCGAACGGCAACGGTCTCAAGGATGAAGTTCCCTACTTTGCCCGTGAGGAAATCGATGCGGTCCGCCTTATCAATCTGTGGGATGCGCGCGTGTCCGGATCCGAGCGTTATGGCGACTTTGCCGTTTATGACGGACAACTTCGTCATCCCTGGGCGGAGGAAAACTACAAGACCGGGATTTCCAACGTGGCCAAATGGTACAAGGAAGGCCTGATCGACAAGGAGATTTTCACCCGCGGTGCTCGCTCGCGTGAATATCTACTGGGCAACAATCTCGGCGGCATGACGCATGACTGGTTCGCCAGCACCTCGACCTACAACGACGCCCTTTCGCCAAAGATCAACGGTTTCGCGCTAAAGCCGATGCTGCCGCCAAAGACGGTCTCGGGCCAACGGTTTGAGGATTCCCGTCGGCTGCGTGTGCAGCCCGTCGGCTGGGCTATTTCGGCGACCAACGAACACCCGGTCGAAACAATCAAGTATTTCGATTTCTGGTTCTCTCAACAGGGGCGCATCCTGTCGAATTTCGGCGTCGAGGGCCTGACCTACGAGATGGTCGATGGCAAGCCGCAATTCAAGAAGGAAATCCTCGACAACAAGGACCCGGTGAATGCCCAGTTGTGGGCGGTCGGTGCGGCGATCCCGCGCGGATACTGGATGGACTACGAATATGAGCGCCAGTGGACAAACAAGATCGCGCTTGAAGGCATCGATATGTACGACAAGTGCAACTGCCTCAAGGATGAGTTCATGGGCGTTTCCCTGAACGCAGAGGAAAAGGCGACATTCGACCGCTACTGGCCGAGCATCCTCACCTACATGACCGAGATGCAGCAGACCTGGATACTGGGTGCCCAGGACGTCGATGCCGGCTGGGATGCCTACAAGAAGCGCCTCACGGCCCTCGGTTACGACGAGGTCATCAAGATGATGCAATCGGCCTATGACCGCCAGTACAAGGCCGCGCAATAAACCTTCGACCGTGATGGCGGCTTTGTCGCCGCCATCCTTTCCCTTCTGTTTTCATAGGAGTTAGAGCGCAATGTGTCCCTCTGCCCCGGCCATCTCCCGACAGACACTTCTCGATGAACCCCGGCCGGGTTCATTGACCATTGGCTACGAGCCGAGCGAAGAAGTACCGCCGAGGGAGAACCCTCCGCGCTTTTCATGGCTGCCCGACATCGACGACGGTGCGCGCTACGTATTGCGGATTTCGTCCGATCCCGGTTTTGCAGACAAAAAGACGCTCGTCTTTGAAGATCTCGCGTGGAATTTCTTCACGCCGGACGAAGCCCTTCCGGAAGGCCGCTATCACTGGTGTTATGCGTTGTGGGGCCAGACGTCCGCGACGCCGGATTCCAACTGGAGTACCGTGCGCAGCTTCGAGATCGGCGCTTCGTTGCCGAAAACGCCGCTACCCGGCAGGAAGGCGCGTCATGCTGCCGCGCATGCCAGCCATCCACGGCTCTGGCTCAATCCGGAAAAGTTGCGCTGCTTCTCGGAGGCGGTGGCAAAGGACCCCAATCATTGCAGCTGGTCCGAGTTCTACGAGAAATCGGTAAAACCCTGGCTTGAGCGGCCGGTCATACCGGAACCTCAGCCTTATCCCAACAATATGCGCGTCGCAGGACTCTGGCGACAGATGTATATTGATTGCCAGGAAGTGATCTATGCGATCCGGCACCTGGCCATTGCCGGTCGGGTGCTCGGACGCGACGAACTACTCGATGCGTCGCGCAAGTGGCTGCTGGCAGTCGCTGGCTGGGATCCGAAAGGCGCGACCTCCCGGGCCTATAATGACGAGGCGGGGTTCCGCGTCGTCGTGGCACTCGCCTGGGGCTATGACTGGCTATACGATTATCTGAGCGAAGACGAGCGCGAGACCGTACGCTCGGTTCTTCTTGAACGAACGCGGGAGGTCGCCGACCATGTTATTGCGCATGCCCGCATCCACGTGTTTCCTTATGACAGCCATGCCGTACGTTCGCTTTCGGCAGTACTGACGCCGGCCTGTATCGCACTTCAGGGCGAAAGCGACGAGGCGGGCGAATGGCTCGATTATACCGTTGAATTCCTCGCCACCCTCTATTCTCCCTGGGCTGGAACTGACGGTGGCTGGGCGGAAGGGCCACATTACTGGATGACCGGCATGGCTTATCTCATAGAGGCCGCCAATTTGGTCCGCTCCTATATCGGTTACGATCTCTATCAGCGGCCATTTTTCCAGAACACGGGGCGCTTCCCGCTTTATACCAAGGCGCCGGGAACCCGTCGCGCCAATTTTGGCGACGACTCCACGCTTGGCGATCTTCCCGGCCTGAAACTGGGTTACAATGTTCGGCAATTTGCCGGCGTTACCGGCAACGGCCATTACCAATGGTATTTCGATCACATCAAGGCCGATGCGACGGGCACAGAAATGGCCTTCTACAATTACGGCTGGTGGGACCTGAACTTCGACGATCTCGTATATCGTCACGACTATCAGCAGGTGGAAGCAGTCTCGCCTGCAGACTTGCCGGCACTCGCTGTTTTCGATGATATCGGTTGGGCGACCATCCAGCAACATATGGAAGACCCGGAACGGCATCTGCAATTCGTCTTCAAATCCAGTCCCTACGGTTCGCTAAGCCACAGCCATGGCGACCAGAATGCCTTTGTCCTCTATGCCTACGGCGAGGATCTGGCGATCCAGTCCGGCTATTACGTGGCGTTCAACTCGCAGATGCATCTGAACTGGCGCCGTCAGACACGGTCGAAGAACGCCGTCCTGATCGGCGGCAAGGGACAATATGCGGAAAAGGACAAGGCACTCGCGCGTCGTGCCGCCGGCCGTATCGTATCGGTTGAGGAAAATCTCGGACATGTCCGGATCCTCGGAGATGCGACGTCTGCCTATCAGGTGGCGAACCCGCTGGTTATGAAAGCGCAGCGCGAAATGCACTTCGTCAACGACAGCTATTTCGTGATTGTCGATGAGGTGGAGTGCTCCGAGCCCCAGGAACTGCAATGGCTTTGCCATACCACAGGGGCACCGCAGACCGGCAAGTCGAGCTTTCGCTACAATGGCCAAAAGGCGGGCTTTTACGGCCAGTTTGTCTTCTCGTCAGCCGGCACACCGCAGATCGCGGCCGTTGAAGGTTTTCCCGACATTGATCCCAAGGAGTTCGAGGGTCTTGATATCCACCATCACGTCTGCGCCACGGTTCCAGCAGCAACTCGGCATCGGCTGGTCACCCTTCTGGTGCCTTACAGTTTAAAGGAGCCGAAGCGCATCTTCAGCTTCATAGACGATCAGGGTTTTTCGACCGACATCTATTTCAGCGACGTCGACGACGAGCGTTTCAAGCTCTCCCTTCCCAAGCAATTCTAACCATACGAGGTTCTTCAAATGCAGCGTTTTACCAACATGACCGTTGTTGTAGCCGGCGCCGGCCGGGATATCGGCCGGGCATGCGCCATTCGTTTTGCGCAGGAAGGCGCCAATGTCGTCCTCACCTATAATGGAGCCGCTGAAGGTGCGGCCACGGCTGTTGCCGAAATCGAAAAGCTTGGCCGTTCGGCTCTGGCGATCAAGGCAGACCTGACAAACGCAAGCGAAGTAGAGGCTGCCATTTCTGCTGCCGCAGACAAATTCGGTGAGATCCATGGCCTCGTCCATGTTGCGGGTGGGCTTATCGCCCGCAAGACAATCGCTGACATGGACGAAGCCTTCTGGCATCAGGTCCTCGACGTCAACCTGACGTCGCTGTTCCTGACAGCCAAGGCCGCACTGCCCAAAATGGCAAAGGGCGGCGCGATCGTAACCTTCTCGTCGCAGGCGGGCCGTGACGGCGGTGGGCCGGGCGCGCTCGCCTATGCCACTTCCAAGGGTGCCGTGATGACTTTTACCCGAGGACTTGCCAAGGAAGTTGGCCCGAATATTCGCGTCAATGCCGTCTGCCCCGGCATGATCTCCACCACCTTCCACGACACCTTCACCAAACCCGAAGTGCGTGAAAGGGTAGCAGGCGCCACATCGCTGAAGCGCGAAGGCTCAAGCGAAGACGTTGCCGGTCTGGTGGCGTTTCTTGCGTCCGACGATGCCGCTTATATCACCGGCGCCTGCTACGACATCAATGGCGGCGTCCTGTTCTCCTGATATCCGGTAAAAAACCATGTCCGTATCGTTACCAAGGGCGAGCCGGATTGCCGTTCTCGGCACTTCGCTCGTCCAGCAGAACCATATTGGCGACGCGTCCTCGCTGGCCACATCGGCCCGCGGCTGGATGAGTTGGGCCGAGGTATTGTCGTATGGCAGGCTTTGCTGCCCTGTACACCATGATCCATCAGCACCAACAGGCTGGGAACCGAGCAATCGACCGGGTGTCAGCCGGTTCTTTTCCGGCCTCAATTTCGGAGTTTCCGGCCAGAAGGCAATCGAGATCGAACGGCGGCTACCGCGACTGCTGCAATCGGATTTCGATCTGGTCATCGTCGATGCCGGCACCAACGACATGATGGTGGAAACACGCCAGACGATTGCCGATACACGGGCGCGGATCGTTTCGGCTCTGCTCGACGCAGGCAAAACCGTCATCCTGCTCCCGATCCTCGCCCGTGGCACCGGGAAATGGCCGGCAGGCGGTGCAGAGCGGGCAAAAGCGCACTGGATCAACCGGCAGAGCATCGAATTTGCCGCAGATCATGCCAATTGCCATGTCTTCGACTGGAACTCGGCATGGGTCGATCCCGAAAGTGAATTCGGCGAGCCTCACCCCGGCTATTCCGACGACGGCACCCATTTTGCGGTGACAGGCGCTTTTGCCGTAGGAAAGCTGCTTGCCACCTATCTGGAGGCGATCGTGCCGCGCGCGCCGGCCCGTATCCTGGCGACAGACGATCGTTTTGATCCGGTGAACAATCCAGCAGGCAATCTGGCAGCTGATTTTTCAGCCCTGACATTCACCGAAACAGGTGAACAAAGCCACCGTCTCGGCGGGCGGCTTGTCCATCCGGGCACAGGCTTATGGGTGGAGGCCATATGCGATGTTGATGTGCCGGCGCATAGCGACGTACTCGGAGTATCGCTGCGTCTGAAAGATGCAGCAGCCGAAGGACAGGAGGCGGTAGCACTTGCGCCTTTCCGTGCCGAAGACGGCACATTTTTTCCTTTCCCTGCCACCCAATGGACAGGGGCGCTCAGAACTCCTCCCCTGAAACTCAGGCCAGGTGAAGCCCCTCCCGAAGTTTTTCTCGATGTGATCCTGCGGCCCGGTTCTCAACCGATCGAAATCGACGTCAACCGTATCGAGGTTCGACCTGTTTCAAATCCGGTACGCCAATGAGACCATCTCAAGACAAACCACGGCTGTTGATCGCCATGCGGAACGAGCTTCCCGAAGGTTTCTTTGGTTCGCGCGAATGGGCACGCATGAATGCCGTAACCGACATCATACCGGGTTTCCCCTACACGGATTTCGACACGGAAGCGGGAGCAAAAGCGTTGGCCGAGGCGGACATTCTGCTCGCCGCCTGGGGCACGCCATCCCTGACACGCGAGCGCCTCGCCCGTGCGCCAAAGCTTAGGATGGTCGCTTATGCCGCGTCCTCGGTGCGCGCTGTTGCCCCCGCCGAATTCTGGGAAACATCCGATATTCTTATCACCACGGCGGCATCGGCCATGGCCGTGCCGGTTGCCGAGTTTACCTATGCGGCAATCATCATGTGCGGCAAGGATGTGTTTCGTCTGAGAGACGAGCATCGGGTAGAGCGCGGCACCGGCGGTTTTGGCAGCAGACGTGGCATGAGCCTGCCCTATCTCGGCAATCATTCCCGCAAAGTCGGCATCGTCGGCGCGTCACGGATTGGTCGGCTTGTCATGGAGATGCTCACGCGCGGAAAATTCGAGATCGCCGCCTACGACCCTTTTCTTTCGGTGGAAGACGCGGCCGCAATTGGTGCTACAAAAATGGAGCTCGACGAGCTTCTCGCCTGGTGCGATGTGGTCTCCCTGCACGCGCCGATCCTGCCTGAAACCCGCCACATGATTGGTGCCCGCGAACTGGCGCTGCTGGCGGATCATGCGATCTTCATCAACACGGCACGGGGCTGGCTGGTCGATCACGACGCATTGCTGGCCGAGGCACTTTCCGGGCGGCTGCGTATCCTGATCGATACACCGGAGCCGGAACCCTTGCCGACGGATAGCCCATTCTACGATTTGCCCAATGTCGTGCTCACCCCCCACATTGCCGGGGCGCTGGGAAATGAATTGCGGGCGCTTTCCGATCTCGCCATTACCGAGATCGAACGTTTCGTCGCGGGGCAAACCGCGCTTCACCCGGTCCATAAACAGGATATGGAGCGTATGGCATGAGCGCTTTCGATTATTGTTTTTCAACGCTTGGCTGCTCCGAACTTAGCCTGCACGAAGCGGCCGATCTGGCACAGAGGCATGGCATCGTGCATGTGGAGTTGCGCACGCTCTCCGGTACGGTCGACCTCATCCCGGCACTCACTGCCGAATTTGCTACTCCTTCCAGATTTGCAGCCTTTCTGGCCGGAAGTGATCTCGAGGTTGCCGCCCTAAACACATCCATTCGGCTGTTCGGCAGCACCGATCTTTCCGCCATCGAGCCCTTTATAGATTGGGCGGAAGCCGCAAACATTTCCTATCTGCGCATCTTCGACGGTGGCAAACAGTTGGGACAGGATGAGATGACACAGGCAGCGGGCCTGTTGGACAACTGGCAATCGCTGCGACTATCACGCGGTCTGAATGTCGACCTCATGATCGAAACACACGATGCGCTGGCGGACTTCGAGCAGCTTCTCGACTTCATCGCGTGCGTGCCAGCATCTAAGCTCTTGTGGGACACTCACCACACCTGGGCCAAAGGCAGCGATCTCAAAATCCTTTGGCAACACATCGCACAAAATGTCGTCCATCTGCACGTCAAGGACAGCACCACGGACAGCGATGGCCGACGACGCTACGTATTGCCCGGCCATGGCGATTTCCCCATGGCGGAACTGCTTTCGCTTTTACAGTCGGATGAACGACATATCCCTCTCAGTCTGGAATGGGAACGCCACTGGCATCCCGAACTGGCCCCGCTGGACGATGCGCTAAAAGCTGCGCGCGGCTGGTGGCGACAAGGAGCTTTTTAATGCGCATAGCCGAAATTCACCTCACACCGGTCGCCATTCCCGACAGGCCCCTACTGAACTGTAAAGGCGTGCATCAGCCGCATGCGTTGCGCACCGTCATCGAGGTCATATGTGACGACGGTACGGTCGGCCTTGGTGAAAGTTACGGAAGTATCAAGGCGCTGGATGGGTTGCGACGGGCGGCCCCTGCCCTGATCGGACTCGACCCGTTTCATCTTCACGAGCTGAAATCTCGCGTCATCACCGCATTGCCCGGCAGTGGCGGCATCAATGCCAAATCGGCGGTGGCCGATCACAAGTTGACGGACGTGGTTGCCTCAGCCTTTGAAGTCCCCTGCCTCGACATTCAGGGCAAGCTTCTCGGGCGGCCGGTCTCGGATCTGCTTGGTGGCGCCATTCGTACCAGCGTTCCGTTTAGCGCCTACCTGTTTTTCAAATTCGCAGCCCATATAGGTGAAGCCGAGGATGAATGGGGAGAGGTACTTACGCCTGATCAGATGGTTGGCGAAGCCCGCAGGATGGTCGACACATACGGTTTCCAGTCGCTGAAGCTCAAGGGTGGCGTGCTGCATCCGGATCTCGAGATCGAGACCATGCTGAAGCTTCGGGAAGCTTTTCCCAAGCATCCGCTGCGGATCGACCCCAATGGCGGCTGGACTGTGGACACGGCCATCTACATCGCACGCAAGCTTGAGAATATCCTTGAATATCTCGAGGATCCGGTCATCGGTATGGATCAGATGGCACAAGTCGCAGCCGCTACGTCGATCCCGCTCGCCACGAACATGATCGTCCTTGAATTCGACCAGATCGCCGCGGCCTTCCGCAAAAATGCGGTGCAGATTGTGCTGTCAGATCACCATTATTGGGGTGGATTGCGCGCCTCGACCCATCTCGGGAAGATTTGCGAGACACTGGGTCTTGGCGTCTCCATGCATTCCAACTCGCATCTCGGCATCACACTGGCGGCAATGGTCCATGCTGCCGCCGCAACGCCGAACCTGAGCTTCGATTGCGACACGCATTACCCATGGACCGGTGTCGACGTGATCGAGGGCACGCCGTTCACGTTCCGTGGCGGTCGCCTCGATGTCCCCAATGGGCCGGGACTTGGCGTGACGCTCGATCGGCAAAAACTCACCGAACTTGCGGCACTTTACGAACAGACCTCGATGAAAGAACGCGATGATACGGCCTATATGAAGCTCTTCGACCCAGACTATGAAAGACGTGTGCCACGCTGGTGACGAGAAGATGCCATGTTACACCCTCGTCAACCTCGAGGCAGCACACCTGTCCTCCTTACCCAGACCGTGACAGTCTTCGCGGTAATCGCTTTCGCAGGGGCGGCAAATCAGCTCGCTCGGCATTCTAGAGCCCGTGCACGATCCCGCCCCCGCATAACGGACAACTAGCCGCTACACATTTATAACCGTGTCTATCTCAATTCACATGCGGATCTCTGTCGCGCAAAAGACGAGACGCGGCGATGACACCATCTTCCGGTGCAAGTAGATCGTGTCTTTCGGCAAAGGCCACGAACAAACCGCGGGCGGTCTCCGCTTCAATCTCGCCGCGCAACGCGGCAGCGCATGCCTTAAGCGCAATGGAATGTGCGCTATCTCGGTTTGTTGCGGGCCACTCGGAAAGATGTCGGTATGCCTCCAGCACGTTTCGAACCTCCGCTGGAAAGCCGAGACCGACAAGAATGAAAACAGGCTGTCTGAACATATCGGGTTTCATTTCTTTCTCCTTCCCATCCCGGATATTCGTGGGCGCCATCGCGACGGCGCCCCTGTTCATCCAACAATGTAAATCAAGCCGCCTTCTGTGCTTCGATCTGGCCCGGGGCAACTGTCGTCACCAGAACCGCATCGGTCTGGATGTCGATTTTCCGGGGCTTCAGGGCCTCCGGGATTTCGCGGACGAGATCGATCGAAAGGAGACCGTTTTTCAGTTCGGCGCCGCTCACTCTGACATGATCGGCGAGCTCGAACCGATGCTCGAACGGACGGGCCGCAATGCCGCGGTGCAGGTAGCCCTCCGCGGGTGTCTCCTGTCTCTTGCCTGTCACGGTCAGGAGATTGGACTGGAAAGTGATGTCGATCTCGTCCCGTGTAAAACCAGCCACCGCAATAGAAATCTGATAGCTGTCTTCGGCCGTCCTGATAATGTCATAGGGCGGCCAGTCACTGATCGAGCGGGTGCGCTGGGCGTTTTCGAGAAGATTGAAGACCCGGTCGAATCCGATGCTCGATCGGTACAACGGTGCATAGTCGTAAGATGTTGCCATAACCATATCCTCCTTGAAGCAACATGGGTACCAAAGCGCCAAAAGCGGCGCTTCCAGCACGGCCAGTCCTGTCATCAGCGACTGGCGGCTGACGATTTGGTTTTTCGTGTTTTCAAAATCAAGAGGCGAAGCGAACAAAATTTGCTTTCGCACCCGTATTAAATATGGCTCGGGTACCGCGCGATCAAACGCCTCCCGCCACGCCGATATTCGGCACGGGAAGCAGGATTTCTGCCGGAGCCTGGGCACAACCTGGAACCGCCATTGAGGCGCCGCTCTCCTGGGCATCGGCGGAGAGCTCGGTCGAACTCGGTGTTACATCCATATCTAAGACAGGACTTCGGTTCGAGGCCACAGAGCGTCGTGTGCGGCTGCGCCTCGGGACGGCGCGCAGTCAGCTCGCGATCCACATCGGCCGTCCCTGCCATTGATTGGCCGGGGCATCATGGATTTCATAACCCATAAGGGCGTCATCTGCGTTTCAGCTACCAAAAGGATAGTACGGCGCCAACTTCGGAGTAATAGCCACTCCGTATCATGAGCCCACTAGTCCTTACGACCAGCTTGCCGCCTGTTTTCACCTCGCCAAGAATGCTCCTTCAGACCGGACAGTTCGTGGGAGAAAAAAGCGTGAGGACGATCTTCCTGAATAGGTACGGTTTCCCCGACCAGTCGGCAACAAGCCGTATGATATCATCGCTTGCCTTTTCAATGGCGCAGCGCGGAATGAATGTGACTGTCGTTGCAAGTCGCGAAATACACAATCATCCCGGAAGCGTGTTGCCCGCAACCGAAACGGTTCGGGGCGTACAGATCCGACGGCTCGCAAGCGGCCGCTTCGGCCGGCACAGCCTCATGCGCCGTAGCGTTGATTATCTTCTTTTTCAGGTGCTGGCATTCGCCTGGCTTCTGCGCAACGTTCGGGCGACGGACACGGTCGTTGTCTGCACCGATCCTCCGCTCCTCTCCGTCATGAGCAGTATCGCGATCCGCCTCAAGGGCGCACTCATGGTGAACTGGATCATGGATCTTTTTCCCGAGACCGCAATCGAGCTTGGATTTTTCAGGAAACGTGCACGGTGGCTTGCGCCATGGCTGACTCAGGCACGCAACTGGTCTCTGCGAACCCCCGGCATGGTTGTCTGCCCCACCGACAAGATGGCGGAATTCCTCTTCACTCAAGGCCTTGCAAAGGATCGCGTCAGCGTCCTGCATCACTGGTCGGATGGGGAGGAAATCTATCCTGTCTTGCCCAAGGACAACAGCCTGCGGAAGGCGTGGGGACTGCAGGATGTGTTTGTCGTTGGCTATTCAGGAAACTTCGGGCGGGCGCATGAGTTCGGCACTATGCTGGCAGCGGCGAAACGTCTGGAGCACCGGCAGGATATACGGTTCCTTCTCATTGGCGGCGGACACCAGCACGCGGCTGTGAAGACTGTCGTTCAGGATCTCGGTCTTCAGAATGTCATCTTCAAGCCGCTGCAGCCCGTGGAGAAACTTGCTGAAAGCCTGAGCGTTGCGGATGTGCATCTGGTCTCGCTGCTGCCGGAACTGGAACACTGCATCATTCCAAGCAAATTCTATGGAATCCTGGCGGCCGGGAGGCCAACGATCTTCGTCGGCGACCCTGATGGAGAGGTGCCGCGCGTTCTCAGAGCCAAGGGATGCGGCAGCAACGTCGAAATCGGAGAGACCGAAAAGCTCTCCGGCACCATCGAAAAGCTCTGCGACGACCCGGATACCACGACAGCAATGGGGGATGCGGCACGGCGGCTGCTGTGTGCCGACTATTCCCGAGAAAAGGCGGCAGATGCCTGGGCAGTGCTGATCGCCGGGCTGCAGACTGTCGAGCCTTCCAGGCCACCTATCGCTCAAGGTATCTCGTCATGAAAGACAAAGTCGTCGTCAGTCAGCTCGGCGCCCGCATGCATTATGCCGTGCCGAGAATATTTGCATCCGCTGGCCGCCTTGCGCATTTTTACACTGATATATGCGCCACGAAAGGTTGGCCCCGGATCGTCAATTCGTTTCCGGCGACCCTTTATCCCGCACCTGTCAAACGGCTGGCCGGCCGGCTGCCCAAAGGCGTGCCGACAGCGCTGACGACGGTGTTTTCCAGCTTTGGCCTCCGTTCCGTGCTGCGCCACATGCGAACGAGAGACGTTGTGGAGGAAACCTCTCACGCGATCTGGGCCGGGTCGGTTTTCTCCGAAATGGTGGCCCGGCGCGGCTTCCATGGCGCAGCTGGGCTCTACGCCTTTAGTGGCGACGCACTCGAACAGATGCGGGCGGCAAAACAGCAGGGCCTCTGGACCGCAGTCGAGCAAATGATCGCGCCACGCGATGTCGTCGAAACGCTTCTGGACCAGGAAATGATGCGGTTTCCCAAATGGGCCGGCCCTGTGCGGGATAATCCGCATGCGCGTCTATTCGCCGATCGGGAGAAAGCGGAGTGGCGCCTTGCAGATGTCATCGTCTGCCCGTCGGAATTTGTCCGCAAGCACGTGATCGCATGTGGCGGGCCGGAAGACCGGTGTGTCGTCGTTCCCTATGGGGTCAATGCCAGCGCTGCCATCGACAGACCGGCGCGCATGCCGGGGCCAATCAGGGTCCTGACCGTAGGCGAAGTCGGGCTGCGCAAGGGATCGCCCTATGTTGTGGAAGCCGCCAGATTGATGGAGGGCGCCGCCCGCTTCCGGATGGCGGGCCGCGTTCGTGTGCCCGATGACGTCAAGCAGGAGATTTCGCAATGGGTCGAGCTGAGAGGGATCGTTCCGCGCTCGCAGATCGTCGAGGAGTTTCGGTGGGCGGACGTCTTCCTGCTGCCGTCGCTCTGCGAAGGCTCCGCGACCGCCGTCTATGAAGCACTGGCAGCGGGCCTGCCGGTTATAACGACCGAAAATACCGGCAGCGTCGTTCGCGATGGTGTCGAAGGTTTCATCGTTCCCGTCTGTGATCCGGAAGCTATCGCAACTGCCGTGCGTGCGCTTGCCGACAATCCTGAGCTCAGGCGAAGCATGTCCACCAATGCACTCCTGCGCGCAGCCGAACATACCGTGGAGTCATATGGCGAGCGGCTTCTTGCCGCCCTGTCGGGGCCGAATCTGCCTGGGTCGGCGGGTCTTTGCATGGCCGATGACACGCGATACCTGGGGAACCAAGAGACATGAAGATCATCCACGTCATCGCTTCGATTGATCCCAAATACGGCGGCTTGCAGGCCGTTGCCATGCGCCTAGCCGCTGCACAGGCCGGCCTCGGCGTAGATGTGAATATCGTCAGCTATGGCGACGCCGCCATTGAAGCGCAGGTCAAGGAAATTGGCCGCACCATACCGCATTTCGAGAATATCCACTGGCATCTCCTGCCGCCGGCCGGGAGGCTGGAGACATTGTTCTGCTTCAGGGGCCGGCGCATGCTGAAAGCCGTGCTGAAAGATGCCTCCTTCATGCATATTCACGGCGTGTGGGAGCCATTTCTGCTCTATGCTTCCAAGCTCGCCCGCGCCGCTGGCGTGCCCTACTGCATTTGCCCGGCCGGCATGCTGGACCATTGGAGTCTCGGCCAGCGATCGTGGAAAAAGAAGATCGCCCTGATGCTGTGCTACCGCAAGATGCTGAACGAGGCTGCGTTCCTGCACCTGTTAAATGTCGATGAAATGGCAGCTGTCGAGCCGCTGAATTTCCAGGCACGGAATCTGATCATTCCGAACGGTGTTTTTGCCGAGGAATTCGATCCCCTGCCCGCCCGAGGACATTTCAAGCAGAAAATCGCCCTGGCGCACGGCAGGCGATACATTCTGTTCCTGTCACGCCTGCACATCAAAAAGGGTATCGACATCCTTGCCTCGGCCTTTTCGGCTATCTGTGACACCTACGTCGATGTTGATCTCGTCGTCGCAGGCCCGCCCGGTGGAGCAGAGGGCCACTTCATGCACCTGGTGAAAAAACTTAACATCCGGCACCGCGTCTTTATGGTCGGAGCGATCTACGGCGAAGCGAAGCTCGAAGCCATGGTCGATGCCGACTGTTTCTGCCTGCCAAGCCGACAGGAGGGTTTCAGCATGGCGATCACCGAAGCGCTTGCCTGCGGCACGCCTGTTGTTATCACCGACCAGTGTCACTTTCCCGAAGTCGGAGCTGCCGATGCCGGGGTTATCGTCTCGGTTGACGCGGCCGAGGTTGCCAAGGGCCTGGCAAGCGTGCTCAGCAATCCCGCCAAGGCGAGGACGATGGGCGAAAACGGCCGCCGACTCGTGCTGGAGAAATTCACCTGGCCGGCAATCGCCCATGCCACGCTTGAAGGTTATCGGCTGAGCGCGTTGGACGCGGCCGCTTCCTGACGACGCGAGCCGACTGGCCTTGCCGGATTGCCGACATAGATCGTCCAGGGTTCCAATGACTTCGCGGTGACGGCTCGCGCGCCCAAAACAGCCCCCTTGCCGACGACGACACCGGGGCCGACAAAGGCTTCCGCCGCCACCCAGGCGTCCTCCTCGATCACCACCGGCCGCGTCACGAGGGGAAACGCGCTATCCTGAACGTCATGCGACCCGGTGCACAGATGGGCACGTTGCGAGACAGAGGCATATTGGCCGATGGTGATCATGTCGACGTTGTAGCAGATCACCCCAGGTCCGAGAGATGAATGACGCTCCATGACGAGGTGCCCAGGCCACCAAACGATCGCCTTGGAATGCACCATCGCCGTGGCATGCAGGCGCGCGCCGAAACTACGCAGGAGAAAATTGCGCCAGCGCCGCATCGGCGGCGGCGTCCAGGAGGCAAGAAGCCGCCAGACGATCATCCAGACCAGCCGTTTCAGCCGCAAATGCAGCGCAAAGGTCGGACCTCCGAAGCGCGGCAGGGGCGTCGTTGCATGCTGGAAGGCAGGATCGTCGTATCGTGAGCGCATGGCCTATCCTCCGGCTTGAGACGTCAAGGATCGTATCGCGTATCGACGCTGCTGCACGCGCGCGGGTATGACGGCAAATGCCAGCGCCGGCGCTGCAAACATCAGCATATGCACCCAGACCATGAGAACCCAGTCGGTTTGATGCGAGATGGCGTGCATGGACGGTATGATCGACAGCAGATAGGTGAATTGCGCAGCGAACTCGCCCGTGTTTGCGGTCACCCAGATCCGGCGCACCAGATAGGCGAGCAGGAAAAATTTGAACGCCCCGAGATACCAGAAGGATCCGAACGCATCCGCCATTCCGGTCTCGGTCGTGCCGAGAACAGGATTGTAGTCGCGCGATTGGACCGGCACCGGCAGCATGAAGGATTGCTTGACTTCCACGCCCACGAGTTGCGCGGGCACGAAGTTGAACACCAGCCTGTTCCAGTGGAACTTGCCGTAGTCGAATTGCAAGGTGTTTGCGGTGTTGTCGATCCGCATGATCGCGTTGCGCATCTCGTCGCCGCCGTCCCGGAACACTCTCTCGAGATTGCCGATGAAATCTATCTTCTTGATGTCATCCCACACGGGAGCGTCGTTGGCCTTGGTGATGGCGCGGTAGTCGCCCATGCTGTTCATCGACAGTGTGCCGAGGAAAAGTGCCACGATCACGAAGATGCGCGGGATCGCCCATCCCTTGTAAAACCACCATGCCAGCGCGAACATCATGATGAGTTCCACCGCTTCGGCGCGCTTTCCAGTTATCACGATGCGATCCAGGTAAAAGACGAGATCGAACGCAAGGACAGCCAGCGCCAGCCAGGAAAATCGCCGTGCAAGGCAAAGCACCGCAATGGCCAGACCATAGCTCAACAACCGCGAAAAGAAGATGTACATGACCGGAACTCCGGTCATCTGCACCGCAATGGTCAACTCTCCCGGCAAACGGCTAAGCTTGAAATAGAAGTATGCGCCTGCGACCGAGAGAACGGCTGCGACGATCAGCAGACGTGTTTCATCGAAATCGATACGAAAGAATGCAAAGGGTTTTGCCGTTCTGCTCCACCCCCACCAGCACATGAACAGGCACAGCATCATAAAGATTGCGGTTCTTGCAAACGCGCCTTCCGGCAAGAATCGTTCTGACGCCAGTCCGGGAACCTGGGGCAAGATGAAACTGAACGTGATGACGCCCGTCAGAAACGGGAACTCGTAAATTCGCTCCCGACGCATCATTCCCCAACAGATGAGCAGGATAACACCACCAAAGAGGCAAAAAACCAGAAGCGTGTTCATGAGGCGAGCCTCGCCTGAACCGAATGAAAATCACGCACGAAACTGCTTCTGAGGTCGTAGAGGAGCGCTTTGGCGTATTCCTTGAACACCTGCACACCGTCACCGTTGATGGCAAGCCGCCACAGCGACACGGTTCGTTGCGCAGGAAGGGAAATCCACTGAATTTGAGGCATCACAAACCGGAAGCGCTTTACTGCGCGCCGTGAATGAAACCAGCTCGTGACCAGAATGGCGCTTTTTGCTCCCATTCCAGTCAGTATCGGCTGTGAGAATGTCGCGTTTTCCCAGGTGCTGAGCGAAAGACATTCCGTTGAGACGGCTGCGGAATCCACGCCCAACCGCACCAGCATGTCGCGGATGAAGTCGCAATCCCCATAACCAGTCACCAGAACGAGCGGCGCCCTTCCCTCGTGCCATAGTTTTGCGGCCTGGGCAGCTCGAGGTGGACCGTCACCGCCCAGAACAACGATGACGTCGGCTTGCGCAGGTGGGTCCTCCACGACAAGGAGCGACCCCGCTGAAACGAGGGCAAGTCCGTAGAGCCCGACTGCACTCAGCATCATCAAGCCCAGTAAAATCGCGTTCCGTTTCAATGGCGGAACATTTCTGATGTTCTGGGAAATGCGCAAACGCGAAAGCCGTCCTTTCGAAACCGGTGTCGAGGGAATTCGCGTTCCGGGCCACGGCGCTTTCATGATGCGACTACTCTTCACTCGCCGATTGCATGGCTCTTGGCTCCGGTGCGGCGTTGGCGGAGACAGGGAGACGCGCCACCTCGCGGTAGAGATCGAAATTACCCCTGTGAAGCCAGGTTTTCGAGAGATAGCCCGTCGCGGTTAGAACGAAGGCCGTGTGGAGGGCAATCGGCACGAGAAGTCCGGCCGCCATCATTTCCGGCGGGATACCGGCTTTTATCCCGGCAAAACCGACGCCGCCGCAAATGAAGGAAATGACGACCAGCGTGTTCGTTGCCGCCGCCGGCGTGAAGCCATAGTCCAGCAGCAGATGATGAAAATGCCAGCGATCGGCCGACATTGGACTGCGGCCGTTTATGATACGGCGAACAATCAGGCTGAGCGTATCGGTGATCGGCAGGATCACGATCCAGAGCAATGCCGGAAAGGATACGGCAGCGCTTGTGGTCGCCAGCAGGACGATAACATAAGCAATCGTCGCACCCAGTGCGGTACTGCCCGCATCGCCGAGGAATATGCTCGCCCGCGCGCGCCATGGACCGCGCATGTTGAAGACCAGAAAAGCGCAGAGGCATACGCAGAGTGCCTGGAGCGGCGGGATGACGTCGCCGATACCTGCGAAGATCGCTACGACCATCAGCCAGATCAACGCGACACCCGCAGTGCCGCCAGCAAGCCCGTCCACACCATCGAGCATGTTCCACGAATTCACCAGCCCGGTCACGAAGAGAACTCCGATGACGAAAAACAGCGGCAGGAACAGATCCGAATGCTGCGTGAACAGCACGCCGATGGAGAGAGAGCCGATATCGGCGCCGCCTACGAGAGCGATCGCCATTGCCAGTTGCATGAGAAGTCGTCCTGCCGCGGGCAGCGGCCGGCGATCATCGACGACGCCCATCAGCAGGATGACCGCCAGTCCGAGCCAGAAGTTCATGCCGAGAGCCTCGCTCCACCCACCAACGAAGGCGGAAACGGCGAAAGCGGCAAAGATTGCGATGCCACCGCAAAGCGGAACGGCTCCCGTGTGGCGTTTCCGGATTGAATCGGGGCGATCCACCAGCTGAAACACAATGGTCAGGCGCCTGAGAACGACGATGAGGGATACGCACAGAATGAAAGTAGCGATGGTATTGAAGAGTATCCCCGACATGTCTTATCCCCACGCTGAACCTTGGCGGCGCATTTGCGACGAAACTCGCCTCCTGACGATCCTAAAAAACACCGGCCCTGAGGGGTATGCGGGCAAAAGGCGTGTGAAATCCACCAAAGGGAGAGGGTGTCGAAATTAACGTCTACCCTGCCTACCCCCGAACCGGATCGACCATCGAAAGAGCTAGGTTTGGGACCTTGACGGCAAGCGACCACAAATGAACGACTCGGTAGCCAGCGGCATCTTATGAGTGATCATTCCTGTGTGGAGAGAACGGCAATCCAGTCCTGAAAGCCGAAAGCATTCGCCAATGCCGGCACCGTCACGTTGCGAAGGCCGCTGCGGCCAAGACGCTCGATCGGTTCGATGTAGATTCCATTCGAGGGATCGTACCAGCGAAGGGTTTTCTCGCCTGCCGCCAAACTGTCGAGATCAATCGCAACGGAAGGAGTGTCGAGATAGAGCACGGCGAAAGATCCTTCCCTGTCGCGCGCCGCGAATGCGCCCGCATCGCTTTTCAGCAAGCTGCCCTGATCGGGCACGAGCTTCCACCATACCAGTTGTCTGAAAAGCGAGGCCAGATGGGTGATGCTTTGAGCACCACGGCTGTTCAGCGAACCCTGCCAGCTGTCCTTCGCTTCATAAAGCCCGGCGGCGGAAAAATGCCAGACCGGATTGTTGCCGAAGAGCTGACCGCTCGCTCCTGAAAGCAGCGCACCATAGGCAATAAGACGAACCTGACGCTCCTTCACATCGTTCTCGCCTTCATATGCGCCTTCAATGAGGAAAAAAGGGCGTCTTGGTCCAGATCGGTAACGATCCAGCGCCGCCGCCGCGACATTGCTGTAAGTATAAACTGAATCGATATCGAGCCAGGATGCGTCCCGCCAAAAATCGCTCGTCACGGTATCGGGATTGCCATGCACGGTCTGCAATGCCGAAGGATCAGTTTCAGCGATCCCCATTGCAACAGCCATGACCAGATTGCGATCTGGCGGATCGTAATCCCCGCCCTGCACCCAGATGATGTTGGGGTACTTCGCAAAACGCTGCCCGACATAGCGTCCATAAGCCCGAAGCTTTTCTGGCCCGGCCGCGACCATTTCCTGATACCATCCCTCGGGGCCGCCGCGTGCGCCGCTATAGGCCGGACAGAGAAGCACCAGCAAATTGCGACTGGCGGCTGCCTTTATGACTGCTTCTGCCCTGTCGAAATAGGCTTGGTTCGGTTGCTCAAAGGCATCGCCTGCGAAAGGTTTCTCGTCGTAGAAGTTCGCCGGCGCCTTGCGGGAGAACTGATGCTCGATCAACGATACAAGCACGGTGTTGAAGCCCTGCCGCTTTCGGGTTTCCAGATAAAATTCCGCATCGGGAATGGAGGTATCGCCAATGAGCGACCACGCACTGTCGCCGACAATCAGGAACGGCAGACCCTTGCTGTCTTCAAGATAGCGCCCGTCCTGCGACGTCTGCAGCGGAAAAACGGGATCCTGTGCGTTGCAGGCCGAAAACATGCAAAGCCAAAAAAAGAAGACGCCGCACAGATGTCCAAGGCGCCGCTGATCGCCGAACATCGCTTCAGAGCCGTTCACGAACGACGCGAAGCCAGTTTTTCAAGGGCAACGGCAGATAGGTTCGAAGGCCCGGCCTCAAACCGGCGGGAATAGACCAGTCCTCCATCCTGAGCACTGTTGACAGGCCGGGACGGTCGTTCAGTGTCATGGTAATGACTTCGTTATATCGTGCGGCCATCCGTTCGATGCTGAAGCGGTTCAGAACCATTTCCTTTCCCGCGATCGACATCCGCTCGAGAAGGTCGCGATCGGCATGCAAGCGCGCAATCGCATTAGCCGCTGCCGTATAATTGCCGATCGGGAACAGGAAGCCGTTTCGGCCCGGCTCGACAATCGTGTCCGTCACACCCCGGATATGAGACACGACCGGGACGCAGCCGCCGGCCATTGCCTCTATCATCGTCATGCCAAGCCCCTCGAAGCGGGACGGCATGATGAGAACATCGTGACTGGACATGATGACCGGTATGTCTGAAAGCTGCACGGATCCTGCGTAACTGACGCGATCGCCATGGCCGTCTAGCCTTCGCCTGAGCCTGCCCATATCCGGCCCATCTCCGACGATCGTCAGGCGCACTGCCTCAGGCGAGGCATCCAGTATTTCCCGCAGCCACATCACGCCCTTCGAAGCATCTTCAATGCGGCCGACGAAGAGAGCTTTGAGTTCCGGCCCCCGGTTGA
Source organism: Agrobacterium sp. A3-95 (assembly GCF_053521785.1). NCBI lineage: Bacteria > Pseudomonadati > Pseudomonadota > Alphaproteobacteria > Hyphomicrobiales > Rhizobiaceae > Agrobacterium > Agrobacterium sp. A3-95. The sequence continues at coordinate 215,038 of NZ_JBNWDR010000007.1, read as the reverse complement.
CGCGCCGAACCGCCTGGCTCCGGAACGCATCGCTGTCCACCGCATTCGGGATTGCGTAGGTGCGATCCTTCGAAAAGCCGTTGCGCGCGACCAGATCGGCGCGGCACCGCTCCGATACGCCAATCGTGACATGGGCATAGTCCCGGACCGAACGCGCGGCCGCGTATGTTCCGGGTGAGATATTATGAACGACGAGAATACGCAAGATACCTTCGGGGAGATAGCGCGCGATATTCGTCTGCAACTGATCGCCAAGAACATTGACGATCACCCCGTCAAACCCGCCTTCTTCGATGGCGGCCGCCATTCGCGATGCACATTCACGTTCGCTGAGATTGACGGGCATGCGCAGCAGTTGCCCGAATGCCTTTTCACCCTGCAGATCGAGAGGCAGTCCGTATGTTTCCTTGCACACGCCGAGCCATCGCACGTCTATGCCATAGGCTGCGAGGCCTTTGCGAAGATGTTTGAAGACGGAATAGGTGCCGCCAATATGAGGAAGGACAAAATAGGCAAGCTTCATGGGACACTCTCGCTCCTGCATCCACAACCATGCCGCAACGGATCGACGGCGGACGGTTCGAGTGGCTGCTAAGGCGACATACTAAAAAGCCACGGGATGACAGTCAGTTGCATCTTAGGCTTAGCTGTATCTTCCTTTGAGAGGTTTGCGTCGGCCAGACTATTCGTTTGGCGTAAGACGCAACCCGAAGGTCGGTGTGGGGTCGTGCTGATCCAGCGGATATCAATACCATATCGAGCGTGTCGGCGCGGGGCTGCGATTGGAAAATAAATGAGGATCACTCTCCTTGGACAATTTGGCTCTGGCAATTCGGGCAATGACGGATCGCTGGAAGCCATGCTCCTTTATCTGCGCAGGATGAGGCCCGATGCCGATCTGTTGTGTATCTGTGCAAGTCCGACAGTCGTAAGTGCGAAGTTCAATATTCGTGCGATGGGCGTTGGTGGGCCTCCCATAACGAATGCGTGGATGAGGCAACTGGACAAGCTACTCGGCAAGGTGCCTTCACGGCTCATGCTATTGGTCAGTTCCCTCTTTAGTTTCGACAAGGCTGACCTGATGATCATACCGGGGACCGGCATCCTCGATGATTTTCAGGAAAAGTGGTTCGGCTGGCCCTTTGTCGTGTTTTGCTGGTGCCTCGTCGCACGCCTTCGCAACACGCGGATCGCCTTTGTCAGCATCGGCGCCGGTCCGATGAAAAGCCGTCTCAGCCGCTGGTTCCTGCGCTCGGCCGCACAGATGGCCTCCTATCGATCCTACCGGGACGATTTCTCGCTCAACTATATGAAAATGATCGGTGTCGACGTGTCGCGCGACCACCGTTACCCCGATATCGCCTTTGATCTTCCTGTTCCTGTGCCCCACCGGCAGAGCCCCGCCGGCGGCTCAATGAGAATAGGCGTCGGCGTTATGGACTATCGCGGCTGGCGTCACAACGATCCCGAGGCCGCCAGGATTTACAAGACCTACATCCACAAGCTCTCACGTCTCGTGAGCTGGTTGATCGGTGAAGGCCATCGCATCACCCTTTTGATGGGGGACGTTACCGACAGGGTCGCCTGCGCGGATTTGATGTTCCTGCTGACGGATATGCTATCCGAGGACAAGCTGTCGCAGATCGACATCAGCTCTGCCGCAACGCTGCGCGATATCATGCAGCAGATGGCAGCAATCGATCTTGCCGTGGTGTCGAGATATCATGGAGTTGTCTGCTCTCTGAAACTTGGCATTCCAACGATATCAATCGGTTACGCCAGAAAGTTCGGTGATTTGATGAGCGATTTCGACCAGGAGAAATTCGCCCGGCATATCGACACGTTCGAAGTCGAGGAAGTCATTGAGCTGGTCAAGGAGATACTCGCTGGAGCCGGTGCGGTGAGGGAGAGGATTGGCCACGCCAATGATCGCTTCAAGCGCCAGCTTTCCGAGCAGGAAGCGCTGCTCGGCCGGAAATTTCTCTCAATTGATGTCGTCGCAACGCCGCAGAGCGTAACGCCTTAGACACGCAGTCCTGCAACCTAATGCTTTCGGCGTAATACCGAGGCTCTTCAATACTCGACGGGAGTAGACCGCACGCTGTTGCATGCCCCTCAACAAACATTCTCCAAACGGCCTACACCTACGGATCCGGCTGCCATCCCAACGGTCAGATTTCCAAGGTCCAAGTCCACACTCTAGATTTGACGCTACCGTCGATTATCGGCGACGCTGTCGGAGCCCTCGATGCACAAAGTCCGCCGCGCCTTTTTCATGGCCATGCTTGAACAGCACCTCGGAATTGCGATCAATTTCGCTCTGATCGCGATCGTATCGAGACTGCTCTCGCCTGCGGAAGTTGGTTTTGCCGTTATCGGCTACGGGGTGACAGCGGTGATCTTCGCCTTTCGCGAATTCGTTTCTTCCGATTTCCTTATTCAACTCGATGTTGTTGAACGCGATGACATCAACACGTCGCTTACGCTCTTGCTTCTGGTCAGCGGCATTCTAGGGATCGTTCTCTATCTATGCGGACCTTATCTCGCGATTTTCTACCACCAGCCCAGTCTCCAGCACTATCTTATCCTGGCGATTGCCGCGGTCATGGCCGAAAGCCTGGGTATGCCAGCGTTTTCCATGCTGCGTCGCCGGCTAGCCTTCGGCACCATCGCACGCGTCCGAACCACCGGCCTCGTCGTTATGGCTGGCGTGACGATCTTCGCTGCCAGCAATGGATGGGGCTTTGTCAGTTTCGCGCTCGGCCTGCTCGTCGGCAACAGCGTTGCCAGCGCCCTTGCCGCCTATGCCGATCCGGCCCAGCGTACCGCACGCCTTTCTCTGAAGTCGTGGCGCCGTATGGCCGAATTCGGCCGTTACAGGGGCGCTGCAACCATCGTCGACAAATTATACGAGTCCCTGCCGCAACTGGTGCTCGGCTTTGCCATGACACCGACAGCGGTCGCGATCTACAATCGCGCCAATACCGTTTGCTCCATTCCCGATCGCATTTTCCTCTCGGCGATCTTTTCCTTCGCCTTCCCGGCGCTCGCCGCCGAGGTTCGCGAAGGTGGAGATGTCCGCAGATCCTACCTGCGCGCGCTCAGTTACATCACTGTGCTGTATTGGCCGTCGCTGATCATGGTCGCCATTCTCGCCGATCCTATCGTGCGCCTTGCTCTTGGAGACCAGTGGCTTGCCGCCGTACCGATCACCCGGATTCTCGCGCTTGCGTCGATCTTCTGGTTTCCCATGGTTTTGACAACGCCGCTGCTGATCGCTCTCAACGCCAACCGGGAGGCTTTTCTGGGCAATTTCGTCTGCCGCAGCGTCTCGGCAATTGTGCTTTGCTCTGCCAGCTTCTTCGGTCTCACCGCGGTAGCGTTGAGCCAGTTCGTCACGCTGCCCTTCCAGATGCTCGTCGCCTTCTATCTGGTAAGACGCCATGCGCACTTTAAACTACCCGAACTGTTCGCTGCCATCGGGCCGAGTTCCGCTGTGACCCTTGCCGCGATTGCGGGGCCGCTCGCCATATCCGCCTGGATGGGATTCCGCTTCGATTACTCCCTTGCCCAGGCTGGCGGCGCCGTCCTCCTTTCGGTGACAGGCTGGGCCGCTTGCCTCTTTCTTCTGCGTCACCCACTCGTCAGCGAAATACGTTCGACGCTCGATGCTTTTGCCGGGCGTCCGCGCAAGATCGGAAAACCACCTGTATCGGCTTCCATTCCCGACACCGTCGTTCCCGCAGCGGTGGAACCATGAGCAGCATCGATATCGTCATCCCCAACTACAATTATGGTCGCTTTCTGGAGGGATGCGTAGCAAGCGTCCTTGGCCAGAACATCCCGGACATGCGTATCCTCATCATCGACAACGCCTCCACAGACGACAGTGTCGCGGTCGCCCGGTCTCTCGCGACAACAAATCCCCGTATCGAAACGTGCCTGCGGCCAAAGAATCTTGGCGGTCACGCGTCTTTCAACGAAGGCATTGATTGGGCCCGGGCGGACTATTTCGCCATCATCTGCGCCGACGATGTCCTGTCACCTGGAGCACTCGCGCGCGCGATGGAGGCGCTCGACAATCACCCCGGCGCGCACATGGCCTTCGGCCGCACCGCCTTCTTCCGTGACGACGCCGAAATAGCATCGGGCCTTCGCAGCGATGCCAATGGCATGCAGCTTCATCGGGGCATGGACTTCATTGCCAAAATTTGCGCGACGGGACGCAGCCCGGTGCCAGGCCCACTCGCTGTCACCAGAACACACATTCAACAACATGCCGGTCACTATCGGCCAGCACTGCGCCATACTGACGATGTCGAGATGTGGATGCGGCTCGCAGTTCTGGGCGATATCGTCGAACTTGACGCCGTGCAGAATTTCACCCGTATCCACGGTGCCAACCAATCGGCCATCCTTGATAACGTGCTTGCCTGGAATACCGAAATCGAAGCCGCGCTCGAAAGCTTCTTTGGCAATGAGGGGGCTTTGCTTGCGAATGCCCAAACCCTGCTCCGGCGCGGTCGCACGAGCCTGAGCGACCGCGCCTATTGGTGCGCGCTTTCCAATCTGGTCCGGCGCCGGCCCGGCGCGGGTGCCCTTCTCGCGCAGGCTTTCCGCCTGAGACCCGCTTCAGCGTTTCTGCCGCCGGTAAGTTATCTTGTGCGCCGACCTGATGCGTTGCATCGCATTCGCGCAGCGATCGCCCGCCGATAGTGATCGACCGGCCAAATTTTCGATGATGAAGGCCTATTCTTCGGCATTCAGGACAAGCCGCAAGAGCGCCGGCAACGACGTGGATTTCGTTCGGCGCATGATTGAGGCGCGATGATTCTCGACAGTGCGCTGACTAAGCTTCAAATCGGCTGCAATGACCTTGTTGGCCTGCCCCTGAACAATTCGGTCAAGGATCTGACGTTGCTTGCGAGTAAGCGTCGCCAGCGTGGCTCGAGCCGTTTCACGCCGCTCTTCGCGCTCGTTCGCGTCACGCGATCGCTCGAGGGCCGACTGCACGCTCCGATATATTTCCTGGTAAGAAAAAGGCTTCTCGATGAAATCGGCCGCTCCATATCGCATCGAATTGATTGCCATACGGACATCGCTGCGACCCGTGATCACAATCACCGGAAACCGGTGATGTCTTTCTTTCAGCAAACGTAACAACTCCATGCCGCCCATGCCGGGGAGATACGCGTCGACAAGCAGACAGCCTGATCTGTCGGGCTTGTAGTTTGCAAGATACTCTTCTGCCGAAACATAGGTTGCGACCGCCCAGCCTTCTCCTTCGAACAGAGCGCGCAAATTGTCCCTTATGTCCTGCTGGTCGTCGATGACTTCGATGAGCCTGCCCGTCATCGGCTCCATATATTCAGGCTCGCTTATGTGACCTGCTCTCTCGCCGTTTTGGCGAACGACCAGTGTCTCCACCATCTGCATGACGTCCTTGAGTTTCGCCGGCTTGTGCAGATAAGGAATTTCGTGCTGAGCAAAATCCCTCAGGGCCTTGCTTGAAATATCGCCAGTGAGAATGAGTGCCGGAACATTTTGGCGGAGTGCTTGCCGAATATCTTCAATCGCAGCTATGCCATTCCCGCCTGTAGGAAGATTGTAGTCTGCGAGAACAACGTCGGGCATGAACTTCAGCCCTCGAACAATCGCGATCGCTTCGGCAGCAGTTGAGGTCGCAGCGACCACGTATCCAGTTTGCTCCAGACCGATCTTGAGCAGATCGCGCATTCCGTTTTCGTCTTCGATGATCAAAATCGACGCGGACGACAGGGCGATCGCTTGACGCGAATTGTCATCGACTGGCGCACGCAATGGCGCAAGCGGCTCCCCTGCCGGCGCCCGATCGATCTCGATCATGAACGCGGAACCTTCATGCAATCGCGACCGCACCGTAATCTTCAGTCCCAGAAGTTCGCTCAGCCGCTTGACGATTGACAATCCCAGCCCCAAACCCCGGTCTTCCGCGCCAGCAGATGCGTCGAGTTGATGGTATTCCTGGAAGACTTCCTCGATATGGTTTTCGGGAATGCCTATACCGGTGTCCCACACTTCAAACCGAACCTTTGCATCGACCCGGCGACAGCCGACTAGAATTTTGCCGCTCGGCGTGTATTTCAGTGCATTGGATAGAAGGTTGCGAACGATCTGCTCGAACAGGCGGGGATCGGTGCGAACGGCAAGGCTGGACGGTACGACACGGAGTTGCAGCCCGGCGGCCTGAGCGGGATAATAAAATTCCTTGAACAGCCTTCCCAGAAGATCGCCAATCGCAAAGCTCACGATCTGCGGTTCCACCATCCCCGCTTCGATCTGGTTGATGTCAAGAACAGAGTTGAGTATACCCAGCATCGAGGACAGCGTCTCCCCCATCCTCTGGACGAAAGTGCGTGCTTGCCCTTCACCCACGTTCCTTTCCAAAAGCCCGTGCAACAGCTTCAAGGTTTGCAGCGGCTGACGCAGATCGTGGCTTGCCGCAGACAGGAATTGCGACTTGGCCTCGGTCGCCCGCTCGGCGAATTTCTTGGCAGCTTCCCTGCTTTCGGCAACCTGTTTCTGGGCACTTATATCGATGAAGGTGATGACCACTCCGTCGATTGCCTCGCTCGCGCCGCGATAGGGTTTGACGCGGCGGACATACCAGCGGCCATCGGGTCCTCCTATCTCTCGGTCGATTGTGTTGCCTTGGAGCAGCGTCGCCGTTGCATCGGCTTGAAGCGTAATGTCGCCGTCAAAGCCGCTGAGGTCCGACAGGGGTCGATCGACATCGGAGGATATGATGTTGAATACTGAACGGGTGGCGGGTGTGAAGAACCGTATACGAAGGCTGGAATCAAGAAAGAGCGTCGGGACATCCGTGCTGTACAGGACATTTTGCAGATCGTTGGAAACTGCCCGCTGACGCTCCAACGCTTCTTGCAATTGATTGTTGAGGGCTGTCAGCTCTTCATTGAGGGATTGCAGTTCCTCTTTCGAAGTAAAGAGTTCCTCATTCGTCGACTGATACTCCTCATTCAGAGACAGTGCTTCGGCGGTGATCTGCTTCTGTTCTTCGCTGGCAATTTCTAGATTGCGTATGGCGCCCTGCAATTCCGCCCGTGTCTCCTCCAGTTCGAATTCAAGCTCAGTAATGGGCGACGCATCTGTCGTTGATGATTTCTGCGATCGGACAACACCGTTGGCCTGCGCAGCATCCTCCACAAAACATATGAGGAACAGCTCTTCACCCTGACTGAAGAGCGGCTCGACATGAATGTTGAACTCGATATGTGCGCCGTTGCTGTCGAGTTTTGCATTCTTGGCTACGAACGGCTTTTGATCCCGGCTCGCATGGTGGATCGCAGACCTGATCTTATTATGGAGCGCCGTCGGTGTGATGGCGAACAGGTCATGCGATGCCGGGCCTGAAGCGATCCGCAGGAACCTTGCTGTCGGGCCGATGGAGTAGAGATACTCATACTTCCGATTGACGAGGATTGCGGCGGGCACGTAGCTACCCAGCAGAACCTGGGAAACCGCCTCGGCAAGCGCACTGTGCCTCGACGCTGAAGTCACCTTTCCTAGCGAAGAGGGAATTCTGACATTTCCGCCCGCAACCGCACCGAAATTAAGATCACCGAAAACCGGCGGCCCGATACGCCGATATACCCTTTCGGATTCCGAAATCAGCTTGAAACGGTCATCCATTCCGCCAACGGTTTCGGATTTTCCGACCAGTAAAATGCCGTTCTCCCGCAGGGCGAACCTGAAAAGCGACAAAACCTTGGCTTGGGCTTCCGCTTCGAGGTAAATCAACAAGTTGCGGCATGAAATTAGATCGATCCGTGAGAACGGTGGGTCGCTGAGGACATTCTGCACGGTGAATACCACCGCCCCACGCAGTTGCGCCGTCACGGTATATCCGTTGTCATCCCTTACGAAATATTTTTCCAGCAAGTCCGTCGGCAGCGACTTGGTCGCCTCATGTGAATAATGTCCGTCTCTGGCAATTGCGACCGCCTCGCCATCAGCGTCCGAGGCAAACATCTGAAACTGGAGACGAAGGCCCATGGACTGAATGAGCTCGAGGAAGAGAATAGCCAGAGAATATGCTTCTTCCCCCGTGCTGCATCCAGCGACCCAGACCCGCACTGCTTCGTGAGCCGCTTTTGCGTGGAGAATATCCGGAATAATGGTATCGCGTAGAAAGTCGAACACCTTCCCGTCGCGGAAGAAGCTGGTGACGTTGATCAGGAGATCCCTGACGAGATTTTGCCGCTCGTCTTCGCTGCTTTCGAGAATCTCAAGATACCGGTCTATCTTCTCAATCTCGATACCGAGAACCGCCATGCGTTTTTCGACCCGGCGCTGCATCGTTCCATGTTTATAGGCCGAAAAATCATTCGCTGTGGAAACCCTCAATATCTCGATGATCCGGTCCAGCTGGGGCATTCGGCGCACCATCGAGTGATCGGCTCGAAGCCGCGACAGCAGCGCAATATGTTTGGCGATGGCCGCAGGCATCTCTTCGACCGGTAAAACCGTAGCGCCAATGCCCAGCGAAATGACACTTTCGGGCATGCCGCCAAACTGTGCCTCTTGAGGCTCCTGCACCAGAACAAGTCCCTTGAAATCCCTGATCTGCTGGACGCCGAATGAGCCATCTGACCCCGTGCCGGACAGGACAGCTGCTATCGCCCATGGCCCGAATTCCTTGGCCATAGAACCCAGGAGAAAATCAAACGGCAGAGGTGCCTCATGCAGTTCACGCCGGGGCGACAGATATATCCTTCCTCCGTCAACCGACATCAGGAATTTTGGTGGAATGACATAGACGTGCTCGGGCTCTATCAAGGCAAGGTTGACAGCCTCCGTTACGACCATAGTCGTTTCGCTTGCCAGAAGCTCTGCGAGCATGCTTTCATGCGACCGGTCAAGATGCTGAACGAGAAGAAACGCACAGCCGGTTTTTTCAGGCAACGCTTTGAGCAGGGCTCTGAACGCATTCAGTCCACCCGATGAAGCACCGACGCCGACAATCGGGAACATCCTAACAGGACGTCCTTCCTGTGATCCGGACATCGAACCGGTGTCTACCTCGAAAGTAGAAGGAACCTTGTTACTATCCTCGCCGCGTTCCGCCATATTCGCTCTCGTTAAAATTGACGCGCATTCCAAATAGAGATCGACCCTTGCGAAGCGTCAGGCGTTGTGGGTCAACAAGTCTTGAAAGCAGCCATCAAGGCCTTGAGATCATCAGTCAGGGATACATAGTCACCATGCCCCGTCACATGCGGGGCGCAGCGCGTCCGATTGTCGTGAGGTGCAATTTCAAAATGCGATTAACACGCATAAGTTGCTGACATCGCGAACAAAAGCACGAATGGAGGATGATAAATCAATCCGGCCGCGATTATAATTCATCCATTATAGTTAGTGGTGTCGCGCAAAACATGATGATGGCCTGAAAGAATTATATTTCAACAGTTATGGCGTGTCTGGTTGTCTACCCACATCATGCCAGATTGAACGCCCGCTCGAAATCTCAATCAAAAGTGAGTAATTTCCGAACCTTTTCCAGTTGCGATACTCCATTGTAGGATGCCGGAGTCGAAATTCGGGTAGTGCCACGTCTGTTGATTTCTGGCCGATTTTTAAATTCCGAAAAATCCAGACCGCAACAGAGTAGCTTCCGAAGTTCTGATTGATGACGGCGTTCCGGGTTGAATTACTTCAAACTTCCGTGGTGCCGAATCTTAGAAAGAAAATCTTCGGTTGCGTCTCTGCCAAGCCAGACAGATCCGCAAAGCACTCTTTAGCGCGGATAGGACATACCATGCTGACATCAGTTCCCAACAACGGACATAGCCAATTCTCATCAAATTTCCATGTGGTTGCGCACTCGAAACCTATGGAAACTTCGGTCAGAAAGCTGGCGATCATCGATGACCGCGCGCTCGACCGTGAGTGTCTGGCTCAGAGCCTGATCGCATACGGCCTTGATATGGAAGTCGAGTTGTTTTCATCACTCGACGACTGGAGACATGCTCCAAACGGCCAGCATAGCGGCATCCTGGTCAACGTCGGTCGCAGCGATTTTTGCGATGACGTATCCCTCCATGAGTTGCGGGAATTCATTGCCGACTTCCCTTATCTGCCGGTCGTCATTCTCGCTGAAAACCGCGATCTGCGTCAGGTCATGAGGGCGTTCGACGCGGGCGTTCGGGGATACATCTCCTCGTCGATAGGACTGGCGGTGTGCGTGGGCGCCATCTCACTTGCATTGGCGGGCGGCGCGTTCGTATCAGCTGAAAATCTGAGCGATCTCAGGCAGTTGCTCGTGGTTGCGGAAGACAAGGAACGACAGCGCACGGCCATGTTCACCCAACGTGAGGTCGACGTCATCAACGCCTTGACGCAAGGCAAGCCAAACAAGATCATCGCCTACGAGCTCAATCTTCGTGAAAGCACCGTAAAGGTACATATTCGCAATATCATGAAGAAAGTAGGCGCCAAAAACAGAACAGAAGTGATCTTCAAAATATCCGATCTCTTCAAAAACTAAAATCAAGTGTCGTGCAGTGGACCTATTGCAGAACCATAATTGCCTGCGGGTGTCGGGCCCCGCATGATGCGGACGTATCGGAGCGATTATGACGGGAAGGCTGTACATCTCCTCTAAGCCTTTCGGCTAGCATTCCCAACATAAAGACGGGGTAACGGCCACCGAGCCGGATACGGTAATCTCTGGTCATTGGACATATGGACCCGGGATTGCGCCATGCAAACTTTCGTCGAAAATTTCGAAAACTCGGATCGACTGCGCCAGCGCTCCCGCAACATCATACCGGGCGGTGCACATACCTATGCAAAGGGTGACGACCAGTACCCTGTCCTGTCTCCCGGCTTTATTGAACGGGGATATGGCTGTCATGTCTGGGATGTCGATGGAAATGAATATATCGAGTATGGCATGGGCAATAGGGCTGTCGGCCTTGGCCATGCCTATGCCGACGTCGTAGAGGCGGCGCGTGCGGAACTATACCGCGGCTGCAATTTCACGCGCCCGTCGAAGATCGAGGTGGATTGCGCCTCGACTTTTCTCGATACGATCCAGACAGCCGAAATGGTCAAATTCTGCAAGAACGGTTCCGATGCGACATCCGCCGCGATACGACTTGCACGGGCTGTTACCGGCCGTGACCTGATCGCGCGCTGCAGCGACCACCCCTTTTTCTCCACCGACGACTGGTTCATCGGAACAACGGAGATGAATGCGGGCATTCCTCAGGCGATCCAGGATCTGGTCCTTGGCTTCACCTACAATGATCTGGCGAGTGCGCGTAGTCTGTTTGACCGCTTTCCAGGTCGTATCGCCGCCTTTATTTTGGAGCCGTCACGCGGTGATCCGCCTCGGGACCAGTTTCTTCACAAACTCCAGAAGCTTTGCCACGAAAACGGCGCGCTTTTTATTCTCGACGAAATGATCACCGGCTTCCGCTGGGATGCGGGTGGCGCGCAGAAGACATACGATATCGTCCCCGATCTATCCTGTTTCGGCAAGGCGCTGGGGAACGGCTTTTCGATTTCCGCACTTGCCGGCAAGCGGGAGTTTATGGAACGAGGCGGTATCGATCAAACCGATGCCCCCCGTGTCTTCCTGCTTTCGACGACGCATGGCGCGGAAACGCATGCGATGGCGGCGGCCATCGCGACCATGAAAGTTTACACGCAGGAACCCGTGGTCCCACATCTGGTCCGACAGGGAAATTCGCTGCGCGCCGCCATCAGCCAGATCGCAATTGCGCACGGACTGGATTCCTACTTCGGCATTCAAGGCCACTCCGCCTGCCTCAGCTACTTCACGCTGGACCAGACCGGAAAGCCGTCTCAGGCTTTTCGCTCGCTGTTTCTGCAGGAAACCATCCGTCGCGGCCTTCTCGCACCGTCTCTCGTTGTAAGCTACACGCATGAGGACGAGGATATAGCCAAAACGCTTGACGCTATCGATGGAGCGCTCGTCGTCTACCGTAAAGCGCTGGAATACGGAGTCGACAAATTCCTGACGGGACGCCCATCCGATGTCGTCTTCCGGCGTTTCAACGGCAACGCGCAGCATCAGGTTAGCCATGGGTTGGTCATGGCCGACATGCCCAAATTATCGGAAAGCATCCGAAAGCCTTAACCGGCCGGGGCACCTAGACCGTTCGCATTATCGATACAGCCGCTTTGCGCGGTGCATCGATCTCGCCTGAAAAGATACGCTCGTTGCAATCGAAAATAGATTTTGAGGGGAAATTTCATGCACGTTCTGGTCACCGGGCATCGCGGATATATCGGCTCCGTCATGGTACCCATCCTGCGCAAGGCGGGTCACGAAGTACACGGCTATGACACTGAATTCTACCATCGCTGCGCTTATGTTCCAGGCGGACCTTTGCCGCAGGTCCCCGGCGTATGCAAGGACATCCGCGATATCCAGCCTTCGGATATGGAAGGTTTCGACGCTGTCATTCATCTTGCAGCGCTGTCCAACGATCCGCTGAGCAATCTCAATCCGGAAATTACCTATGAGATTAATTACCGCGGCAGCGTTCGGGCAGCGCGAGCCGCAAAACAGGCCGGCGTCAAGCGTTTCATCTTCGCCTCGTCGTGCAGCAACTACGGCGCCGCTGGCGAGGGACTGGTCAACGAGACGGCAGAGCTGAAACCGGTATCGGCCTACGGCACGTCGAAGGTCTTGGCGGAGCGGGAGATTGCAAGCCTCGCGAGCCCCGGCTTCTCGCCGGTCTATATGCGTCCGGCAACAGCGTATGGCCTTTCGCCCATGCTGCGTTTCGATATCGTCCTCAACAACCTGACCGCTTGGGCGGTGACTGAAGGACTGATCCTCCTGAAATCCGACGGATCGCCATGGCGCCCAATCGTTCACATCGAGGATATTTCGCGCGCCTTTCTGGCTGCGCTCGAAGCGCCGACCGATGCCATACACAATCAGGCTTTCAACGTCGGGCAGGATGCGCACAACTATCAGATCCGGGAGATCGCCGAAATCGTCGCTCTCACGGTACCTGGATGCCGGCTGCAATATGCGAGCGATGCAAGCCCCGATACCCGTTCCTACCGCGTCGATTTTGGCAAGATCGCCCGTGCGCTTCCGGCGTTCAAACCGACATGGACGGCGGCCGCAGGTGCCGAGCAACTCTACCGGGCCTACAAGAGCGCCGGCCTGACAATGGCCGAATTCGAGGGACCGCACTATCAGCGGATCGGCCAACTCCAGAAGCTGATCGGCGACAAGGATATCGACATCAACCTGCGCCGCCCCATGGCCGCGCCGCGCCAGAACGCTGATATTGCGGCATCGGTTTAAACAGGAGGCCCGGATGGGCAAGATGGAGCCCGGTGCAAAGCTGACAGGCGATGCATGGAGAGAGGCAGGTATCGGCCAGACTATTCATGATCTGGCTTCCCGCCTCTTTCCGATCTGTCGCAGCATCACCGGCAAGGGCGTGCGCGACACCATCGATATCCTTAAAGACTATATCGATATCGAGCAGCGCGCCGTCCCTAGCGGGACGCGGGTTTTCGACTGGACGGTGCCCCAGGAATGGAACGTCCGGGACGCCTATGTGAAGAACGCGGCGGGACGCAAGGTGATCGATTTCCAAAGGTCGAACCTGCATCTCATGAGCTACAGCATCCCTCAACGTCGTGTGATGCCGCTGGCCGAACTGCAAGCGCACATCTACACCTTGCCGACACAACCCGATCTCATTCCTTACAAAACAGCCTATTACACGGATGCCTGGGGCTTTTGCATGTCGCATCATGAATTCCTCAAGCTAGAGGAAGGCGACTATGAGGTCGTCATCGACACCGAAAAAGCGTCAGGCAATCTGTATTACGGCGAACATCTGCATATCGGACAAAGCACCAAAGAGGTGCTTCTCTTCGCGCATATCTGTCACCCGTCGCTCGCGAACGACAATTGTTCAGGCCTGGCATTGCTGACGTGTCTTGCCGCAGGCCTGAAAAGCAGGTCCACATATTACAGCTACAGGTTCGTCTTCGCACCCGGAACGATCGGCTCCCTGTCATGGCTTGCGCAGAACGAAGACGGGATATCGAACATTGCGCATGGTCTTGTGGTTTCGTGCATTGGTGACGGGGGCGGGCCGAACTACAAGCGCAGCCGCAGAGGAGATGCACTGATCGACCGGATCGCCGCCTGCACCCGCTGCGGAGAGGATCGTAAACATCTGGCAATCGCCGACTTCATTCCCTACGGCTATGACGAGCGCCAATTCTGTTCGCCGGGCTTCAACCTCCCGGTTGGACTATTGCAGAGAAGCGCTTTCGGAACATTTCCCGAATATCACACCTCGGCCGACAATCTCGACTTCATCCGGCCCGAACATCTCGAGTCATCCTTTTGGATGATCATGGACATGATCGATGCTCTCGAAGACAACTGGACGCCGTTGAACCTTCGGCCCAAGGGTGAGCCACAGCTCGGAAAATACGGGCTTTTTCCTGCGATAGGCGGCCATAAGACGAATGACGACCGCACCATGGCGTATCTATGGATACTCAACCTCGCAGATGGAACCAACTCACTACTGGATATCGCCGAAAGGTCTAAAATGCCGTTTGTCGATATTGCGAGCGCTGCCGGCAGGCTGCTCGAGGCGGGCCTTGTCTCGAACCTCGGTTTCCTGACGCGCTAGACCTTCATTGCAAAGCGGGCCAACCGAGGTCCTTTTCCGATATGACCGAGGGCGGCGCAGGCCATTCTACACCTATCGCGGGCTCGTCATACCGGATCCCTGCCGCACTTGCCTCGGCATAGGGCACCGAAATCAAATAGGACACAGCAACGTCGTCGCTGAGCGACTGGAAGCCGTGTGCAAAACCCTCGGGAATGTAGAACTGCGCGCCATTGTCGGCCGACAACACCGTGCCAACCCATTGCAGATAGGTGGGCGAGCCCCGGCGCAGATCGACGGCGACATCCCAGATCGATCCTTTGACGCAGGAAACCAGCTTTGTCTCCTGATGCGGCGGTCGCTGGAAATGCAGCCCTCGTACCGTGTGTTTCAGCTTTGATAGAGAAAGGCTGTGCTGACTGAAGTCCGATACCAGCGCGTTGCTCTCAAATTCGCGTTTGCAGAACGTCCTGGCAAAAGAGCCGCGACTGTCCCGCACAGGCACCGTATTGACGACCCAGAGCCCCTCGATTTTCGTCTTCTCAAACAGCATTCGGCGCTCCTGATGCAATCCCGTATTCAAGAAGAATTCTCCACCATTTCAGCGGCTCCGGAATACACCCATAGGCAGCACCATACCTTGAAGGCGGGCTGGCAAATAAGTCACCCTTTCGGTTGCGGAAACCAGCCGCCGGAAGCGAATTTTAGCGGATTCCAATATAACCCTACGGCTTATGGATGACGTTTTCGAGCCGAATGCAGTATCGTCACCCACCCCGATCCATAGTATTTTTTCCAGTTAATAAAAGAATTTTCTGAAATTCACTCGAAGACAATGCGATGAAATCAGGGGGCGTCAGATGAATAATGAGGCAGTTTTTTCTGCAAGACTGAGCTCGACGCATCACGTCGGGCTTTGCCGTCTTTGCAGCTCGCCATTGGTGCATACCTTCGTCGATCTTGGAATGTCTCCGCCCTGCGAAAGCTTCGTCGCAGCTGACGCAGCCAACGACGTCGAGCCGTTTTATCCGCTCCACGCATTCGTTTGCGACGAATGCTTCCTCGTCCAGCTTCAGGAATATGTGGCGCCCGAGAATATTTTCACGGAGTACGCGTATTTCTCCTCGTTCTCGGACAGTTGGGTCGCTCATGCAAAGCGGTACTGCGACATGGTCATCGAGCGCTTCGCGCTTGGCGAATCCAGTTTCGTTGTCGAGCTTGCCAGCAACGACGGGTACCTGCTGCAACATTTCCTGACCAGCAACATCCCGATGCTCGGAATTGAACCGGCGGTCAACGTCGCAAAGGTGGCGATCGGCAAAGGTATTCCGACACTGACTGAATTTTTCAACGAGGCTCTAGCAACCAATATGGCGGCCAGAGGCCAAAAAGCTGATCTCATCATCGGCAACAATGTCCTTGCCCAGGTGCCTGATATCAACGATTTCGTCGCCGGTATGAAAGTGCTGCTCAAGCCTGAAGGCGTCATCACCCTTGAGTTCCCGCATATCGAAAAGCTAATCGCGGAAAACCAGTTCGACACCATCTATCACGAGCACTTTTCCTACTTCTCATTGCTGACCATAGAAAAAATGGCCCGCCGTCATGGGCTAAAGGTTTTCGATGTCGAAGAGATCCCCACACATGGCGGTTCGCTGCGGGTCTTTTTCTCGCACGAGGACAGCAAGTTCCCGCGTGAAGCCCGCGTGGATAGCCTCCTGGAACGGGAGCTGAATGCCGGGCTCGACAGAATAGAGACCTATACGGCCTTCTCCGAAGCCGTACGCCAGACAAAGCGAAACCTCCTGTCTTTCCTCATCCGCCTCAAGGAGATGCGCAAATCGATCTGTGCCTATGGCGCACCGGGAAAGGGCAACACGCTGCTAAATTATTGCGGTATCGGCACCGATTTCATCGATTTTGCAGTCGATCGCAATCCTTACAAACATGGTCGCCTCACGCCGGGAATGCATATTCCGATCCGGCCCGTGAGCGAAATCCAGCGCATGAAGCCGGATTACGTTCTCATTCTCCCCTGGAACCTGAAGAATGAGATCGTTGCACAAATGAACGACATCAGAAACTGGGGCGGGAAATTCGTCGTTCCAATTCCCGACATATCCATCATTGATCCGAAGGAGTTGGTACAATGAAGGTCGTCTTGTTCTGTGGCGGCAGGGGTACTCGCATCAGGGAATATTCCGAAAGCGTCCCGAAACCGCTGATCCCGCTCGGGTCTCAACCGATCATGCGGCATGTCATGCAATATTACGCTCGTTTTGGGCATGAGGACTTCATCCTCTGCCTTGGCTACAAGGCGCACGTCATAAAAGAATTCTTTCTGAACAGCCGGCCGGAAAGCTATGCCGACTGCGTCATATCGAGTCCCGGACGCGTGGAATTGCTTGAGGAACTGCCAAGGGACTGGCGCGTATCCCTGATCGATACGGGGATATGGCGCAATATAGGCGAGCGCCTCTGGGCCGTACGTCATCATCTCAAGGGCGAGAAGATGTTCCTTGCCAATTATAGCGACGGCCTGACCGACGTCGATCTCGACGACATGATTGCCCAATTCGAAAAGAGCGACAAGCTCGCCTGTTTTCTGGCTGTCAGACCGCCCCTCACTTACCACCTGGCGGAAATCGACGAGAGCGGAAGGGTCCGGGAATTTCGGTCGTCGGAAACATCCGACATGTGGATAAACGGCGGCTACTTCCTGATGCGACCCGAAATTTTCGACTACATGCGCGAGGGTGAGGAACTCGTGCTGGAACCGTTCTCGAGGTTGATTTCTGAAGATAAATTGATGGCCTACAAACATGAGGGTTTCTGGCGGTCAATGGATACGCTGCGCGACTGGCAGACGTTGGAGGCAATGGTAGAGCGTGGTGACATGCCATGGATTGGAGACGATGCGTCGATGGCACGCAAGTCGTCAAACACGAAGCTGCTGCCATGAAAAACATGTCCCTCGCTTCCGCCGGTGATCGTCTGTCGATCCTTTGTCTCGGAGCTCACTCCGACGACATTGAGATCGGCGTCGGAGGCACGGTACTCAGCCTGCTTTCAAAGGGCGTGTTGCTCGATGTCTATTGGTGCGTCCTCAGTGCCGGTAACGAGCGCGCCCTGGAGGCACGCAGTTCCGCCGAAGCTTTTCTTGCAAAAGCAGCGTCCTACTCAATTGAACTGGCATCGTTTCAGGACAGCTACTTTCCCTCGCAGAGCCGCGAGATCAAGTCATGGCTGCTGACATTGCGCGACAAAGTCAGTCCCGACGTCATATTCACGCATAGCCGCGAGGACGCGCATCAGGATCACCGCGAAATCAACAGGCTCACATCCAACATCTTCAGAAATCACCTGATCATGGAATACGAAATCCCGAAATGGGACGGCGATTTCGGCAGAAGAAACGCCTACGTGCCGTTGAGCGAAGACGCGATGAACATGAAGGTCGAGCTTCTCTTGCAGCATTTTGGAACACAGAGATCCAAGGACTGGTTCGATGCGGATACCTTTCGCGGTCTGGCGCGGCTGCGGGGAATGGAATGCCGTGCGCCTACACGTTTTGCGGAAGCCTTTACCGTCAGGAAGCTGACGTTCGCCTGAACAGGCAGAAGGCCCGTTTACGGTACGAAATCGACGTTTTGCGGAAATTAAAAGAAACCAAAAACAATACAGGGGGCATTGTCGTCATGATCCAGAACCACATCTCCGAAAACCCGCCGGAAGGCACACTGCATCCGCAGGCCGCAGCAAGTGCGGCTGGCTATATCGGCATCATAGATCGTCGCATGCTGGAGCGGGAATGCCTCGCCCATAGTCTCAACTATCAATATGCGGACAGGCGCATCCTGACCTTCTCCAATCTCGGCGAATGGCAACAGGCACGCGCGGAAATCGGCATGCCTGCTGCAGTTCTGGTCAGCGCCTGGCCCGGTCCGTCTGCAGAGACAAACCGCGATCTTGCAGAGATTGTGGCTGCCGTGTCTCCGGCCGCCGTCGTCGTGCTCTCTGACGATCAGGATATCAATACCATTCTGGATACCATCGCTCTTGGCGTGCGCGGGTACATATCGAGTTCCGTCAGCATCGACGTCTGCGTCCAGGCGATCAGTCTTGCAATCGCGGGCGGCCGTTTCATACCGGCCAGCAGCGTCATGAACATGAAAAGTCTATTCGGCCTGACTGCACACGCATCCGTTCCTCCGACGAAATTTACAAGCCGTCAATCGGCTATTGCGGAGGCCTTGCGGTGCGGAAAGGCGAATAAGGATATCGCTCTGGAGCTGAACCTTTGTGAAAGCACCATCAAGGTGCATATCCGCAATATCATGAAGAAGCTTGGAGCAACGAACCGCACGGAAGTTGCCTGCAAGATCGGCGACATGGCGTACGACCGCTAAGCACACGACATCCACTGACCGCTACCGAACGCCCCGCTTACAGCAGGAACCGTCATGATCCAGTCGTCATCATCTCCGGTTGAGCAGGAAGGTATTTCCCGCTTCATATCCATACTGCGGGAGCGGCGCAGAGCCGTCTTCATCTGCTTTCTCGCCAGTTTCGCAATCGCGGCAATCGGCTATGCGCGAACCCCCATCCGTTACAAGGCCGAGGCAACCCTTGCGCTTGATGTCCGCAAGCTTCAGGCGCTCCCCACTGAATCCGTGGTCTCTCCGCTGCCTCAGGAAAGCCCGGTGCTTCGAACCGAACTCGACATCATCGGGTCAAGGTCCATGGCGGAACGGGTTCTCGTCATCCTGCAAAAAGATCGACTGCTCGAAGGGCGGCAACCCAACTCCGACCGGGCGGACGCCGACGCGATCGTGCTTGGCAACGACGCCGAGACATCGAAAATGATCGATAACCTCATGACCAATGTTCGTGTGATGAATGATGGCCGGTCGTATACAATCTACATATCCTATTACGCCAACGATCCGGCGCTTGCTGCGAAAGTCGCCAATGCTTTCGGAGCAGCCTATATCGACTACCAGATCGACCTCCAGACAACGGCAACCCGGCGTGTCAGCGCATGGCTCGGCGAGCGGCTGGTCAGTCTTCGGACGGAACTCGAGGAGTCTGAACGCCAGGCCTCGCAATTTCGCGAAAAATCCGGATTGATAGACACTGGTGGTCTTCCGTTGCAGTCGCAGCGTCTTTCAAGTCTAAATGTCGAGCTGACAACGCTACAGGCCAAGTTGGCGGGGTCAAGGGCGCGCCTGGCCACAGCACTCGAACTGCAGAAAAGCGGTGACGGGCTCGGGATCACCGAAGTTCTGTCCTCACCATCAATCCAGCTTTTAAGGGCCGAGCAGGCAAGGGTCATCAGGGCCATTGCCCAGATCGATGAAAGCGGCGCCGTCATGAGCCCAGAGCGGCCGCAGTTATCCTCCCAGCTCAGTTCACTCAACAAGCAAATCGATTCAGAGATCGCCCAGATCATCGCTGCATTGCGCAACGAGATCGAGGTCAACGAAAAACAGCGGCAGGAAGTAGAGGCCAGCCTCAATGATGTGCAACGCGCCATTTCCACGACGGATATGGCAATGGTTCAATCCGGGCAACTTGACCGGGAAGCAGCAGCGAACCGCTCGATCTACGAGACATACCTCGCACGCTACAAGCAGACCATCGAACAGGACGGTATCGCAACTGCCGAGGCTCGGATCATATCGAGCGCCATGCCTTCCCGTAAACCGACCAGTCCTGACGAGCGTCTGTGGGCAGTGGTCGCGCTTCTTCTCGGTTGCAGCACCGGTTTAGCGGCAGCTTTTATCCTGAACTTTACGGACCGGTCCGTTGGCTCCATCACGTCTCTTCAACAGAAAACCGGACTGAACGTCATTGGGAGCATTCCACGCATTTCCTTCAGAGAGCTCCAGAACACGCCCGGAAAATTCAGCAGCGGCGCGGCGGATTTCTACAGCGCGTTTGCCGACCTTCAGACCCACATACAGTTGGCCGAGAGCAAGGCGAAAGTGATAGCCTTCACCTCTTCGGCCGATGGGGAAGGCAAGACGTTCGTGATCGCCAATCTTGCCAGATCTCTTGCGATGAGCGGCGTTAATCTGCTGCTGATCGATGCCAATCTGCGGAACCCGGCTCTCGGGAGGGAATTCGATGTGGGATCGACGTCGCATGTTGGCCAGGCGGTCAGCCGTGAGGTGTCTCTGGACGACATCATCCAACGCGATCAGGCCTCCGGGGTCGACATCATCGTCGCCGAGAAAAGCGACCTGCCGCCAAATCTTGTTCTTGGAAGCAAGCGCTTCGCCGGCCTGATTGCAGAGGCGAGACAGCGATACGAACTGGTATTGATCGAGGCCCCATCCGTTGCCCATGACCTGGACCTGTTGCGGATCGCCACCCTGTCGGATGCCGTATCATTCGTGGTCCGGCAGGACGTCGCAGATGGCACGGGCATGAAAAATGCCGTCATCAAACTGCGGGTCGCGGGCCGGCCGATCACAGGCATCATCCTCAACGGAATCCGACGCCCGAAAAAGCGCCATCCCCCAGTCTGGCCGAGGATTTTCCGGGACTGGAATACTCATTTCAAGCTGCGGAAACGGGCGACCAGTCTGCGCCCCCCGGCTGTCGTCCATAGCGAGAGGTGAAACATGCGCTTCGTGACAAGGTCCAGGGGCTTTTCCTTGATGATGGCCAGCACCACCTTTCTGTCTCTCGCCGTTTGCCAATTACCGGCCGCCGCAGATGGCACGAACTACAAGGTGGCTACCGGCGACGTCTTGACGATCTCCGTCTATGGCGACCCGGGCCTGACCGGCCTCTTCCCCGTCAGTGCAGATGGAACGATCGGTTATCCGCTTCTTGGCAACGTCAACGTGGTCGACCAGACAGTGAACGAAATCGGTGCGCGGATCAGCCGCGATCTGGCAAGCCATGTGGCAAACCGCTCCGTTGCCGTTGCGGTCAAGGAATATGCTCCGATCTTCGTTGTCGGCGACGTCCAGAAGCCGGGAAAATATGAATACCGTCCCGGCATGATCGTGCTTGAACTCTTCGCACTCGGCGGCGGATTGCGCGAGTCGAATGCACAGAGGGATACCTCGGGCATACAGTTGATCTCTGCCCAACAGGAATATGAAGACATGTCGATGCAACTCCTGTCGCAGGATATCCGGCGCGTCCGACTGGAAGCGGAACTCAACGACACCGAATTTGAATATAAGGGCGACGAAATCGGACTCGTCCGGGATCGCACCGCACTGGAGAAGATCGTAGAATCTGAAAAAAGTCTGTTTCGCCTTCGCCTCTCGGCGCAGCAAGACGAAAAGACCAACCTCGAGGTCCAACGACAGAACTTCATTCAGGAAATAGACACGCTCCAGAAAAGCAACGTCATGCGCACCCAGCAACTAGAGTTGCTCGACATGGACGTCAACGCCTCGAAGGAGCTTGTCACGCGCGGTGCAGCCTCAGAATCAGCACTGAGAGAGCGTAAGCGCGAACTGCTATCCATGAACCAGCAGGTGCTGGAATCGACATCGTTTCTGGCGCGCGCGCAACAAAACAAAAGCGAAGTAGAGCGGCGTATTCTGGATCTGAAAAGCAAAAGGCACAATGACGCCGCGACCGAATTGCGGGAAACCTCCCTGGACATCATGCGTTTGAAGAAAAAGCTGGCCTTCAGCCTTCAATCCATGGCCGAGATCGGCTCGACGGCGCGGCGGGTTTCCAGCCTCGAGGACATGATCCAGACCAAATTCTTCATCGTGCGTCAGGTTGCAGGTACATACCGCGAAACAGCTGCGGACGAGCATACGCAGGTCCGGGCGGGAGACGTTGTGCGCGTCCGCCTGTCGGTATCCGGCAGAGACCCTGTTTCAGCGGCAGTCGTCACAGGAAGCGTCAACTAAGAGAGACGAGCGTCTCCGACGCCCCTGCTTGAGCGGCCCTGAAAGCAGCTACCGCTTTTGGAGAGCTATAGCGCCATGTCGCAATTTGCTATCCTCAATAGTGCCCTCCAGCAGTCTCGTAGGACCAGCACCAATCAAAAGAGTTTGCCGGCGTTCCGATCGGTAGGATCTCGATTTCCTCCACAGAATAGAAACGACCGGTACCACTGCCAGGGAGACGGAGATGGAATCTGCGAACGTTCCGGTTGGTTATCATATGGTCAGGCAGCGTGCCGTCATCATCGTGAACGGCGAGAAAGGGCTGCAGCCCGTCAATGTGACACAGGATGCACTGAACGACATCCAGTCCCCACCGCGGTGCGATGCGCAACGTCTGGCGCAATTCGTCGACGTGTTTGCAACGATAGCGGCATCCAAAATCGAGAAGGGAATGTTCGCGTTCGATGGACGGATTTGGATCACAGCGACCGACGTGCATGCCTGGCTCAATTTGGCGGCGGAAAACGGGGCTGCCAAGTAACGTCTCTCAAACTCTAACGCTTTTGTCCCTATACTTTTACCCCAAGCGCGAAAATTCGGCGCACAGCACATGGATGGATGCGAACCCTACCGCTTATAGCTAGATTGAACCGAAACGATAAAAGCGGTTTGTAAGAGTAACCCGTCGCCCCCTGATACTTTGGCGGGTCCCTGGCAACCGGGGTTACCCGGTAACTGGGAGGGCTCGCTCGTTCAACCGGGCGAGCCTATTTGCGTTCGGCACAAACCGTCACCAGCGCCGCGCAAATCTTGTTGCGCCGACGGGTTGAGATTGAAATTTGCAAGAATATTACCCTCGTCAAACTGGAACCACAGATCGCTCGCCACTCATGGAGTAACGAACGATCCGTCGGTCCCCTCGCCTGAAATGAAAACCGTCGAGCCTTGATCTCAATGGCCCGTGGCATCGCATTGCCTTGAGTGATTGAGCCATATTCGCCACTTTCCGGCAGCTCGTCAATTCACCGCAGATACGTCATTAGAGGTACCTTGCCGGGGTTTTCGGGGAATAGACTCCGGTTCAATCAGGTGTCAGCCTTGCAGCATTGGAGGACGATTTAACGGTGACGGCCTTAGGCCCCTCGTTTCCCACTGCAAAACCGCTCCATGTAGAGCCGACATTTACCCAGCTGTTCTGCGGATGCATCGTCACGAAGCCCGCACTTTGAACGGGCCCTGGCGTTCCTCGGGTAAAATGATTGTTGTAGAGCACCGTGTTGATCCGCCTTGAGCGTTCGGCCGGTCCGGCCTTGAAGCTGCCGTCGTGCGTCCACATGAGTTTGTATGCATCTACGAAGCCGTAGCGGACGTTGGCGAAGGTATTTCCATCGAAGACCGTCCCATTATAGTCGGCGCCGGGATGGTTCCAAGTTTCATATTCGACGCCGATATAGGCGATATCCGTGAACCTGTTCCTGCGATAAATATTCCCCAGACCGCCCCAGATGCCGGCAACGCCGGAATCCGCGAATGTCGTGCCGACATAGAGGCCGCTGTTGCTGCGTGTCACACTGTTGTTGGAATATTGCAGGAAATACGGGCTGAGTCCCCGCGTCGAGTCCAGCGCAACCGTCATCATGCCGTGTCGCATCTGGGAGATGCGGTTGCTGTCGACCACCACGTCATAGACGTTGCCGTAGAGAAGAACGCCGGTGGAATCGGAATCGTGCTCCGCATAGCTTGCCCTGCCATCGAACACATTATCGTATATCACGGCTCTCGATGCGGTCGCTGCGAGAGCAAAACGGCTCGTTCGATCCGGCACCACATTCCAGGGTTGCTCGAGCAGAACGACAGAACCGTCCGTCGACGCGATGTGACGGTGCTGCCCGGCCCCTCGCCCGCCAACGATGACGAGATCGAAGCCGCCCGGCATGGCATCCCCCAGATCCGACAGTGACTTGAAGGTAACCGAGTTCGAGGAAGCGCGGACGAAATCGTTTTTAAGCTTGCTCCCGACGATCTCGAAGCAGATCTGTTCGCCCTTGTTGCAATCGACCTTGGTGCAGTCGTGGGGCGCGGCGTTTCGCGAGATGTTTTTCTCAAAATAGAGGTTTCGCATGCTCCCGAAATGCGCCTGGCCAACAAAAAAACGTCCGATGCCATGACCGTCGTCGCGGCTTTCATCCGCATTTGTCAGCTCGTTGCCCGTCATGGCGAAATCGCGCCCACCCCATAGCGCGACGACGGATTCGCCGTAACCCGTCATCCGAAACCGATTGTTGGAGAAAAACACCTGCCGGCTCGCGCCGTAAAAGGATCCGTTCTCGATCAGCTCGGACGCATGCACAAAAAGACCTACGGTGTCCTGGGCATCGAACGCCGGCACGCCCCAGGCGTCGATACGTACGGAATCCAGCCGTATGTTTTTGGTGTTGCGCAAAGCAAGAAGAGGTTTACCTGCAATGTTGCGGTTGGCATTGAGGGTCAGGTTTCCGAACCGGGTGTCGTCGCCATTAACGACAACCATGCTCTGATCAATCCCGTGGTTCAGCCTGATCTCCGTTTTGTTCACCCCTTCCCCGAACCACGCCACATTGGCGGGCGCAATCAAAGGCTTTGTCACGAGATAAATCCCGGCGGGGAAATACAAAACCGATGGCGCCGTAGCGGCCGCGGCGTCGAGCGCGCGCAAGATGGCTGCGGTGTCGTCGGTCATGCCATCGCCCGTTGCCCCGAACTGCCTGGCATCGATGCGCTTTTTATCCTGCGCCGCCCATGGCGATTGCGACAGGACCTCAAGCGTCAGCGGACCGCTCCAGCCGAAGCGGCCGCCATGCGTATTGTGAACCCAAACTTCATAGTTACCCGGTGGCAGAGCCGGCACCTCGAAATCGACCTTGAAGGGGTTGACGGAGGTTGCCGCAACATACGAGCCGGCAACAGCGACCGGCTTGATATAGAGATAGGATTGGCTGGTCCCGTTGGACCGCGAAAGGTTGCGTCCATAGACCGAGACGATGGCTCCCGGCGCTGCGGCATCGGGCCCGATCCACCAGCTTTCCGTGCGATTGATTGCGAAGCTGCGCCCTTGAACAGTGCCCCGCTGGGGCCTGATCAGGTAGGTGGACCATGAGGGAAGCGTGGCTGGCAGCAGCAGCGTCGCCGCCGTCGCGTCAGCCGTCAGCGGCGCCAACGGGGTCACCACGCCCTCCGCGGCACCGGGGTGTTGCGAAAAGACTTCGAAACCCGTTCGTCCATCGAGATCGACACCGGTCATCGAGACAACCTCGCCAGGGCCCGCCGTTCTCGAAATTTCCGCGATTGCCGGCCCCTTGCCGCCTACCTCTGTCCAAGGTGGATTGAAGGCATCCGCATCATCCGGCAATCGTGGTTCTGGAACAGGTATCGGGAAACCGAACTGGCGTGGATCAGGTTGGCTGCCTTGCTTTTGCTCTTGCTCTAGCCCTCCCCGCACCGCAGGCTGCCCGGCAGACGAGAGACCCGAAAATGCGAGCACAAGGGCGGCAAGCAAAATCGATAATATCAGGGCATTTGGCGATCTCATCTTGCCGCTTGTCGTAACATATCCGATTGCAGCGACTTCGGTTGTCGCCACCACTCATACAAATCCTGAATTCCGTATCTGAGTTCGACCGTCGAGTTCCAGCCAAGCGCGTTGAGCCGCGAGCAGTCTAGCAGCTTTCTGGGGGCTCCATCCGGTTTGCTGGTGTCAAAAACGATCTGCCCATCGTAGCCGACGATGCCTGCAATCAGATGGGCGAGATTGCGGATGGATATCTCCCGCCCCGAGCCGATGTTGATCAACGGAAAATGCGCCGATGATTTCATGAGGAAGCAACAGGCATCCGCCAGATCGTCCACATGGAGAAACTCACGCAGAGGACTGCCCGTACCCCATAGTACAATCTTGTTCTGGCCGCTGATTTTCGCTTCATGCATTCTCCTGATCATCGCAGGAATGACGTGTGAGCTTTGCGGATCGAAATTGTCGTTCAGCCCGTAAATATTGGTCGGCATGACGGAGACGCAATTCAGGCCGTACTGACTGGAGTAGAATTGGGAAAGCTTGAGCGCCGCGATCTTCGCAATCGCGTAGGCCTCGTTGGTAGGCTCCAAAGGGCCTGTCAAAAGGGCATTTTCCGTGATCGGCTGCGCTGCGAATTTCGGATAGATGCAGCTAGATCCCATCCAGAGAAGCTTTTCAACACCGATATCGGCAGCCGATTTCATGATATTCATCGAAATTAGCGTATTGGTGTAAAGAAAGTCCGCTGGATACGCCGCATTTGCTGCAATGCCTCCAACCTTGGCGGCAGCGACAAAAATGACCTCAGGTCTTGCCGCCGCCATCCATTGCTCCGTCTCGTACTGTCGGGTCAGATCAAGCTCGCTGCGAGAGACTTTGAGAACTTCGCAATTTTCGCGCTGGAGACGTCGCACGAGTGCCGAGCCGACCATTCCGGTATGGCCGGCAACCCAGACGCGCTTGCCATTCAAGCTGAACGGGATTTCTTGCGATTTATGCGACGAATTCATTTCTTCCCTCTTCCAACATCACGAGGCGAAGATCCGCTTCGACCATTTCCTGAACGAGGTCGCAAAAGGAAGTCGAGTGGCTCCAGTTGAGTTTCCTGCGCGCCTTGCTGGGGTCGCCGAGAAGAAAATCCACTTCCGCCGGACGAAAATATCTGGGATCGATTTCGATGATCGTATTGCCGGTTTTGGCGTCGTATCCCACTTCGTCACTGCCATCGCCGTTCCACTCGATGGTCTTGCCGACCACGCCGAAAGCAAGCTCAACGAATTCCCGCACCGTATGTGCCTCGCCGGTTGCGAGCACATAGTCCTCGGGTATTTCCTGCTGCACGATGCGCCACATGCCTTCAACATAATCGCGCGCATGCCCCCAATCCCTCTTTGCGTCGAGATTACCAAGACGCAGCTTGCTCATGAGACCGCGTTCGATGGCAGCAACGCCGCGCGTGATTTTCCGCGTGACGAATGTCTCCCCGCGAATGGGGCTCTCATGGTTGAAGAGAATGCCGTTGGATGCGTGAAAGCCGTAACTTTCCCGGTAATTGACCGTCATCCAGTATGCGTAGAGTTTTGCCGCAGCATAGGGGCTTCTCGGATAGAACGGCGTACCCTCGTGCTGAGCAACGGTGCCCATCCCTCCGAACAGCTCCGATGTGGACGCCTGATAAAACCGGCAACGGTCGCCGAGGTTGAGAATGCGCATGGCTTCCAGCAGCCTCAGCGTGCCAAGCGCATCCGCATTTGCCGTATATTCCGGCGTCTCGAAGCTGACCTGGACATGGCTCTGGGCGCCGAGATTATAGATCTCGTCGGGCTGGACCTCCTGAATGACCCGGCACAGGTTCGTTGCGTCCGTCAGGTCACCGAAGTGAAGACGAAAGCGAAGGTTTTCCTCGAAGGGATCTTGATAAAGATGATCGATCCGGCCGGTGTTGAATGAGGAAGACCGCCTTTTCAGGCCGTGCACGATATATCCCTTGGCAAGCAGCAATTCACTGAGATAAGCGCCGTCCTGCCCGGTTACGCCGATAATCAAGGCTCTCTTGTCTACCATCCACCACATCTCCCAGCGGTTCCGGCCCCGGATGGCGCCTCCTTGAAAGGTATAACGAGGCCCTGCGCATCGGCAGCATACCAAAAGGGAGAGGACGGCCGGTCAGAACTGGCTGATTCACTGTCCACCACGTCGACATCTGCCTTTAAGAGGAGGCAGGGTGGGTATCCCCGCTTCCGACTTAAGCCTTTTGGTCGAGTTGCAGGTCACGCAGGCCGTGCCAGACTTCAAAAATACAACGCCGGGTCGCGCACGATCTTTACGATAACAGGTAGCGCGAGACGACATCATCTACGGTTCATGGAGGCGGATTGGATGGGTACGTTCGCGACGACTTACGAAAAAATGCAGAACTTCAACTGGCTGACGCGCTTTCTGCATGCAGGCCGCTATCGAAAGCTGCTTGAGGTCCTCGAAACAGTGCAGAAGGACGTCGGCAATCGGAAGGTCAGAATACTGGATATCGGCTGCGGCCCCGGAACCGCGGTCGGACATATTCTGGAAAAGTTCGACGTTGATTACGTCGGTATCGACTACGATCCAATCTTCATCGAGGCCGCGCGCAATCGCTACAGCAACTACGAAAACTGCCGTTTCATCGTCGGCGACGCCACCGACGAGAGCCTTTACGAAACGATCGAGGCCGACATCGTCATCGCGCTGGAAACGCTTGAACATATCCACCTCAACCGCACCGTCCGTGTCATCGAGCACGTGTGCGCGATCGTTCGTCCCCGCATTTTCCTGGTTACGGTACCCGTCGAAGTCGGGCCAGCCGTATGGATCAAGAACTGGGGTTCGGCCCTCATGGGCTATAATCGGCAATCCGGCAATCTGAAAGAGACTTTTTGGGCAGGCTTATACCGGCTGGACCGGGTGCCCGCGCACCATACGTCACATCAGGGTTTCGACTGGCGGTGTCTGGCGCAGCTTATCCGCGTCAACGCGCCCCTGCGCGAAATCCGCAGCCTACCGTTTTCTTTTGTTCCACGCTTGCTCAGTCCGAACGTCGCGCTGATCGCCGAGCCGGTAAAATCGAGGATCGATCTGGCAAACGATGACCCCGAAGCATGGAAGATCAACCATGGCCAGACAACCTGGAACCAACAGCATATTGTCGACGGTGCCGTTGCAACCGATGCTGCGCGCCACGCCAAGTCCTCGTCAACATGGTCGATGCGCCTCAAGGGATTGCTGGGAATGGGCCTCGCCACCATGCCATTTGCCTGGCATCGCTGGTCTTACATCTCCATTTCCCCAGGCGAACTGCACTCATCGCATTTCCTGCTGACGATCGACAAACACTTGCTGCGGCCCGATCAACCTATGGAGGGCGACATTATCGTCCTTGCAGGGCAAGCCATTGTTCAACGCATTTCTGAAGCCAGCTATCTGCTGATCTAGGATAAGGACTTGTCAGCCGCAGCGAGCGCAGAGAAGACGAAAGTCGGACATGAATCGTTCCGGGTTGCGGACATCCACAGGGGGCCGACAACTCCCGTCAAACCCGATATCGCAGGGCCTCCAAAACCCTGACGAACGCCGGTGATGCCTGGCGACGGCTGGGGTAATAGAGGTAATATCCGTCCCAGGGCGGGGAATATTTCTGCAGCACGCGAACCAGCCGGCCGTCTGCGACATAAGGAAGGATCATTTCCTCCGGGATGTAGGCAAGCCCGAAGCCGTCAAGCGCGGCTTCCAGCGAATTGAAACTGTTGTTGAAGGCGAGCTGACCATCGACCTTGATCTTGATCTCGCGGCCCTTGTCCTCGAACTCCCATACATAAAGGCCGCCGGCACTCGGCAGCCGGAAGTTGATGCAATCATGGCCGACCAGGTCCTTGGGATGCCTGGGGTGTGGTCGGTTCTTGAAGTAGGCGGGCGATCCGACGACAGCGAGACAAAAGTCGGGACCGATCCTTGCGGAGATCATGTCTTTCGCGAGATGTTCACCCATACGCACCCCCGCATCATAACGCTCCGTCACGATGTCGGTCAGTCCGTTATCGAGGATCAGCTCGACCTTGATGTCGGGATATTGAGGCAAAAATTTCCTGAGTTTGGGCCAGAGGACATAGGTGATCGCGTACTCGGCGGCGACGATACGGATCGTTCCCGCCGGCTTTTCCCTCAGTTCGTTCAACGCATCGACATGCGCTTCGATCTCGTCGAAATGTGGACCGATCCCGTTTAGCAGCCGCTCGCCCGCCTCCGTCGGCGAAACCGCTCTGGTCGTCCGCATCAGGAGACGCACGCCCAACCTGGCTTCAAGCTGGCGGAGTGTGTGGCTCAATGCTGACTGCGATACGCCCAGCTTCGCCGCCGCCCGGGTAAAGCTCTGTTCTCGGGCAACAGCAATGAAAGCTGCAAGATCGTTGACGGTATCGCGTGCCATTCATGAGCCTCCTGCATCCAGACCTGTTGATTATGGCATAATGCTCATGCCGCACTAACAGAAAAAGAGCCCGCTTCGGGCGGGCTCCTGAGCTGTTACGTCACTGCCGAACGTATCAAGCCGACAGGTGCTGCTCAAAGAAGCTGGCGAGCTTGGTGAAGGGGATCACATCCATCTTGTCATAGAGGTCCGTATGGCTGGCGCCGGGAATGACATGGAGTTCCTTCGGTTCGGCCGCCGCCGCATACGCGGTCTCTGCGAAATAGAGAGAATGGGCCTTCTCGCCATGAATGAATAGAACCGGGCGCGGCGAAATTTCCGCGATGTAGCTCAGGATCGGCATGTTCATGAACGAAATTGGCGTTGTCTGCGACCAGGCGTTACGGGAGTTGACCGCCCGCTTATGATAACCGCGTGGTGTCGAGTAGTAGTCGTGATAATCGACCATGAACTGCGGCGCGTCGGGTCCGACTTCCGCGTTGTAGGCTGCCTGATAGGCAGGTGTACCCTTTTCCGCATCGACCCACCGCTGGCGGCTCAACTGTTCCAGGGTCGCCGTGCGCTGCTCCAGCGTGACGCTGTCGTTGTAGCCCTTGGACATGACGCGGGTCATATCGTACATGGTGCTGGCAACCACGGCCTTCACACGCTTGTCCGAGGCTACGGCATTGAGCGCCATGCCACCCCAGCCGCAGACACCGATGACGCCGATCCGTTCGCGATCGACTTCGGGACGCAGGCCGATGTAGTCCACAGCCGCACTGAAATCCTCGGTGTTGATGTCGGGAGACGCGATATTGCGCGGTTCGCCGCCGCTCTCACCTGTATAGGAAGGATCGAATGCCAGAGTGACGAAACCGCGTTCGGCCATCGTCTGTGCGTAAAGGCCGGACGATTGTTCCTTGACCGCGCCAAACGGTCCGCTCACCACGATTGCGGGGTTTCCGACGCTGTTGCGGGTTTTGGGCATGTAGAGGTCGGCCGCCAGGATGATGCCATAACGGTTTTTGAACGAGACCTTCTGGTGATCGACCTTCTCGCTCTTCCGAAAAACCTTGTCCCAATCCTGCGTCATCTTCAACGTTTGCGCCTCTGCCTTCGAAACCGCCATCACTGACGCCGCGCCAATCGCGGCGATGCCGACACCCGTAATCTTGAGAAGGCCACGGCGGCCCATGTCCTGGCCCTCTCCCGTAAAAGCGTTTTCGTTCTGATTGCTCACTTCACTCTCCATTGTCGTTGCCGTGACGAGCGGCCGGGAAGCTGCTTTGAGGGGTGATGCAGCAGCGTCGTTCAAAAGATAGATCGGAGATTGTCGCGAGATTAGACCGGGGCGAAGGCATGCCGTCATGAGCGATATTCATGAATGAACCGAGCCCCTGCATCGACGTGGATAACACACGAGCAGGCCGGGCGCGGCTAAACAAGACCCTTTGATGAGCATCGTTCATGACTGCATCCCGTGACAGGCGGCTTATTGCAAGATGCTTCATGACTTATGTTCACCTCGCTGCCTCCCATCAGCAGCGGAAGACCGTTGAAGAAATAGCCAAGAAAAGCTGCTGTACCATGTCCATAGAAACTACAGTTTCCACAGGGGAAGCCAGATCCCGATCCGCAAATTGGGGCGGTGTGTTGGCGATGACGCTCTGCGTTTTCGCCCTGATCGCGTCTGAATTCATGCCTCTCAGCCTGCTGACGCCGATCGCGGATGAACTGCGCATCAGCGAAGGATCGGCCGGACATTCGATCGCGATCTCCGGCGCTTTCGCCGTCGTCACGAGCCTCTTTGTCTCGTATCTCGCGGGAGAGTGGGACCGTAAGCTGCTGTTGCTTGCTCTGACGGCACTGATGGCCCTTTCTGGCGTGACCGTGGCGATCGCACCGAACTATGAAATATTCATGGTCGGGCGCGCGCTCATCGGGATAGTTATCGGTGGGTTCTGGTCCATATCGGTGGCGACCGCCATGCGTCTTGTACCGGAGCATCTCGTTCCCCGAGCGCTTGCAATCTTTAACAGCGGTAACGCGCTGGCAACTGTCGTTGCTCCTCCGCTCGGCGCGTTTCTCGGATCGATCATCGGTTGGCGAGGTGCCTTCTTCACTGTCGTCCCCGTCGCGGCGATCGCATTCCTGTGGCAGCTGGCAAGCCTCCCTTCCATGAAGCCCCTCCCCGGGAAAACGTCAAAGAATGCATTCAGGCTACTGAACCGTCCTTTGATCGCTATCGGCATGGCATCGGTCTCGGTCTTCTTCATGGGCCAGTTCACGCTGTTCACCTATGTCCGCCCGTTTCTCGAAACTGTGACACGAGTAGATATCTCGATACTCACCTTCATTCTTCTGGGCATCGGCGTTGCCGGTATCGTTGGCACCAGCCTTATCGGTTACTTTCTCGCCGACCGCCTGTATCGCGTTCTGATCGTCATCCCGGCTCTGATGGCGGTGACGGCCGTGATACTTGTTGCCTTCGGCAACAGTCTCCCTGTCGCGGCGATAGCGCTTGCGGCCTGGGGAATGATTGCCACCGCAGCGCCAGTGGGTTGGTGGGCGTGGCTCGCCCGCTCACTGCCGCAGGATGCGGAAGCCGGAGGTGGTCTCATGGTTGCGGTCATCCAGCTTGCGATATCAGCCGGTGCGATAGTGGGCGGATTTCTCTACGACGCATCCGGCTACCGCATGACTTTCCTGGCAAGCGCAGGTCTGCTCCTGGCCGCGTCAGCGCTGGCATTCAAATCATCGAGAATATCCTCGTAAAGCAGTTCGGCATGAGAGCATTCCAATGATCGACCGGCGTCTATTTCTTGGGCTGGCTACCGCGGCCACAGCTTTCCCGTCCGCATCGTTCGGTCAGGCAACAAAAACGGAGGTATCCTTGATGAGTTTCCGAATGGCCTTTGGTGGTCACAGCATGACCGCGACCTTGTTTGACAACCCGTCGGCACGCGAGCTCATGAAAATGCTGCCGCTCGATCTCACGATCGAAGACTATTCGACCAACGAGAAAATCGCATATCTGCCTCGAAAGTTGACGCAGGTGACTGACACGCCTTTCGATAACGCACGTCCCGGCGACATCGCTTATTACGCGCCATGGGGTAATCTAGTCTTCTATTACGACAGCTACCGATACTCGAAAGGGCTGATCCGCCTCGGACGTTTCGATGACGGCTTCGAGCCACTTTTCACCCGAGGCGAATTCTCTCTGCGCATAGAGCGGGACTGACACGCGCCTGGCAACGGTAAATGCCACTAACGTCGGGAAAGCAAGCGGGCCATGGCATGATGGGGTGCGGGCTTATCGCTATCCGGTCCCCTTTCCCTTTCGAGACGTGCACGAATCTTTTCGATTTCCTCTTCCGTGAGGTGCTCGATCCCAATGAAGTCACCGCGCGCCTGCTCCACCGCCCGCAGCAGCTCGTCCAGTTTTGCTTCCATCGCTGCGGAATCCCTGTTCTGTGAATTCTGCACGAGGAAAATCATCAGGAAGGTGACAATTGTCGTACCCGTATTGATGACCAGTTGCCAGACCTCCGAAAACCCAAACAGCGGTCCGCTTATCCCCCAGACGAGCACGGTTCCGAGAGCCACCATGAAAGCCGTTGGAGAGCCGGAAAATGAAGCTATAGCGCTTGCGAAGCGAGTGAAGAATTTATTCATAACACGCTGCCCCTTGTTGCCATTTTAGGGATGCCAACCAACCAACAAAATGCACGATTGTTCCGGGGTGCCGTGACAGCAGAAGTACCGATTTGCACTTCGATCCGCGGCAAGCCCTCATTGTGTTCGTTCTCGCCAAACTGGTCGGTGAATTCTCCCCAACGACAACGAGGCGGCCACCAACTCTCCTACCCCGGCATTCAAGCAGGTCAGCACAAGCGTCGGTGCCATCACCTCCGCTTGACTATTCTCCGAAGCATGGAGCCTCTCGCCTTGCGAGGAATGAGATCGATATCGCTGACAAGCTTTGCGCCCCCCTCCCGCCGTTCCAATGTGATCTTCCGGCTATGAAACGCTTCCAGTTCGGCACGATGCGCTACGCTTACGATCGTCGCATCGGGTAGCTCATCAATTACCGTCTGCATCATCTTGTCCTGACTTTTCTCGTCCAGAGCCGCCGTCGCCTCGTCCATAACGATGATGTCGGGGGCGTTCAGCAACAGGCGTGCGAAGGTCAGCCGTTGTTTTTCGCCACCTGATAAGGTCTGGTCCCACGGCGCCTCGTCTTCAATCTTGTCCTTGAGTTGACCCAGACCGACCTTGTCGAGAGCGGCCCCGATCTCTTCCGGCGTCCAGCTCTCGGCCGGTTGCGGATAGCAGACCGCCCGACGTAGCGTGCCCGCCGGAATATATGGCCGCTGCGGCAGCATGAACAATCGGCTGCCTGCGCGAAAATTGACGCTGCCTCCACCCCATGGCCAGAGACCGGAAATGGCCCGAACCAGTGTGCTTTTGCCCGAGCCCGATTCCCCCGCGACAAGCACTCTCTCACCCGCGCCGATCTCGACATCCGTCTCCTTGACGACGGCCGTTCCGTCACCGAGAGAAACGGACACATCCTTGAGGCTGAGTATTGTCTCGCCTTCCGTTTCGCCTCGCACGATCCGACCGAGAGTGTCGCTCTTTTCGGCCCGCTCCAGGCCATCGAGCGACATCATCAGGGAGGCCACACGTCGCGCGCAGGCATTCCAGTCGGCCAGACGGGGATAGTTGTCGACCAGCCATCCAAATGCGGATTGAACAATGGTGAAAGCGGAAGCAGCCTGCATTACCTCGCCGAGAGACATGCTCCCATCGAGAAACTTCGGCGCGCACAACAGAACCGGGACGACGGGGGCAATCAACATCGATCCATTCGATACGACCGTGGTGCGCATGTATTGCTGCGCCATGAGACGCCACTGCCGTCGGACATTGCCGAAGCGCTTGTCCAGATCGCTGCGCTCCTCGTCTTCGCCGCCAAGCAGGGCGATGCTCTCACCATTCTCCCTGACGCGCGTAAGCGTGTAGCGAAACTCCGCTTCAACCTGGTTCTTGACTTCAGAAACCTTGACGAAGTTCCGGGCAATGAAGGCGATGGAACTGGATGTGATGATTGCGTAGATAACAGCCGCAATCACGAGAAAGCCGGGGATCGTGATCCAGACACCCGCGATAGAGACCGTGAGAGCACCACCAATCGTCCACAAGACAACGATAAAGGTAGAGGCAGACACGAATGCAGCGATAACACCTGAAACAAAATCCACGGGCGCCTCGGTGGCAATACGCATATCCTCCGAGAGCCTTGCCTCGGGGTTTTGATGGTCACCATCGATCAAATTGAGCTGATAATAGCGGCCATTCGCAATCCATCTCCCAACGAGCGCCTTTGTCAGCCAGGAACGCCAGCGCCGCTGAATGCGCATCCTGACATAGACCTGCGAGGTCACGATAAAGACACTTCCCAGGACGAGCAGCGGAAAAACGGATCCGAGAAAATAGACCGTCGACGCGTCGCGTTTCTCAATCGCGTCAAAAATCCCGCGATTCCAGACGTTGATGCCATACTGGAAGCCGACATTTATGCCGATCATAGCCAGAAGCCCGAGCGAAAACAGCCAGGCCAGCCGATCGCCGCGACGGCTCCAGAAACCTCGCGCGCTGATCCAGAAACGCTTCAGCAGATATTTCCTGCGAGCCTCCTCTGCCTCCTCCGGCGTCAAGCCCAAAGCAGGTTCCATCTCCTCTGGCGGGAGCGGATCATCGTTTTCATGGGCATCGTTTTCGGATGCGGTTTGGGTGCCAGTCTCGTCGGCACCAACGACCGGCTTCGGTCCTGCGTCATTATCGATCATGGGCGCTAAACGAACGATGCGTCGAAAGGTTTCACGGCTTTGTGATGCGTCGTGAAATATAATTCCGTTGCTACGCGGGGCTTTTTAAAAGCCTCTAAATACACGGCTTTCTGGCCCGCTGCCGACATACCGGAATCGCGCTGGCGGATATTGTGACCGTTGGTGGAGACGGTCCAGGTGCATCGCCATGGGGTACCTGAAGTGGCCCGCGGTGCGACAGATCATATTGACGGTTAACCGCGTGTTGACTTCCCGTTTGACGAGATGGCCTAACATAAGCAGACTCTGAAATTGGACCCCGCCGCACCCGGTTTTCATGCCGTGCGGCAAGCATACGGCGCCATCATGCGACTTAGTACCATCACGAACCTGGCTTATGCTGTCACCCTCGTGCTCACGACAGTATCGGCGACCACATTCATTCTATCGGCCAGAAGCTCTTCTCAAGAGCGGGTGGCAATCCAGAATCATCTCGAACTGACCGATCTCGCCGAAGAACTGGCGATCATTGCGGACGAGCGCACCGAAGAGGCGCGTCTTTACGTCATGCGGGGCGACGAGCAACATCTCGCAAAATTCTACGTCGACGAAGGTCAGGAAAAGCACCTTGAAAACACCCTGGACAAACTCGCAGCTCTTGGTGTTTCGCCGCAAGAGGCAGGCTCATTTCAGGACATACGAAAGAGCGCCGACGCACTGGACAAGATGGAGCGCGATGCAATCGGTTTCTATCGATCCGGCCGCCAGAACGATGCACAGCAGGTCCTGTTCGGCGATGAGCACTATCGACTGCATACGGACCTGCTGACAACCGTCGCGACGCTGAGAGAAGCCATTGCGGCCCGCTCGCAGGCAATGGTTGACCAGGCTAAAGACCGAAGCGATTTCTACGGATCGATTGCGAAGGTGATGCTTGCGCTCACCGCCCTGATGTTTGTGGCCGTACTCTATTTTGTCCTCAGCAGACGCGTTGCCTTGCCGCTTATCAAAATGAGCAACATCGTCACGCGCCTTGCCCGGCAGGATTACAGTATCGACCTGCCCGACGAAGGCCGGCGTGACGAAATCGGTGAAATGAACCAGGCTATCAGGATCTTCCGCAGCAACGGGCTGGAACGGGAACGGCTTGACGCGGAGCACCGCAGGAATCAACGCATCAAGGACTTGATCCTGCAGATGATGCATCGGATTCAGGCCTGCCAGAATCAGGAAGAATTGTCCGACGTCGTTTCGAAATTCATGCCGCAGATTTTCCCGGCCATTGCCGGCCGCCTGCTTGTTCTCAAGGAAAACAGTTCGGTTCTCCAATCGACCGGACAATGGTCCGATCCTTCGTTTTCCGCCCCGGAATTTTCGATAGACGATTGCTGGGCTCTCCGTCGCGGACGTCCCCACGCCAGCAACCCGGGCGGAGACGATGTTGTCTGCCATCACCTACATGGCAGTTTCGGAACAGGCCTGTGCATACCACTCACCGCATTGGGCGACACCGTCGGCTTACTGTATCTCGAAATTCCGCAGAGTAGCGAGACGCTGGAGTTAGAGCGGCTATATCTCGAACTCCTCGCCGAAAATATAGGCCTTGCCGTTGTAAACCTCCAGCTTCGGCAGCGGCTGGTTGGCATGGCACGGCAAGACGCCCTGACTGGTCTTTTGAACCGTCGATCGCTTGATGAGACGCTGAACAGGCATATTGAAAAGCCAACCAATTCGCTTGCATGTCTGATGCTCGACATCGACCATTTCAAGCGCTTCAACGACCGGTTTGGCCATGATGCCGGTGATGCGGTGATGCAATATGTCGCCCAGGTGCTGTCGGAAGCTGTCGGCGATCTGGGTGAACTATTCCGTTTCGGCGGCGAGGAATTCACCGTGCTCATGCCGGCTGGGGGCATTGAAGATGCCATCAAGGTTGCGGAGAAACTCCGGCACGCGGTCGAGCGCGCACCTTTCACCTACCGGGGCCGTCTGCTTGACTCGATCACCATATCCATCGGTATCGCAACGTCACCGGGCGCCGGAACCGTGAGCAGCGTCCTGGAACGCGCGGACGCTGCGCTTTTGAGCGCCAAGCAGACAGGCCGGAACAAGTGGGTGTCGGCCGAGAAGCCTCCAACCGATTAGGTAGAGGCTACGCCGCACCGATTGCGTGGTTATCGAAGCAGCAGCCTACCTGGCATATTTGACCGGCTAGACGATGAGGTTCGGGTTCTTCCACAGCTGGAATCCGCCTTCGAAAGCAAGCGCATTGTCTCCGCGGCGGCATCCGGGCGGCAGGGTATCGAGTTTTTCGACATTACCGCCGCCGATGACCACCTCATCCGGTTCAAGGGCGGCAGTCAGACGCTCTGCGACATCAGTGACGCGCTTTTGCCATTTGCCATTGCCCTTCTCTTCGCGATACGCCTCTCGGAGATAGTGCTCGTACGTTTTGCCCTTCCGATAGGGAAGATGAGCGATCTCCATCGGCTGGGCCACGTTTTCGACGATCATCGCAGCCCCCAGGCCTGTTCCGAGACCGAGAAACAACATGCGCCCGCCCTGATAGGAGCCGATTGCCTGCATCAGCGCATCGTTAACGATACGAACGGGGCAGCGGAAAGCGCCGGCGTAATCATAACCGACCCAGCCTGTACCCAGATTGACCGGTTCGCGAAGCGGTTTGTTGTGGACGACCGGACCGGGATATCCCATGGCGATGACGTCATAGGTCATGTCTTTCGTCATGGCGGTTACGGCGATGACCATTTCTGGCCCGGTCATCGCCTTGCCGCTTTCGACCTTGCGCTCGTCGCCACCGGCACTTGAGCGGATCTTGACGTGGCTGCCGCCGATATCGATCGCTAGAACGATCCGATCCTGTGTCATTGAACTACCGTCCGTGGTATTTGCCGGCATGGGCGTCACTCCGGATCAACCCAACCGCCAGGCGGCGCGAAACTCTCCATCTCGACCGGACCCCAGCTTCCTACGGCATAGCGTGGCGGCACGGCGGGGTCGTCGAGAATGGGCTCAACGATTTTCCATGCGAGTTCTGCCGCATCCTTACGGGTGAAAAGCTGGCGTTCGCCTGCCATCGCATCGCCGATCAGCCGTTCATAAGGCGCCATGTCGCCGATGCCGTCATCGACAGCGCCCAGTTCCACCGCCTCGCCGAGCATACCGTCCCCGGCAGCCTTGCGGCGCGCGCCAATGCCGATGGCGATATTTGGCCCGAGCCGGAAGCGCACATAATTTGCGGCCGCCGCCTCAACATCGCCGAAAAGCGCTATCGGCGGCCGCTTGAAACGCACCACAACTTCGGTTGCATGGGCAGGCAGGTTCTTTCCGGCGCGGATGAAGAAAGGCACGCCGTTCCAGCGCCATGTGGCCACGCAAAACCGCACGGCGGCAAAGGTCTCGCGGCTTGAGCCGGGCGCAACGCCGGGTTCATCGAGATAACCGTCGAACTGGCCACGCACCACATCCTCGAGGCTGAGCGGTGGCATGGCTTTGAGGATCTGCACTTTCTCATCGACAAGATCATCCGAAGCGCTTGTTGCCGGTGGCTCCATGGCCAGTAGCAACAACACGTTGATGAGATGGTTCTGGATCACATCCCGGATGCATCCAACCTCGTCATAAAACTTTCCGCGTCCCTTGATGCCGAAATCCTCGGCCATGGTGATCTGCACGCTTTCAACATGGTCGCGGTTCCAGACCGGCTCAAGAAAGGCATTGGCGAACCGGAAATAAAGAAGGTTCTGAATCGCCTCCTTGCCGAGAAAATGGTCGATACGAAAAATGGCGTCCTCTTCGAAAACCGCGTGCAGCGACTGGTTCAGCGCCTCCGCCGTGGCAAGATCGCGGCCGAACGGTTTTTCCACCATCAATCGCGCCGAGGCTGCTATCCCGGCCTTATCAAGCCCGGTCACGACGGTTTCAAACAGTGACGGCGGAATGGCGAGGTAATAAAGCGGATGACCGTGGTCACCGAGTGCGGCGCGCAGCTTTTCGAATGTCGCCTCGTTGCGGTAGTCGCCGGACACGTAATGCAGTTGAGAAGCGAATTTTTCGAAGACGGCTTCATCGATCTTGTCGACGTGGCTGGTAACCGCGTCGCGCGCCCTCGCGATCAGCTGATCGCGCGACCAGTCATCGAAGGCGACACCGATGACTGGCGTTTGAAGCGCGCCGCGTTTCACCATGGCGTAAAGGGAAGGAAAGATCATTTTGTAGGCAAGGTCGCCGGTGGCACCGAACACCACGAGCACGTCCGATCGCTGCTTATCCATGGCCGGCGCCCTCATTTTGCTTTTTCCAGATGGCCACCAAAGGCATTGCGCATGGCCGAGAGTACCTTGCCGGCAAATTCCGCCTCACCGCGTGAGGAGAAGCGCTCGAACAGGGCAGAAGCCAAAACAGGCGCAGGAACACCCGTTTCGACGGCCGCCTGAAGGGTCCAGCGCCCTTCGCCTGAATCTGACACCCGCCCGCCATACTGGTCGAGATGAGGGTCCTGCTTCAGCGCCTCCGCCGTCAGATCGAGCAACCACGAGCCGATGACAGACCCATGCCGCCAGACCTCCGTCACGGCAGGAAGATCGATGTCGAACTGGTAATATTGCGGGTGGGCGAGCGGCGCTGTTTCCGCATCGGCCTCCCGGTGCTGCGTGCCGGCATTCGCGGCCTTCAAGATATTCAGGCCTTCCGCATAGGCGGCCATGACACCGTATTCGATGCCATTGTGAACCATCTTGACGAAATGCCCTGCGCCTGACGGTCCGCAATGCAAATATCCCATTGGCGCCGTGCCGGTGACGGGATCGGCCGCGATGCCCAGGCCCGCACCGGGAGCGAGCGAAGCAAAAATCGGATCGAGCCGCTGCACGGCACCCAACGGGCCACCGATCATCAGAGAATAGCCGCGCTCCAGACCCCAGACGCCACCGGATGTACCGGTGTCGATGAAGTCGATGCTACGGGGCGCAAATTCCGCCGCCAAATCGATGGCATCCCGGTAGAAGGAGTTGCCGCCATCGATAATGGCATCGCCCGCCTGCAGTCTGGCGGCAAAGTCACGAGCAATTTTCGGCGTTATTGCCGCCGGCAGCATTAGCCAGACGGCGCGTGGCGGTGACAGCTTCGCGACCAGGTCGTCTGGCGAGGTCGCGCCAACTGCGCCTTCCTTCACCAATGCTGCGACATTGTCGAGATTGACGTCGAAGACCACGCAATCATGACCCTGTTTCAGAAGACGGCGCACCATGTTTGCGCCCATTCGTCCAAGCCCAACCATTCCGATCTGCATGCTGACACTCCATTTGTCTAATGCGCGATATGTACTTCATTCGCCGAGGCGAACGGTGAAATCCTGGTTTTCCCAATTCCCTGTGTTTGGCCAAAAGAAAGTAAAAACGATTGCGTCGCCCGCCGCCATATCCTGAACGGGCAAGTCGACGAAATATGTGCCAAGGCCGGAAGCAATCGTTCTGGTGTCGCTGGTCGTCACCCAGCCATCCGCACTCCAGTGCACGACAGCATCATCCGTCAGTTCGAGCCGCAACATCTTGCCGGCCGGTATCCCGGCAATCTTGTTATTGAAACACCAGATCCGAAGGTGGGAAGGCGTCTTGTTGAGGATGTATCGTTCCACACCCTGCGGCGGCATGTCGAAAACGGAACCATCTGCAAGCGACCGCAGAAGTTTGATATGTTCAGCATGCGCCCAGACCAGCGGCATCGCACTTCCTGAGGGCTGGCCGTAGAAAAGCTCGTATTCGGGGATGTCGGGCTGGTCCCAGAGCTGCTCGGGGAAAAGGCCGTTCCCACCGGCCGATTTCTCCAGCGTTACCAGCAGCGCTTCGGCCACCTCCCGCCTTCCCGCAGCAAGCTCGTAATGGGCGCGTTCGCCGGTCAAAAGCGGCCATGGCCGCCCCTGCCCGGTGCCGTCGAATGCTGCTCCATCGGCGTGCTCACCATATCCATCGCCCGTATATCTATACCATACAGGCCCCTGCGGCAGATCGGCACGCAGGCAATGGTCGATTGCTTTGATCGTCGCGAGAATATGCGGATCGTCAGGCGCGCGCAGGCCGAAGCGAACAAGGGCAAGCGCATCGGGGCTGATGACGTCGCTGGTCGGCAGCGTGGAACGGTCCGGCGTCTGGTTGCGGATGGGCGTATCGCCGAATGGTCGAGCTACGTCGGTCGCGTCAGGCGAAGCGATGCGAACATAGTGGCCGGAAATGCCAAGCGCGGCGCAGAATGTCTCGTCACCGGCAAAGGTCCATTGTTCGATCTGCTCGTTCCAGCAATCAGCCGTTTCCCGTAGATGTACGGCTACGGCAGCATCACCGTCCATATCGATAAGGTCGGCAGCGGCAAGCAGCGCAGCGATCTCGACGGCAAGGGTGAAGGGACTGTAGCCGGCATCCTCTTCCCACCTGTCCTCCCCGGTCGTCGGGCCATTTGCCAGAATATAGGCTGCGGCGCGGTGGATCATCGGCATAAAATCCGCCCGCGTGGCATGATCCAGGTGACCATATCGATGCAGCATATCCGCCAGCAGGATCGGAAAGGCGCATTCATCCATCTGTACGCCTGGCCAATAGGGTTTGCCATCCAGCCAGAGATTTTGCGGCCAGCGACCCGATGGCTGCTGCACCTGACGAAGATAATTGAGGATCGCCAGCGCCTCATGGTGATCGCCGGCCGCCAGAAATCCGCCGGCCGCTTCCACCAGATCGCGCGGCCAGACCAGGTGATAGCCACCGAGATCGTCATCGCTCTTCGATGCGCCCCAAGGGATCGAAAGGCTTGCAACAACAGCGCCCGGCCGGTCGGCGGCACGATGTGCGGCGAGCACTGCTGTCGACACCCGATAGGAATTGATGCCGTGATGCGTATCGCGGTCGAGCGTTTCCAGCCGGTCTTGCCAGTTGCGCCAGTTGGCAACGTAGGCCTCGTGCGCCCGTTCAAAGCCATGCTTCAGACTGTAAACGGCCGCCGCAGCCGCTGCATATTCCGTCTCGCCAAAGCCGAGCGCCAATGTTGCCGCGCCATTGACATCACTGAAGTCGATCTCACCTGCCAGCGAGACATTTCCGTCATCGGCTCGCTGGTACTCTTCAACGATGCGTCCGTGCCGATGCAACTGCTGCCAACCATCGGAAACACCCACGAAACCGGCGCTGACTGCCCGCCAGGGCAGATCGCAGACAAGCGCAAGATATCGTGAACGGCCGGTCGCGAAGAGGACCTGATGTCCCTCATAGTCGCCAATCCAAGCCGAGTTAAGATTGCCTGCATTGACGAGATGAGGTGCCAGCAGCGCAGTCACGCGATAATCCGAAATTTGTCCCTTCAGGGGAATGAACGAAAGCTGCTGAAGAACACTGGCCCGCGCGGGATCGCTGATCACTTGTTTCTCAATTCTGAACGAGCCATCCGTCGCCGTATTGGTAATGTGAAATGCCGGAATTCCGCTTTTAAAAGGGCGGGTGACGGATACGCAGTCGCGTTTTTCCTCCGAAAAGTAACCCTCAGGCCCAGTGACAACAAAACCGAGATCGCGGGTGCAGGCACTGTCTATCCTCGGATAATAGACCTCGTTCAGAATGCCGTGGCTGAGCGTGAACCAGATAGGCG
The DNA here is from genome assembly GCF_053521785.1 of Agrobacterium sp. A3-95. Classification (NCBI taxonomy): domain Bacteria; kingdom Pseudomonadati; phylum Pseudomonadota; class Alphaproteobacteria; order Hyphomicrobiales; family Rhizobiaceae; genus Agrobacterium; species Agrobacterium sp. A3-95. The sequence goes on along the minus strand of NZ_JBNWDR010000007.1, from coordinate 171,002 downwards.
ATGCTTCCGACAGCGCAGTGCCGACCCCGTTTTTGGCGCTCGACGTCCAGCGCGCTTCTATGCCAGGCGCGCCCGGTGCAAAATCCAGTCCGGTGCGCATCATGAAATGTCTCGGTTACGCTGATGAGGCAGGCGAAAGTGGCGCGAATTGCAGTCCTGAGCAGTCATGACGGGTATCTCGACCTTGAACCAAGGCTCTGTTCCTGGATAACAACAGGAAACCGGCTTACCGGTTCCTTGCTCATATCCACAACGGATGCAGCCTCGCCATAAAGCTAGGTATTGGCGAACTGGTACACAACTAAAGATTTGGTAATTTAAGCCGCGCCGCGCGTGGAGGTTTCGGGTTGCAGGACCAACACGCTCAGCCACCAAGCCGCCGCTAGAGCGGGCGGCCGTTGTGGATCACACCGATATTGCCGATGAACCGGCTATTCCAAGTGGACATCAACCGCCCGACCAGCCCCTTGCATTGCCTATGGCGCGTGCAAAGCGAGCGTGATCCGCTTCTTCGACCGATCCGTCGGGTTTGAATATCTCGGCATCTTTTCGCATGGCGGTGACATCGATATCGCACAGTTCCGCGAGACCAAGCGCCGTCAACTCGCGCATGGCCGGAACGCAGATGGTCCGACCACTGGCAGCGGCCAGGAAACGGGCGAAATAGCGACTGTTCGACAGGCCGCCATCTATCGAAATCGTATCGCCGATGGGAACGAAAGTCTGCGCGGCTTCGATCAACCGAACCGTCAGCAAGGCAATGCCCTCAAGCAGGGCGCGCACCATTTCACTCCGCGCCGTTGCGTGGTCCATGCCGATGAAAAGCGGTACGGCCTGTCTATCCCAATATGGCGCGGCAAGGCCCGAAAATGCAGGCACGAACACCAGTCCACGACGAACGGCCGATGAACCCTCAAAACCGTCAAGCTCAGTATTGTCAACATAAAGGCCGATCTTTCGCGCCCATTCCAGCGCGGCACCGGCGTCATAAACCCCGCCTTCTATGGCGAAAATGGCCGCGCCGCCTTGCTTTTGCCAGCCAATGGTGGGCAGAAGCTCCCCCGACAACGGGCGTTCGTGACCAGCGATGGCCAACAGGAAGGCGCCCGTGCCGAAGGTTATCTTACAATCGCCCGGTTTGCGGCAACCGTGCCCATAAAGCGCCGCCTGCTGATCGACGATGGAAACGCGAATGGGCGTTCCCTCGATGGAACCGAAGCCGCCATTAACAGGACCGATTGCGGGCAGGCAATCCAGCGGCACCCCATGAAGAGCGCAGAGTTCCGGGCTCCAGGCACCGGTTGCCAGATCAAGCAGTCCCGTCCGCGAGGCCGTTGCAAGGTCGGTGCGGAAACAGCTTGCAAGCCGATCCAGAAAGAATGCGTCGGTGGTGCCCAGGCGCAACCGCCCTTCGGCTCTCGCCCGTGCCACCGCCGGATTGTGCCTTAACAACCACGACAGTTTGCTCGCCGAAAAATAGGGATCGAGGGGCAATCCGCAAATCTCTTTCGATCGTTCCGCAGCCGATTGGGGCAACGCGGCCAGGGCTTCGGCGGTGCGGGCATCCTGCCAGACGATGACCGGCGACAGCGCTTCCCCACTCTCGGCATCCCACGCCAGGCAACTCTCGCCCTGGTTGGCGATCGCGATCGCATCTACCGGCCCGGCATCGGCCAGTACCGCGCGGATGTTGCGCAACAGCTCTTCCGGATCATGCTCCACATGGCCGGGGTTTGGATAGAACTGTGCATGACGCAGGCTTGAGACGAGTTGCGCCGTGCCATCGTCGCTTATCACAAGGCATCGGGTCGACGTCGTTCCCTGATCGATCGCCGCTATGCGCATCAATTCGTCTCCTGAAAGTGAAAGGCAATCTGGGTCGCCTCAACTGCGGCGCGGGGAATGGGCACAAGCACACGGCGTTCCGGCAGCCACCGGCCGGACTTGCTCCACACTTCGGTTCCATCAAGATGAAGCGAAAGCCTGCCTTGAACACGTCTGATGAAGCGCAGCTGAAAATCGGGAAAAGCCGGCCGGTCAAGTCCCCCCGATCGCACCATAGTGGGTACCGCGAGTTTGAGCGGGTCGGCGAAAGCGATACGCACTGCCTTTGCGTTGCAGGGTTCGAAGGTGAGATCGTCGGCAACGGCAGCACCCACGCGGCGGCCTTCGCGAAACGACCAGCCACCCGTTTCCACGGCCCGCAATACGTTCCCCGTGGCGAAGAACATCGGGTTGGCCATCCGGCCGTCCTGATCGATCGTAGGGCCATCGCTGCCTGCCGCCACATCAACAGGGGATGCGTTCAGAAGCGTAGCCTCCGGCGTGAACCGCCCGGTGAGGAGAACACCATCGCACTTGACGGTGAGGATACGGCCATCTGCCAGCCGGATGTCGGCCTCCTCGACACGACCGCTCCCACGAATGTCCACAAGTGTTGCGCGGCAATGAAAAGGCACTCCGACCAATCGGGGAAACCACCGGAAAAGCGACCGCGCCAGCGGTTCCGGCTCAGGCTCGATCATCGCCACCGGCCGCGCGCCATGCGTCAGGCATGTGAGAAGCGCGGAAAAGGAAACCAGTTCCGAACCAAGGATAAGCGGCCGGCGAAAGGGCATGATGCCGTGAAAGGCGACATAGGATTGCAGCGTGCCGGTGGTGATCACTCCCACCGGCCGGTCGCCCGGCAGGAGCCGCGCTGAGCGTGGTTTTTCCCGCGCGCCGGTCGCCAGCACAATGCGCCGGGCCTTCAACGTCTCCACGCCGCGCGCAGACGTAACCAGCAGCGTACCGTCCTGTCCCAGTTCCACTACGGAATGACCGGTGCGGACATCAACGCCCGCATCCTGCGCATGCCGCTGCAGACGTCGCGCATAGGCCGGGCCGAAATAAACGCGTCCAAATTCGCGCATGCCGAAAGGCGAATGTGTGCAATGACGGGGTGCGCCGCCAAGGGCTGGCTCACGCTCGAGGATCGTCACACGCGCGACGCCGCGTGCTTTTAGCTCCAGCGCTGCCGCCACGCCCGCCGGGCCGCCGCCGACCACGATTACATCTGCATCCGGAACGTTTTCTTGCATCTGCTGAAAAGGCTTCCGGGAGCTCATTGATCGTCTCCCGGACGGACCGCAAGCGGTACAGCCAGACGGTCGCCCGTCATCGCGGCCAGCCGGGCGTTGCAGTAAAATCCCTGACAGCGCCCCATGCCGGCGCGGGTGCGCCGCCGCAGACCTCCGAAATCACCCGGCGGCACCGGGCTGGAAAATGTCGCCTCGATCTCACGGCGGGTGACAAGCTCGCAATGGCAGACGATTTCGCCATGATCAGCGCGCTGCCAGTCCCGCTCGCAGGTTTCGCTCAGGTTCGGCATCGTCACATGAGGCACTGCGGGCTGGGGCATGAAGCGCGTGCCGAAACTTTCGTGAAGCGCCAGAGCGTGCTGCGCCAGACCAAGTGCCGCACTGAGACCGGTGGATCGCACGCCGCCAAGCGTGATCGCGCGCCGGTCCGGCCGTGCGGAAATCCGGTAATGTTTCTTCTCGGAGGCCGGGCGCAAGCCGGCATAGATAGCGGTCACGGGAATGGAGGCGAGTGCCGGAACGATCTCCCTGCCACGCGTCAGCAACGCTTCCAGCGCCGCCGTGTCTACCGTCGCACGCTCGCGGTCATCCTGTTCTTCCGCCGTCGGGCCGATGAGAACGTTGCCGAAGGCGGTTGGACACACAACGATGCCCTTGGTGATTTCGGTGGGAACGGGCAGGACGATGCGCGGCACGTGCCGACGGGCGGCCTTGTCGAGAACGACGAATTGTCCCTTGCGAGGCTTGATGGTGAAGTCTGGGACAAGCCCCAGCCGCGCATCGACGATATCGCCGAACAGTCCGGCCGCATTGACAACGCTTGCCGCAAGGATCGGACCCGCCGTCGTCTCTATCCGCCACGCGCCATCAAACGCACCGGACAGGACTTCGACGTTGCGCACCAGCTGCGCGCCAAGCGCCACCGCTTGCGTAAGATAGCCCAGCGGCGCGGACCAGGGATCGATGACATGTTCACCCGGAACTTCGAGTGCTGCAACAAGACGGTCGGACAAGCCGGGCATGGATTCCCGGGCCTGCCGGGCCGTGAGCAGACCGAGCTCGGCAATGCCGTTGCGTCGCCCCTGCTCGGCGATCGCCTCCAGGCTTTGCGCCTCGTCGGGATTCCACGCACAGACCAACGCGCCGGTTTCAACGAGGCTAAGGCCCATCTGCCTGTAGATGGACAGATATTCTGCCCGACCCGCCTTCACCAATTCCAGCTCCAGACTGCCTTCGGGCGCATCGAAGCCGGTGTGGAGGATAGCGCTGTTGGCCTTCGATGCCCCGGAAAGAATATCGGACCCCTTCTCGACGATCACTACCTTCGCACCAGCCAGTGCGAAACGACGGGCAACCGCGCAACCGACCACCCCGGCACCGATGACGGCGACGTCGAATGCTGTGGAGAGGCTCTGGACCATGGGCTTGCCTTTATTTTCGTGGTTCGAAAGCGAAATAAACAGGCGCAACGGATCGAGCCGATGCACCTTGCCGGTTCGTGGCTATGAATGAGATCTGCTTTGTTTCTAGTCGAACAAAGCCGTCAGCGGCTTTTCGAATTCAACCAGCGTCACGCCACTTGTCTCCTGCTGGCACATGGCGCTGATCAGGGTCATGATCTTCCCCGCCGCTTCGACGGGCGGCACGCCACCATCACGAATATTGGAAATGCAGTTGCGTCGGGAATCCGGCAGCCCGGTCTCCGGCCTGAAGGTGACATAGGCGCCAAGACTGTCGGCTGCCGAAAGGCCCGGGCGCTCGCCAATCAGGATCACCGCCACCTTTGCGCCGAGGACGGCTCCCACATCATCCGCCAGCGCAACCCGTGCCTGCGTGGCAAGTGTGAGCGGCGCAACCGTCAATCCGTTGCTTGCAAGTAAATTAAGCAATGCCGTTGCCACCGGCACTGCATTCATCTCCACAGCCGTTGCGGAAAGCCCGTCGGCGATTACCAATGCGACATCGGCTCCCTTGGCCTGCCCGTCGAGCGCCAGACGGCCTTCGTCTGAAAGAGCACGGCCGAGATCGGGTCGGCGCAGGTAATCCGCACGGTCCTGCGCGCGGCTTGCGACATGCACGACATCCGCACCCGAAGCGCGCAAGTCACGCTCCATTTTTTCAATGTCCAGCGGACGCCACACTGCCTGGCGCGCCTGCGCATGATCCAACAGAAATGTCTGTACCGCGCGCGTGGGCGGGCTTGCACCCGTGCGGCCGAGCGCCACGCGTGCATCGGTTGCCACACGCAGGGCCTTGAGACGTTCCGGCGGGCTGGAGATGAGGGAGGGCCGGCGGTCACGCATCAGGCGGCGTCCCTTCCAAGAAAATCAAGTTCGCGAAGCCCGCGGTTCATCAGCGCAGGGTTCTCGATCATATGGCCGGCGGCATCCGTCACGCCCATATTCACAAGCCACTCCTCAAACTCCGGCGCAGGCCGACGCTTCAGCGTTTCGCGGGCATAGATTGAATCGTGATGGGAAAGCGTCTGGTAGTTCAGCATGACGTCGTCCGAGCCTGGCACGGTAATGACGAAGTTCACATCAGCGGCGCACAGCATGGTCAGCAGCACGTCCATGTCTTCCTGGTCGGCATCGGCGTGGTTGGTGTAGCAGACGTCGACACCCATTGGCAGGCCAAGCAGCTTTCCGCAGAAATGATCTTCAAGCCCGGCGCGAATGATCTGCTTGCCATTATAGAGATATTCCGGACCGATGAAGCCGACGACGGTATTCACCAGAAGCGGCGAGAATTCGCGCGCCACGGCATAGGCACGCGCCTCCATCGTTTGCTGATCGACACCAAAATGCGCATCGGCCGACAGGGCAGCCCCCTGCCCCGTCTCGAAATACATGAGGTCGCTGCCGATAGTTCCGCGCTTCAGCGACTGACCAGCCTCATGAGCCTCTCGCAGAACGGCAAGATCAATGCCGAAGCCCGCATTGGCCTTCTGGGAACCGGCAATCGACTGGAAAACCAGATCGACGGGTGCAGCGCGCTCCATCGCCTTGATAGCCGTCGTCACATGGCCAAGGCAGCAGGTCTGGGTTGGAATGTCCAGCCATTGCCGCAGATCGTCAAGCAACTGCACGACGCGGATATAGTCCGTCACAGCGCTGGTGGCCGGGTTAACACCGATCACCGCATCGCCGCTCCCCAGCAGCAACCCGTCAATGGCCGAGATGGCGATGCCACGGGAACTGTCAGTCGGATGATTGGGTTGGTTGCGGGTGGAAAGGCGGCCGGAAAGACCAATCGTGTTGCGAAAACGGGTCAAGACTTCCCGTTTGGCCGATACCGTCACGAGATCCTGCAGACGCATGATCTTGGAGACTGCCGCCACCATTTCCGGTGTCAGACCCCAACTTACCGCTTCAAGTTCCGCGTGCCCGACCTTGGAATTGAGCAGCCACTCGCGAAATTCACCAACCGTCAGAGAAGACACCGGCGCGAAGGCCAGTGCGTCGTGCTGGCGCGCGATCAGGGCCGAAATCTCGTCATCGTCCGAGGCGATCAATTCCTGTGCAACAAAGGTGGAAAGCGGCAGATCGGCCAGCGCCATCTGCGCCGCCAGTCTCTCCACCGGCCCTTCCGCCGCGATCCCGGCCAATTGGTCACCGGACCTTTCCGGCGTCGCCTTTGCCATCAGGGTTTTCAGATCGTCGAAACGATAGGTCGTGCCGGCTGCGATCTGTCGATAAGCCATTTTTCCGGCCCCTTACTTCACGAAAGTCTTCGTGAGGCCCACCGTGCGGTCCACGATCAGGACGACGGCAAGCGTGAGCACGATCAGAAGAACGGAGATGGCGGCAACAAGCGGATCAGCCTGGGTTTCGACATGCTGATACATGGCAACGGGAAGCGTCGTGATGCGCGGACCGGTGAGGAACAGCGAAATCACTGCTTCATCGAACGAGACGAGAAAGGAAAGCGCTGCCGTTGCAACGATGCCAGGCGCGATCATCGGCATGGTGACGCGGCGAAAGACGGTAAGAGGTGACGCCCCGAGCGTGGAGGCGGCCTCCTCGTAGATCAGCGGCAGGCCCGCAAGCGACGTGGTGAGTACACGCAGCGCATAGGGCAACACGATGATCAGATGCGCGATCACGAGACCCGTGAATGTGCCGAGCAGGCCCGCACCGGCAAAGACGATCAGGATCGCAAGGCCAAGAACGATAGTCGGCAGAAGAAGCGGCGCTGTGAAGAAGGCGAGCAATGTATCCGCGCCAATCACCCGCATCCGCACGATGGCATAGGAGGCGGGCAGCGCAATCAGCATGGACAGCACGGTAACGATGACCGCAAGGAGCGTGCTGGTGCCGAGGGCGCCGATCATCTTGGAATTGTGCATGAGATCCACATACCAGCGCAGGCTCCAGCCGGAGGGTGGGAAGGTCATGTAGCTGTCGGCCGAAAACGAGATCGGCACGACGAGCACCACGGGCGCAAGGAGGAAAAGGAACATGATGAAGGCGACAATTTTCAGCGCCAGCGGAGCGGGACGTTCTTCCATCTTCGATCTCCTTTACAGAATGGCCCGCAGAAGCCGGGAATAGAGCACCAGGGCGGCACCGAAAATCACGAGGATGATCATCGAAAGCGTAGCGGCGAGTGGCCAGTTGAGCGTCACGATGGCCTGATCATAGATTTCCGTTGCCAGAAGGAAGACGCGGCCACCGCCGAGTAGCTTGGGAGTGATAAACGAACTGACGGCCAGCACGAAGGAGAGCAGGCAACCCAGGGCCACGCCGGGCATGGTGAGCGGCACGATGATCCGCCAGAACACTTTCCAGGGCGATGCGCCGAGCGTTTCCGCAGCTTCCTCGACGCGAGGATCAAGCCTGCCGAAGCCAGCGAGGAGCGCCAGGATCATATAGGGCATCAGGATTTCGGTAAGCCCGATGACGACGCCGATCTTGTTGAACAGCAGACGCACCCCGCCTTGCGCACCCAGTGCGAAGAGGATGTTGTTGATGAGGCCGTCATCCGCCAGGATTGCGATCCAACCATAAGTGCGCACCACCGCCGAGGTGAGCAGCGGCGAAATGACCAGCACCAGCAAAAGCGTTTTCCAGCGACCCTGCGCCCGGTGAAGGTAGAGCGCGATGGGATAGGAGGCGAGCAGCGTGAGAACGGTGATCATAAGGCTGGTCAGGATGCTCTGACCAATCAGCTCGATATAAAAACCGTCGGTCAGTGTCGACGACCAGTTGTCGAGCGTATGGGCTTCCCCGAGACCGCCGCCGCCGAGGCTTTCGCGGAAGGAAAGCAGCAGCAGGTTGAAGACGGGCAACACGAAGGCCAGACCGTTGACCGCAATGATGGGTCCAAGAAGAAGGGTTGCGAGAAACACGATGGAAGAGGTACGGCCACCGGGAGCCGTGATCATGACCGCCGCCGTCATCGGTTTGCTCCGAAGACCAGAGTATCCTCCACGCGCCAGACGAGACTGACCGCGCTGCCTGCTGCGACCGGCGTTTCACCGCCGGACGTCGCGCGCTCCACGGACAGGGTCTGCCCGCCAGCGGCGATTTCGTAGTGGAGGATGTCGCCGGCATAATAGACATCGCGGACTTCGCCGGCGATGCGATTGACGGGCGCTCCGTCGAAATCGGGGACGGCGTCGCCAGCGACGGTCATGGCCATGCGATGCGGCCGTACCATCAGGTCGATCTTACCGCTGTGCGCACCGGGCGCTCGCAGCACCGCATCGCCAACCGTGATGCGGTCACCGGCGGCATTGCCGACCAGCCTATTGGTGCGACCGACGAAGGAGGCGACGAATGCAGTGGCCGGGCGCTCATAGAGATCGTGCGGCGTGCCAAGCTGTTCCAGGTGCCCGCCATTGAGCACAGCGACCTTGTCGCACATGCTGAGTGCCTCGACCTGATCATGCGTGACGAAGATGGAAGTGATGCCAAGCTGTTTCTGGATACGGCGAATCTCGGCGCGCATCTCGTCGCGCAGCTTTGCGTCGAGATTGGAAAGAGGTTCGTCAAACAAGAGAATGGACGGCTGGATGACGAGGGCGCGCGCCAGTGCGACGCGCTGCTGCTGGCCTCCGGAAAGCTGGGCGGGGCGACGGTCCTCGCGCCCTTCCAGACGCACCATGGCAATGGCCTCACGGGCACGGCGTTCCGCCTCGGCAGCAGGCACTTTGCGCATTTCAAGACCGAACATGACATTCTTGAGGACCGTCATGTGGGGGAAGAGCGCGTAGCTCTGAAAAACGAGGCCAATGTCACGCTTATAAGGCGCAAGTTTCGTCACGTCCTTGCCGTCGATCAGGATAGACCCCGAGGAGACAGGAGAGAGGCCTGCAATCATGCGCAGCGACGTCGACTTGCCGCAGCCGGAAGGACCGAGGAAGGCAACCAGTTCGCCCTTGGGAATCTCGAGATTGAGATTATCCACGGCGACGATTGTCTCGTAGCGCTTGGTCAGTGAACGAATCGAGAGGAATCCTGGCTGCATGGTATCTGAAGTTCCCATTCTGGCTTCTTGCCTTTCTCCAGAACATCTCCGACCCGCAGGGAATCGGAAATGCCTTGGCCCTTGATCTACGCAAGCGCGGCGAAAATTCGCTGCGCCGTTTCGCGGTGCCCCCCGATGCAGGCCTTGGGGGCCGCTCGGCATGCATGTCCGCGTCGGCTCCCACCTCTTCCGCCCCAGCGCCGACAGAGGAGATGATCCGAGGGTTTTGGTGTGCTGCTTCCGCGACTGCCATGGGAGCCGCGGAAGTCCTTTCTTTTTTTGCGCTCTGCGCAGAAGTCTCAACGGCTGAGGGGAATGACCTTGCGGCGCCAGTCCTGCGTAATCTGGTCACGGACCTTCGAGAGGCCAATCCAATCCACCGGGATGACCTTGTCCATCGCCTTGACGACCGTGCGCTCACTCACATCGGCAGAGACAGAGGACTTGGAATTGGTCGGCGCATAATACATGGCGGCGGTAAAGGCAGCCTGGGCTTCCGGGCTCAGCGCATAATCAACGAACTTGCGCGCAGCCTCGGATGACGGACCACCCTTGACGAGGTTGAGCGTGTTGATCTGGAGGATCGTGCCTTCCTTCGGAAGAACCACCTTCATCTTGCCTTTGGAACCGTCAGCATTCACCTGGCTGCGGGCGTTCCAGCCCACGCCTAGCGAAACCTGGCCGTTGACAACGTTCGGATAGACTTCCGGCTTCGGCTCCCAGGTCTGCACATTCGGAGCAACTTCAGCCATCGCATTGATGCCGGCATCGATGTTCTTGATGAAATCAGTGCCGCCATTCATATGGTCCATGATGATGGTGGTACCGATACCGACGATATCGGGGGCGCTCAGCATGGCGACTTTACCCTTGAGGGCGCTATCCTTCAGAGCGTTCCAGCTGTCGGGAGCCGTCTTGATGGCATCGGTATTGTAGATGAGCACGAGATTGTCGAACGTTACGCCAACCCCGGCCACGCCTTCGAAGCGGGCATTAGGATAGAGGTCGGCGACATTCTTGGTTACGCTTTCGTCGATCTTGTCAAACAGACCTTCGTCCGTACCTGTTTTGGCGACAGAGACATCCATCAGAGCGATATCGGACTGCGGCGCAGCCTTCTGGGCGCGCAGCGAGCCGAGCATTGCAGCAGAGCCCTGCTGCGGGAAATATTCGATCTTGATATCAGGGTTAGCCGCCATGAAAGGTTCGATGACCGCCTTGGTGTAACGCTCCTGGAAAAGGCCGCTATAGCCGAGGAACGTCACGGTCTGCTGGGCGTGCGCCGGCAGAGCGGCCGCGCCGAGCATGAGAATCCCACTCAGAAGTATTGTTTTCTTCATTGTCCTGTTCTCCTCTATTGTTATTTGGAGTGGCGGACTGATCCGCCACCCATAAGACGATGTCAGGCGCTCAGCTTGGCCTGAACGAGCTTGTTGGCGCCAGAAATGTCCGGCAATTTCTCACCGTTGCGCAGGCGCTCCAGAAGCACGAGTTCGGCTTCCTGCATGCCGATGGCGCGTTCAGCCATGGCTCGAGCCTGGCTTGGATGAAGAGCGACAACACCGCTTTCATCGCACAGGATCGCATCGCCCGGATTGATCACCTGGCCGCCGACGCTGATCGGAACGTTGATCGCGCCTTCGAGGCCGAGGATCTTGGTGGTGATGGGCGAAGGACCACGGCACCACATCGGCATGTCGACCTTGGCGAACTCCGAGAAGTCGGTCGCCGGGCCATCAACGACCCCGGCCTTAACGCCGGCCATCTTCATGGTGTTGGTGATGACACCGCCCCAGCAGGCGTGACGGGTATCGCCGCAACGGTCGATGAGGACGATATCCCCGGGACGCACGAACTGCGACAGATAGTGGAGCATGGTCGAATCCGCATTGGGGATGCGCAGCGTGACGGCAGTGCCTGCCACACGTTTGCCCGGAAGGACGGCGCGGATTTCAGGATCGACGAAGCCGGAGTGAAGCACGTGACCGATCGTTGCGACTTCGACCTTCTCAAGAAGCTCGATGATGTCGGCACCGATCTGTTCGGGCATGGGGTTGGCGATAAACATTGAGTCTTTCTCCGATCAGAGAACGTGGTGGTTCGCCACCGGTACGTTGGCGCGCACCTTGGCCGAATAGTCGAAGTCAAGGACGGCACCGGCCGTTCCAACGCTGTCGGAGCATTGGGCGACGATGTGGCCCCACGGATCGATGACCATGGAATGCCCCCAGCATGCCTTCTTGCCACCCGCATGGGTGCCGATCTGGCCGACGGCCAGAAAGTAGGTCTGGGTTTCGACGGCACGGGCGCGCGCCAGAACTTCCCAATGGTCCTTGCCTGTCATCAGGGTGAAGGCCGCTGGCAGAACGATGACGTCTGCACCCTTGTCCCGCAGGGCGCGAAACAGTTCAGGGAAGCGAATATCATAGCAGATGCCACAACCGACCGTCTTGTCGCCAACCTTGTAGATCACCACTTCTTCGCCACGGGCAACGGAGTCGGATTCGCGGTAGCTGATGCCGTTTGGCGTATCGACGTCGAACAGGTGCATCTTGCGGTAACGCGCGATCTGTTTGCCATCCGGCCCGAAAACGAGCGTCGAATTGTAAAAGCGATTGCCTTCCTTCTCGACGATGGAGCCGGCATGCAGCGTGATCGCGTGCTTCTTGGCCAGCCCCGAGAGCAGCGTGTAAATCTCGCCGTCAGGGAATTCCTCCCCGCTCTCATGCATCTCCTGGGGATTATCTCCAAGAAATGCGAAGTATTCCGGAAGAACAACAAGGTCAGGATTATCCGCCTTGACTGCCTTCTCAATAAGATCGGCAGCAACCTTAAGGTTTTCTGCCTTGTCATTCTGGGTATTCATTTGAACAAGTGAGACTTTCACGTTGCTCTCCTCTCATGTTGCGAGGAGAATTAAGAACGGGAACTGTTTTCATTACAAACGGAAAAACTCTATCGAAACCCATAAGGTAAGCTTATAGATTAATCATTTTGCGCTGCAGCGCAAAATTTAGGCGGCAGCCGTCATCCATTGCGTGGTGGTTTCACTGACGATTTCCGTCGCCATATCGGCAATGGCCCGGGCAATCGCGTTGTCGCCACGCTCCTGATAAACGGTGTGAAATGTGAGGGGCGGTACTGACGGACTAATGTCGAGAATACGCGCCTCACCGGATTTGATGATGCCGTCCACCAGCACACGCGGCAAAGCGCCCACCCCAACGGCCGCGGCCACAAGGCGGGTCATGATCGACAGCGAATTGGAATTATAGATGCGGCTGTCGGACAACCCGTGAGAATCGAGCAACGCGCGCAACGCCTGATGTGGCTGCGAGCCTGTCGAGAAGGTAAGTAACGGAAAATGCGCGATATCTTCGAGTGTGACGCCCGTTTCCGGCAGCGGCAATTCAACCGCGCCAACCCAACAGGACTCGAACGTACAGAGCGGTGAATTGTAGATATTTGCAGCCATGATCGGCCCCATGATGAAACCGACATCCACCTCACCGTTTTGAATGCGCTGGGATAGTTTCAGGCTGGTGTCGATGGTCAGATCCAGACTGACGCCGGGGTAACGTTCGTTCATGCGGCGGATGAGCAGCGGCAACCAAGCATAGACGATCGTGTCGGCAGCACCGATTCGCACTGTGCCTCTCAGCGCCTCCCGGCTACTCACGATCTGTCGGAACTCACCGGTCAGATTGACGATCTTTTCGGCATGCTGCAGCGCCAGACGACCAGCAGGTGTCAAGTTGACGCAGCGCACATCGCGCGTGAAAAGCACGACGCCAAGCTCCCTTTCGAGGGCGGCAATTCGGTTGGACACCGACGCCTGGGTGGTATTCAACCGTTCCGCGGCCGCCGAAAAGCTGTTCAGTCGTGCAGCCCAGAGGAAAGTTTCGAGAAATCGCGTATTCATGAGGTAAAATCTTCCCGCATGGCTCCGCGAGCCGGCACTAACGTCGCTGGCTCGTCTTGCCCTTGGTCCTTTGTGGTTCGAGTGCAAGTATGTCCGATGCACGCCCCCATAAGCAAGGGATCAACGCCCTGGCCCTGGCACCGCTTTTTCGCACCGGCTGGGGCTGGGAAAAGGGATGACGGTCACAAGGATGTTTCAAATGAGTGGCCTGTTTTGCACCAGCTGCTTCCCAAACCATTGAACGCAAACAGGGCTCTGCGTCTCCTCGGAGCCCTGTTTCTTTAAATCTTTGATTGTCGGGCCATCAGCGTTGCACCGGATCGCTGTGACGAACGACAGATCGGCGAGACCTAAATCCTCGTGCCGCGAATACAGGACACAGCCCGCCTTAAGTCTGCAGGCACCCCTCCCCCAAACCTCACGGCTTCGGGATGACAGTTGCGAGCTTGCGGAACGGCGACAGGATTTCGAGGCGGCTTGGCACGCCCTTGGCGATGCTGATAATCGATCCGGGACCGATCTTCACCGGGTCGGCTTCGGCCTGCGAATACATTGCCTCACCCTCAACGACGACAAAAGTTTCCTCGAGGTCACGACCCGGATAGTTGTAGATGCCGGGCTCGGCCTTCCAGACTGCGACGATCGTGCCATTTTCGATCTGGTCCTGCCATATCTGGCGACGATACGAACCACCTTCACGGCCTTCGGCGGGCATGGCCGGAACAAGATCCACGTCATCGGAAATGTTGAAAATCGGCATTGTCACGGGAATTCTCCTTGCTTTGTCAATGTTGGCGCGGACCTTGTGGCCGCGCCGGTTCAGGCATGGGGTGGCAGTTCCGCCCCAGCTAGTTTCGTGGATATGTTGTCGCGCAGCCGGTAGTAACGCAGCGCCATTGCGGGTGCGAAACCCATAAAGAAGGGAGCTGCCTTCAGTGGTTCCAGCTTCAGGGCAAGCTCGTTCTCCGGCTTGCCAAGCGCCCATTCCGAAAGAATGGAACCGAGCATCGAGCCGGTCGGCACACCACGGCCCGAAAGACCGGTCAAAGCCACAACGCCCGGCGCCAGACCATAAAACCGCGGTACGGTGCGATATTGCATATCGAGTTCGCCGAACCAGAAATACTCCCAGCGGATCTCTTCCCGGAGCTTTGGATGCAGCCATTTGAGCCGTTCGCTCATGACCTGTCTCGTATAGGCCATGTCGTGGCCGCGGCGTCCCATGGGAAACATCGATGCGACGATCCGGCCTTCGGCATTGTATTTGTAGACGTAGATATCGCCGCGACCATCATGAATGGTTGTGTTCTGCGGCAGGACGGTCCGGCGGGTCTCTTCGGACAAAATTTGCGTGGCGGCCACGAACACGCGTTGAATCTTGAACGTCCGATCCAGCTTGGGCCAACCACCCACCGTATAGGCGCCAGTGGTAAAGATCACTTTCGACGCGACCACTTCTCCGCGATCGGTCTTGACCTTCCAGCCTCCGGTTATGTCGCGTTCGCAACCCGTCACCGCCGAGCCGGTAAATATCTTTCCGCGCTCCTGGATGACAGCACGGCCGAGACCGCGGGCGTAACCGAGCGGATTGAGGTGACCTGCCTCTTCGTGCAGCCAGCCGCCGTCGAAACGCGGACTGCCGGTGACCGCTTCCACCTCGTCACGGTCGAGCAGCCGGGTTTTCGCGCCCACCGCATTATAGGTCTCGACCTTGCGCCTGATCTCATCCATGGCGCCCTTATGCGGTGCGCCCATCACATAACCGTTCTGTACCCATTCGCAGTCGATCTGATAGTCGCGGATCATGCTCGATACGCGGTCATTCGCCCGCGTCTGCCGTTCGATCAGCCGTTCCGCCCAGGGCTCACCCAGCATCCTGCGCAGCTCGGGCAGGCTATAATGGGTAAAGGTCGGGGTGCAATGTCCGGCATTGCGGCCCGAACCGCCGAAGCCGATTTCCTGCCGCTCCAGAAGCACGACATTGATGCCGGTTTTCGCCAACTCCAATGCGGTCGTCAGACCGGTATAACCCGCGCCGACGACGCAGACATCGGCCCGCACGCGACCCGAAAGAGGCTCCGTATGCGGTGCTGAAGCTGCGGTCGCATACCACAGTGTCACGTCAAAGGGTGAGAACGAAACCATCTACCGACACCCTCAGTTCAGGTCGCTGCGCGCATCGAGCGCATCACGAAGCCCATCACCGATGAAATTGAAGCTGGTGACGGCAAGCGTGATGGCGACGCCCGGCACGATGGCGAGCCAGGGCGCCTTGTCGAGATATTGCTGGGCTCCATTCAACATATTGCCCCAGCTCGGCAGCGGCGGCTGAATGCCATAACCGAGAAAGCTGATATAGGCTTCCAGAAGGATGGCACGCGCAACCGTCAGGGTCGCGGCAACGATGATGGGGCCGACAGCATTCGGCAGCAGTTCCCGGAACATGATCCAGCCATTGGGCAGGCCCAGCATACGGGCTGCCATGACGAAGTCGCGTTCGCGCAGAGACTGCACTTCCGCTTCAACCAGACGGGCAATTTCCATCCAGCTCGTGACGGCAATGATAACCGTGATCATGAACGGGCTCGGCTTGACGAAAGCAGCCAGAGCGAGAAGCAGGAAAATACTCGGGAAAGACAGAAAGGCATCGACGAAACGCATCAGTATCGCGCGGATGCGCCCGCCATAATAACCGGCAACGACACCGATGATGGTGCCGATCAGTGTCGACAGCACCATGGCGAAAAACCCGACCAGCAGTGAAATGCGGCCGGCATTGAAAAGGCGCGCGGCTATGTCGCGTCCGAGCGGATCGGTGCCGAAAATATGGTAACCGGTCATCGGCGGGGCAAAACGGGCGCGCAGATCGATGAACAATTCATCGTAAGGCAAGAGATAGGGCCCGACCACGCAGGCGAAAATCATGACGGTGATCATGATGAGGCCGAGCACAGCAAGCTTGTGGCGGGCGAAACGGCGCAGCGTGCGGTTCTGCCACCAGTGAAACCGCGGTGCGGCCTGCGAGGGATGGAGGGTTGCAGCGGACATGGTCTTTCCTTCGATTGAGTGCGGCGTTTCGTCGATCCGGCTCTATCCGAGCCGGATGCGGGGATCGACGAGAGCAACCATGAGGTCAGCGAGCAGGCTTCCGATGAGTACGAGGATTGCGGAAAACATCAGAAGCCCCATCACGACGGGGTAGTCGTGATAACCAAGGCTATCGAGGAACAGGCGGCCCATGCCGGGCCAGGTAAAGACCGTCTCCGTGACAAGCGCGCCGCCGAGAATCGTCGGGAGCTGGAGACCGGCAAGGGTAATCATTGGCAGAAGTGCATTGCCGACGACGTGTTTCATCAGAACCCGGCGCGGGGTCAGCCCCTTGGCGCGGGCGGTGCGGACAAAATCCTGATTGATGACGTCAAGCGTCGCAGTCCGCATGTAGCGGCTCCAGACGGCGATGTTGACGAGGGCAAGTACCAGGCTCGGCATGATCAGGTGAATTGCATAGTCATAAAAAGACTGATCGCCGATCGTATACATGTTGCCCGCCGGTAGCCATTTCAGCCTGAGCGCGAAAACATAGATGGCCACCAGCCCGAACCAGAAGGTGGGAATTGAAAGCGCCACCATGGCCCCGACCGTGGCGGTGTAATCGAACAGCGTGTAACGTTTGGTCGCCCCCTTGATACCGATCCAGGTGCCGACAAGGATGGATACGACGGTTGATGAGACCATCAACAGCAGGGTCGCAAACAAATGCCCGGAGATGATATCGAGAACCGGACGCTGGTCGCGATAGGATTTCCCCCAATCGCCTTGCAGCAGGCGCCAGGCCCATTCGAGATATTGCACCGGCAAGGGTCGATCAAGACCCATCTGGTGGGCGATGCGATCAAGCGCCTCCCGCGTCATGCCGGGCGTCAGGGCAAATTGCGACAATGGCCCGCCAGGCGCGAGGTTGAGGATGGCAAAACCGATGATCGAGACAAGCAGCAGAAGTACGAGGCTCTGCCATATCCGATGGAGAAGAAAGGTCAGCATGATGAGACTCCAGGTCGCATCGTGGAACTGGCTAGCAACCATCCACGAATAGCCGTCAGAGTGCCGGCTGCTTCAGAGCCGGCACTTCACATGGATCGGGCATAAAGCCCTGTCTGCGGCAGGCTTTACGCCAGACGCCAGGTCGCAACGTTCCAGGTATCGATGCGGTTATTGACGTTTGGCTTCACGTTTTCGACGCCCTGCTTGTGACCACGCACCGTTGCGTACTGGAACAGCGGCAACAGCGGCAGTTCCTTGCGCATGATCTCCTGGATCTTCAGGTAGACGGCCTTGCGCTCCTCCGGCACGAAGAGACTGCCGCCCTTGGCCAGAAGATCATCGACGTCCTTGTTGACGAACTGCCAGGTATTCTGGCCCGAGCCGCCTTTTGCAGCACTCGACGTCGAGCGGAAGAAGTCGGAGGTATCGGGATCCGGGCCGGTCAGGAAGTCGAGCCCGACGATAACCGAATCGAACTTCGACAGCATCCAGTAGTCACCCCACATGACAGCTGGCGGCAGGTTCGAAATGGTCATCTCCACGCCGATATCCTTGAAGGATTGCTGCATGTATTGCTGAACCTGTTCGCGGATGTGATTGCCCGCTGTCGTGGAGCAGGTGAAGGCGAGCTTCACGCCATCCTTGGCGCGAATGCCGTCCGCCCCGGGCGCCCAGCCCGCATCGTCGAGCAGCTTTTTAGCTTTCTCGATGGAATATTCATGCTTGGGAAGATCCGGATTGTAATAGAAAGACTGCTGCGGAACGTAGCTTTCGGTGGGTGTGGGCAAACCGTAATAAAGTGCCTCGATGATCGACTGTTTGTCGATCGCCGCATAAAGCGCCTCTCTTACCGCCGGCTCCTTGAACTGTGGACGTTCCATGTTGAACGAGAGGGATTCAATCGTCGAGCCCGGCACGACGTTGACCACCTTGCCGGCGAGTTCCTTGGCCTCGTCATAATGGTCGGGTGTGATCCATTGCAGGCCCACCACGTCTATGTCGCCGGTCTTGAACTGGGTGTACATCACATTCAGGTCGGGTACGTATTTGTAGACCAGACGCTCTATATGCGGGCCATCACCAAAATACTCGGTATTGGCGTCGAGCAGAATGTAGTCACCCGCAACCCGCTCCTTCCATTTGAATGCGCCCGTTCCGACCGGCGCGTTGTTATAGGCGGCGGTATTGCGGTCAGCTTCCGCACCTAGGAGGTGCTTCGGCGTAATAAATGTGGAAGCAAGGATCGAGGGATAGGGCGCGAATGGCTTTTCCATCTTCCAGGTAATTTCCGTCGGCGAAACCACGGTCAAATCCCTTACGAATTCGTGCCCGGTCTTGCGCCATGAACGGAAGTTGGGATCGACCAGAAGTTCAAGCGTGAACTTCACGTCTTCAGCGGTGAACGGCTTGCCGTCGTGCCATTTGACGTCGTCACGCAGCTTGACCTTCCAGTTGAGACCATCGGCGGAAATGCCGCCGTTTTCGACCGTCGGCACTTCGGCGGCGAGAGCTGCCACGAAGGCACCTTTCTCGTCGACATAAAACAGCGGGTCGAAGATGCTGAAATGGATGCCTTCGTCTACTTCAATATGCGGCATATGTGGATTGAACACGGTAGGCTCCTGCGAGAAGCCGACCGTGAGCTGGCCTTTGGCGGCCTTGTCCTGCGCCATGGCGCGGGAAAAACCCGGAAGACCGGAAAGGACGACGCCGGATGCGCCGAGCGCCAAAAGGCCGAGTGCCTGGCGGCGGGTGGTATTGATAAGCGGCTTGTTCTGGTCGGACATTTTTTAGTTCCCCTTGATCCGATGGTTGAACACGACGATTATTTTTGCTTCCGCCTCTTTGGGCGGTACTACTCCCATCAGCAGTTGCCTGCCTCATGCGTCAAAAGGATCGGCGGCACCTGACCGCCGGGCTTCTCATTTCAAAAGCCGCTGACCAGCTCGATCTTCGAGCCGTCGCTGAAGCGGCTGAAACGGAAATCGCGACGATCGACAATCGGATTGCGGCCTGTGACGATATCAGCCATGAGTTTTCCAGCCGCCGGGCCGATGCCGAAGCCATGGCCGGAAAAGCCGGTTGCAACATGAAAGCCCGGAATGGCGTCGATATTGTCGATGACCGGAATAGCGTCGGGCGTCACATCGATCATGCCCGCCCAGCGCTGCGAAATTTCGGCCTTTTCGAAAACGGGGAAGGCCTTCTTCAGCTTGGCAAAGGCGCCGTCCGTCATGTCCATCGCCGGAACGGGATCGAGCACGCGATTATATTCGAAGGGCGAAGCCTCATCGAGCGCCCAGCGGCGCGGAATGCGCCATTCATCGTAAAAGCGGCCAGTCAGGCGCAGGTCGAGCGAGCGCCACTCATGCCGCAGAGCCGGCAGGAATTTCAGTGCATAACGGAAAGATGCGGGCACGATGTCGACGATGTTTTGGAAGCCGTTCGCGATCGTATATCCGCCGTCGAGGCGCTTGCGGATCGCAAAACCGTTCGACCAGATTGCCTCTTCCGGGCCGCCTTCCAGCGGCTTTGTGCGCAGCACGGAATTCATGACCTTGAGCTGCGGCAGATCGAGACCGTTGTTGCCGAGAAACAGGCTGGACCACGCGCCACCCGCCATGACCGCCGCCTTGCAGGCAATTTCACCGCGCTCTGTCACGACACCAGACACCTTGCCGCCGGAAAGCTGCAGACCGCGCACGGCGCATTCGGTCAGGATGAAGACGCCGCGGTCGCGGGCAGCTTCCGCAATGGCAGGCGCGGCGCGCTGCGGCTCGGCCCGGCAATCACCGGCAGTATAGAGCGCACCGGCGACATCCATGTTGGAATGAGGATATTTCGCCTTGAATTCCTTTGCACTCAGCATGCGGCTTTCAATCTGGTAGCCTTCCAGATTGCGGTTCCAGCGTTCGTGCTCGGAAAATTCCTTTTCGTTTGCGCATGTAAAGACGATGCCGGAACGCTTGAAACCAGTCTCCCGCCCTGTACGACGATTGAGATCCGCCCAGATGCGCAGCGATTCTGCCATCAAGGGCACCTCGCGTGGGTCGCGGCGGGAAATGCGCACCCAGCCCCAGTTGCGGCTCGACTGCTCGTGGCCGATACCGCCCTTTTCGCAAAGCGCAACACGCAGCCCCTGATCGACGAGTTCAAGCGCGGTGGAGGTGCCGATAATGCCGCCGCCAATGACGACGACATCGACTTCTTTCGGCAATTCCGCATCGCCATGGACGGGAACGACATAAGGACCGGGCATGTCAAAAAAACTCCTCAAGCTGGCAATTGATGGCGAATTCGGCGACGGAAGCCTCATTCGGTAAGGACAGCAGCATGGCAATGATGCGGGCAAGATCGGCGGGCTGGGTCATTTGATCCGCCGGCCGTTCGGATAAGGCGGTCGCCATATCGGTCGCAACGAAACCGGGGCATACGGCTGTCGCGCGCACGCCGCTTTCGAAGCCCGCCTGTCGGATGGCATGCGCAAGCGCGACCGCCGCGAATTTGGAGAGAGAATAGCTACCGGCAGATGCGGACTTCACCCGCTTGCCAGAGAGGGAAGCGAGGATGATGACCCGGCCACGACCGCTCTCGCTCAACGCCTCCCAGGCGGCTTTAACCAGCCTTCTCGGTGCCTTGACGTTGACCGCAAGCATGGCGTCGATGTCTTCGTCATCTGCTTCGATCACTGTCTTCGGTATCATGATGCCGGCATTGGCCACGACAGCATCGATACGACCGAAATGCTGATGCGCTTCATCGGCCCAGCGCTTCTCCGCACTCGCATCATTTGCGTCATAATGGGCAAGATGGACCTGTCCCTCGTGACCCACAGCCCATTGCGGCAGCGACGGGCTGCGCATACCAAGCGATACCGACCAGCCTTCGCCAAGAAGAGTAGCAGCGATATGGTCGCCTATACCCCGACTTGCACCGGATATGAGAGCAACGCGTTTTGTCGTTCGTTCCATCATGCTAGCCCCACAATATGGCGGTAGGCGCGACGCAAAATGTCGATAACCTGCTTCTGCTCGTGTTCCGGGATGAAGCTGAAGAAATCGCGCGATTGCTGCGGAACGATCTCCCGGATTTTCGTTGCAAGCGCCGCTCCGGCTTCGGTGATGTAAAGCTCCTGGGCGCGGCTGTCCTCCTGCGACACTTCCCGGCGTATCAGATCGTGCGACACCATCTGGTCGATGATCCTGCCCATTGCAGACCGGTCCCGCATCGTCAGATGAGCTATCACTGAAGGACGGATACCCGGGTAGTCATCGACGAGCAGCAGGGTCGTGATCTTTCCAGTTCCCTTCGCCACATCCAGCCCGTCCAGCCGGGCATCGAGATCGCGCGATACGGCAAGGTTGATCGTGCGGATGTAAAAGCTCAGCGTGTCTTCAAGCACGTCGAGATTGATATCAGTTGGCGATGTCGGCGGGTTTTCAGTTGGTTTGGACATGGAGTTTCCGTTCGAATGGTCAAAGATCGACATTGGCGCACACGCTTTCCCGGCGTGCCGCAGTGCAGGTTTTCGGCCATGTCGTATGTCAGTTTCGTGACTGAATGAAAGGATAATTAGTAGACAAACGCAACTACTTTTTATTCCTGAAATCATATTTTTATTATTTAAATCATATATTTAAAAGGAAAACCTCTCGCGCCGCCGGATCCACGATAATCCGGCGGTGCAATCGGTCTTTGATGTCGCGCGATGCAAAGTCTGACGAGATGTCCGGCTCGTCAGACTTCGATGTTATGTGCCGACGGCAGTTGGCGCAGGTTCCCAGTCCGCACCGGGGATCGCAGCAACGAGTTTGCGGGTATAGGGATGGGCCGGCGACCGGAAGATTTTTGTCGGCGGCCCCTGTTCGACAACCGTTCCCTTGTGCATGACAAGCACATCGTCGCAAATCTGGCTTGCGACTCTCAAGTCGTGGGTGATGAAGATCATCGCAACCTTCATTTCAGCCTGCACCCGCGCCAGAAGCTCCAGAACCTGCGCCTGTATGGAAACGTCGAGAGCAGACACGGCTTCGTCGGCCACAAGGACGACCGGATCAAACATCAGTGCACGGGCAATGCCGATGCGCTGGCGTTGGCCGCCGGAGAATTCGTGCGGGTAACGGTCATAGGCCTGTTCATCCAGCCCCACGAGCTTCAGAATTCCCAGAGCCTTTATTCTCGCCTCATGCACAGCCATTCCGTGGGCAACGGGGCCGACCGTCAAGATCCTGCCGATCGTATGGCGGGGATTAAGCGACGCGAAAGGATCCTGAAAAATCATCTGGATATAGGGTCGCAACGATCGAAACGTCGTTTCGTCCATCGCTGCTATGTCACGGCCATCGAAGCATATTGAACCGCCATCCGCCTCCAGCAATTTCAGCAGGACACGCCCGAGCGAGGACTTGCCCGACCCGCTTTCACCAACGATACCAAGGGTCTGGCCCTTGTGAAGCTTGAAGCTGACACCATTGACTGCCTTGACGATACGGGCCTTGCGGAAAAACGAGCCGGAGCTGCGATATTCCTTCTCAAGATTTTCGACCTTGAGAACGACGGGGGCTTCTTCGCTGACTGAACGCTCAGTGCTCCGCATCCGCGGAACCGCAGCGACAAGTCGCTGGGTATAAGGGTGGACAGGATTGACCAGAACCTGGTCCGCCCTTCCCTGCTCCACAAGATATCCCTTCTCCATCACCACGACGCGATCGGCAATTTCGGCAACGACGCCGAAATCGTGGGTGATGAACATGACGCTCATGTTCTTGCGCTTCTGTATCTTGCGGATGAGCTCAAGGATCTGCGCCTGGGTGGTAACGTCGAGAGCGGTTGTTGGCTCATCGGCAATCAGGACATCCGGGTCGAGTGCCAGTGCCATGGCGATCATGACCCGCTGGCGTTGTCCGCCAGACAGACGGAATGGATATTGCAGCCGCATCAGAGGCGGGTCGGGAAGACCGACTTCTTCAAGTAGATCCAGAACCTTGGTCTTGCGGGTTTCAGGCGTTCCATAGCCATGCGCTTCAAGCACTTCGGCGATCTGATCCCCGATTGTCATCAGCGGATTGAGCGCGGAGAGCGGATCCTGGAAAATGATTGAGACCGCCTGACCACGCAGCGGCCGGATTTTATCTTCCCTGGCCGCAAGTATGTCCATTCCCTTGAAATGGATTTCGCCGGAGCTGACTTTTATCACGGGCGACAACAGCCCCATGATCGTGCTGGCAGTGACGGATTTGCCGGACCCGGATTCACCGATAATGCACAGGATTTCACCTGCGTGGAGGTCGAAAGAGATATTCTTGACCGCGTGGGTGCGCTCCATTCCCGGCGGAAGATCCACCGTGAGATTGCGAACGGACAGCACCACGTCGGCTGACGTGGTTGGATGCGACATAAGTTCCCCTTGTTTTTTTGTAACTTTGTTCGCTTTGGCCGACGCTTCATACGTCGGAAACAATATGGTGGACTATGTCTACTATATTGTCCAGTGAGTGGCGGCAGCTGAGACGGTCGAACCGGCACCGCGTTGGCGCTGCCCAGCATTCTTGACCTTTATGATCTGCAAAATGCCAGGCTGTCCCGTTTGATGTTTGGTCAGGAGCGGACCCGGCGTTTTGCGTTTTGGGACAAGTTCTCCAACTGTCCCGCTAGCGCCCACTTGCGGAGCAACTTTCGCGTGCTTAAAAGGCGTGCAGTTTCAAATCGCGTCGGAGAGGACCAATTTCGTGGAACAGGTAAATACCCAAACCGGTAAGGGCCGGACCAAAGCTTTATGGGCGGCGGTTGCGATTATTGCTGTTGCTGCTGCAGGCGTCATCGGGGGTAAGGCCTTCTACGAAGCAAAGGTCAGCGAACTCGTTGCTCGCACTGGCGCAACTGCCCGTTCCGTTGAGGTTGATTTCCTCGGGCAGATTCATATTCGCGAACTGGCCTTGCCGCTTGCCGATGGCAAGAACATCCGGATTGCAGCTATCGATGGACGTCCAAAATTTCCTTTCCTGGATGGCGCACTGGAGCTGAACGACATTAATGTTGACGTGCCAACCGGCAAGATCTCGATGGCGCATGCGCGTGTCGAGAATGCCGCGTTCAACAAACCGGATGCGGCTGAAGTATCCGGAGACGGAAATGCCAACTCTCTGCCTAAGCGCATAGAGCGCTTTGCAGCAGAGCGTATTTCCACGCCTGAGATGACATTCACGCAGTCCATCGCCACCACCGAGCAGAAGACTGTTTACAAGAACGTAGCCTTCTCGGACATCGCCAAAGGCCGGGTCGCCCGATATTCCATCGACAATGCCAGCTACGACATCCAGATGGATCTACCGGACAGCACTGGCGCGATGAAAAAGAAGCACTTGGTCGTATCGACCGGCGCCATAGCCGGGCAGGACTTCGATGCCGCTTACCTCGCAAGGCTCTATACGGAAAAAGCGGGTCCCGAAGATAAGGACGCAAAGCTTCTCTATGGTCCGCTCTCCGTCAGCAAAATCTCGTTCTCAGACGGAGACGGTCATTTCACCTACGATGAAATACGCAGCGACGGCTTCAGCGCCCGCATGCCGGCCGAGCCGCTTCTGGAAACGATGAACGCGCTTTCGGCGGCCAAAAATACCGACGAGCTTTCACCTCAGGAACGCCAGGCAATTTTCGCCAAGGCCCTGTCCATTCTCGATATGATTGGCAAGAGCAACATGCAGTTGCTCGGGTTCAAGGCCGACGCGCCTGATGAAAGCGAAGGGGCTGCCGGCAAAAGGGTCAAGGTCGGCATTGATCGTATCGATATGCAGATGGACAGCCGTAAGCTCGACTTCGGCCTGAATGGCATGTCGATCGGAAATGGCGTCGACACGATCGAAGTCGCCGAGGCAAGCCTCAAGGGCTTTGACTGGAGTTCCACAATCGAGAGTCTCTCCAAAATCGTCGGGCTTGACGACAAGCAGATCGAGACTTTCCCGTTTAATCACCTGATACCGGAACTGGGCACCGTCCGCGTCGGAGGCATCAATGTTGACGTCGCCGCCCCGGAACAGACAGACGACGAGACTGGTGAAAAGACGGAGGGCGTGCCTGAGCGCATCAAGTTCACGCTCAGGAATTTCGAGATGGGTCTGACAAAGCCCTTCAACGGCATACCCACAGATATCGTGATCAGGCAGGATGACCTTTCTCTTCCGATCCCGGAAGATTCGACCGAGGAAGTTTTTGTCGAAGCCCGCAAACTGGGTTTCGAGGCGCTCGCCCTGTCTTATGCCCTTGCCGCCGGCTGGGATGAACCGAACAAGAACCTGGTGATCCGGGAAATCTCCATGCGCGGCAAGGATATTGGCAGCGTCAATTTTTCCGGTCTGGCGAGCGGGTTCACGGAGGAGTTCTTCTCCTTCGACACCAATCGTACCCAGGCCGCCCTCCTGGGGCTCGCGGGTCGCGAGGTAAAGCTGACGATCAAGGACGAAGGCATGATGGCCAAGGCTATCAAGCTGTATGCTCTGCAAAACGACATGACCGAGGATCAAGTGCGCGGTGTTCTGACACTCGTGGCAAGCGCGGGGTTGCAGCAGATCGCAGCTGAACAGCCCAAACTCAAGAGTGCGGTGGACGCGTTGCTTCGCTTCATCAACAACCCAGGTACTCTTACGGTTACCGCCCGCTCCACTGGACCAAACGGTCTTGGTCTTTTTGATCTGGTTGCAGCGTCTGAAAACCCGATGCTTCTTCTCGACAAGGTCGATATCCAGGCGACGGCCGAGTAAGTCGTCCGACCGCACCCCCAAACGGTTCAAGCTCCGGTTCTCGGAGCTTGAACACACCGGGCGCGGAGCTTCTAGCAAAGCTTAGATGCGCCGCGCCTTGATCGTGTTCATGACAAAGCTGGTCTCGATGGTGTCGACGCATTTCAGCTTCGCGATCTTCTCTTTGATGAAGCGCTCGTAGTCCTCGAGCCCACCGCACATGACCTTGAGCATGTAGTCCCTCGAACCCGTGACGAGGTGACATTCCAGAACCTCGTCCCAGTCCAGAACGGCCGCCTCGAACATCTGGATTTCGTCATCGTGCTGGCGACTGAGGCGGATGGATGCAAGCGCGGTCATCGTCCATCCCTCGATTGCCGGATCAACGATCGCGGAATAACCTTTGATCAACCCCGTCTCTTCCAGCCGTCGCAGCCTCCGCAGACATGCAGATGCCGACAAGCCGACTCGCTCAGCAAGTTCGTTGTTGGTGATCCTTGCGTCGGCAGACAGCTCCTTGACTATCCGCCGGTCGATTGGATCTGCAATTTTTTGCGACATAGAGCACAATTCTCCGCAATATATTGCTTCATCAGACATATCCACGCTTCAGAATGCAAGGTATTTTGGCTTGATTGGATGTAAGCTGCGGACAGTTCAACGTCTGTTGAGGAGGACCTTCCGCAAATGACCGCACCGCATCCGTCTAAAACCCATATCGGCAACCACGCTCTCCATCCTGAAACCCAGATGCTCAATTACGGCTACGATCCGGAATTGTCGGAAGGAGCGGTGAAGCCGCCTGTGTTTCTGACCTCGACCTTCGTCTTCAAGTCGGCGGAGGACGGTCGCGACTTCTTCGACTATGTCTCCGGCCGCAAGGAGCCGCCCGCAGGCAGAGGTGCAGGCCTCGTCTATTCGCGTTTCAACCATCCCAATAGCGAGATCGTCGAGGACCGCCTTGCCGTTTACGAACGCACCGAGAGTTGTGCGCTCTTCTCGTCCGGCATGTCCGCCATTTCGACGACGCTTTTCGCTTTTGTCCGGCCCGGCGACACCGTACTCCATTCCCAGCCTTTGTACGGCGGCACTGAGACGCTGCTGGCAAAGACCTTCCACAATTTCGGCGTTTCGGCGGTGGGTTTCGCCGACGGTGTCAGCGAGGCCTCGGTGATATCCGCCGCAGAGGCTGCGATGGCGAAAGGCAGGGTGTCCGTCATCCTCATCGAGACCCCCGCCAACCCGACCAACAGTATTGTCGATATCGCTATGATCAGCCGCGTTGCCGACGTGATCGGCCAGAAGCAGGGGCACAGGCCAATCATCGCGTGCGACAACACACTCCTCGGTCCGGTGTTCCAGCGGCCAATCGAGCACGGTGCCGATATCTCGCTCTATTCACTGACAAAATACGTTGGCGGGCACTCCGACCTCATTGCCGGAGCAGCGCTCGGTCGCAAGGATGTCATGAAGCAGGTAAAGGCATTACGCGGAGCGATAGGCACCCAGCTCGACCCGCATTCGTGCTGGATGCTCGGGCGCTCGCTTGAGACGCTACAAATCCGCATGGAGCGGGCAAATAGCAATGCCGAGGTGGTGGCCGAATTCCTGAAGGCGCATCCCAAGGTCGAGAAAATCCATTATCTGCCGTTTCACGATCCGGCGTCCCCGGTTGGCAAGGTGTTTGCACATCAATGCACCGGTGCGGGATCGACCTTCTCGTTTGACATTGCGGGCGGGCAGGCAGCGTCTTTCAAATTCCTCAACGCTCTCACGATATTCAAACTCGCGGTCAGCCTTGGCGGTACGGAATCTCTCGCCTCCCATCCTGCAACGATGACGCATTCGGGTGTTCCGGCCGATATCCGCCAGCGCATTGGTGTGCTTGATTCCACGATCCGGCTGTCAATCGGCATCGAACATCCCGACGATCTGGTCGCCGACCTGACCCTCTCTCTGGATGCTGCCTGATGAAGAGGCAAATGCCGCTCCTCACCGACTGCAATACGTATGGGTTTTCCAGTACATACGAAACGCGGAAACCAACGTAGTGCAGGAAGGCGATAAGGGGAGCGGCGTTACCTTCCGCTACGAGTGGAGACGGTCCCGAACCGGCAATATGATACAGAAGCGGCGAATGACGGGTTGAGATGGCGTCGGGCAAAGGGTATCAGGTGCCTCAATTCCAGGCGGACCTCCCGCAAGCAACAAGGCTTATCCTGACATGATCCCGGATTTTCTCGTCACCCATTCCGGTGGCTTCCATGCCGACGAACTGCTGTCCAGCGTCATCCTGACCCGACTTTTCCCGCAGGCCCGCATCGTCCGCAGCCGGGCGCCGGAATGGATCACCCCCGGCGTGGACCGCATCATCTACGATGTCGGCGGCGCCTATGACGCGACAAGCAGGATATTCGATCACCATCAGCGCGGCGCGCCGCTGAGGGATGACGGTCAGCCATATAGTTCATTCGGACTGATCTGGAAGCATTTCGGCCGGGACTATCTTGCCGCCTTCGGCATCCCCGATGAACATGTCGAAACCGTCCATACCTCTTTCGATGGCAGCTTTGTGCTGCCGGTCGATCTGGTCGACAATGGTGCGGTCAGCCCGTCCGTCGCCGGGCCGCTGGTTGCGCTGACGCTGCCTGTCCTGCTGGAAACTCTGAAACCTGTTTTTGACGAGACCGACCCCGAAGCCGATGATCGCAGTTTCCACGCGGCGCTCGTCATTGCCCGCAGCTTCGTCGAGGCGAAAATAGCCAAAAGCGCTGCGAAACTGCGCGCCGAGGCGCTTGTAATGCAGGCTATCGTCGATGCCGGTAAAGGTCATATTCTGGAATTGCCGATGGGTATGCCGTTTCGGCCCGCCATTGTGAAGGCGGGCGCCGACAATCTGCTGTTTGTCGTTCACCCGCGTGACAAGGACTGGTGTCTGACCGGTATCCGTCGCGCAGATGAAGGCTTTGAACTGCGGGCAGACCTGCCTGCGGCATGGGCTGGCCTTACAAATGGCGATCTGGAAGCCGTTTGCGGCATTGAAGGCGCGAGTTTCTGCCACAACGGCCGGTTTATTGCTGCCGCCAAAACCCGTGATGCCGCCCTCGCCATGGCAGAACTGGCTGTGAAAGAGGCGATCTTGCCTGCTCCCGTAGCCTAGTTCATTGAACAATGGCACATGAGTAGGAGATTGCCCGGAAGGCGGGCCGGCGAAGCATATCAAAGGATATGCCCGCTAATGTCCTTCGGCCCGCATCCCTGGACTCTCCTCCTCCACGCCCAACCGGGAACACCGTGTTCGTTCCCGATAATCTACGGAGCCGTCACTTTGTCGGCGACCGCAGTACTATTTGGCAGCAGGAGAAGGACTGCGATGGCGCATAGCGTCGTTACCGCGGCAAGCCACCAGCAAAGTGTCGAAAACGCAGTCTGATAGGCATCCCGCAACAGGTCGTCCCCGATGTGGGACGATATTGCCGCTGCACCCGCCAGGTCGCCCACTGCCAGACGCTGACCTGTCTGATTCAAGAGGGGCGTAGACATAGGCGTCAGCCGTCCCAGGGATGCCGAGGTCAATGCCGACAGGGCGGCGCTGACGACTGCAAGCGCGATGCCCTCACCGGCGACCCGCACGGTACTGAATATGCCGGTCGCCATTCCCGCACGCTCCACCGGCACGACGCCAACGGACAAGCCATCCATCAGGCCCCATGGCAGGCCGGCGCCCACCCCGATGACGAGCATGGGCAGAACGATCATGGCTCCATCCTCTGCAGTGAAGCCGGCAAGCCAGACGAGGCCAGAGGCGGCGATCAGCAGGCCGATGCCGCAGAGCATGCCCGGCGAAACATGACGCGCCAACATCGTCGCGACTATAGGCACCACCAGCATCGGAGCCGACAGTCCCAACATGATGAACCCCGCCCCGATTGCTCCTTGTTGCTCGATACCGATGAGGCGCAACGGGATGATAACAAGAAGAACAACGAAACAGGCGCAGGTGGCGATTGGCAATAGCTGCACCCCCACGAACCGCGGATAACGGAATAGCGATAAGTCCAGCATCGGTCGCGCTGCCCGCATTTCGATCAAGACGAAGGCTGCAAGCGAAAACGCAAATCCTGTGCTGAAAGCGATGATACCGTTAGACCTGAGAACAGGCAGCTCGATCATCGCAACGGTGAAGAGGGTGAGCGTGAGGGTAAAGCTTGCAGCGCCCAGCCAGTCGAGTTCCGCCGCATTGGGATCCCTCGTTTCACGCATCCGTGGCGGGCCGAGGATCAGGGCAAGGAGGCCGATCAGGCCGCCGGCAAGGAATATTGCCCGCCATCCGACCGTTTCGATCATCAATCCCGTCAGCAGCGGACCAGATGCAAGACCGACGCCGAAGGTCGTTCCAAGCAACCCAAAGGCGCGCGTCCTAGCGTGGCCGTCGAATTCCTGCGCAAGTGCGGCCGTCCCTCCGGCCAGGGCAGCGGCGGCGCCCACGCCTTGACCGGCACGTAGCAGATCGATGATCCACACCGAAGGCGCAAATCCAAGCGCAAAGGAGAAGCCGGTAAACAGCGCAAGGCCGATCAAGAACACCCGCCTTCTGCCATATCGATCGGCCAGCGCGCCTGCCGCCATCAGAAGACTTCCGAAAGCCAGCATGAAGGCATTGGTGATCCAGGTGAGGGATGCAGGCGATCCCCCGAGGTCCTGCCCGATCGCCGGCGTGGCAACCGCACCGGCGGAGAAGTTCAAAGGAAGGGTCAAGGCGGCAAGACACACCGCCACCAATACCGAATTCCGGCTGGCTGAGGCTCTATGAGGGGCGTCGTTCATGCGAACTCCAATCGTGAAATGGCATCGCGACACCAAGGTCGCGTATCGGCATCCATTCTCATCAGACGACATGAATTCGACAATCGGCCTCACGGGCCTTTCATTGCGGATTGAAATTCTCTAATCAGTGACAATGGATAAGTTGAGCGAGATCGATGCCTTCGTCCGGGTTGCCGAAAGGCTGAATTTTGCCAAGGCCGGGCAGAGCCTGGGACTTTCACCTTCTGCTGTCGGAAAGAGCGTTGCCCGACTGGAGGCATCTCTGGGCGTACGGCTGTTCAATCGCACCACCCGGCAGGTCTCCCTGACCAATGAAGGGGCAATGCTGTTTGAGCGGTATCGGTCCATCCTCACCGATCTGCGCGACGCACATGAAGCAGTCACGGACAATCTGGCCCTGCCCCGCGGCAGTCTGCGCGTGACGCTTCCGACAATCGGATACCGCTTTCTGCTGCCGATCGTGCCTGAATTTCGCCGGCGTTATCCCGATATCGATCTGGAACTCGACTTTAACGACAGGCGCGTCGATCTGATCGAGGGCGGCTTTGATGCTGCAATCCGCAGTGGCGAGCTTGATGATTCCAGCCTGATAGCGCGGCGTCTTGGTCCATTCCGCTTCATTTTATGCGCGTCGCCGGACTATTTTCAACGAATGGGCACGCCCCGGCACCCCAGCCATTTGCCAGAGCATGATGCATTGCGCTTCCGCTTTCCGACCTCCGGCAGGTTTCAGGAATGGCTGCTGGAAAACGGCGACAACCCCCTTTCGAGCATGCGTATCGCCCTCACCTGCGGTAATATGGAGGCGATACGGGCGGCGGCGATTGACGGGATGGGGCTCGCTTACATGCCTGAATTCCTGGCGACGGACGCCATCAGGGATGGCCTGCTCGAGACGGTCCTGAACGAGCATCTCGCCGCACCAGGCCAGTTTTCAATTGTCTGGCCATCAGCCCGCTTCATGGCGCCGCGGCTGCGCGCCTTCATCGATTTTGCGATCGAAAAGCTCTTTGTCGAAACCTGACTGGAGTATCTGCGCATGACAGATGCTGGCGGGCTTATGCGCGCCGGTGGAGTTCGTCCATTGAAGCCATCGGCGGAATAGTACGGTGCATTTCTTGACCAATAAGACAGTGGTGGGTAAATAAAGGATGCTGATGAGGAGTTTATGACCATGGACAAAGATCGCCGATAATCCGGACTTACGTCGATCACAGCGCAGTCTTTTCAAAACGACGCGTTGGCTAGCTCAGCATTTGCATCAAAGGAACATTCATGCCCAGACTTTCTGGAAAGACCGCACTCGTGACCGGCGCGGCGCGCGGAATCGGTGCGGCTATCGCCCAAGCGTTTGCTGACGAGGGGGCACAGGTCATCGTTACCGATATAGACGTGGATGGCGGCTTGTTGACCGCAGGCTCAATCGGCGGGAGGTTTGTCCGTCTCGACGTCGCATGCGAGGCAGACTGGGCGAAAATTGCCAGTCAATTTCCCAAGATCGACGTCGTCGTCAACAATGCGGGAATAACAGGCTTTGAAGGACCATTCGAAGGAGCCCCGCCAGCCCATGATCCAGAAAATGCCCAACTTGCTGATTGGCACAAGGTCCATGCGGTCAACCTGGATGGCACCTTTCTGGGCTGCCGTTATGCAATCCGCGCCATGCGAGCAAATGGTGCGGGGTCGATTATCAACATTTCCTCACGCTCAGGGCTTGTCGGAATTCCAATGGCAGCGGCCTACGCCTCATCCAAGGCCGCCATCCGCAACCACACCAAGAGCGTGGCCCTTTATTGCGCCGGTCAGGGCCTGAACATCCGGTGCAATTCAATTCACCCTGCGGCCGTGATGACACCGATGTGGGAGCCGATGTTGGGAAATGGCCCAGATCGCAAAGATCGTGAAGCCGCGCTGGTCAAAGAAACGCCCATGCAACGCTTTGGCAGAGCCGAGGAGGTAGCCGCACTCGCAGTCCTGCTCGCATCTGACGAGGCAACTTATATGACTGGGGCCGAACTGAACATCGATGGCGGCATTCTTGCAGGATCAGCCGCAGCACCGGGAAGCTAGAATAACGGGCTATGGGATGACCGAACCTTTTTGGTTCATTGCACCCATTATGATGGAAGATAGTAAAGGTCGAACTTCCACCGACCAGTTCTGTGGCACCCCCGGCAAACGCGTCAAAACCTTGGATCATTTGGGAAGAGTTCGGCCCAAATGACTGATGACGGCAATTGGCGCAAACCGATCAATCTATGCGTTGAAGATCGTCGCTAAAAACTCAAGACGCACCCAGACGGAAAAGGCCCTCCCGGTTCGGAGAGGGCCTGTTTTCATTACCATCGATAGTCGCGACGGTCTCGCCATTCGCGATGTTCGCGCCAATCTCTGCGCTCGCGCCATTCTCTGCGGGCCTGACGTTCACGCCACTCCCTGCGGGCTTCCCAGCGATCACGTCTGTCCCAGCCGCGCTCATATCTCGGCGGTCCATTGGGCCGGCAATATCCGCGCGGCGATAGATGAAAGCCGCGTCCGCAAGCATAGTCCACACTTTGAACGTTGGATGCCAGGGGTGCGGCCGGTTGACCGACAGGCATCGCGTTCGCGCCACTGCCGAACAGGGCACCGAGAATTATTCCAGCGCTTAAAATCATCTTACGCATTTCATCTCCCTCCTTCCGGGATGGAGGGATTTAGCGCCCTTGCCGGTGAACTGTGGCTGAATGAATCTTGATGTTTTCGTGGCAAAAACTCCACAATTGTGGCAGATACCGGCTTCGCGTTCCGACCGCTGCGAAAGGGTGAAGAGGTGTCAAGGCGGCGCGGCTCACTACCCCGCCCCAGTCAATGCAGACCTGTTATTCTTTTATGTGCCAGTGGTTTGAAGGGGCGCGATGTATCCCCTCCGGTTGCAGTCCCGCGGTTTTCGTCATAGTCCTCAAGCGAATGAGGAGACGGTGATTGAACCCCAATCTGGACACAAAGCCCGAACCAAAGCCAAAGAGCAAACGCCTCATCTGGCCTTGGGTGCTGTTGGCCGTTCTAACGCTTGCAACCTTTCTCGCGCTTGCGGGCATCTATATTTACAGGGAGCTGACATCGACAGCCGAGGATCTGGCTCGAACCTGGCGCGACCTCGTGCAATTGTTCTGGCTGATAATGCCGGACCGTCAGCCCTAGTCTTGGGTAACAGAAAGGCGCTAGTGGCAAAGCCTGAGCGCGGCATGGAATCCCAAAAAAATTGAAGAGTTTGCGGCGGCGGTGTATCGGATCGCAAACTCTGTTTTTGGGAACCTGAATGCAACCGTCTTTTAGATTGCCGCCGCTGGAGGCGCTTGTTGTTTTTGAGGCAGCGTCCCGTTTGGGCAGCTTCTCCCGCGCGGGAAACGAGCTGGGCCTGACGCAGAGCGCCGTCAGCCGGCAGATCGGCAAGCTGGAAGCGTTCATTGGCTCCAAGCTTTTCGAGCGCGTGCCGACCGGCGTGCGACTGACGACTATCGGCGAAAACTACTCGATCGATATATCGCGGCTGATCCTCGATATCGCAAGTGTCACGGACGGAGTCCGCTCGTGGACCGGCGCCAGCCAGATCACCATCGCCTGCTCTCGCGGGATTGCGGATCAATGGTTCATGCCTCGCCTGCAGAAACTGAAACGCGATATTCCCGGCATCGAATTGCGGGTGCGGGTAACTGACGATGTGGCACATCTGCGTCTGGATGAATTCGACCTGGCTATTTTCTATCGCAAGGAAAGACCGATTGGCGTCTGGCTATCGGAACTCGGCCAGGAGGAGGTCGTCCCCGTTTCTGCCCGAGGCATGACCAATCTTATGGAGCAGAGGGCACCGGTTTTGATCTCCATCGAAGATTCGATGCGGGAATGGCAGGATTGGAGCGACTGGTGGCGCTCGTCACACCTGTTGCCGCCACAGGATGCAATCCAGTGGAAACTCGGAGACTATGGCCTCTGCGTCGCGGCGGCATCGCAGGGGCTTGGTGCAACGCTTGGGTGGACCTGGCTCATCCGCGACCAACTGGACAGCGGAGCGCTCGTTCCTGTGCATTCCCATGCCATGCGCTCGGAAGGCAAATTTTACCTGATGCGACCGGCAGATCGCCACCAGCGTAAAATTGTGCGCGAGGTTTCCGATTGGCTGATTGCAGACAACCATAAAACCGCGCGCTGAAACCCGTCATGCCTGCGCAGGAGGTGTCTTGCGGCGCCGGTCCAGGAGGAACCGCGCGTAGCCGATGATGGTGAACAGCAGCCAGGCGACCTGTGAAATCAGCGAGCCGAGGTTGAAATTCCATATCAGCGAGTAGATCAGAAACACGCCACCCAGAACGTT
Source organism: Agrobacterium sp. A3-95 (assembly GCF_053521785.1). Lineage (NCBI taxonomy): Bacteria > Pseudomonadati > Pseudomonadota > Alphaproteobacteria > Hyphomicrobiales > Rhizobiaceae > Agrobacterium > Agrobacterium sp. A3-95. The sequence goes on along the minus strand of NZ_JBNWDR010000007.1, from coordinate 135,572 downwards.
TAAGAGAGTGTAGCGCCAGTCTTCTATCGTCAGAAGTCGTAGCTGCAACAGGGCATAGGCGAAGAGATAAAAAAACGCTCCTGCAAGGCCGACAAGATCCGCTAGCCCCATTTGTATCCACTCCATAAACACGCCCGCCCGGCGAGCGCCTGCTACACCGGACCCGCTCCGGCGCATCCCTTTACTCCGCTTCGCAGATAACCGGATGCGCTCAGATTTCATGACCCCATGCGCAAAAATCATACCCCCCTGCGCGCATCGGTATCTAGTGCCGAACCGTCGAGTACGATACGCCACTGCCAGCCGCGCCTCGTCCGGCCCCGATAAAAAACAGGGAACCCAAACATGACATCCTCCCCCTTTTCCTTCTCGCTCGACCGGCGGCATTTTCTTGCCGGCGCGGCCAGCCTCGCGGCGCTTTCTGCCGGTTTCATCACAGACGCCAGTGCGCAAGGCGCGGACACACCGAAGAAGGGTGGCGTTTTGAAATTGGGTATCGGCGGCGGCAGCACCACGGATAACCTCGATCCCCGCATCCTGAAAGACTGGGTGCCGGTCAATCAGGCCTTCATGATCATGAACGGCCTTGTCGAGATCGATGCCAGCAATCACGCTGTGCCTGAATTGTTCGAAAGCTGGGAAGCGCAGCCCGGCGCCGTGGAGTGGGTCTTCAAGCTGCGTCAGGGTGTCACCTTCCACAACGGCAAGACCCTGACGGTGGAAGACGTCATCTACTCCATCAACCTGCACCGTGGCGAAACCACCTCTGCGGCACGCTCGGTCGCGTCTGCGCTCAAGAGCGTCGACAAGCTTTCCGACACCGAGGTCAAGATCGTCCTCGAAAGCGGCAATGCCGACCTTCCTTACATCCTGTCCGACTACCATTTCCTCGTTGTGCCCGAAGGCTGGACGGATTTCAGCAAACCTGTCGGCACCGGGCCGTTCGTGTTCGAAAGCTACGATCCGGGCGTTCGTTCGCGCTTTACCCGTAATCCGAATTACTGGAAGCCGAATGCCGCTCACGTTGACGCCGTGGAAGTCATCGTCATCAACGATATCGCCGCACGCACCAATGCCATGATGTCGGGTCAGGTCCATGCGATCAACCAACTCGACTTCAAGACAGTAGACCTGCTGCGCCGTAACCCCAACCTCAACATCGTCCAATCGGCTGGCGGCCAGCACTTCACATTCCTGATGGATTGCACGCAGGCGCCATACAAGGACAACAATATCCGCCTTGCCATCAAGCACGCCATCGACCGCGAGCAGCTTTTGAAAACCGCGCTGCGTGGCTACGGCCGCATCGGGAACGATCATCCGATCCCGAGTTCTGACCGCTTTTATGCCGCGGATCTGGCGCAGCGTCCCTACGACCCCGAGAAGGCGAAGTTTTATCTGAAGCAGGCTGGCCTCGATACGCTCAAGGTAGAGATTTCCGCTTCCGACGCCGCCTTCTCCGGCGCTGTGGATGCAGCGGCGATTTTCCGCACGAGTGCGGCCAAGGGCGGCATCGATGTTTCTATCAAGCGCGAACCCGCCGATGGCTACTGGGACAACGTCTGGATGAAAGCTCCATTCTGCATGTCATACTGGGGCGGACGCCCGACAGCAGACCAGATGCTGACCATCGCTTACCAGTCCACCTCGGCGCAAAATGATACGCACTGGAAGAACGAAAACTTCGACAGGAAACTCATTGAGGCGCGTGCACTTCTCGATGATGCGAAGCGCAAGGAAATCTATGCCGAGCTTCAGGCGCTCATCTCCAATGAGGGCGGCGCCATGATCCCGATGTTCGGAGATTATCTGGATGCGACATCCAAGAAACTGAAGGGCGTGACCACGCATCCGATGTTCAACTTCATGGGTGCCCGTCTCGCTGAAAAGGTCTGGTTGGACGCATAATGACTAAGCTTATCCTGAAGCGCATTGCTTTGGGTATTTTGACGCTTCTGCTGGTGTCGGCGCTTATTTTCGCCGGCACTCAGCTTCTTCCCGGAGATGTGGCGTCAGCAATACTCGGACAGAATGCGACGCCTGAATCTCTCGCAGTGCTGCGCGCCGATCTCGGTCTGGAGCAGCCCCTTCTGCAACGTTATCTTTCCTGGCTCGGCGGTTTCGTAACCGGCGACCTTGGAAATTCGCTGGCAAACCACCAGCCTGTCGCAGCTCTCTTATGGCCGCGGTTCTGGAACACCATGGCGCTGGCGCTGTATGCCGCCGTCGTGTCCGTTCCGGTTGCCGTACTTCTGGGTCTGTTCAGTGCCATCTGGCGCGGCAGCCTGTTCGATCGGGCTGTCAACATCGTTGCGCTGGGCTTTGTTTCCCTTCCGGAATATTTTCTGGGCCTGTTGCTGATCCTTTTCGTGTCCGTGCAGTACAATCTTTTGCCGAGCCTAGCCGACACTTATCCGGGCATGGGCTTTGCGGATTGGCTGAAAGCCACCACGCTTCCTGCTCTGACGCTGGTTCTGGTTACTGTGGCGCAGATGCTGCGCATGACCCGTACCGCCGTTCTTGCGGTGATGGATCAGGCCTATGTCGAAACAGCCTATCTCAAGGGATTGCGGACCAAACGCGTGGTTCTTCGCCACGCGCTTCCCAACGCCGCGGCCCCGATCGTCAACGTCGTATCGTTCAACATCGCCTATCTCATCACCGGTGTGGTTCTGGTAGAGGCCGTGTTCAACTATAACGGCCTTGGCCGTTTCATGGTCGATGCCGTTTCGAAGCGGGACCTTCCGCTGCTACAGGCAGCAGCCCTCGTTTTCGGCGCAACCTACGTCATTCTAAACATCATTGCCGATGTGTCGGCAATTGCGCTTAACCCGCGCCTGAGGCATCCGCGATGAAAATGCTCCGCACCATCACTCCAACCGCATGGGTCGGTCTTTTCATCATTTCGGTCAACATCGTCCTGTTCGCAGCCGGTCCGCATATCGCGCCTTTCGGGCAGGAGGAGATCGTCGGTTCGCCTTTCGATCCGCCTTCGGCAATGCACTGGTTTGGCCTTGATCAGAACGGACGCGATATGCTGTCGCGCCTTTTGGCCGGTGCGCAAATCTCCATCGGCGTTTCGCTGGCGGCGTCCCTGCTCTCCTTCACAATCGGCATCACGCTTGGTTTCATCGCGGCCATCTTTGGCGGCTGGCTCGATATGGTTCTTTCGCGCATCGTCGACACTGTCATGTGTATTCCAGTGCTGATCTCGGCTCTTGTCGTGCTGCAGGCGCTAGGCTCGTCCATCCCCGTGCTGATAGTGACCATTGCGCTTCTGGATTCCACCCGCGTCTTCCGTCTGGCGCGCATTGTCGCCCAGGGCGTGAATGTGCTGGAATATGCCGAGACCGCGCGCCTGCGCGGAGAAGGCCTGATCTGGCTGGTGTTCAGGGAGATACTGCCCAATGCCCTGCCGCCGCTCATTGCGGAATTCGGCTTGCGTTTCTGCTTCACCTTTCTGTTCGTGGCCGGTCTGTCCTTTCTCGGGCTTGGCGTTCAGCCGCCTTTCGCAGACTGGGGCGGCATGGTGAAGGACAACCAGCAGGCCATTCTTTACGGTCTCTACGCACCGCTATATCCGGCCGCTGCCATCGCCGTTCTCACCATCGGCGTCAATCTCGTCGTGGACTGGCTGCTGGCTGGCCGCAGCGCAATTCAGGGAGCAGACCGATGAGTAACAATGAGGTCCTGCAAATTCGCGGCCTGAAAGTTGCTGCACCGAATGGAGCAATTCTGGTTGATGGTATCGATCTGGATCTCAAGCGCGGTGAGGTCAAAGGGCTGATCGGTGAATCCGGCGCCGGTAAATCCACCATCGGGCTTGCCGCCATGGGATATGGCCGAAACGGTTGCCGAATCGTTGGTGGAGAAATCGTCGTGAATGGCGTTTCGCTGATGACGGTGGATCGCGCCGGTCGTGAGGCGGCGCGCGGTGCGCGCATCGCTTATGTGGCGCAAAGTGCAGCTGCGGCGTTCAACCCTGCCATGAAGATTGGCGAACAGATTATCGAGGGGCCGCTTTACCACGGCGTCATGAACCGGCGGGAAGCCGAAGCCTGGATGCTGGAACTGCTGCAAGCGCTGCAACTTCCCGATTATCAGAATTTCGGCGACCGTTACCCGCATCAGGTCTCCGGTGGGCAGTTACAGCGCGCGATGGTGGCCATGGCGATGTCATGCCGCCCTGACATACTCGTGCTGGACGAACCCACAACGGCACTCGATGTCACCACGCAGATAGAGGTTCTGGCCCTGCTCCGCAGCCTCATCCAGCGCTACAATACCGCCGCCCTCTACATCACGCATGACCTTGCCGTCGTCGCGCAGATTGCTGACAGCATCATGGTCTTGCGCCATGGCAAAAAGGTAGAAGCCGGTTCTGCCGAGGATATCCTCGAGCACCCGCAGGAAGACTACACGCGCCGTCTTGTTTCCGAACGCCAAGCCAGCATGTCCGGCGAATCCGTCCAGAACAGGGGTGGTGAAATCCTGCTGGAAGCGCGTGGCGTCACCGCCTACTACGGTCGCAAGAAGGTGCTGGACAACGTTCACTGCGAAATCCGAAAGGGCGAAACACTGGCAGTCGTGGGTGAATCCGGTTCGGGAAAATCCACTTTGGCCAGGGTTATTGCCGGGTTGCCGCCGCAATCCTCCGGAGTCATTTCGCTGGCTGGACACCGGCTTGCGGACAAGTACTCCAGGCGTTCGCGCGAAGATCTGCGCCGTATCCAGCTCGTCTACCAGCTTCCGGATGTGGCGCTCAATCCACGCCACACCGTTGGCGAGATCATCGGCCGTCCCATGTCGTTCTATTTCGGAATGAATGAAGATGAGCGCGCCTCCGAGGTGAACCGGTTGCTGGACCTGATCGGTCTGCCCCGGGAGTTTGCAGAGCGCCTGCCAAAAGCGCTTTCCGGGGGGCAGAAGCAGCGCGTGTGTATCGCACGCGCACTTGCCGCAAGACCCGATCTTATCATCTGCGACGAGGTGACATCGGCACTTGATCCTCTCGTGGCGGAAGAAATTCTCAGACTGTTGCGCTCGTTGCAGGATGAACTGGGCGTCTCCTATCTGTTCATCACCCATGACCTCGGCGTCGTTCGCCGGCTCGCCGACAGGACGATGGTGATGCAGCATGGCCGCATTGTCGAAACCGGCACGACCAAGGAGGTTTTTGCACCTCCTTACCAACCCTATACCGAACAGCTCATCACCTGGGTCCCCGAACTGCGGCGCGACTGGCTGGATGGCGTGCTGGCAAAACGTGGCCTCCCCGCCGCATGATCTGCGGGGCGGTTCACTCTTTGATGGGTGTCGCCTCGCATTCTTTCATTGTTGTCTCCCGGCAAAGCGATGCCCGCTTCAAATGACCCGACTGGAATACCCCAAATGACAATACGTGTTGAAGAACATATCTGGATTCCCATGAGCGATGGCGTACGCCTTGGTGCTCGCCTTTGGCTGCCGGAGGGCGCGGAACAATCGCCGGTTCCCGCCATTCTCGAGTATATTCCCTATCGCAAGCGAGACGGAACCCGCGGGCGCGACGAGCCGATGCACGGCTATTTTGCCAGCCAGGGATATGCCGCAATTCGCGTGGACATGCGCGGCACCGGCGAATCCGATGGCCACATGGCAGACGAATATCTGAAGCAGGAACAGGACGACGCACTCGAGGTGATCGACTGGATTTCCCGGCAGCCGTGGTGCAGCGGCAATGTCGGCATGATGGGTAAGAGCTGGGGCGGCTTCAACGGCCTGCAGGTCGCCGCCCGCCGTCCGCCGGCACTGAAAGCCGTTATCACCGCCTATTCGACCGACAACCGTTATACCGACGACATTCACTACATGGGCGGCCTGCTGCTGAACGACAATCTGTGGTGGGGCACCATCATGCTTGCTTATCAGAGCCGTCCGCTCGATCCGGAGATCGTCGGTGACACGTGGCGCGACAGCTGGATCGAGCGCCTGGAGAAGCTTCCCTTCTTTCCCGCACTCTGGCTGGAACACCAACGTTACGACGATTACTGGAAACACGGCTCGGTCTGCGAAGACTGGAGCGCAATTGAATGCCCGGTCCTTGCCATCGGCGCATGGGCGGACAGCTATACCAATGCCGTCCCGCGGCTTCTGGAGAACCTTCAGGTCCCGCGTCGCGGCATCATCGGTCCGTGGGGCCATATCTACCCCCAAGATGGTGTTCCCGGTCCCGCAATTGGCTTCCTGCAGGAAGCAACGCGCTGGTGGGACCATTGGCTGAAAGGCAAGGAAACCGGCGTCATGGACGAGCCGATGCTGCGCGCCTTCGTCAGCGACACGATCGAACCGACCGGTACGCGCACGACGACGCAAGGCCGCTGGGTTGGTGAAGCAACATGGCCTTCGCCTGAAATTGCAACCCGCTCGCTTTACCTCGGTGCAGCGAAGAAACTGCGCGATACGGCAAGCGAACCGGCAATTCTCAGCATTCGTTCGCCGCAAAGCCACGGCAAGGCGGGCGGGGAATGGATGGCGACCGGATGCCCCGGTGAACATCCAACCGATCAGCGGCTCGACAACGGTGGCGCGCTCGTTTTCGAAACCGCCTTGATGGAAGAGGATTTCGATATTCTCGGTGCGCCGGTAGCGCGTCTGCGCATTGCCGCAGATTGCCCTGTCGCGCAGATTTCACTGCGCCTCAACGACGTCTTGCCGGATGGTCGTGTCACACGTGTCAGTTATCAGGTTTTCAACCTGACCCACCGCGATAGCCACGAAAATCCGGAAGCGTTGGAACCCGGCAAATTTTACGATGTCGCAATCAAGCTCAATGATTGCGGTTATCGTTTTGCCAAAGGGCACCGGCTGCAACTCGCCATCGCCACGGCCTACTGGCCGATGGTATGGACATCGCCTTACGATGCGACGATCAGCGTTTCCGTTGCAGAAAGCGCGCTTGACCTGCCCGTGCGTGCCACCGGTGACGACAAGCCTGTGCGTTTCGAGTCCCCTGCCCACGGCCCATCGACACCCATGACGCAGGTCGATCCCGGCACGGTCCGCCGCTGGACCGAACAGGACCATGAGACGGGTATCAACACCTATGTCACGGAAGGCGTGGGCGGCTTGTTCGGCGAGGGCGTGTTGCGGTTTGACGACATCGACACCGAACTCAGCCATAGCCTGCGGCGTGAATTGACCATTCGCGACGGAGATCCCCTCTCCGCGAAATACGTCCTCACCCAGACATATGAAATTGGCCGGGATGGGTGGCGCATCAAGATCGAGAGCCGCACCGAGATGCGCTCCGACAGGGAAAATTTCTACCTGACCGGAGAACTTTCGGCACTCGAAAATGGCAACCTCGTCAAAACGCGGAAGTGGGATGAGCGCTACAAGCGCGACCTCATCTGATGTCGCATGGCCCTTGCAGCTATTTGCGGGGGCCTACAACATACCATTGTCTCGGTACCGTATCTGTCAGCTTTCCTGCTCAGGAGCGATCAATGTCACGGTTGGGAAACAGGATCGATATCGGCCTAGGTCTCGTGTCAGAAGCGGGAGACCTTGAACTGCGGCATGAGCCCCAACAAAAGAGACTGGCAAAACGTCTGTGCGGGATCCGCCTGCACGGCGATACTGCGTGAAGACCTTCCCGCTAAAAACAATGCGGAGCGAGTAAAAGGGATGGCCAAGCACAACTTTTTGTCGAGACGCAAAAATTAGAAAAACTAATAGTTGACGCAACCGTGCAAGCACGCTATAACGAACCATCGAATTTGCTTGCTTAGCTTTGCTTGTTGCGCGATTGGCACCGCGTTCTGAACGAACCTTTCCTTTCAAAATCGCTATCAATGTTCGCAGCGCTTTTTAGTGCTGTGGCTCCTCTATCGCTATGAAAGGGTTCATCATGACCACTGGCACAGTTAAATGGTTTAATTCCACTAAAGGCTTCGGCTTCATTCAGCCTGACAACGGCGGCACAGATGCCTTCGTTCATATATCCGCCGTTGAGCGGGCTGGTATGCGCGAACTCGTCGAAGGCCAGAAGATCGGCTTCGACCTGGAACGCGACAACAAGTCCGGCAAAATGTCGGCCTGCAATCTGCAGGCTGCCTAACGGGTTTTGCTTCCCTTTGACCACGGATGTACTGGCACTGCCGGAAGCACCCCGAACCAATCAAGGCCAGGCAAATTGCCTGGCCTTTTGTTTTCCGCTCGCATGCCGAGCCTTACCACCGGAACACCCATGACAGAAAAATACAGTATCTCGCGCCAGAAGGCCGAGGTTGCCTTCAGCAACATCCAGACGCCGTTCTTCGCAAAAGACAAAGCGCTCGACGAGCTTGATTCGATCACGCAATCCCGCGACGCCAAGACCTTGCGCCTTCGGGAAGCACGTCTTGCAAAGGAACAGTCTGATCGCATTTCTGCGACATCCGCTCTTCTTGCCAAGCGTGCCCGTGCACGATGATGGTTTTGACGGCATCGTCAGAACAGGTGCCTGAAGCCAATTCGCATCAGACGGCGTCCTGACCATCCCGGTATATACAGACGCCGGGCCTTGAGCTGTTGCATGCCTGTCAACTCCCAGGCAAGCTTACGTTCCAGCTGCCCAAGCGCGGCGCCAGTTATATTAAATCACTAAATTAGAATTATATTTAAAAACCGAAGCTATCGGCGTTTACATCTCGCTCCAGGTCATCGTGTAACGCGTTCCCTTGGCCTGTTCCGGGTGCGTATGCGTTTGCTCGACGCGAGCACCAATGTTCTGAGCCATTGCCATAATCAGCTTTGTTCCGAGGCCAGTACCACGCGGAGATGCGTCGGGCTTTGAACCGACACCATCGTCTTCGACAACGAGAACAAATTGCCGATTTTCTTCCGAAAGTCCGACGCGAACCGTACCGGATTGATCTGGATAAGCGTATTTCAGCGCGTTGGTCAGCAGCTCGGTGATGATGACACCCAGAGCTACGGCATGGTCTGCCTTGAGGCTGATGTCACAAAGCGATGTTTCGACGGTAATGGACGAAGATCCGGGAACCGCCTGAAACAACCCATCGATGATCGACGTCAGGTACGAATTGAGCGATACCAGACCTATATTGTCGGTATTGTAAAGGCTGCGGTGAACGCCGGCGATCGCCGAAATCCTGCTTTGGGTTTCCAGCAAGGCGACTTCGGCTTCCTCAGACTTAATGGTGTTTATCTGCAGGCGAATCATGGCGGATACCAGCGAGAGGCTGTTGGCCACCCGATGGTTCATCTCCTTCACCATCATTTCCGCATGTTCCTTGGCCTTCACCAGCAACCGGTCGGATTCCTCCTTCGTCTGACGCAGACGATGGTTTTCCAGCGACTGATCGATAGCCGTAAGCAACAGCGGGAAAAAGTCGTCACCGACATTCTTTATGACGTAGTCGGCGGCACCCGCCTTGAGGGCGTCGATCGCGATCTGGGCTTCGTTCGATCCCGTTACATAAAGAACGGGAACCCGCCCCGGCAAGGACTGAATCGCGGCAAGGAACTCCATTCCCGTCGATGTCTGGAAGTAATGGTCCAGAACGACGATATCGAACTGCTCGTCTTGAAACATCTTGAGCCCGGACGCCACGGATGCGGCATGGACCACCTCCATTCCGTGACGACCGAGGATCCGGCTGGAAAGCCGCGCCAGAGCCGGATCATCATCAACATACAAAACGCGCAATGCCATCATGCCTTCAAGGTACTTGAATTACGGAGAAGAACAGGCCGAGGTTCTTTATCGCACTCGCAAAGCCTTCGTAGTCGACCGGCTTGGTTATATAGACATTTGCACCAAGGTCATAACATTTCTGAATCTCGGTTTCGTCATCCGTCGTCGTCAAAACGACCACCGGCAAACGGCGCGTATATTCGTTACTCTTGATCTCCTCGAGAATTCGGATACCCGACATATCAGGGAGGTTAAGATCGAGCAAAACGAGAAGATATCGATCTTTGCTGACAACGCCATCGCGGTTTTCACCGAGGATGTAGTCGAGTGCCTTTGCACCGAGCGTAAAGGGCATGATCTCGTTATTCACACCTGCGCGACGTACGTTCTTCTCGATCAGCCGAGCATGACCTTCGTCATCCTCGATCATAATGATCGTTACCTCTTGACCGGTTGCCTTCATTTTTCGCCTTCTTTCGTCACTTTTCTGAGATCGCTCGGCAACAGCAATGTAAATGTACTGCCTTTGCCAAGTTCGGAACTCACCTTAATGTCTCCTCCTAAACTTCTTATTAGCGACCGAACATGGGCAAGGCCGATGCCTTCCCCCGGCTGATCCTGATCACCGGCGCGGCGAAAGAGTTCGAACACCCGTTCCAGATCATGCTCGCCAATGCCACGCCCGTTGTCGCTGACTTCGATGCTGATGGCACCCCGCCCGGACGGATAAGCACGGGCAGTCAATCGCAGCGGTCGTCCCGGCATCTGGTATTTCACCGCATTGTCGAAAAGATTGCCAAGGATTTGGTCGAGAGAGATACGATCCGTCACGACTGTCAGCTTTGATGTCTCGACACTGATCTCGCCGCCATTGGCATTGATCTGGTGACGAACCGTCTCGGAGAGCGATGACAGCAATGTCTCTATGTCGACTTTTTCCGGTTGCAGCTTTCGCTGACCATCGCGCGATATCTTCAAGATCGCATTGATCAGCTGGTCCATCTTGCGTGTCGAAGAGCGGATGAAACTGATCGCCTCGGGAAGATCTTCCTCGACAGCCAGTCTGGCATCCCGAACCACGTCGTCGGAAGGCATTTTGCCGTCTGCGAGCACATAGGCGGTGACCGGCTTCAGGGACGTATCGAATTCGGAGAGGAACCCCATGATATTGACGAGCGGCGCACGCAAATCATGCGTGACGATATAGGCGAAGCGCTGAATTTCCTGATTGGCGCTGCGAAGATCACGGGTTCTTTCCTCAACCCGCTCCTCCAGATGGCGATTTAGCTCGTCAACATCTTCCCGAGACCGGTTCAACGCACGGATATATGTGAAGACCAGAAAGATTGAACCGCCGACAACAAGCAGGATCGCCAGCGTGCCGCCGAGCGTTACCCATTGCAATGTATTGGCGGCGCCAAGTTGGTCTCCGACGATGATTCGGAGCCGATCGTCGGTCTGCGATTGCAGCTTCGACAAGATCGCCCTGATTTCGTTCATGAACCGTTTGCCGTCATTCTCACGGACGACTTCGACTGCCTCGGTGATGCGTCCTGCCTTTTGCAGATCGATGGTTTCCTGGGTTTCAGCCAGCTTGTTGGCGACGGCATTACCGAGATCCGTCAGATCCTGCTCGTATTGCTTCTGGTCCTTCAGCACTTCGAGAAGTCTGGACTGCCTCTGCGGCAACAGGCTCAAGGCCTCCTGATAAGGGCCCAGATACTCGATGTTGTTGGTCAGCAGATAACCCCTCTGCCCCGTTTCAATGTCCTGCATCGACGTCAGGATATCGAGAATGGCTGCCCGCACACGGCGTAACTCGGCTGTTTCTTGCGAGTACCGGTTGTTCACCTGCACCAGCCACAGCGAAGTGGCGACCATTCCGGTCAATATTGCAACACCCACAGCGAGCATAAACAGGCTTCGCTGAGCAAAAGGCGAGAAACTAATCACAGTTGTAAATTCCCGGCATGCACCTCATTCGCGCGCAAACTAGAATATGCGGCGCATTGAATCGAACGTTTTATTTTCGATTCATATGGGAACCACTTTTGACGACGCGCGTTAAGCAAGGCTGTAAAAAATATTCCGCTCATAAAAGCGGATAGAGGTGCGAAACTTCACGGTTTTTCAATCCGCAATGCTAGAATTACCTTAAACAACCTGAACCAGATGGCCCGGGGAAACGGTTTTATAGTTTCGCGTCGGCGTTTGAAATCCCATCGGCCGTATCGGGCTTTTCAGTTCATCGTTGGATATGCCGCGCTTTATTCCGCGTCGCGCCGGATCGGGTACCGGCACTGCCGCCATGAGTTTCTTCGTGTAGGCATGTTGCGGATTGTCGAAAACAGCAGCGCGCGGACCGATCTCCACAATCTCACCGAGATACATCACCGCGACGCGATGGCTGACACGCTCCACCACCGCCATATCGTGGGAGATGAAGAGGAAAGCGAGATTGAGGCTCTGTTGCAGGTCGAGGAGCAGGTTGCAGACCTGCGCCTTGATCGAAACATCGAGAGCCGACACGCTTTCGTCGGCAACAATGACCTTCGGATCGAGGGCAAGCGCACGGGCAATCGCGATGCGCTGGCGCTGGCCGCCGGAAAATTCGTGAGGATAGCGGCTCGCCATGTCGGCGGTTAGACCAACCTTTTCGAGGAGATCGGCAGTCTTTTCTTTCGCCTGCTTCGTGGTGCCCAGTTTGTGCTTGATGAAGGGTTCGGAAATCGCCGTACCCACCGTCATGCGCGGATTGAGCGACGAGAACGGATCCTGAAAGATCATCTGTACGGACTTACGCATATTGCGCAGGCCGACGGTATCGAGCCGCATCACATCGTAACCATCGAGCGAAACCTCGCCGGCCGTCGGTTCGACAAGACGCATGATCGAGCGGCCGGTCGTCGACTTTCCGCAACCGGACTCGCCGACCAGTGCAAGCGTCTCCCCCTGAAACAGATCGAAGGAGACGTTTTCGACCGCGTGAACCGCACCCGTCTGCCGGGCCAAAAGGCCGGAGCGGATGGGAAACCGCGTCACGAGGTTCTTGACCGACAGGACAGGTGTCTGTCCGCTCGCAACCGTTTCGGCTATTTCTACCGGATCGGTCGACAGGCCGGTTTTCATGTCGAGGACCCGAAAGCGCGTCGGCCACTGCCGGTCGCGCATCGAGCCGAGCTTCGGCACCGCCGAAAGCAGCGCCCGCGTATAGGGATGCTTGCCGCGCTGGAATATATCCCCGGTTGGTCCGGTCTCGACCTCATCGCCCCGGAACATGACAATGGTGCGGTCGGCGATCTCCGCCACGACGCCCATATCATGAGTAATGAAGAGGACCGACATGCCCTCCTCTTCCTGAAGCAGTTTGATCAGATCGAGAATCTGGCCCTGAATGGTGACGTCGAGCGCGGTCGTCGGTTCATCGGCGATCAGCAGTTTCGGCCGGGAAGCGAGCGCCATTGCGATCATCACGCGCTGGCGCATGCCACCGGAAAACTGATGCGGATACTCGTCAAAGCGACCGGCCGCGTTGGGAATACGAACCTTTTCGAGAAGCCGGACCGTCTCCGCCCTTGCCTGCTGCTTCGAAAAGCCCCTGTGCCGGATGAGGACCTCGGAAATCTGGCGGCCGATCGTGAAGATCGGATTGAGCGACGTCATAGGCTCCTGAAATATCATCGAGACGTCGTTGCCCCGCACGCCCCGCATTTCCTTCTCGGAAAGCGCCAGAAGATTGCGCCCGTTCAAGAGAACTTCACCCCCAATCCGGCTGAAAGCGGGGCTAAGCAGACGCATGATGGACAGCGAGGTGACGGACTTTCCCGAACCGGACTCGCCGACAATCGCGACGGTTTCGCCCGGAGCAACATCGAAGGAGACGTTACGGACGACGCTCTTCCAAGCATCATCGACGAGAAAAGAAGTGGTCAGGTTTCTAACGGAGAGAACAGGTGTCGTATTCATGATGTCATCGTCCCACAGCATAGGCCTGCATCAGTCGCGGGGTTGCGGCGGCCCGCAGCAGGCCATCGGCATCCCGCTTTGCGGCAGTCAGGCGGCCCACCGACCACGCATCGGCAACGGTGACCTTGTGTCCGCGGCGGCGAAGCTCCTGCAGCGTGATATCACCCACGGTGCTTTCCACCATGATCTCGCCCGGCGAACTGGTGCGCGGATAAAACGAGCCCGGAAAATGCGAGGTATGGAACAGCGGCATGTCTATGGCCGCCTGCAGGTTCTTGCCGTGATGCGCATAACGCAGGAAGAAGGGCAGCTGCCACTGATCCTGCTGATCGCCGCCCGGAGTACCGAACACCATGGAAGGGCGTCCCTGATGCAGCGCAAGCGAGGGTGTCAACGTGGTGCGCGGGCGTTTTCCCGGTGCAAGCGAGGTCGGCAGGCCTTCCTTCAACCAGAACATCTGGGCGCGGGAATTAAGCGCAAAGCCCAATCCCGGAACGATTGGCGATGATTGCAGCCAGCCGCCGGACGGCGTGGTTGAGACCATGTTGCCCCAGCGGTCTATGACATCGATATGCACGGTATCGCCGCGTTTTTCGGTAAGATGCGACATGGTGGGCTCGTAGACGGTGCCCTTGCCGCTCATTTCGGCGAGCATGGCCATGGTGGCGTCCACCTGCTTCTCGTAACCCGGCACGATGCCGGGACGCAGATCGAGCGATGCCTCGCTGCCGATCAGTTTACGACGCCCGGCATTGTAGCTTTCAGAGAGAAGATATTCCGTCGGAATCTGGCCGAAATCAGGATCGCCGTAATAGACCTCACGGTCGGCAAAGGCGAGCTTCATGGCCTCAACGATGGTGTGGATGAAATCGGGGCCGGACGGGTCCATGGCCGCAAGATCGAAGCCTTTCAAAAGGGCGAGCGACTGCAACAGAACCGGTCCCTGCCCCCAGGCAGGCGTCTTTGCAATCGTCCAGTCATGATAATCAAGCGTCTGCGGCGCTTCGATGGTCGCGCTCCAGTCCGCCATATCCTGCGCCGTCAGCACGCCCTTGTGCTTGGTGCCGCTTGCATCCATGACTTCAGCGGTCTTGACGTAAGTGTCGATGGCTTCCGCTACGAAACCCCGATAGAAAGCGTCGCGTGCGGCTTCAATCTGGTTTTCGCGACCCGAACGCGCTTCGGATTCAGTGACGATCCGCTTGTAGGTTTCCGCAAGTACAGGATTCCTGAAAAGGGCGTGCGGCTCGGGTGCGGCACCACCCGGCAGCCAGGTCTCGTAGGATGTCGGCCATTCCTTCTCGAAGAATTCCGCCAGCCCCTTGATGGTGGCGGAAACGCGCGGCAGAGTCGGATGTCCGTATTCCGCATAATAGATGGCTGGTTCCAGCACCTCGCGCACGCTCATCGTGCCGTAGTCGCGCAGCATCAGCATCCAGCCATCGAAGGCTCCGGGAATGACGGTTGCAAGCAGACCATCGCCGGGGATCAGCTTGAGCCCCTCCGAGGTATAGTGCTCGATGGTGGCGCCACTCGGAGCAGGCCCCTGCGCGCAGATGACTTCGACCTTGTCCTTCTTCTTTGAATAAAAGACGGCAGGCATGTCGCCGCCGGGACCACAGAGATGCGGTTCGACGATCTGCAGCACGAAGCCGGTGGCAACCGCTGCGTCGAAGGCGTTACCTCCCTTTTCGAGGATTGCCATGCCCACGGCCGATGCGATCCAGTGCGTCGAGGTGACGACGCCGAATGTGCCAAGGATCTCGGGGCGTGTGGTAAATTCGGTCATTCAGTCAGTTCCTTATGAGAAATCATGCTTCGCGCGGATCGAGCGCATCACGCAGGCCATCGCCCAGGAGATTGAAGCCTATGACGACGAGGAAAATTGCAATGCCGGGCCACATCGTCATCCACGGTGCCTGGCTCAGAAAGTTCTTCGCGGTGTTCAGCATGGAACCCCACGACGGCGCCGGTGCCTGCTGGCCAAGGCCGAGGAAGGACAGGCTCGCTTCCGCAATGATGGCCGTCGCAACCGTCAAGGTCGCCTGCACGATGATGGGAGCAAAGACATTTGGCAGGATGTATCGTGTCATGATGTCGAAGTGGTTGAGGCCAATCGACCTTGCCCCCTCGACATAATCTTCCATCTTGACCGCCAGCACCTGACCACGGGTCAACCGAACGAAAATCGGCATGGCGGAAAGCCCGATGGCGATCATCGCGTTGGTAAGGCTCGGGCCGAGGAAGGCCGCAAGGGCAATAGCCATGATGAGGAACGGCATAGCCAGCAGCGCTTCGGTGATGCGCGATATGACCATATCCACCCAGCCACCGAAATAACCGGCGATCAACCCGAAGGGCACGCCGATGACCACCGCAATCATGACGGAGACAACACCCGCCATCAGCGAAGCGCGCGCGCCATAAATCATGCGCGAAAGGATATCACGGCCAAGATCGTCGGTGCCGAGCCAGTGGGCGGCGGACGGCGCCTTGCGGATGGCCGACCAGCTGGTCGCAATAGGGTCAGCAATCGGCAGGATCGGTGCTGCGACGGCAAGTACCGTGAAGAAAAGCACGATAATCAGACCGGCGAGCGCCGATTTGTTGCGCTTCATTTTCTTCCAGGCGCGGCTTTCCTGCCGCGGCACCGGTACGGACATGTTTTGATCGAGAGCGGTCATGATATCAGGCCTCAGATCGTCGCCCTGAGGCGAGGGTTAAGCAGGACATAGGCAATGTCCGCCAGCAGGTTCATGAGGATGAAGCCGACCGCGGTGCAGAGCACGATGCCCTGGACGACGGCGTAATCGCGGGTGAAGACCGCATCGACGGTCATCTTGCCGAAGCCGGGAATGGTAAATATCTGCTCCGTCAGAACCGCACCGGCCAGCAACTCACCGAAAAGCAGTGCCAACAGCGTGATGACGGGCAGAAGCGCGTTGCGAAAACTGTGCGACAGGATGATCTCGCGCGGCGAAAGCCCCTTGGCGCGGGCGGTGCGGATATAGTCTGAACTCAAAACCGCGACCATTGCCGAACGCGTGTGGCGCATCAACGTTGCCGCAAGCGCATTGCCGAGCACGAAGGCGGGCATGATCATCGTCTCGATGGAGCGAACGGGGTCGACGAATATCGATTCATATCCGGATGCCGGCAGCCAGCCGAGCTTCACTGAAACCAGCAGGATCAGCATGATACCGAGCCAGAAATTCGGGATCGACAGGCCGGAAAGCGCCACGATATTGGCGGTGTAGTCGATCCATGTGTTTTTCTTGACGGCGGCCAGAATGCCGATCGGGATACCGATGACCATCGCAAAGAACATCGCCATCACAGCCAGCTGGATGGTGACCGGCAGCTTCTGGCCGATCAGTTCCAGCACTGGCTGGTTGGTCCTCAGCGAAATACCGAAATCGCCGGTCACCACGCCGCCCAGCCAGTTGATGTACTGGAGCGGCACCGGGTCGTTCAGGCGATACTTCTCCCGCAGGAATTCAATCGTCGCCGGATCACGCTCCTCACCCGCCATGGCGAGAACAGGATCACCCGGCAACAGTTTCTGCAGCGAGAAGACGAAGATGGAGATGATCAAAAGCGTCGGGATCGCGACCAGCAGTCGCTTGCCGATATAGACAGGCATGGCATTGCCCCCGTTCGTGCACGTTCTGGAGGGCCGGACGGCAAGCCGTGCGGCGGATTTGAAGCGCTTAGTCCTTGCTGACGCCGAGAAGGCGGATCATGCCATCAGGCGAAGGCTCCCAGCCCTTGACCTTCTTGGAAATGGCATAGGCATAGGGTTGGTGGCCGAGATAGATGATCGGCATGTCGTCGTTTAGGATGACGCTTGCCGCATCGTATTTCTCCTTGCGGACCGCATCTTCAGTCGAGGCGCGTGCTTCGTTCAGCAGCTTGTCGACTTCAGGATTACAATATTTCACATCGTTGATGCCGCCCTTGCAGGTGACGAACTGGTGAAGATTGCCATCGGGATCGATACGACCAGACCAGTCAGAACGGCTGAGCTGATAGTTGCCGGCGGTCTGTTCGGAAAGAAGCGTCGCAAATTCGGTGGCCTTCAGCGTCACGTTGAAGCCAGCCTCCGCCACCATGGACTGGATCACCTGCATCATCTGCGTCTGCGTGGTGTTGTTGGCGTGCTGAAGTTCGATATCGAGCTTCTCGTAGCCAGCCTCCTTCATCAGCTGCTTGGCTTTGTCGATGTCGCGGGGCGGCACCGGCAGGTTCTGGTTGAACCATGGGCTTGTCGGCGGGAATGACTGATTGCCGGCCTTGGACGTACCCTCAAACACGATCTGGCCGATCGCTTCGCGGTCAATCGCATAAGAGAAGGCCTGACGCAGGCGCTTGTCCTTGCCGAGCGGATTGTCAGCGCGCGCGCCGTTGTTGATGTTGACATACATGGCCATGTAGCCCGGACCGATCACATCCGCATAGGTCAATTTGGGGTCATTCTTGACGGATTCCGCATCGGACGCCGAGATACGTTCGGCAATGTCGAGATCGCCAGAGCGGAGGTTTGCAAGCTTCACAGTGGTATCGGGAATTGGCAGGTAGACGATCTTGTCGACCTTGATCTTGTCCTTGTCCCAATAATCCGCGAATTTTTCGAGGACGATACGGTCCTGCTGGATGCGCTCGACGAATTTGAACGGTCCGGCGCAAACCGGCTTGGAGCCGAAATTCGCGCCCAGCTCCTTGGCGGCCTTCGGCGCGACGATCATGCCCGCGCGATCTGAAAGCTGGGCAAGCAGCGTGACATCGGGCGTCTTCAGCGTGAACTTGACTTCCAGCGGCCCGGTGGCCTCAACCTTTTCAACCGAGGACAACTCGCTCTTACGGCGGGATTCCGGAAGGGTCATGTTGCGCTCGATGGTGGCGACGACGGCGGCCGCATCCAGCGTCTCGCCGTCGTGGAACTTCACGCCGTCGCGAATTTTCATCGTCAGCACCTTGCCACCCTCGGACCAGGCCCATTCGGTGGCAAGCTGGGGAACGATCTTCATGTCCTGCGAGATATCCACCAGCTTGTCGCACATGGAGGTGTAGACGATACGGCCGACGAAGGTGCGCGATTGCGCGGGATCAAGCACGTCCGCGTCATCGTTGAGGCCGATGCGCAATTCGGAAGACATGGCTGGTGCGGTCAGAAACGCGCTTGCCAACAGCGCCGCAGTCAGTGTGTAGATTTTCTTCATGTTCGATCCTCTGGTCTGGTTTTCTTTGACTTTTATCATTGGCTGGCCCCGAAGGACCGGCGGGTTTACGTCCGCGGCCTAAGAGGCCGGGGTAAGCGGATTGTCGGCTTCGTTGATGCTCTTCGCCGCACGGTCTTCCGCAGCGCTCTCCTCCTGAAACCCGAGCGAAGTGGCGCGGATCAATCGTTCCTGATGCATGAGAAGGTGCTGGCGCATCGCCTCTCCGGCACGCGCCGGATCGCGATTGGCAATGGCATCGACGATGGCGACATGCTGTTCGAAAGACGCCTTGCCATTCGTGCCACTGCGCCGGGCGAGTTCGCGTATCGACTGCCAGGCATCGTCCTGGCGAATACGGTTCACGACATCGAAGATCGACAGGAACAGTTTGTTGCCAGCACTCTGGGCTATCTGGCGGTGGAGCGAGCCGTCCCACAATTCCTTGGCATCGGCATCCGTGCTTTCGCCGGTCTTCTTGACGAGCGCGCGCATGCGCTCTACCTCGGCGGGCTTGGCGCGCATGGCTGCAAGCTGCGCCAGTTGCGGTTCGATGCGCAGGCGGACTTCCATGATTTCCATGATATCGGTGCTGGCGACCATTTCGGTAACCTGGGTGGACCAATCGTCCGGCTTTTCACCCACAAAGGTTCCGGCCCCCTGGCGACGCCAGATAAGACCCTCGGCCTCCAGAACCTCCAGAGCACGGCGGATTGACCGGCGGCCGACATTGAAGGTCTCGGCAAATGCCCGCTCCGTCGGCAGACGGCCGTCATTCGAGAGATTCTTCGTCTGAATATACTCGCGAAGCTTCGCCAGCGCGTAGTTTGAATTGTCGTTAGGGTTTGTCGCCAAGCCGCACCACTTGTGTGAACCAATCGAACATTGGTTCATTTGGTGAGAAATTTCGGCAGACGTCAAGCCCATTTTTGAGCCTTGATTACAAGCGCTCAAAATATGGGCATACGCCGATTTTCAGGGTCGGGAATGCATGTTTTCAAGGCAAGGATGACAATGCAGGCGAGCAAATGAATTACGACCGAAATGCCACCCTTGTCCTGTACGCGTTTACGCCAGCATTGACATCATTCGGAGCTTTTGAGTCCGTTCAAAATCTCGTAAGCCACGGCAACACGATCCTCATTGGGATAGTTTTTATTGGCCAGAATGACGATACCGAGTTTCTGCTCCGGTATGAACGCCACATAGGCTCCGAAACCGTTGGTGGAGCCGGTCTTGTTGATGAAGACATCGCCACGCGGCTTCATCGGCGGCGAAATTTCCGATACCGGCACCGTCTTGAGCAAGGCGCCGGAGTTCGTTTCGATCAGTGTTTTCAGCGCGGCTGGGTAGGCATATTGCTCCCAGATCATATCCTGCGTCATCGCGCCAACGCTGAAATATCCCGCATGAGTGTTGGCGATCGCCTGCTGGAGTTTTCCGTCCAGCTTTTCCAGCCCCATATTCGCATTGACGAAACGGATCATGTCGGTCGCCGTCGATCTGACCCCGTAAGCCTCCGATGAGAGAATGGCTGGCGTCATGCGGGCCGGTTCGCCGGTTCTCTTATAACCCTGCGCATAATCGGCCATCTTTGCCTTGGGCACCATGGTGAAGGTGCTCTTCAATCCAAGCGCCGGAAACAGTACGTCCTGCATAGCGCTGTCATAGCTTTGGCCCATGGCCTTTGCGGTGACGTATCCGAGCATTCCGATGCTGGGATTGGCGTAGGTTCTGTGCGTTCCCGCCTTGTATGCAGGCTTCCAGGCCTTGAGATAGGCCAAAAGCTGCGGCTCCGTCTTGACATTGTCCGGCACCTGCAACGGAAAGCCGCCGGCGGTGTGGGTGCCAAGATGCATCAGCGTGACATCGCCAAACGGTTTGCCCTTCATGGAGGGAAGATAGTCTTCGACCTTGCCAGATAGTGACAGTTTGCCCTGCGTCTCCGCATAGGTACTGAGCGTGACCGTGAATGTCTTGCTGATGGAACCCAGCTCGAAAAGCGTCTGCGGGGTAACCGGCTGGCCCGTAGTTTTGGACATGACACCGTAGGTGAAGACGTGGTTTTCGCCATCGACACTGATGCCAACGGCCAGACCCGGAATACCGTTCTTCTCCATCACCGGCTTGATCGCTGCATCCGTTATCGCTTTCAGCCTGGCATCATCAGCGGCAAAAGCCTGCGTGAACAGGCTCGTCGAGATCAATGTGGCCAATGCAATATGTCTGCGATTAAGTTTCATCTTTCGCGTTCTCCAAAACCTCAAGTGGATTTTCGGCGCCTGCGCCGTCCCCAGCGAAAGACGTTTAACCGCCCTACATTGCACGAACAAATCATGATATCTCGGACGAGGCATAACAAAATCTAGGTCTTGAATGGTTCGGCAATTTCTTCCACTGAACGGCTTGAGGGCATTTGAGGCATCAGCGCGGCACCTCAGTTTCACCCGCGCGGCCATAGAACTCTGCGTGACGCAGGCGGCTGTGAGCCAACAGGTGAAGGGCCTCGAAAAACGACTGGGGGTTTCCCTTTTTCAACGGCTTCCAAGAGGCCTGAAAATCACCGCGGAAGGCGAAGCCCTGCTACCGACGGTCACCAGCTCTTTCGACCAGATGGCGATCACGCTCGACAGGATCGAAGCCGGTCAGGTGCGCGAACTGCTGTTTCTGGGCGTCGTGGGAACCTTTGCCGTGGGCTGGCTGCTGCCGCGGCTGAGGGAATTTCAAAAGCGGCACCCGTTCATCGACGTGCGCGTTTCCACCAACAACAACCGCGTGGACATGGCCGCCGAAGGCCTGGATTTCGCCATTCGATTCGGCCAGGGCTCTTGGCATGGCACGGATGCATTCCGGCTTTTCGAGGCGCCCCTTTCGCCTCTCTGTACGCCGAAACTGGCGGAGACACTGAAATCCCCCGCTGATCTCGCGGACGCCACGCTGTTGCGCAGCTACAGGTCTGACGAATGGGCCACGTGGTTTGCCGCGGCTGGCGTGACGCCGGTTGCGCAGGTGAATGCCGGCATCGTTTTCGATACCTCGCTCGGCATGATGGAGGCCGCATTGCAAGGGCTCGGCGTGGCGCTCGCCCCGCCATCGATGTTCTCGCGGCATCTTGCATCCGGGACTATCGTGCAGCCCTTCCCCGTCACCATATCGCTTGGCAGCTACTGGCTGACGAGGCTGCAATCAAAGCCGCCGACACCAGCCATGCAGGCCTTCTCGGACTGGATGTTTACCAATATCGGTCCTGCGCAAGACGGTCTATGACAGGGCGAGCAGAACGCCACCAATCGCGCAGATGACCACCACGATCCATGGCGGCGTCTTCCACACCGTCAACAGGATGAAACCCGTCAGCGCAAGTGCAAAATCCTTCGGCATGAATATGGCGCTTGTCCACACCGGATCATAAAGCGCGGCCCCGAGAATGCCAACGACGGCGGCATTTGCGCCGCGCATGGCAGCCTGCGCCAGAAGGTGCTTGCGAAACCCCTCCCAGAAGGGCAGCGCACCGACGAGCAGTAGCATGCCCGGCAGAAAGATCGCGACAAGCGCAATGGCTGCTCCCGCAATACCGTTCGGCTGCGGCCCCACCACAGCGCCGAGGTAGGCCGCGAAGGTGAACAGCGGGCCGGGAACGGCCTGGGTTGCACCGTAACCGGCGATAAACGCATCTTCCGTCACCCAGCCCGTGGAAACCACTGCCGATTGGAGCAACGGCAGCACCACATGGCCGCCACCAAAGACAAGGGCGCCGGCACGATAGAACGCATCGAACAATGAGAGGCCTTGCGAGCCGGCCATCGCCGCGAAGACCGGCAGGAAGGCCAGCAGGAGCGCGAAAGTGGCAAGCGCAATGTATCCGACACTTTTCGGCACCCGGAATGCGAGATGGGATGCCTGACGCGCGGCCTCGCTGCGGCAGAAGCAAAGCCCCGCAATGGCACCCAAGGCAAGCGCCAGAATCTGGCCAAAAGCCCCCGCGACAAACACGACGCAGATGATGCCGACGAGCGCGATGCTGGCACGCTGTCTATCTGGGGCAAGGCTCTTTGCCATGCCCCAGACGGCCTGCGCCACCACGGCGACCGCAACGATCTTGAGGCCATGCAACAGGCCGGTACCGACCGGCCCTTCTATCGACGCGGCGACCATGGCGAAGAGAAGCAGGAGGATAGCGGATGGCAGGGTGAAGGCCGTCCAGGCCGCCAGCGCACCGAGCGGCCCTGCCCGCAGCAACCCAAGGGCAAAACCGACCTGGCTGGAGGCCGGCCCCGGTAAGAACTGGCAGAGCGCCACGAGATCGGCATAACCCGCCTCATCGATCCATTTACGCCGCAAGACCAGCTCATCGCGAAAATAACCGAGATGGGCGATGGGACCGCCGAAGGAGGTGACCCCGAGCTTCAGGAACGCCGTAAAAACTTCGCCGGGCGTGCCGCTTCGAGGGGTGGCCGCTTCAGTGCGGATGGTTTGCGTTGACGACTTCACGAAAAAGCTCCCTGAGCGTGCAACGGCTGTTCGTCTAAACAATGTCCGTATCAAAAACGATATCGATATCAGACACTATTATGACAGGGATATGAAGAGGCGGGAGCGCATCCTCGATGAACAGGATCGTTCGACGCGCTCCATATCTTCGTTTTTACGTCTTTTCGAGCCTCAGACGATCAGTCCCTTCATGGGCCGGATGGCCTCCGAACCGGGAAAGACCGCCTTGTCGAGCATGGCAGCGCTTGCGCCGAGATGATCGACCGCGAGACCCTTGATGATCGCGCGAATATCCGTCGTGGGCGCAAGGTCCCGCCCATCCCGCAACTGCGCGAGCTTGAGGCCGGGCCAATCGGCGATGACACGCCCGCCACGGATGCTGCCGCCGGCGAGAAAGGCCGTTGTTGCCGTTCCGTGGTCAGTTCCTTCCGTACCGTTGATACGGGCGGTGCGGCCAAATTCCGTCGCGACCAATATGGCCGTATCCTTCCAGACCGGTCCCAGCTCCTGCTCGAAGGCGGCAAGCGCATTGTCCAGCCCGCTCAACAATTTTGAAAGACGGTCGACCTCATGGGCATGGGTGTCCCAACCCTCGAAAGCCAGCGCCGCAACGCGCGGCCCTTCCGGGTGCGCAATCAGCCGTGCTGCACCCCGCGCCATCTGTTCCATGCCAACGGGATCACCCGGACCACCGCGGGCCTTAATATCGACGCCGGAGGCGATCCTGCCGGTTTCGATACCCTCGGCGAGCAGTGCCGCCAGCATCGGGTCCGTCTGGCCGTAGAGATCGGCAAGGCGCGGAGCGAGATCGCCATCGGCGGGCTTGAGAACGGATGGCGCCCATCCCAATATCGGTGCCTTGCCGCGAATGACAAGCGGAGCGCTGGCGCCAATGGCAAGGCCGCTCACCCGCTGCCCGGCCGCAGCTGGATTGATGGTTTCACCCGCCGGCAACTGTTCGAGCAGACGGTTCAGCCAACCCGTCTCGACATGGCCGGGGGTCGGAAAACCCGATTCCAGCACATCCTGGCCATCAAAATGCGAACGGTCACGATAACCGGTGGCGCTGGCGTGGACCACCGCTGCCTCGCCCTTCCGGTACAGCCGCTGGAAATTGCGAAGGGATGGATGGAGCGCAAAGAAACCATCCAGCGCGAGGGCTGGATTGTCGCCTTCAGTGCGCATGGCGATCTGTTGCCTTAGCGCCTCATAGTCGGGGTCGCCGACGGGCGGCACGGCGGTCAGCCCGTCGAGCGCGCCGCGCAGGATGATGGTGACGAAACGTGGGTCGCGCCCGCCGGCAGCAAAAGCAAAACGCGGCATGAAGGCCCAGGCAAAAAGCGCGCCGCCTGTGCCAAGAAGAGCGCGGCGGGTTGGGGAAAGATGTTCACACAGCATGGTCAACGCCTCTGGAATTCGGGGGAAAGGAAAGCAATCGTCAGTCCCTGCGGTTTGCTCTCAGCCCGCTGCACGGCCTTTTTCGTCTCCTCGGACAAAAGCGGCCCCAGCCGGTCTGCGACGAAGTCGCGCGGATCGATTGAACCCGCAACCTGATGGGCGAACAGACTGGCGGCATCGATACGCGTCGCCAGGCCCTCGGAAGAACCCCAGCTATCGGTGACATCGGCAAAGCCGTTCGGGCCGGAGGGGTTCCACAGCGGCTGACCCAATGCGTTGAGCACTGAAATTACCTGCTCGGGTTTTGGCACTATTCCACTCGCCCTGATGACGGTCGTCACGAAATCTAACGGGGGTCTGAGCTTGGTCAGCGCCGGGCTCCAAGACTGTTCAGCCTCGATCAGCGCCATATAGGTGGCAGAAAGATCGCCGTGGCTCTTGGTGTAGGCGGCGGCAAGTTTCGCCACCAGCTCCGGCGGTGGCTGGTCGCTGATGAAGTGACGTACGAGCTTGTAGGCGAGATGGCGCGCGGTGGACGGATGGTGCGCAAGATCGCGCAGCACCCACCGCCCCTGCTCTACCCCCGCTTCACCATAGCTGATGCCCATCACGGCATGGTCGCCCGGTTCATGGTTGTAGGCGTTGAAGGAAAAGCGGCCAAGCGGACCGGGGCGCTTCTCTTCGCGATAAACGCTCCAGCCGGTGATGATGCGGGCAAGTGCTGTAACATCAGCCTGACTATAGCCGCCATCCACCCCGAGCGTGTGCAGTTCCATGATTTCGCGCGCGAGGTTTTCGTTGAGCCCGCGCTTGCCATTCCTGTTGGCCTGCGAATTCGGTCCGATCGATTGCTGATTGTCGAGAAAATACAGCATGGCGGGATGGGTCTCGACTGCGACCAGCATATCCTCGAAATTGCCGAAGACATGCGGACGGATCGCCTCACGCTCGAAAGCGCCGGCGAGAATGTGCACATCACCGCCCTTGCCGGTGGCAACCGCGAAGTGATTGGCCCAGAACATTGCCAACCGCTCGCCAAAACCGATCAGCGGCTGGCGTATCGTGCCGTTGAAGCGGGCGTCCGCCTCCGCAAGCAGTATCTGCTGGGGAAAATAGGGGCGCTTGGTGGCCGGCACGTCCGGCTTCTTGTCCTGTGAAGCACTGGCAGGCGGCACCATGCCCGCATTGTCCATAGCGTTTGCGGCAGTTGCCATAGCCGGCGATGATGGGCTCATGGCCCCTGCGGTCGCACCCGCGGCGCCGGTGGTGGCCGCGACGGCAAGGACAGCAGGTTTTTCACGCTCGGCCTTGATCTCCTTGTTATACGCCATCAGCGATATCAGAAGATCGGCGCTGGAATGAAGCTGTGCGCCGACAGGAATTGGTGTGGCGCGTTCGGTAATTTCCAGCCGCAACAGATCGCGCGGGTCGTCTTTGATCGCCTGGATATCGCCTTCACGCGCGCCGAGGCCGAAACGCCACAGACAGAGTGCTGCATCCAATTCCCTGGAATTTGACATGGCCGATACGAACTCCGTTTCGTTATCGACCATTCAACGGGCGCCAGGGCCAAAATCCGTCGCTGTTGAAATGTGATTATTTCGTGGCCGGTTTCGGCGCCTCACGGGCGAGCAAGCCTTCCGCGAGCCGGCGCCGCGCCTCTAGCGACAATGTGCGGGCGAACTCCACGGCCTGCATCTCGGTTGCGGCGCGGACCTCATATTCCGCCTTGCGGGCACGCTCAAGCGCTGCGGACAATGCCTCCGGGTCAAGCGTTTCTGCCCCCATCAGGGACGCCGCCTCGATACGCGCCTGGCGCGCCTCGGCGGAGGTTTCCCGCATGGTCCTGCGTGCATCGCTGAGGCTGCGCCGGAAGGCCTCCCTTTCGGTCTTTGGCAATTGTTCGCCCGCAAGCGGCATGCGGGCAGCGGCAGCGGCCGGGTCGTTCCGCAGATAAACGAACCCTGCACCGGCAAGCGCGCAGACAAGAAATGTATTCGCGACGAGAAGGACAACGACTATCCAGCGGAAATTCTGATCGCTCATTTCGTCTCCTCGGTCATTTCGTTTTCGGTTTGCAGGTTTCCGAACGCGGTCAACGTATCGCCCAATGTCAGGGCGGGCGGTGGCGTGAGGTTGATGACGGCAACCGCTCCCGTCAGCGCGCCCGCAAGGCTGATGCCGATCATGCCCGCACCCAGCCCGTACCGGACGATCCATCTGCGTCTGGTGGTCTGCGCCTTTGCCTGCGCCATGATCTTCGCGTTGAGCATGGCCGAAGGGTCGCGAAGACGATATGCCGACAGCGTAAAATCGAGAGGTGCCGCCTGCGCAATCAGGCGCCTGCCGTCTGCCGTCTCCGCATAAGCCATGGCCTCCAGCCGCCGGTCTTCCGGCCAGCGTTGTGGATCGGCACCATAGGCCGCCACAAGATCGGAAAAAACCTTGTTATCCATGAGCGTCTTCTTCGCCCCGTTCATTGGTCGCCCTCATTCAAAATCGCATGGAGTGCCCGGCGGCCACGCGCCAGAAGGCTTTCCAGTGCGTCCACACTGACATGCATGACATCAGCCGCCTCGCGGTTCGACATCTCCTGATAATAGACCAGAACGATCGCCTCCCTTTGTCGCGCGGGTATGGCCTGCAAGGCGCGCGCCACGGCACCGCTCTCGTCACCATCATATGGCAGGGCGGCATCGGGCAGCACACTGCCGTCAATCTGTTCGGGCGGCTCAGCAACCGATATTTCCCGGCGCTTTCGCAAGCGGTCGTAACAGAGGTTCAGCGCCACCCGGTGGATCCATGTGTCGAATTTCGCACGCCCCTGCCGCCACGTGCCTGCATGTTTCCATATGCGCAGGAAGGTCTCCTGCGCGATGTCTTCCGCCTCTGACGGATCACCCAGCATACGCGTGGCAAGCGCCATGATCCTCGGCAGTTTGGCCGTCACCAGAGCCTGCATCGCGCGGACATCTCCCGCAGCGACATCCGCCACCAAATCTGCATCCGGATCGCTTACCATGTATCGGGCTTTGTCTCCGTACTGTCCTGTCGGACACGGGCGAAATCCATGCGGAATGACGGCGGCTTCAGTGAGGATGTCCCGCACCTTGCCACTTTAACGCAGACCCGCGCAAAATCCGTCGCCGATTTCTGGGAAATATTCGCGTGCATTTTACGGCAGACCGCGGCACCGTCCGAACACATTGGAACGGCTGTTTCAACCGTCCACAGATACCCCGGCAAGCCTGTCCGGCCCGAACGCTTCAAGCAATCCGCGATAGGGCTTGGCGAGTGGCGTGGCATAGGCGCCGCGCTTGGCGGTCGAAAGCCCCATCGATACCAGCGATTCCGCCTGTTTCACCGCCGCAGCGACGCCATCGATAACAGGCACGCCGAATTCGCTGCGCAACTCGGCGGTGAGATCCGCCATACCGGCGCAGCCAAGCACAATCGCTTCGGCGCGATCTTGACGCAGGGCCAGTGAAATCTCTTCCCGCAGCCTCTCCCTGGCATTTGATGCCGGATCTTCCAGCGACAGGACGGGAATATCGGCGGCACGCACATTGCAGCGGGCAGACATGCCATAACGGTGAACGAGATGTTCGAGCGGCAGCCGCGAACGCTCCATCGTCGTAACGATCGTAAACCTCTGCGCGATGAATGCCGTGGCTGAAACCGCCGCTTCGCAAATCCCAATTACGGGTATGTCGGCGAGCGCGCGGGCCGCATCGAGTCCGGTGTCGTCGAAACAGGCGATGACGGCTGCCCTGGCACCAAGCGTCGGCGCCTTGGCAAGCTCGAGCAGCAGGCCGGGTACCGCGAAAACCTCATCGTAATATCCTTCGATGGAGACAGGCCCCATGGAAGAGGTCACTGCGAAGATTTCCGTATCGCAACTGGCCGCCCGCGTCGCCGCGTCGGCGATCGTCGCTGTCATGGATTGCGTCGTATTCGGATTAATGACGAGGATGCGCATGTTCTGTTTTTTCATCAACGCGAATGGCGACGGTTCAGAGTGACGATCAGGCCAAGCGTGGCCGCAATAACCAGGAAGGAGAAAAGGGTCGTGACGGCTCCGAGCGCGTAAAGCACTGGCGTCGTGACGTTGGTGGTCATGCCGTAGATTTCCAGCGGCAGGGTGTTGTAGGTGCCTGACGTCATCAGCGTACGGGCAAATTCGTCATAGGAAAGCGTAAAGCCGAACAGGCCGACGCCTATCAGGCTCGGTGCAATCATCGGCAGCACCACATGGGCAAAGGTCTGCCAGGCGGATGCCCCGAGATCGCGGGCGGCTTCTTCATAGGATGGAGAAAAGCGGTTGAAAACCGCCAGCATGATGAGCACGCCGAATGGCAGCGTCCAGGTCAGGTGCGCGCCAAATGCTGATGTATACCATGAAGGTTCCAGCCCAAGTTGTTGGAAAAGAACGCCGATACCGAGTGATATGATGATCGATGGCACCACGAGGCTTGCGACGGAAAGATAGAATAGCGGCGTCGCGCCGATGAATTTGCGCCGGAAAGCGAGACCCGCCAAAAGCGAGACGAGCACCGTGACGACCATGACCATAACGCCAAGCCCGAAGGAACGGCGGAACGAGCCGCCAAAATCGCCGACCGCCTGCTGTTCAAAAAGATTGCCGAACCAGTGCAGCGAAACGCCGTTGAGTGGAAAGGTCAGTCCGCCATTCGGCCCCTGAAAGGCAAGGATGAGGATTGCCGACAGCGGGCCGTAGAGGAACAGCACGAAGAGCAGAAAAAAGAAGGCGAGGACATAGAATTCACGGCCGCGTTTTTCCGAATGCATGGGTCACAGCTCCTTGCGGATATCGACGATGCGCAGGATGCCCGCGACCATCAGAAGAACGAGGATGAGCAGGATAACGGCATTTGCGGCCGCCGCGGGATATTGCAGCAGCGACATCTGGTTCTTCATCATCAGTGCCACCGACGCGCTCTGCCCGCCGGACATCACCTGAACCGTGGAAAAATCGGCCATGACAAGCGTCACGACAAAGATGCTGCCGATCGCCATACCGGGTTTGGCAAGCGGAATGATAACGTTCCAGAGGGTCTGCCAGCCAGTCGCCCCGGCATCGCGCGCCGCTTCGATCAGCGATTTGTCGATGCGCATCAGCGTGTTGAAGATGGGTGTGACCATGAACAGCGTATAAAGATGCACCATGGCCAGCACCACGGCAAAATCCGAATAGAGCAGCCATTCGATTGGCGCAGGTACGATGCCGGCGCTGACCAGCGCGCTGTTGACCAGCCCGTTGCGCCCGAGAACGGGAATCCAGGAAATCATGCGGATGATGTTCGACGTCAGGAAAGGCACAGTGCAGACGAGGAACAGAACCATCTGCATGGTGGTGGTGCGGATATGAAAAGCGAGGAAATAAGCGACCCAAAAACCGCAGAACAGCGTGATCGCCCAGACGATGGCGGCGAATTTCAGCGTGTTGATATAGGTTTGCCACGTGACCCAGGAACCAAGCGTCTCGGTATAGTTGAAGGTCACGAAACCCGGATACATCTGGGCAAAATCATAATCCCAGAAACTGACGACGGCGATCATGACGATCGGTAAAAGCAGGAAAAAGCCGAGGATCAGGAAAAGCGGTGTGGCCTGAATATAGGACACAAGCTTCTGTGGCAGGGCGAAGCTGCGGGACGGCTTGTCCTTTTTTTCGCTCACGCCGATGAATCTGACTGTCACCAAGGCTTTTCTCCTGCTGGCTGCCTGTGAAAGAGAGGCCGCGTCGGCGCGGCCTCATGTCTGCGAAAGGCGAGAAGATCAGGCCGCGATGAACTCGTTCCAGCGACGAACCATGTAGCGGTCCTCGTCCATGACGGAGTTCCAGCAGGCGACCTTGCCCATGCGCTCCTGGAACGAACCGCCGTCGCGCACTGCACCGGCCTTTTCCATGACCTTGCCATCAGGCGCGATGATATCGCCCTGCGCGGGCTTGCCTTCGACCCAGTAACCCCACTCGTCGGCCGACATATGTTCCTTCGCCGTATCCATGGCGGCGGAGTAATAGCCCTGACGGTTGAGGTAGGCGCCGACCCAGCCGGACGTGTACCAGTTGATATACTCGTAAGCCGCATCCAGCTTGGCGCCGGAGAGGTGCTTGGCAAGGCCAAGGCCGCCGCCCCACGAGCGATAGCCTTCCTTGAGCGGCTGGTATTTGCAGGCGATGCCCTTCGAGCGAACGGCGGCGACGGCGGGCGACCACATGGACTGGATCACGACTTCACCCGACGCCATGAGGTTGACGCTTTCATCGAAGCTCTTCCAGAAAGCGCGGAACTGCCCGTCCTTCTTGGCCTTGATGAGGAAGTCGATGGTCTTGTCGATCTCCTCCTTCGTCATGTTGCCCTTGTCGGCATATTTGATGTTGCCCATGGCTTCCATGATCATCGCCGCATCCATGATGCCGATGGAGGGGATGTTGAGGATAGAGGCCTTGCCCTTGAACTTGGGGTCCATGATATCGGCCCAGCTGGTGATATCGCGGCCGACGAGATCGGGGCGAATGCCGAGCGTATCGGCATTGTAGATGGTCGGAACCATGGTGAAATAATCGGTTTCGCTTTTCGCAAACTTCTTGTCGCCGGGCTTTTCGACGAAACCGACCGTGTGCGGGGCGGTACCCTGGGCCACGACGCTATCGGGCGTCAGCTTGCCGTTTTTGAACAGCGGAACGATCTTGTCGTAATATTTCAGCTTCTTGATTTCCATCGGCTGAATGACACCCGCCGGGTAGACCTTCTTCAGGATCCAGTATTCGATATCGGCGATATCGTAGGAGTTCGGCTGGGTCACGGCGCGCTGCGCGGCCGCATCCGAATCCGTCGCCGTCATCTCCAGCGTGATACCGAGATCAGCCTTGCACTTTTCGGCAATCGCATTGAGGTTCGAAACACCCGTGCCGAACTGGCGGATCGTGATCGGGTTCTGCGCCCATATGGTCGGGAAACCGGTGACAAGGCCGGAGCCGATGGCCGCGCCTGTTGCGGCAGCACCTGCCTTTAGAAGGCCGCGGCGGGACAGGCCCTTGTTGCTGTTGGAGTTGTCGGTCATTTCAAAGTTCTCCTCTGGTTATTTTTGGGGTCACTTCTCTACCCGGCCGAGCACGATGGCATCGGCCGCATTCCATGAAAGCGGTATGGCGTCGCCGGTCTTTACCGGCTTTTCGAAGAAGGCGACGTCGCTGAGGATGGCGTTGAAATCCTCAATGCCCGCGCCGGTCACGGCGATCTTCACGCTTGCACCGCGATATTCGACATTCGAGACGATGCCGGTAAAACCGAAACCGGGTTGATCTGCCTCGCCGACGCGCACACGGTCGGTACGAACGGCGATATCGACCGCGCCGTCATCCGGGGCAACGCCGCCTGCCGTGAAGGTGCCGCCGCCTGCAACCTCCAGCGTGACGAGATCGCCGTTCTTTTCCTTGAACCGGCCGGAAATGACATTGTGATCGCCCATGAAGCGGGCGACGAAAGCGGTGGCCGGGCGCTCAAACAGCTCGCGCGGCGTCGCTGCCTGCTCGATGCGGCCATCATTCATGACGACGATAACGTCGGCCAGCGCCATTGCCTCTTCCTGACTGTGTGTGACGTGAACAAAGGTGATGCCGAGCGAGGTTTGCAGCTTCTTCAGCTCGGCCCGCATACGGATCTTGAGGAAAGGATCGAGTGCCGAAAGCGGCTCATCCAACAGCAACGCCTCGGGGTCGGTGATAAGCGCGCGAGCCAACGCCACACGCTGCTGCTGCCCGCCGGAAAGCTGGGCCGGGCGCCGGGTGGCATAGGGTTCGAGCTGCATCAGCCGCAGCATCTCCAGCGCCTTGGCGCGGCGCGCTTCCTTGTCCACCCCCTTCATCTTGAGGCTGAAGGCAACGTTGTCGACGAGATCGAGATGCGGAAACAGCGCATAGGACTGGAACATCATTGCCGTGCCGCGTTTGGCGGGCGGCAGATCGGTGACGACCACATTACCAAGCCTGACATCGCCGCTTGAAATGCTTTCGTGGCCGGCGATCATTCGCAGTGTCGAGGTCTTGCCGCAGCCCGAAGGACCGAGCAGGCAGCAGTAACTTCCTGCCGGTATCTTGAGGCTTATGGCATGCACCGCGGTGGTGTTGCCATAAATCTTGGAAACGGAAGCGATGTCGATTGCTGCGGCTTTGCTCATGAACACTCTCCTGCGACGTCTTTGTCATGCAGGAGCCGTGCCAATCGGCTTTGCCATTGATATAAAAAGGGAATTTCGATGTGTCCACCGGTCCCGTCACCGGCCTGCTCAAATTTACATCGATTGTTTTCGATTTGGTGCGGAAATTGTATGCGATCTGAGCGACCGACAGCGAAACATGAAATCGGGAAAAGAGTGCCATCGAAACGAACTGGCTGACACCACTGGAATAGCGGACATTTTCTTGGCAAACACAACACAAAGGCTACTGCCGACGCACGCACCGCTCCGGTCGCGTGCGTCGGTACTGTGCTTAGATCATGCCAAGGAACTGCTTGAGTTCCGGCGTCTGGGGATTGGCAAAAACATCTTCCGGCGGCCCGATCTCGTGCACACGGCCCTGATGCATGAAGACGACGCGCGAGCAGACGTCGCGAGCAAACTTCATTTCATGCGTCACCATCAACAGGGTCATGCCTTCCTTTGCCAGTTCGCGCACGACGGCCAGCACCTCAGACACGAGTTCGGGGTCGAGCGCCGAGGTAATCTCGTCACAGAGAAGGGCGATAGGCTGCATGGCAAGGGCGCGGGCAATCGCCACGCGCTGCTGCTGGCCGCCGGACAGTTCATCCGGATAGGCATCGAACTTGTGCGCCAGCCCGACACGCTCCAGCATCCTGCGCGCCGTCACCTCGGCCTCCGGCTTGGTGACCTTTTTCACCACCATCTGCGAAAGCATGACATTGCCGCCGGCCGTCAGATGCGGAAAGAGGTTGAATTGCTGGAAGATCATGCCGACCTTCAGCCGCAATGCCTTCAGATGCAGCTCATCGTCCAGCAACTGCGCACCTGCCACCTGGATCGAGCCGGCGCTGATCGTCTCCAGTCCGTTGATGCAGCGAAGCAGCGTCGATTTTCCAGAGCCGCTTTTGCCGATGATGGCGATCACCTCGCCGGGTTCGACATCCAGATTTATGCCCTTCAGCACCTCATTGTCGCCAAAGCTCTTGTGGACTTCAGTGATTTCGATGAGCGACATTGAGCTTCCTTTCTAGGAACTGGCTGGATTTCGACAGCGGCCAGCAGAGGGCGAAATAGATGAGAGCAACCAGCCCATAGACGGTGAAGGGCTGGAAGGTGGCATTGGTGACGATCGTGCCGGCCTTGGACAGTTCAACGAAACCGATGATGGAGGTGAGTGCTGTGCCCTTGACGACCTGCACGGAAAAACCGACCGTTGGCGGAATGGCGATTTTCAGCGCCTGCGGCAGGATGACGTAACGCATCTGTTGCAGGCGGCCCATGGCAAGGCTGGCGGACGCCTCCCACTGGCCCTTCGCAATCGCCTCGACGCAGCCGCGCCAGATTTCCGCAAGGAAGGCAGCGGTCCAGAGGATAAGCGCCACGCCAGCCGCAAGCCAGGCCGGAACATCAACCCCGAGGAGACCGAGGCCGAAAAAAGCGATGAAAAGCTGCATCAGCAGCGGGGTGCCCTGAAAGACTTCGATATAGATGCGGGCAGCACGGTTCAAAGCCCGGCGCGGGCTGATGCGCAACCACAGAAGCACGATGCCCACCATACCGCCGCCGATGAAGGAAACTAGCGATAGCAACAGCGTCCAGCGGGTGGAGAGCAGCAGGTTGCGCAGAATGTCCCAAAAGGTGAATTCAGTCATCGTGCCGCCCTCCTCGGGAAAAGAAAGCTGCCGAGCGCCAGCATGCCCTGCCGCAACAGGATGGCGAGCAGCAGGTAGATGACAGTTGACAGGATGTAGGCTTCGAAGGCGCGGAACGTGCGCGACTGGATGAAGTTCGCCGCAAAGGTCAGGTCTTCCACCGCAATCTGCGAAACGACGGCCGAGCCGAGCATGACGATCACAACTTGCGAGGAAAGCGCCGGCCAGATGCGTTGCAGCGAAGGTGCAAGCACCACATGGCGAAACGTTTCGAAGCGCGTCATGGCAAGGCTCGCGCCCGCCTCGAACTGGCCCTTCGGCGTCGCCTGGATACCGGCGCGGATGATCTCGCAACTATAGGCGCCCAGATTGACGATCATCGCCAGATTGGCCGCGGTCAGCTCTGTAAGCTTGAAACCAAGCGATGGCAGGCCAAAGAAGATGAAAAACAACTGGATCAGAAAAGGCGTATTGCGGATGAGCTCCACATAGGTGCCGACGATGGGCTTCAACCATGAAGGTCCGAGCGCCCGGGCCCAGGCGCAGGCGATGCCAAGTGAAACGCCGACCACGCCGCCGACCACCGTGAGTTGGCTTGTAATGGCGATGCCTTTGGCAATTTGTGGCCAATATTCGCCAAGCCACAGGAAATCAAATTGATAGCTCAAGAAACGGTCCCCTTGCGCCGGTGGAGAAAGGCGTCATCCCGGCGGATCCGGGATGACCATGGCAGACGATGATCAAAGGTCTTTCGGCAGATCCTGGCCAAGCCACTTGGTGGCGATCGCATTCAGCGAGCCGTCGGCCTTGGCCGCAGCTACGGTGGCGTTGACCTTTTCCAGTAAGGCCGGCTCGTTCTTGTTGAGGCCGATGTAGCAGGGAGAGTTCTTGATAAGGAACTTCAATTCCGGACGCTTCGGCGGGTTCTTGGCGAGGATGGCGGCTGCAACCACGTTGCCGGTCGCGACAACTTCCACCTGGCCCGAAAGGAAGGCCGAGATGGTGCCGTTATTGTCCTCGTAACGCTTGATGGTGGCGTCCGAAGGCGCGACCACCGCGCGTGACGGCGATGGTCTTGCCCTTAAGGTCTTCGGCCTTGGAGATCGCGACGTCGGCCGGGCCGAAAACGCCGTTGAAGAAAGGCGCGTAAGCATCAGAGAAATCAATAACTTTTTCACGGTCTGGATTCTTGCCAAGGCTGGAGATAACGAGATCGACCTTGTTGGTCTGGAGATAGGGAACACGGTTGGCACTGGTGACCGGGACGAGTTCCACCTTCACGCCCAGCTTGTCGGCGATCATCTTGGCCATGTCGATGTCATAACCCTGCGGGGTCATATCAGCAGCAACGCTGCCGAAGGGCGGGAAATCCTGCGGTACGGCCACACGCAGCGTGCCGCGTGCGGTGATGTCGGCAAGGGCATCCGCCTTGGCGGGCGCGGAAAGACCAAAGGCGGCAGCCATGGCGGCGGCAGCGATGAGGGTCCGTCTGAAGATCATATGTCATTCTCCTTGTGTTGATTGTGTTGCATGTGAATTTTATCCGGATCGCCGCCATTCATTTCCGGTAGGGCGAGCGACCGGCGAAGGCCGGCGAGAGGATCGGGGCGTCGTGTGAGGTCGAGGCCGGTTTCCACCTCGTCCAGATGCTCGATGGAAAGCTCCGCCGCCCTCACGAAATCGCCCGCAGCCATCGCGTCGAAGATACGGCAATGCCCCTCATGGGACTGGAGGGCATGAAACTCCGACTGGTAGAGCATGGAGATCAGAATTGTCCGGGCGGTCAGATCGCGTAGCAGCTCGATGAGCACGGCATTGCCGCAAAGCTCGGCGATGCGGATATGAAAATCGCCCATGAGGCAGGTAAGGCGCTGGCGGTCACCTGCGGCTATCGCGACTTTCTCTTCCTCAAGATGCGCGACGAGGACCTTGCGCCCCTCCTCCGACAGCATCCGCATGCTGCGAAGCAATCCGGATTCGATAATCCGCCGCGCCTCATAGATGGTCATCGCCTCCTCGGCGGAAGGCTCGACGACGAACCACCCTCGCCGCGCGCTGACATGGACGATGCCACGTGTTTCCAGCCGCATCATCGCCTCCCGTACCCGCGTACGTGAAACGGAGAAGAGTCCAGCCAGCTGATTTTCGCTGAGCCGCGTGCCCGGCCGGATGCGCGCCGAAAGAATGCCGGAAACGATGGCTTCTTCGATGTTTATCTGACGGTCCTGCTTGGTATGTAAATCTTGCATACAAGACTGAAAGCAAGGCCCGTGCCAGAACAGATATTGTTTTAAAATCAAAATGCAGCGAAAAAGCTCGCGCCTACCCGCTCAAATTTTGAGCAAGAAAATCGACAAACATCAAAAAAAACGCAGAGCTGTGCAAACTTGACGGTATGGCCGTCGCGGTTTCTTTCTAGCCGGCTTTGAACCGGTCGAATGCCGTCAGATACTTGACCGTGGGATCGGCGTCCCAGCGGTAAATTTCGGTTCGGAGGAAATGCAGCTCTTCCTCGAGCTTTTCCTCCGCCAGTTCCACCCACCAGGATTTGGGCCGGCCATCGGAACCATCAGACCAGCGATAGCCCCGCTTTTTCAGATGATCCTTCATGTCGAACGGGCTGTTCTCCGCGTAAATGCGAACCCGGGAGTGCTGGCTGGCTTCATGGAGTTCCATGAAGGGCGTCCCGCTTTGGCCGGCGCGTACCTGTTCC
Organism: Agrobacterium sp. A3-95; assembly: GCF_053521785.1. NCBI lineage: Bacteria > Pseudomonadati > Pseudomonadota > Alphaproteobacteria > Hyphomicrobiales > Rhizobiaceae > Agrobacterium > Agrobacterium sp. A3-95. The sequence goes on along the minus strand of NZ_JBNWDR010000007.1, from coordinate 98,225 downwards.
AGCACCTCCAGCAGAGCGAAACAATCGTCGACTGCTCGGTGGCCGTCATGGAAATAGCCGGATTGCCCGATGAGGTAGGCGAGCTTGCTGCCCTCAAAACCCCGACCACTCCAGTCAATCTCAGAAACGGAGCAGGCCCAGGCCTTATTGCGGAAGATCGGCGAGAAGGCCTCGCAAAACGGACGATCGAAGCCGGCATTGTGGGCAATGATCAGATCAGCACCTTCAACCAGGGAGGTCAGCCGGTCGATGTCTATCGTCTGTCCGGCAACCATTTCATCGGTGATACCCGTCAGGCGCGTGATTTCTTCCGGAATGGAAGTGCCCGGCTGTCGCAGACCGCCATAGACCCCGGTGACATCGCCGATCGTGCCCTGATCGTCGAATGTGAAGGTAATGACGCCGATTTCGATGATCTCGTCAGTTCGGTGGTTGAGGCCCGTGGTCTCGGTGTCGAGGATCACGCCCTGACGTGGAAACCCCGGTCGCGGCTGCTCGCATATCGCGCGCGGCTGCAACTTGCGCAGGACGCGGTAATTGCCTGTGGATTCGAGATATCCGACCAAGGCCTCATCATCAGGAACCGATTTCTGCATCGTTTCACGACCACCCGCTTTTCGCCCGCGCTCAGCCTGAGGAAGCCGCACCGTCGCGGAAGCAAAAAAATCCAACTGGGAGGTCATTGTTCTTCTGTCCGCTTTGGCCGGAAATCGATATTGAGTTTTCCAACATATGCGCAGAGGCTCACACTAACAACAGCGGTTGCCGTGATCCACAGAAACCGGGCGGCGTCCGTTTGGCATTGCCCGCATTGGATTCAGAAAAGGGGCGGAATGTTCCGCCCCCTTTCTGCATTACCTTTATCGATCGAAATACCCGTGGTCAGCGTGTGTGGTGAACCGGTTGCAATGCATAGACAGGTGTAGGGAGCCCCTCCATGCGCGCCTTCAACTGCAAGGCGAGATATTGCGAATAATGCCGCGACTGGTGCAGGTTGCCGCCGTGGAACCACAGCGCCTCCTGCTGCGTCGGCTTCCACATGTTGCGCTGCTCGCCTTCCCACGGCCCCGGGTCTTTCGGCGTATCCGAACCGAGACCCCAGACCTTGCCGACCCTGTCTGCCGTTTCCTGATCGATGAGATCGGCGACCCAGCCATTCATCGAACCATATCCCGTCGCATAGACAATGACGTCAGCAGGGATCTCCTTGCCGTCAGCGAGCTTGATCGAATTTTCGGTGATCTCGTCCACCTGACCGGCGGCAAGCTTCACCTTGCCATCGATGATCAGCTGCGAGGCGCCGATATCAATATAATAACCGGAGCCGCGCCGCAGGTACTTCATGAAGAGGCCCGAGCCATCCGCACCCCAGTCTAGCTGGAACCCGGCTTTTTCCAGTGCGGCGTAAAAATCAGCGTCGCGCTCCCTCATCTTGTCGTAAAGCGGGATCTGGAACTCATGCATGATCCGGTAGGGCAGCGACGCGAAGATGAGATCGGCCTTCGCCGTCGTCACCCCATTCGCCAGGGCCTGTTCGGAATAGAGCGCACCGAGCCCTATATCCATCAGCGTATCGGATTTGACGATATGGGTCGTCGAGCGCTGGATCATGGTCACATCGACACCCGCTTCGTGGAGTGCGGCGCAGATATCATGGGCCGAATTGTTGGAACCGATCACGGCGACCTTCTTTCCCTTGTACCCATCCGGCCCCGGATGCTGCGAGGAATGGTGCTGATCGCCGTTGAAGCGCTCGCGCCCCTTGAAATCCGGAATATTAGCCTTGCCGGACATGCCGGTGGCAAAGACCAGTTGCTTTGGCCGGAGCACGACTTCCTCGCCATCGCGATCGACGACGATCGACCATTCCTTCGCCGCCTCGTCCCACTTGGCGGATTTGGCAGTGGAGCGGGTCCAGTAGTTCAGTTCCATCACCTTGGTGTAGAATTCGAGCCAGTCACCGATCTTGTCCTTGGGGGCAAAGACCGGCCAGTTCTTCGGAAAATCGATGTAAGGCAGATGGTCGTACCAGACCGGGTCATGCAGGCAGAGCGACTTGTAGCGCTTGCGCCAGCTGTCACCCGGCCGCTCGTTCTTTTCGAGTATGATCGTCGGCACGCCGAGCTGGCGCAACCGGGCGCCGAGCGCGATGCCGCCCTGTCCACCGCCGATGATGACGGTATAGGGCTGCTTGTCATAACCGAGCGTGCGCGCTTCCTCCTCGCGCTCCTCCATCCAGGTTTTGGCACCAAGGTTCTGGCCGTGCCTTGCGCCGAGCGGGCGGGTGAAGCCCGATTTTTCCTCATGGCCCTTCAGTTCGGAAAGCGCCGTCAGCAGCGTCCATATCTGCCCGTTCCTGAAGCGCACGAGGCCGTAGCCGCGCCCTGTCGCCGTCTCGAAGGTGATCCAGCTTTCAAGCACACCATCCGCCTCCGTCGCCTCCTCGCCGGTAGCGATGCGCCAGTTTGTGGGTCTGGCAGTCGAAAGCTGCGCCTGCAGCATGTCGCGCACCTGATCGCGACCTTCAACGGTCTTGATGTTCCAGGTAAAGGCAACGAGGTCGCGCCAGTAGCAATCCTCGGCAAACAGATTAACGGCATCATCGATGCGGCCAGCTTCGAGTGCTGCCCCGAACGTATCGAGAAGCGCCTGAAGGCGCGTGGTGGGGGTCTTGTCGAGCATGTATTCCTCCTCCTGCTCAATGTGGAAACGGGACGGCTCCTCAACCGCCCCGCACTTCAAATCGGCCTATCGCGACAGGTCGATCAGGATCTTCAGATGCTTGCCGGCCGGGTCGAGCAGCTGGTCGAACCCTTCCGTGACCGCCTCGCTGAGTGAGACGTTTTTGGTAACGATCCGGCTCGCCGGGATCTGGCCGCTGGCGATCAGCCGGGCAACACGCGGCCAGTAGTGAGTCGGATAGGCCCAGGAGCCGCGGATATCGATGTCCTTGAAGGTCACGTCGAACCAGTTCAGCGGGTTTTCGCCGGGGTGGAGGCCGGTCTGCACCACAACGCCCTGCTTGCGCACGGCATCGGCGCAGTTCTTCAGCGCATGTTCATTGCCGACGCATTCGATGGCGACATCGCAGCCAACATTGCCTTCGGTCTCGGCACGGATGACATCGCCCACCTTTTCCGTCTTGGGATTGATCGTGCGCACCTCGCCAAGCGCCGCCCGCGCCAGCGCCAGACGCGTGTCGTTGAGATCGGAAAGAAATATCTGCGAGGCACCGGCCGCCCTGGCCGCCATGGCGACGAGAATGCCGATCGGCCCGGCACCGGTCACAAGCACGCTGCTGCCGGCCGTGACACCGCCACGGTCGCAGGCATAAACCGCGACTGCCGTCGGCTCGATGAGGGCCGCTTCCTGATCGGAAAGCGCATCGGGTATCGGCTGGACGTTATAGTCGTTGAGAAGAGCGGCCTGCGCCATGCCGCCGGAATGCCAGGACAGACCGGCGAGAGCGAGATTTGTGCTCAGGTGATAAAGACCGCGATCAGCATAATAGTCGCCATGACGCGGCATGATGAGCGGCTGGATCGATACCCGGTCGCCGGGCTTTACATGGCTAACGCCCTCGCCTACGGCCTTGACGACACCGCCGAATTCATGACCGAGAATTTGCGGCCCGTGCGCGCCGGTGAAAGGATGCGGCTCCTTCGGCACGAAGATCGGGCCATAGGCATATTCGTGCAGGTCCGTACCGCAGATGCCGCAGAACTTGTTTTCGACGAGCACCTCACCCGGACCGGGCTCGGGTGGCGTATCCACATCCTCGATGCGTAGGTCCTTGGCGGCGTGAAAGCGCAGTGCCTTCATTGCATTTCCTCCTGTAGTTCTTGCACAGAAGGATCAGCAAGCGGCATGCCAGAATGGCTTGCGCCATATCTTGACGTATTTTCAATTGGTTACAAATTCAGCTCTTAGGCTCGCCGGCAGAATGCAACAGGTTCCGTGCAACAGGTGTTGCAATGGTCGCACCGGTTCGGACGCAGTCAATTCAGGCGTTTGAGACGGCGGTGAATGGTGGAGCGGTTGACGCCGAGGCTTCGCGCCAGCGCCGAGACGTTGTTGCCGCAGTCCTTCAGCGCCCGGCGCAGATCGTCGTCATCGCGCAAAGCATCATCGGTGGCGACTTCGGCAAAGAGGTGTTCAGGCAGGCTACCCGGATCGATCTTGCCGCCATCGGAAAGCGCGGCTGCAACCCGCAGTGCATTGAAGAGTTCGCGCAGATTGCCCGGCCAGTCATGGTCAAGCAGAATTGCCCGTGCCGCCTTATCGATCCTGTAGGTCTCGCCGTTTTCCTTCTCGATGCGGCGGAGAAACTGATCGATCAGCCAGCCGAGATCCTCGCGCTCCCGCAGCGCCGGCAGCGTCACCGTTGCGGCGTTCAGGCGATAATAGAGGTCCTGCCGGAAACGGCCTTCCTTCACCAGCTCGGCAAGATCGCGGTGCGATGCGGACAGTACTCTCAGACGCACCGGCTTGGCTTTCAATGCGCCAACCGGCTGCACCTCGTTTTCCGAAAGCACGCGCAACAGGCGGCTTTGAAGAGAGAGCGGCATGTCGCCAATCTCATCCAGGAACAAAGTGCCGCCACTTGCCTCCTCGATGAGACCGCGCTTGCCCTTCTGGCTGGCGCCGGTGAAGGCACCGGGTGTGTAACCGAACAATTCGGATTCGATCAGATGCTCCGGGATTGCCGCACAATTGACGGCAACGAAATTACCGTCGCTGTTGCAGCTGTCATGGATCGCCCGTGCCAGATATTCCTTGCCGCTGCCCGTCTCACCCTGAATGAGGATGGGAATATCGCGGGCGGCAAGCTTTGCTGCCCGTGCCTGCACCTTTTCCATCGCCGGATCGCCGTTGCTCATGTCCCTCAGCGCTCGCGGCAAGCGTGGCTCAGGCGTGACAGGAGCGCGAATGCTGACGGCGGGCGCGATCGCGCTGGCAAAAAGCACCAGACCGTTGCGGGCGCGCAAAAGCCGCTCGCCATTCGGCCGCCCGCGCATAAAGCGCGGCAGGTCGTCCACATCGATATCGAAGACCGAGGAAATCGGCTGGCCGAGAAAATCGCGGGTGGCAAGGCCGTGCATGTTCATGGAGCGCGCCAGCGCCCCGAAGCCACCATGGGTCATGCCGGTGATACGTCCGCTGCCATCAAGGGCGATCGCCGCATCCGGATCGACGTCAAGAAACTCAGGTGAACGGGCAAGACGCAACACCCAGTCATTGCGGGTGCGGGTCATGAGATTGGCAAGCTCGATGCGCCGCGCGGTGGAGGCAACGAGATGCAGCGCCAGTTGCTGGCTGGCCTTGGCCGTCGGCGAGCGCAGCTGGGAAATGTCGAGCACGGCGGTGAGATCGCCGAGCGTATCGAAGACGGGCGCCGCAGTGCAGGTCAGCCCGATATGGCTGGTATCGAAATGGTCATCCTGATGGATGATCACCGGCTCGCCGGAAACGAGGCAGGCGCCAACAGCGCAGGTGCCGGCCCGGTTTTCCGACCATTCCGAGCCAAGGTAAAGCCCCGCCCTCCGCAACTGGTTGTCGAAGGTCGGGTCGCCCATGAAATCGACGGTAACGCCGCGGGCATCCGACAGCAACAGGACGTAATTCTGCTCGGCAATCTGGTTGAACAGGGCTTCGAGACCGGAGCGGCCGATACGGATGAGCTCCTCGGCCTGCTCGCGATGCTCCCGAAGCTTCAGCTCGGGCACGATATAGGCTTCCTGCGCGATCGTTGGGTCGAGCTTGTAGTCATTGAGGCAGCGCAGCCAGGACTGGATGACCGGCGTATCACGGGGGCTGACCGCGCCCATGCCGACACGTTCGATCTCTCGTATATGCGACAGCGTCGATACCATGCACGCATCCTCCGGCACGAATGGTCGCATATTAGGAGATCGCCCACAATCCACCTCTTACGGTGGTTCGGTCGTTCGAAGCGATGTAACAGTCTCGAATGCGACCGCCTCAGGTGTTTGGGCGATTGATAATGTTCTCGCAATTGGCCGGATTGCCGATGATTTCGCTGGTCTTGATGGTGGAAGCGGGATCCGCGGTGATCTTGATGATGCAGTCGCGGCGATGCTCCTTGATCTTCATGCCTTCCGTTTCCGATATCCGCACCTGCCCGTTCAAGGTGCGGATTTCCCGCTTGTTGGAGAGGCCGGCATAGGTCTCAACATCCACCTTCAGCCAATAGGATTCCGTCGCGCCCTTGTCGATGATCACCTTGTTAGGACGGCCGAGTCTGGCGATAGCCGCATCCAGGGGCTGGCCCACGAGGCTCGCCACCGTTTGCGATGCGTCCGTCTGCCCGGTCGTGGCGCACCCAGAAATGGCGGCCAGCACGCCGACCAGACATCCCGTTTCAAGCCATCTCATTTTCAGTTTTCTTCCCTCACAGAATACCATCAGCCGACACGTTCCGTCGTCAGCGTTGCAATCTAGGCTCGATAATTTTGCTCTGAAAGGAGGTGCGACCCAGATGCTGATCAACTTGTTATGATCGACAGGGTCATACAGGTGTTCTCATCTGTTGCGGAACACGGTGCAGGGAATGCCGGCCTGGCGGATTTCGCCGCAAAGCTCGTTGGCCTGGGCGCGTGTATTGCGGCCGATGCGGGCGGCATAACGCGGGCGCGAACCGAAATTGCCGCCTCGCTGCCGCACGATCAAAGCCCGCTCGGCATTAAGCGGCCCGGATAGTTGGCCAATGGCGCGGGTAAAAAGCCGGTTCGCCACCGCCGGATTATAATGCGCGGCAAGCTGCACGCCCCAGGGCGCCCAGTCGGCCGACGAGATGAGGACAGGATCGTTCATCGTTCGCGTATCGGCCAGACGCAGACAGGCATCGATGAAGGAGCGGGTCTCATCCAATGCCGGGGCCGCCTTTTCCGGCGGATTGTCCTTCCATTTCTCAACCGGATATCCCGTTATCGCAAACACATAATCCCGGGTTTCCGTCGGCAGCCGACCGGTCGCGATAAAATTCCGCAATCCCGCCTCGCCCGCATTATAAGCTGCGGCGGCGAGACCGAAATTGCCAAACTGCGTATTCAGCTCGGACAGATACCGGGAAGAGGCCTCGAGTGCGGCGATTATGTTGAAGCTGTCTTTGAGACCGCGCAGCTTTGCGGTTCCAGGCATGAACTGTGCTATGCCTTCCGCGCCCTTCGGGCTGACCGCATTGGCCCGGAACAGGCTTTCCCGCCAGATGAGCCGGGCGAAATAATCCGGCGGAACGGCGTGGCGCCCGGCCAGAACCTCGATGGCGTGACACAGGTCGTTATTGTAGCTTTCGACACGGATGCACAATTCCGGCGCGACATCATGGGTGTAGGTGCAGGAGACTTTGCCATCGGCCTTCTCCTCGGCCCCGGTCGTGCCACTGGCAAGCGCCAGCAACCACAGAGCAAGACTCACGCAGCGTGTCGATATCCCCGCCAAGCAAAACTCCCCGCAAATCCCACGCCCGATACGCCGATTATCAGGCATTCTGCAAGATATGCCCAGACCTACGGCTCTTCTTCAATGGAAGCTTCGGTTTGGGCCTTGCCGAGGCTTCCATGCGTCCAGAATAAAGGTCGCATTTCCGCGTCGGCAAGGCCATCTTGTGTGCTTAGAAGTCCTGCCAATCCTCATGTTCGACGGCGACTGCAGCGGAACCGCGCACCGCAAGCGGGCGGGATGCCGGGCGACGCGGAGTGGCAAAGGTAGCCTGCTGCTCGAAGCCGCTCCGCGACGACGATGTCGAGTGCGATGCGTCATCGAACCGGAATTGCCCTAAAAGCTCAAACAACGCTGCCGCTTCCCGTGCAAGGCTGTGGCTGGCAGCCGTCTGCTCCTCAACCATCGCGGCATTCTGCTGCGTTCCCTGGTCAACGGTGTTGACCGCCTGATTTATCTCGGCGAGCGCGGTCGACTGTTCGCGCGCGGCATCGACGATCGCTACGACATTGGTGTTGATGTCGCGCACCTGTTCCGCGATTTCCTGCAAGGCAGAGCCCGCTTTGGTAACAAGGCCAACGCCGTTTTCAACCTGCGTGCCAGACGCGTTGATCAGGCTCTTGATTTCCTTTGCGGCAGTCGCCGAGCGTTGCGCAAGTTCGCGAACTTCCTGCGCAACCACGGCAAAACCCTTGCCTGCTTCGCCTGCGCGGGCAGCTTCCACGCCTGCATTCAGCGCAAGCAGATTGGTCTGAAAGGCAATCTCGTCGATAACGCCGATAATATTCGAAATCTCACGCGACGATTTTTCGATCTGGTCCATGGCACTGATCGCATCGCGCACAACCTGACCTGAATGTTCGGCGTGGTCGCGGGCACGGCCGACGATTTTTCCAGCCTCTTCCGCCCGGCGGCTTGAATCATTGACGGTGGTGGTGATCTCCTCGAGGGCCGCAGCCGTCTCCTCGATAGAGGCGGCCTGCTGTTCCGTACGTCTGGCGAGATCGTCGGCCGCGGATCTTATTTCATTTGACCCCGAAGAAATGGCGCCGGCATTTTCAGAGACCAGCGTCATGGCCTTCTTGAGCTTTTTCGAGGCTGCGTTGAAGTCGGACCGCAATCTTTCAAGCGAGGGGATAAAGGGTTTGTCGATGCTCTGCGAAAGATCACCGTCAGCCAGATTGGTCAGGGACTGCGCGAGCTTTTCGACATTTTCAACACGTCCAGTCACGTCGGTGGCAAATTTGACGACCTTGAACACCTTGCCGGACAAATCGAAGATCGGATTATAGGAGGCCTGAATGAAAACCTTGCGACCGCCCTTGCCAAGCCGCATGAATTCATCCGCCACCAGATCGCCGCCGGCAAGCCTTTTCCAGAATTGCGCATATTGCGGGGACTGTGTGTAGGCGGGTTCGCAGAACATCGAATGATGCCTTCCCTGCACCTCGGCGAGCGAATAGCCGAGCGCCGCCAGAAAATTCTCGTTGGCCGTCAGGACCTCGCCGTTAGGAGAGAACTCGATGATGGCCTGCGCCCGCGACAGGGCGTCGATCTTGCCCGCATCTTCCGCCGCCTTCAGCTTGCGCTCGGTAATATCCGTGGCGATCTTGACCACTTTCACCGGCTTGCCGCGACGATACACCGGATTATAGGAGGCCTCGATCCAGACTTCCCTGCCACCCTTGCCAATGCGCTTGTACTGCCGCTGATCGAACTGGCCGGCCGAAAGCTTTGACCAGAAGGCCTTGTAGTCCTGCGATGACACGACTTCAGGTTCAACGAACATGCTGTGATGTCTGCCGACTATTTCCGCCAGCTCGTAACCGAGCGCACGACAGAAATTCTCGTTGGCGGCGAGAATCTTTCCGGCCATATCAAATTCGATGATGGCTTGAGATTTGGAGAGCGCGGCAAGAACCGCGAAAGCATTGGCACCACGATCAAGAAAACTCACGCGCGATCCTCCGATGGCAGCTGGACAGTTTCTACTGAAAATCGTTCACCAACAATATGATTACATTATTAAATAATATTTAAGGATAATCTTGACGTTGATCACGCGAGTTGATGGTAAGGGCGAAATTTGGGCAATACGCGTCTTCCTGCCGCAAAAATCTGCATATTGGGTCAAGCACGCGCTTCACGTTACAAAGAGACATTGTTTCATATTTATTCTTCAGAACGGGCGCGGCTGGGCCCGGCATGATGCCTATCGCCGAAGGGTGAGGCGCTGGATTTAAATATCCATGCGCGTCGTGTTTGATCATCGCGCCGGCACCGTCATGACGCACAACCTTTATTCCTTTGCAAAATTGCACCTTCCCGCCTCCTTTCGGAACGATCGGCGCATGGCGACATTGTTTACCGAATGGGGCTTTCTTTTGGGAGGAACACGCCGTGAAGAAGAACATGATCTGCATCTGGTACGATAGGGATGCCGAGGCCGCAGCCAGATTTTATGCCGAGACCTTTCCCGACAGCACCGTCAATTCCGTCTATCGGGCGCCGGGCGATTTCCCCTCCGGCAAGGAGGGGGACGTGCTGATGGTGGAATTCACGGTGGCAGGCGTCTCCTGTATCGGCCTCAACGGTGGGCCGACATTCAAGCACACCGAGGCTTTCTCGTTCCAGATTTCGACTGAGGATCAGGAAGAGACGGACCGATACTGGAATGCCATCGTCGGCAACGGCGGAGAAGAAAGTGCCTGCGGCTGGTGCAAGGACCGATGGGGCATCTCCTGGCAGATCACCCCGCGGGTGCTGATGGAAGCAATGTCCGCCGGCGGCGCCGAGGCCAAACGTGCCTTCGCGGCAATGATGGATATGAAGAAAATCGACGTCGCCACCATCGAAGCGGCACGTCGAGGTTGATGCTAACAAGTCATTCAGCGAAAAGTAGCGAAGAAAGACATTTTAAGTAAAGAACTGAAAAACAACGGAAAATCAGATAAAACCCGTTTATCTGATTTTCCCTGGACGCCTATGCGTGCCTGTACCTTCACTCATCACAAAACGTTCAACAAAGTGTAAGCGATCCGTCAAAGACGGCTGCTAGCAGAGCCCGTGGCTTCGTGTTGGGGACGTGACGTCCTCGCCGGTCATGCCATTACTCCATCAACGGGGCTCAACTTATGAAATCTTCCGCTCTGACCTCTTTCGTGGCAGGCGTTGCCATTGCCGCCGCCTTCGGCGCCACGGCTGCCCACGCAGAAAAGACCAAATTCGAATTTTGGCACGGCCTTTCCGGCGATCTCGGCGACCGCGTTCAGGAAACCTGCAAGAAGTTCAACGACTCCCAGGCTGAATTCGAAATCGTCTGCACGTCGCAGAACGACTACGACGCCACGCTGCAGAACACCATTGCCGCCTACCGCGCCAAGAAGCAGCCCGCCATTACCCAGATCTACGATGCCGGCACGCTGGACATGATGTTGTCCAAGGCTTTCGTTCCCGCCAAGAAGCTGATGGCCGACAACGGCTACAAGATCGACTGGAACAACTATTTCCCCGGCATTGCCAATTATTATGCAACGGCTGACGGCGAGCTGAACTCCTTCCCCTATAATTCCTCCACCGCGGTCTTCTATTACAATGTCACCGCTTTCGAAAAAGCCGGCATCACCTTCAAGCCCGACACATGGGAACAGGTTGAAGAAGCCGCCCGGAAGCTCAAGACGGCCGGTTTCGAATGCCCGCTGGCCTTTAATTTCGACACCTGGATGCTGATGGAACAGTTCTCTGCCATCCACAACCAGCCAATCGCCACCAAGGGCAACGGTTATCAGGGCCTCGACGCCGAACTGACGATCAACAAGACGAAGTTCGTTGATCAGGTCAAATTCTTCAAGAAGATGCAGGACGAGAAGCTGTTCGTCGTCAAGACCAAGCAGCTCGGCATGGACATCCTGCCCGCTTTCACCTCGCAGACCTGCCAGATGTTCATGTCCTCGATTGCCGGCCATGGCACCGTCGGCAAGACCATGCCTGAGGGCGTGAAGTGGGACGTCGCCATGCTGCCGATCTGGAAGGGCACCGAGCGCCACAACTCGCTGGTTGGCGGCGCTTCGCTCTGGGTCATGGCTGGTCGTCCGGAAGCTGAATACAAGGGTGCGGCCGCATTCCTGAACTTCATCGCGCAGCCTAATATGGTTGAGTGGTGGTCGACCGTTACCGGCTACATCCCGGTCACCAAGACCGGCTTCGACGCCATGAAGGCCAACGGCTTCTACGACAAGGCGCCCTACAAGGGCCGTGAAAAGGCAATCGAAAGCCTCACGTTTACGCCGCCGTCCGAATATACCCGCGGCATCCGCCTCGGCGGCTTCACGCAGATCCGCAAGGAAGTCTCGACCTCGCTCGAAGCCATCTTCATGCAGAACGCCGATATTCAGACCGAACTCGACAAGGCTGTCGAGCGCTCGAATGCCGGCCTGCGCCGCTTCGAAAAGACCTATGCCGGCGCCAAGCTGAACTAAGCGGTCCTTTTCGCCTGGGTTTGCCCGTCTCCGCGCGGGCAAACCCTTAATGCCATTTTCTGTTTCGGATATTTCATGGAAAAGCGCGCCGTTTTCAAAAGCACATGGTTGCCGCTGCTGTTCGCATTGCCGCAGCTGGCACTGATCCTCCTGTTCTTCTACTGGCCCGTGGCGGCGGTGATCAACTGGGCCTTCACCCTCCAGCCGCCCTTCGGCGGCGCGGCAGAATTCGTTGGTTTCGCCAATTTCCAGGAAGTCTTTTCTGATCCATTCTACTGGCATTCCGTTACCGTCAGCCTGATCTTCGCGACCGTCGGCCCCTTCGTCGCCATCCTCATCGGCCTCACCCTGGCGCTCTCCGTCGACCGCCAGCTTCCCGGCTCCGGATTTTTCCGGGTTCTGTATATCCTGCCCTTCGCCATCGCAGGTCCCGCCGCAGGCATGGCCTTCCGCTTCATCCTGTCGCCGGAACGCGGGTTGGCCGCTTCACTCAACGCCGCCTGGCCAGATATCTGGAACCCGGCGAAATACGGCGAACATGCACTGGCGCTCGTCATCGCCATCTTTATCTGGAAATGGGCGGGCTACACCTTCATCTTCCTGTTTGCCGGCCTGCAATCCGTGCCCCGTTCGCTGACGGAAGCTGCGGCGATGGATGGCTCCGGCCCGATCCGCCGCGCCATAGACATTCAGGTGCCGTTGCTCGCACCCACGCTGTTCTTCCTGATGGTGACGATGATGACCGAGGGTTTCGTCGGCCAGGACACGTTCGGCATCGTGCATTCGCTGACAGCGGGCGGCCCCAACCGCGCCACCGATGTGATGGTTTACCGCATCGTCACCGAGGCCTTCGAAGGGCTGAACTATTCCGGCGCCTCGGCACAAACCATCGTCCTCATCGGCCTCATCATGGTCTTCACCTTCATCCAGTTCCGCTTCATCGAGCGGCGCGTCCATTACAAGTGAGGCCTGAGAGATGATACAGCGCACGCCCTATGCCGACGCCTTTACCTATGTGGTCATGGTCGCGGGACTTCTGCTTCTTATCGGCCCCTTCATCGTGGTATTGGCAGGCGCCAGCCAGACGGTGCAGCAGGTGAACCACACGCCCTTCAGCTTCATGCCGCAGGGCGAGCTTTTCAAAAATCTCAGCACCGCCTGGAACCGCGCCAATCTGGGCAACGCCATGTTCAACAGCCTGGTGATGGCCTCGCTCGTCACAGCGGGCAAGGTAGCCCTTTCCGCTCTGACCGCCTTCGCCATCGTGTTTTTCCGCTCGCCGCTGAAACACCTGTTTTTCTGGTCCGTCTTCATCACGCTGATGCTGCCGCTCGAAATTCGCGCCGTTCCGACCTATGCCGTGGCAGCGGATGTGTTCCAGCCGTTCCGTTACCTTATAGCGCTGGTGAGCGGTGTCGAAGTCAACATCGAATGGAACCTGCTGAATTCCTATGCGGGCCTGTCGCTGCCGCTTGTCGCCACGGCCACCGGCACCTTTCTCTACCGGCAGTTTTTCATGACCCTGCCTGATGAACTTGCGGAGGCGGCGCGCATGGATGGCTCCGGCCCCGTGCGTTTCTTTTTCGACGTGCTGCTGCCGCTCTCGCGCACCAACATGCTGGCCCTCACCACCATTCTCTTCGTCTCCTCGTGGAACCAGTATCTGTGGCCGCTGCTGATGGTCACCGATCCCTCCTACAAGACGGTGATGATGTCGTTGCGTGCCCTTTTGCCTTCGGAGGACGGCACGCCGGACTGGAACGTCACGCTTGCCGGTTCCCTAATCATCATCATGCCGCCGCTTCTCGTCGTGGCGTTCCTGCAACGCTGGTTCGTGCGCGGTCTCGTGTCATCCGACAAGTGACGACGCGACGCGTGGCTCTCAACAACAAGGTTATTAATATCATGGCTCAGATCGATATTCGGCAGGTCCGCAAATCCTATGGCAAGACCCCGACCCTGCACGGCGTGGATCTCACTTTCGAAACCGGCGAATTCGTCGTCATCCTCGGCCCCTCGGGCTGCGGCAAGTCCACACTTCTGCGAATGATCGCCGGGCTGGAGGATATCACGTCGGGTGAAATCGCCATTGGCGGGCGCGTCGTCAACACGCTGGAGCCGCGCGAGCGCGGTTGCGCCATGGTGTTCCAGAACTACGCGCTTTATCCGCATATGACGGTATCAGGCAATATCGGTTATGCGCTGAAGGTCGCAGGCGTTCCGAAGGCTGAGCGCCTGCGCCGCATCGAGGAAACGGCCAAGATCGTTGGCCTTTCCGACTATCTCGAACGCAAGCCTGCCGCCCTTTCCGGTGGCCAGCGCCAGCGCGTGGCCATGGCCCGCGCAATCATCCGCGAACCGCAGGTATTCCTGTTCGATGAACCGCTGTCCAACCTCGATGCAAAGCTGCGTGTGACGATGCGCGCCGAAATCCGCAAACTGCACCAGCGCCTGTCGGCCACCTCCGTCTTCGTCACCCATGATCAGGTGGAAGCCATGACGCTGGCCGACCGGCTGGTGGTGATGAACAAGGGCAATGTGGAGCAGGTCGGTCATCCGCTCGATATCTATCACCGCCCCGCCAGCACCTTCGTAGCCTCCTTCATCGGCTCACCGGCGATGAACCTGTTCAACACGCGGGTGGAGGTCGAATCTCCATCCGTCATGCTGGGCGGCCAGCCGGTGAAACTCTTCCCCGAGACCGCGCTGGAGCTGCGCGGGCGCGACGTGACAGTCGGCATTCGCCCTGAACAATGCCTGGTCAGCATCGAGGGTGCGGGCGTGCCCGCAACCGTGGACTTTGTAGAAGAGCTGGGTTCCGGCCGCATCGTACATGCGGAAATCGCCGGCGAAACTTTCGCCGCAGCCATCGGCGAAGATCTGTTGGTCAAACCCGGCCAGCGCATCCACTTCGAACTGCCCCCGGCCCATCTCCACTTTTTCGATCCGGCCACCGGCAAGCGCATCGAAACGGAGGGTGCCATTGAGACAACCCGCATCGGCAACGAAAAGCTGCTGGCAGTTTGATGGCGGACGTTTGAGCACGGATCAGTCCGGCGCGGTTTGGGGGTGTCCCAACCACGCCGGATTTCCAAACGACGTTTTCGATCTCGAACTACGATTTCGAAATCATCCAATACATTAGCTATATCGACCAATATTCTGAATTTGCGCCATTTTCTCACTAGAATAATTGCGCGAAATACGTCGAAATTTGCTTGGCGATCACCACGGGAAGCACATCGCCTGCCGGATATTACGTCAACACGATGAGGCAAACCCGTTGCAGGCAAAGCGATCTTGCGAAATGAATGATTTCAGGAAAAATCTTTCTGTTTGGAAATCATAATCGCAATAGTCTTTGCCGCACAGAGCCGCCAGCAAGGCTATCGTCGCGATGAGGACCGAGCCGGTCTTCGATCCTTGGCGGCCGACAGACAAAACGCTCGGGTCAAAACTTCAACGAAAGAGTGAAGCCCAATGGCAAACGATCGCAAACTGCACCTCGGCGCCTTCATGCGGCCCGTCAGTCTTCACACGGGTGCGTGGCGTTATCCCGGATCCTTCCCGGACGCGAACTTCAATTTCGGCCATCTGGCGCGATTTGCGCAACAGCTTGAAGCCGCGAAATTCGATGCATTTTTCATGGCCGATCATCTGGCGGTGCTGAACATGCCGACGGAAGCACTGCGCCGCAGCCATACCGTCACGTCTTTCGAACCCTTCACCCTGCTTTCGGCGCTCGCCGCCGTCACCTCCCGCATCGGGCTGGTTGCCACCGCCTCCACAACATTCGATGAGCCCTACCACGTAGCGCGGCGTTTCGCCTCACTCGATCACCTCAGCAATGGTCGCGCCGGCTGGAACATCGTCACCACAGCGAATCCGGATGCGGCGCTTAATTTCGGCCGGGACGAACAGCCTGACCACACGGAGCGTTATGGAAGAGCGCGGGAATTTTACGACGTCGTTACCGGGCTGTGGGATTCCTTTTCCGATGATGCCTTTCTCCGGGATGTCGATAGCGGGTTGTTCTTTGACCCTGAAAAAATGCATGTGCTTAATCACAAGGGACCGGAATTTTCCGTGCGCGGTCCGCTCAATATAGCGCGTCCGGTGCAGGGCTGGCCCGTCATCGTTCAGGCCGGGGCTTCAGAGCCGGGGCGCCAGCTCGCAGCCGAAACTGCCGAGGTCGTTTTTGCGGCAACACCCACGCTTGCGGCGGGAAAAGCGTTCTACAGGGACGTCAAGGACAGAACCGTTGCGGCAGGCCGTTCCCGCGACGGCATTGTCATCCTGCCGGGCGCTTTCGTTCTGGTCGGCGATAGCGTGGAAGAAGCCAAGGCCAAACGCGCCAGGCTCGACAGCCTCGTCCATTATGAAAGCGCGATAGCCTCGCTTTCGATTGCGCTCGGCCACGATGCTTCGAGTTTCGATCCCGATTGCCCCTTGCCTGACATTCCCGAAACAAATGCAAGCAAATCCAGCCGCGAGAGGGTGATCGAACTTGCAAGGAGCGAGGGGCTGACGGTGCGCCAGCTGGCGCAGCGGCTGGGTGGCTATGGGGGTCTCGCATTTGTCGGCACGGCAAAAACCATCGCCGACGAGATGGAACAATGGCTATACGAAGAGGGGTCGGATGGCTTCAACGTCACCTTCCCGTTCCTGCCTGCCGGACTTGACGATTTCACGAGCCTGCTTGTGCCCGAACTGCAAAGGCGCGGCCTGTTTAGAAAGGACTATGAGGGAACGACATTGCGCGATCATCTCGGTTTGCAACGCCCGGCCAATCGTTTTTTCCCTGAATAACGCGCCGTCGCGCCGATCCGGCCAGCGGTAGGGAGATTTTCCACGCCCGACCTGAAGTTTGGCATGAGGTTCCAGAAGGCTGGATTGACCTCATAAACGCCGGCCCATACCCTTTAAATACACAAATTACATAAATTAGGTACACTATTATGAAGGCTAAACATTCTCGTCGCCAGATCCTGAAACTCAGCATTGCCGGGGCTCTCGCAGCACCCTTTGCCACGGGCAGCGCGCTGGCCCAGAGCTCACAGGAGTTTCCTGCTGAGCTGAAGCTGGATTGGGGATTTTACTCCTCACACACGCTGCTGATAAAGAACAAGGGCTGGCTTGAGGAAGCGTTCAAGGATGTCGGCACCAAGATCACCTGGGTACAATCCCGCGGAAGCAACAATTCGCTCGAATTCCTGAAGGTCGGCTCGACGGATTTTGCCGGTTCGGCAGCACTTTCCGCGTTTCTGGCCCGCGCCAATGGTGTGCCGCTGAAGGTGATCTATGTGGCAAGCTGGGGCGGTTCTTCCATCATACAGGTTCGCCCGGATTCGCCGGTCAAGACCGTCGCCGATCTCAAGGGCAAAACCATTGCGGTCACCAAGGGTACCGCGCCCTATTTCACCCTCCTGCGCGCCCTTGCCCAAAACAAGCTTTCGATCGATGACCTCAAGGTCGTGAACCTGCAGCATCCGGAAGGATTCAACGCGCTTCAGCAGGGACAGGTTGATGCATGGGTCGGCATCGATCCACACACATCCCAGGCAGAACTTGCCGGTGACAGGGCGATTTTCGATGAGCGTAGCTGGCGCGACGGCAGCGTCTTCAGCGTTTCCGAGGAGTTTCTGGCGAAACACCCGAAAGCGGTCGAACGCCTCCTCGGTGTCTGGGTCGAGACACAAAGATGGATCCGTGAAAACAACGGCGAATTCATCGATTTCGTCACGAAGGTCACCGGCAACGATCCCCAGATCACCAAGCTGACGATCGAAAAGCGCGACTGGAAGGATCCTGTTCCAGGCGAGGAACTGCTGAACTCGATTCGTATTGTGACCCCGTTGCTTGGCGACGATGTGCTGCGTCCTGGCGTCAATGTCGACAGCGTCCTTTCGTCGCTGATCGATCCGGCACCGGCGAAAAAGGCGCTGGGAGCATGAATTCTCATCCGCGCGAATTTCAGCGCGTGAAGCAGACTACGAAACAACTCCCCTCCCGACTGCCGTTCGTGCAAAGAGTGGGAAATTTCTTTGGGCGGTTCGACCTGCGCGGCGCGATCGTGCCGGTCGGCTCATTGTTGCTGCTGGAATTCTTTGTGCGCGTGGGCTGGGTAAGCCCCTACGTGCTGCCGCCGCCCTCCGAGCTTTATGACACGTTTCTAAGGCTCGCCGAGGGTCGTTTGTGGACGAATATCGCAGCCAGTACCGCCCGTGTCTTTGTCGGCTTCGTCATTGGCTCCCTTCTTGCAATCCTCGTCGGTTCGCTGGTCGGGCTGGTCGTTGCCGCCGAGCGTTACCTTGAACCGACGTTTCAGGCGCTACGCGCGGTTCCGAGCCTCGCCTGGGTGCCGCTGCTGATGATCTGGTTCGGCATTGGCGAAACCTCGAAAATCGTACTGATCGCCAAAAGCGCGTTTTTCCCTGTTTATCTCAACCTCTTCTCCGGCATCAGGAATGTCGACCGCAAGTTGGTGGAAGTGGGCGAGATGTATCGCCAGCCGCTGCCAGTGCTGGTTTGGCGGATTTTCATTCCCGCTTCTTTGCCACATCTGTTCACGGGCTTGCGTTACGGCCTGTCGCTGGCCTGGCTGAGCGTTGTCGCCGCGGAACTTCTGGCGGCTTCCGAGGGCATCGGCTACATGCTATCCGATGGGCGGGAACTCTCCCGACCCGATCTGGTGATGATAGCGATTATCTGCCTTGCCGTCCTCGGCAAGATTTCCGACAGCCTCTTCAAGATAGTCGAGGAACGTTGCCTCAGATGGCGCGACACTTACCCCCTTCAGCAAGGAGGGCGCCTGCGATGAGTTTGCTCAATGTCGATGTTCGCGAAAAAGCCTTCGGAGACACGGTTGTCCTTCAGGATATTCACCTGACGCTCGGCGATGGTGAAGCGGCGGTTCTTCTCGGACCAAGTGGGTGCGGGAAAAGCACCTTGCTGCGCATCGCCGCCGGCCTCGACCGGCATTTCTCAGGCGCTGTGAAGGTTCAGCAGGCAAAGGAAGTTCAGGCATCGGACTCACCGCCCATCGCCTTTGTCTTTCAGGAACCCCGCCTGATGCCGTGGCTGACAGTTGCCGAAAACATCGGTTATGCGGCCGGCAAGAAATATGATGTCGAGCGGGTAGAAGGACTGATCAACGATGTGGGCTTGAGCGGCCATGGCGACGCGCTACCGAAAGCCCTTTCAGGCGGCATGGCGCAGCGTGTCGCCATAGCAAGAGCGCTCTATACCCGGCCGCGCATCTTGCTGCTCGACGAACCCTTCAGCGCGGTCGATGCTTTCACGCGGATGAAATTGCAGGACCTTGTCCTGAAACTCGTCGAACAGCGCGGCATTTCCTTCCTGCTCGTCACCCACGATATTGACGAGGCGCTTTATCTCGGTGACCGCATTTACATGATGGGTGCCCATGACGGCCGTATCCAGCAGCGGATAGAAGTGGACGAGCCGCGCCCGCGCGACAGAAGGTCGCCGCAACTCGCCACCCTCAAGAACGAGGTGCTGACTGCCCTGCACAACGCCCACGTCATCTGACTGGCACCGGCATCTTTCTCCGCCCTCACCCTTTCACGCCGGACGAAATCATGATGGCTTCCGTCACGCGCCGCTGGAAGATGACGTAGGCGACGATGACCGGCAGAGCCGCCAGCATGGCAATCGCCATCAGGCGTGCATAAACGATGCCGAAGGTGTCGTTGACCTGCGTGATGCCGACGGGGATCGTCATCATGTTTTCGGACGTGATGACGAGGAAAGGCCAGAAGAAGGCGTTCCACACCGTAATGAAGGTCACGATCGCCATGGCGGTCGTAATGCCCCAGTTCAGCGGCAGAAACACCTTGAACAGGATCGTGTATTCGCCGCCACCATCCAGAACCACCGCCTCCCGCATCTCCTTGGGCACGCTGTCGAAGAACTGCTTGTAGACGATGATGACGATTGGCGTGATCAGCTGCGGCAGGATGATGCCCGCCCAGGTATTGATGAGGTTGAGGTTCTTCATCAGGATGAACTGTGTCACGACAAGCGTCTGCGCGGGCACCATGAAACTCGCGAGCACGATGCCATAGAGCAGTCGCCGTCCCGGAAAGCGGATCTGCGACAGCGCATAGGCGCATAACATCGAAATGATGAGCACAGAGACCGTGACGATCGCGGCGGTGCCAATGGAATTCACGTACCAGGTCAACAGCCGCGTATTGAAGATGGCATTCACATAGGCACCAAGCTGGAACTCATCAGGCAGTAGCGACGTGTTGCCCGCAACATTCTCGTCCGAGCGCAACGACGTCACGAACCCCCAGTAAAGCGGGAAAATCCATACCAGTGCTGCCGAAAATGTCAGCAGGGTCAGGATGACGTTCTCAAGTCTTTTGGTCAGGCTCATGAATTCCTCCGGATGCGTAGCAACTGGAACTGGAGAACGGATACGATGACGATCAACAGGAAAAGTACGGTCGCCACGGCCGATGCATAACCGCCATTGTTCATCTGGAAGGCTTCCCGGTAGACCTTAAGGAGAAGCACGAAACTGGAATTGAAGGGTCCGCCGCCGCTCAAGAGGTAGATCTGGTCGAATATCTTCAGTTGCAGGATCAATTGCAGCGTCAGGATCAGCGCGGTCACCGGCCACAGAAGCGGCCATGTGACGCGCCGGAACTTTTGCCATGTCGTTGCGCCATCAAGAGCTGCGGCCTCATAAAGCTCGGTCGGAATGTTTCGCAAGCCGGCAATGAAGAGCAGAACGTTAAAACCGTTCGTCCACCAGATGGTGACGACAGCGACCATCGGCATGACCCAATTGGGGTTCTTGAAAACCGCGACCGGTTTGCCCGCCAGCAACGAAATGACCGGTTGGAGAATGCCGAACTGTAGGTCGAGCATCCAGGCCCAGATTTCGGTGACGACCGAAACCGGCAGGACATAAGGCAGGAAAAACAGGCTCATGGCGATTGTCTGCTTGATGCCGGACAATCGGCTGACCGCAAGCGCAATCAACAGGGCGATGACCGTTGTTGGCACCACCGTCAGCAGCACGAAATAGCCGTTATTCTTGAGCGAGGTGACGAACAGGCGGTCGCTCAGCAATTTTATGTAGTTCTGCAGGCCGACCCAGTTGCCATCGCCGATCAGCGGCGCATCCGTGAAGCTGATGCGTATCATCTCGATCAGGGGGTAAAGAAAGAACGTGGCGAAGACCACGATGAATGGCGTCACCATCGACAGTGCGATCAGCGACTTCTTGCGCCGGTTTTCAATCATAGCCATGGAATGCCTCCGGGACCTCCCGCATTGCACGCTGCCCTCCGGCTGACAGCCAGAGGGCAGTCTCGGATTACTTGAGCTTGCCCTGAAGCTCGGACTTGATCTGCTCGACCGCATCCGCGCCGCTCATGTAGCCCTGGATGGCCGGAGCGATGATATTAAGCGCCGCATCGTAAGCGGGTGAGGCAACTCCGGTAATCGTGGTCTTCGGATCGAACACTGCCGCCTCCGCCAGCGAGGCATATGTGGCATTCGGCTGCATCGCCTTGTATTCACTGCTTTCGGTGATCGATTTATAGGCCGGAATATGCCCCGCATCGGCCCAGCTGATGGCGTGTTTTTCCATCCAGCCAATAACCGTCATGACAGCGGCGCGTTTCTCGCCGGAAACGGTCTTGTCACCCTGGTTGGGGATCGCAAAGGCGTGCGAATCCGCCCAGGTGGCGCGCTTGCCCATGAAAGGCGGAACTTCCACAGCGCTCCATTTGAAGCCGAGCTTGCCGTTCTTTTCCAGATCCTTGTAGGTCGGAACTTCCCAGACGCCATTAAGCTGGAAGGCGGATTTGCCAGCGGAGAAGAGTGCAACGGACGCCGGATATTCCGCCTGCTCGGGCGCCCATCCGTTTTCCCGCCATTTCGACATGGTATCGATCGCTTTGGCAGCCTTTTCGGCATTGTCGCCGGCAAGCACCTCGTTATTGGTGACCAGCTCGCCGCCCTGTTGTGAGAACAGTGTATAAAAGACACGCCAGACACCGGCTTCGCCACCCGACTGATAGGTAACCGGCGTCTGAACGCCCTTGTCCTTCGCCCAGGCCAGCGCCTTTTCGAAATCCTCCATCGTCTTGATACCGGTCAACTTCCCCTCGGCATCGAGATAGGGAGACCCTTTCAGAAGATCGGCGTTGTAATAGAGAATAAGGGCATGGATATCGAACGGCACCGCATAAAGCTTGCCGTCGTGGGTTGCCGCTTCGACGGGTGCGCTGAAAAAGTCGCTGGTCTTCAACCCGCCATCATCAAGGTCTTTTGTGGTAATTTCGCTCAATACTTTTTCATCAAGGCCGAGCGGCGCGCGCGACAGGTGATAGGTCATGACATCAGGCCCCTCACCCACGGCGGACGCCGTGCGTACCTTGGTATAGAACGGAACGCCCCACTCTAGCGTCGTTCCCTTGATCTGAATGTCAGGGTGCTCCTTGTTGAAGGCAGCAATCAGGGCTTTCATGCGCACGCCGTCGCCGCCCGACAGAAAGTCCCACCAGACGATATCCTGCTTCGCCAGTGCCGGCAGGGCGCTCAGGCCCAGAACCGTACCAACAAGCAATGTCTTGATCAGTCGCATCGTTCACTCCTCCCGTTTGTTGGAAACACCCCGTTCAAGGGGCGGTCTGCTACTGCATCGAAAGGCGCCTCCTCGCGCCTATCGCAACCTTTTGCCGTCGCTGCCGAAAACCATGATGTGATCGGGCGAAGCACTCAGTGAGACGGACCGGCCATCCAGCCGCTCGCGCGAGCCCTGCCGCTGCACGACAAGTTCTTTCCCGGCACGCGTTCGGGTATAGAGATAGGAAAGGTCTCCAAGCTCCTCCGCCACCTCGACATTGACAGGCAAAGCACCCTCTTGCGTGATCGCCAGATGCTCGGGCCTTATGCCGATTTCGACCCGCTGACCGGGGGAAACCGGATGCGAAAGCCGGGCTTCGAGGTGCTTTTCACCACCTTCAGGCGCAAGCATAACGATGCCGTCCCGCTGCCCGACGATGTCGGCAGCAAGGAAATTCATCGCGGGCGATCCGATGAAGCCAGCGACGAAACGATTGTCCGGATCGTCGTAAAGGGTGAGCGGCGCACCGGCCTGTTGCACGATGCCGCCCTTCAGCACGAAAATCTTGTCCGCAAGCGTCATGGCCTCTACCTGGTCATGCGTGACGTAGATCATCGTGGCGCCGAGCTTGCGGTGAAGCCGGGTCAGTTCCAGCCGCATCTGCACGCGCAGTTCCGCATCCAGGTTCGACAGGGGTTCATCGAAGAGAAACACCTTCGGCTGTCGCACGATCGCGCGGCCTATGGCCACGCGCTGCCTCTGGCCGCCGGAAAGCTGTGATGGCTTCTTGTGCAGATTGTCCTCGAGCTGGAGGATGCGGGCAGCTTCCCCCACTCTCTCATTCACCTCCGCTTTCGGCCGGCGGGCGAGACGCAGGCTGAAAGCCATGTTCTCGAACACCGTCAGATGCGGGTAAAGCGCATAATTCTGGAAGACCATGGCAACGCCGCGATCCGCCGGCTCGACAGCGGTGACGTCGCGCTCGTCGATGGCGATGTGACCGCCGCTGGTTTCCTCAAGACCGGCGATCATGCGCAACAGGGTGGATTTTCCGCAACCGGATGGCCCCACGAAAACCGCGAAGCTGCCCGTCGGAATCTCCATCGAAACGTCCCGGATGGCTGCAAAGGAGCCGAAGGACTTGGCGATATTGCTGAGACGGACACCCATCACCGCCTCACTGAACCTTCACGCGCAGAACATGATAGGACAGCGCCGGCACGGAGCCTTTGAGCGCCCCATCCTCGACACCAATGCCGCTGCCCGGCACCGGCACGACGCGGTCAGGTTGATCCGGACCGTTGCCGATCCTCAGATCATATCCCGCCATGGAAAGATGCAGGCTGAGTGACACAGGCGAAAAGCCGGTGAGACCGACATTGAGCTCTGCTGCTTCGGTCAGATGACGATTGAGGACAAACAGCGTCACCACGCCCTCGTCCTCATCAAACACGCCGGCGACATCGAGATATTTGACGTCATCGGCCGCGTTGCAGTCGTAGGTCGGGCAATCGACGGCAATGTTCAGTGCAACGCCGCGACCATAAAGCGAGGCGAACTGATAGGGATAATAGATGGTCTGGCGCCATGCCGGTCCGTTCTTTTCAGCGCGGATGGGGGCGATGACATTGACGAGCTGGGCAATGCAGGCGATGCGCACCCTGTCCGAGCGACGGATGAACTCGTTGAGCAACCCGGCCACGAAGAGAGCATCCTCGAAATTGTAGGTCTCCTCCAGAAGTGCAGGCGCTTCCGGCCAGTCCCAGCTCTTGATGCGTTTACCGTCGTCTTCGCGGATATGGTACCAAACATTCCACTCGTCGAAGCAGATGGAGACATCGTTCTTGGCGCGCTTCTTGGCTTTCACGTAATCGATGACACCGGCGATAGTCTGAATGTAGCGCCCTGTTTCTTCGATCTTGCCGAAGTAATTCAGCGTGTCGCGGCTGTTATTGCCGAAATATTTATGCAGTGAGATGTGGTCCACATTCTCGTAGCATTCTTCCAGCACCTCGCGCTCCCATTCGGGATAGGTCGGCATGCCGTCGTTGGAACTTCCGCAAACGATTGCCTCGATGGTGGGGTCGAAACCCTTGAAGGCTTTCGCGGTTTCGTTTGCCAGCCGGCCATACTCCACCGCCGTCTTGTGGCCAATCTGCCAGGGGCCGTCCATCTCGTTGCCGAGGCACCACATCTTCACGCCATGCGGCTTTTCGGCGCCGTGGCTGCGGCGAAGGTCGCTAAGCTCGGTGCCGCCGGGAAAATTCACGTATTCGAGAAAGTTGCGGGCATCATCCAGACCACGGGAACCGAGGTTGACGGCGAGCATCATCTCGATGCCTGCCATCGACGCCCAGTCTGCGAACTCATTGACGCCGATCTGGTTGGTTTCCTTGGAGCGCCATGCAAGATCAAGCCGCACGGGCCGTTTGTCACGGGGGCCGATGCCGTCTTCCCAGCGATAGGCCGAAACGAAGTTGCCGCCGGGATAACGGATCGCCGGAATCTTTAGATCCTGGACGAATTTCAGCACATCCTTGCGAAAACCGTTTTCATCCGCCTGCGGATGGCCGGGCTCGTAAATCCCGCCATAGATCGCCCGCCCCATATGTTCGATGAAGGCGGAATATAGGCGATCGTCGATACGCCCAATCCGGAAGTCCCGGTGGACTGAAACCCGCGCTTTCATAGGCTCTCCTCCCATGCGCATTTATATCTTAAAATATGATATAAACCATATTTCATAATATAGTTGCCAATGGAAGCCGCGCCTGTCAACCGCGAAAATCATACTTTATGAAATTGGCCCGATCAGTCTGCGGTGCGCAGACGCAATACGATGTCCTGATCGTAATTCCCAAAGCCCCGGCCGAAGATGTTGAGCCCGCCCGGATGCTTTGCATCCGCCTTTACCTCGATCCGCAGACGGATTGAGCGGTGGCTGGACAGATCTATATCCGCAAGCGTCACATCGGAAATGCGCGTACCATCGACATAGGTTCCCTGGGCAGTAATGCGCCAGGTTTTAAGCATTCCATACTGCGAGCCGGACAGTTTCCACCAGTCGGGCGTAAACGTACCGCGCTTGTCGCCGAAATCCCCGGGCGAGGTCCAGACCCCGATCTCCTTGCCGTTGACGGAGAGGGTAATGTCTGACGGCCAGTTGCTGTGCGTTCCTGGCACCTCGGAACTGACCTCCATCGAAAACTCGACTTCCTCGACGTTTCGCCCCTGTATCTTGGCATTATTGGGGAATTGGTACTCAACATGACCCGATGTGAACCACAAAAGTGCAGTCTTCATGCGGTCGGGATCCATGAAGGTATCAGGGACATCCAGAAGTCCGATAATGCCCTCCGGCGAACAGATGCCGCAAGGCGCGGTCACCGAACTCTGCGTATAGAGGCCGAGCGGCATGGCGACGGCAATGTAGTTGGATACAGCCGGCGTCTCGGGGCTTCGAAACGAAACGATAAGCTCGTCGCAGGTCGCAAAACAGATTTTCTGGCTGCCCTTGCGCGCCTTGCGCGTTTCGGTTCGCAGCAGCCCCGCCTCTTCAAGAACGGTCACACCGGCCGACACGGTGGACTGGGGAAGGTCCAGCCTCTGCGCGATCTCGTTGACATTGAGACCGTTGGCCTCGTGCAGCAGCTTCAATATCTGCACACGGATCAGCGACGCCGCCGCCTTCAAAACATCGAATTCTTTTTCAGCGTCAATAAGTAGGAAATTGGGAGCCATTGTCTAATCTTCAGATTTAGCGATCTAGATCAGAATTTCTGGCTTAAATATTTTATGCTGTCCAGCATTGTTTGTCGTGTCGATATATTCAAAGTCAGACACGCAAGGAAGGATTGCGAATGGAGGCAGCGCAGGCGGTTTCGATACCGCATGCGCTGCCTCTTTTTCCTTACCCGCGCTTGCGCAACGTGCGGGTGCCGGTATCGACAAGATTCTGCGCTGCCTCATCCACAGTGGCGCGGCCAAAGGCGAGTGAGTCGGCAATGGGACGCATTACCCCACGGTCGAACTCATTGGCGCCGATGGGGGCAGGCTCCGGATAGGTGTCGAGCTTGCCGGACAGGCTCTCGATGTAATCCACCGTCTTGCGTTCGGTCTCGTTGAGGCTTGGCAACACAGCTTCGCGCACCTTCTTCGCCGGCGGCACGCCGCGTTCGACGCCAAGAACCTTGCCCGCTTCCAGATCGTTGACAAAGAAGTTGATGAACTTCGCCGCAGCTTCCGGAGTGGTGGAGGTGGACGAAATGCACCAGATAAGCCCCGGCCGGTAATAATGCCCGGTCGGTTTTCCCGGTCCCTCACCCGGCAGCATGCCAATGGACAGCGTCTTCTTGTTGAGCGCCTGGTAACCGACAAGCTGGTTGGAATAGGCAAAGCCGATTGCGGAATTGCCAAGGGTCAGCGCGTTGGATTCGATGGTATTGTCATCGCGCGTCTGGATATCGGCAGAGACGCAAAGCTTGTTCTCGCGCAGATCCTCCCAATAGGCGAACCATTCCTTGGCATCTTCCTTGTTGAAACCGATGGTGCCGTCCTGGAACAGGAGCTTGCCGCGCTGGCGCAGCCAGACATCGAAGACGTAGTGATAACGGGCACCATAGGGCACCGCCCAATAATTGCGCCGCGCCGGAGCGTTCTTCTTGAAATCGCGCGCCAGTTCCGCCAGCCCCTTCCAGGTGATCTGCTCCTTCGGCACGGAGACGCCGGCCTCCTTCAGCGTCTCTGCATCATACATCATGCAGAACGAATTCAGCCCGAGACCGACGCCGTAAAGCTTGCCGTCGATGCGGCAAAGATCCACTTCGCTTTTGCCGAAATTGGAAAGATCAAGCGACGAGCCGACAAACTGGTCAAGTTCCATGCAGGCCCCACGGCCGGAATAATCGGCAATGGTGGAAGGCTCGAGCTGAAAGATATCGGCGACGTTACGTCCCGCCATGGACGTCGCAAGCTTGGTCCAATAGTCGGAACCGGCGATCATCTCGCCGCTGATGACCGTTTGTGGATCTGCCTTCTGGTAGAGGGCAATCACATCATTGGTGCGCTTGTTGCGGTCAGCCGAACCCCACCATACGCAACGAAGCCGGGTTTCGGCCGCCATCGCGCGGAAACCGCCCGCCGCCGCGCCAAGACCTGCCAGTGCCGCCGTCACCAAAAATCCACGTCTATCGATAGTTTGCATCTGCTCCTCCCGCGTTTTGCAAATTTCTCACTTATCACTTAAATTCTTGCAAATTTTCATTATTTGCAATATTTGCATCATAATAGAATTTTTTGCAAGCGCAGGAGACGACATGAACGATACGCCCGACATAAGCCGCCCGCGCCAGTCGGATATCGCCCAGCGTGCAGGGGTTTCCATCAGCACGGTCTCACGGGTTCTCGCCGGGGAAAAAGGCATCAGCGCATCGATCCAGACCAAGGTTCTGGGTGTGGCGGCGGAACTTGGTTATCCGCTGCGGCCAGTCACCAGCCAGACCGGCGGCATCTCGCTGGAGGGCAAGAAAATCCTCGCCCTCATGTCCGCCGAACGAGCGACCGGCGATATCGGCGCCTTTTATCACGATATTTTCGACATGCTGCGCAGCCTTGCCCAGACAGAGGGTTTCGAACTCGATATCCGGCTGCTGCACCAGAGGCAGATCGACGAAGCCCTTACACAGCGGGTCTGCGAGGTCGATGGCCTTCTCGCCATTGGCCTTGACCCCGAAGAGGAGATCATCCACCGCATCACGCAGGGTGTGCTGCAACCGGTTCTCGTCAATAGCGCCGATCCCTCGATGATGCTGGATTGCGTCTCGCCCTCCAATTTTTACGGCGGGGCGATGGCGGCGCGGCGGCTGCTGGAACTGGGGCACCGCAAGGTCGCCTATATCGGTCCGCAACACCGTCACACCATAAGAGAGCGCATGCGGGGCTTTCGGCAGGTTATCATCGAGGAAGAGGGTGCCACCTATGAGGAGTTTCTGCTTTCCACGGCGGATAGCGGCTTCGGGCAGGCCGGTGATGCGGTTCGTCAGCTGCTGGCCAAAAACCCCGATCTGACTGGCATTTTCTGCATGAACGATGCGATCGCGCTCGGCGCGCTGGGAGCAGCACAAGAGCTTGGCCTCGGGGTACCGGACGATCTTTCCATCATCGGCTTCGACGACCTGCCCTTCGCCGAACTTTCCACTCCCCGGCTCAGCACAATCCGGGTAGACCGCCGCGAGATTGCCCGCGAGGCGGTGGAGCTGATGCGCCGCCGGCTGGCGGAGCCATCGGCCAATGCCCGGCAGGTTCAGCTGGGTGTACAGCTTGTGGAAGGACAGACCGCGGGTCGAGCAAAAAAGACGGGAAAGGCGGCGCGCGATGCATAAGCCAGCAAACCATGATCCAATGACCCGCTTCAATCCGCTTTACGGCAATCCACTCAAGACCCGCGCCGACGTCAGACGGGCATTAGACGACAGTTTCGCACCGCTGCTTCCCTATTTCTCAGAGAGCGGAGCAAGAGTGACGCTAAGCGGCACGGCCGCGCATTTCGACCGGGCAGCGGCCGATCTGGAAGGATTTGCGCGACCACTCTGGGGCATCGCGCCGCTTGCGCTCAGCGGCGATGCCTTCGCCCATTGGCCGCTTCTGGCCAGAGGCATCGCCAATGGCACCGATCCCGCCCATGCCGATTACTGGGGCGATGTGCGGCAGAAGGATCAGCGGCTGGTGGAACTGGCCGCCCTCGGATTTGCGCTTCGGCTTGCGCCGCAACATCTGTGGGAACCCTTGTCCGAAGCGCAAAAGGCGAATGTGCGCCATTATCTCCTGGCGGCGCGGGAGCGCATCTATGCCGACAATAACTGGAAGTTTTTCCGGGTGATGGTCGATGCGGCGCTCGATCATCTCGGTATCGAATTCGACCGGAGCCTCACCGAAACATATCTGAAAGAGCTGGACGGATTTTACATCGCCGACGGCTGGTATCGCGACGGCAACTATCGCCGCATCGACCACTACATCGCCTTCGCCATGCATTTTTACGGGCTGATCTACGCGAAAATCAGCAAACCGGATGATGCATACGCCGAACGTTACCGGGAACGTGCCCGCCTGTTTGCCGGGGATTTCGCAAGCTGGTTCGATGAGGATGGTGGCGCGCTGGCCTTTGGCCGCTCCATGACCTACCGTTTCGCCTGCGGCGGCTTCTGGGGTGCCCTCGCCTTCGCGGATGAGGAAGCGATGCCCTGGGGGGAGATCAAGGGGCTTTATCTGAAACATCTGCGCTGGTGGGCGGGAAAGCCGATTGCCGACCGCGACGGCGTGCTTTCCATTGGTTACGCCTATCCGCAACTGACCATGTCGGAAAGCTATAATTCGGCGGGTTCGCCCTATTGGGCCTTCAAGGCTTTCCTGCCGCTCGCCTTGCCGGAAAGCCACCCCTTCTGGCAGGCGGAGGAAAAGCTGCCAGACACATCCACAAAACCACGGCCGCTCGTTCATCCCGGCATGGTGATGATGCGCAGTAAGAGCAACGTCACGGCGCTGACGAGTGGGCAGGAAAACCTGTCCATGCGCGGCGGGCCGGAGAAATACGCCAAATTCGCCTATTCCTCGCGTTACGCTTTCGGCGTGGAAGTGGACGAGCGCGGTTTCAAGACCAATGGTTTCGACAATATGCTGGCCTTTTCCGAAGATGGCCGCCACTACCGGGTGCGCGAAACCAACCGCACTGTGCTCTTGGCTGGCACCAATCTTCGAGCGACTTGGAACCCATTCCCCGATGTCGAGGTCGAAACGACGCTGGTTGCCGCGGGAGAGTGGCATATCCGGTTGCACCGGATTACTTCCGCGCGGCCACTTTTGGTCACCGAAGGCGGCTTTGCGATAAACCGCAACGATGGCGACCGCGATGCGGTGACCGAAGACAGCGGCCGGGCAACGGCCGATTGCGGCACCGACATATCCGCCATCATCGATCTCGGCTCCAGCGCATCCCGCCAGGGCGTGGCGCTGAAGGCGCTGCCCAATACCAATCTCATCAATGCCAAAACCACGGTGCCGCAATTGCGGGGCAACATTCCAGCGGGCAAAACCCTGCTCGCCTGCGCCGTCTTTGTGGGACTGGCGGGACCTGAAAGCGAAACAGCTTTGGCGACAGTTCCCGCACTTCCGGACATGGAAGCGCTTGACCGCCTGTTTGTTGAGCGCGGTGTTCCCGTAAGCAGTATGGCGGCGGCGGGAGAACCGCAATGATGAGCCCGCGTCCGCGTCTCAGCCTTGCCATGGACCCGGAGCGGACGCAGCATGTGCTGACGCCACAGGCGCTTGAAAAGCTGTCGCAGAGCGTCGACATCCTCGACACCCGGCCGGTCTGCGATTTTCACGACCCAGCTGTGACTGCCCAGTTGGAGAGAACAGATATTCTTCTGACTGGCTGGGGTTGTCCCGAGATCGACATGCGGGAACTGGCAATGATGCCGAACCTTCGGTTGATTTCACATGCCGCCGGGACGGTGAAATACTTCCTGTCCCAGGCAGTTTTCGAACGAAACGTTACGGTGTGCAGCGCGGCCGAGGCGAATGCGCAGCCGGTCGCGGAGTTTACGCTGGCAATGATCCTGCTGTCCGGCAAGCGTACCTTCGGTTTCCGGCGCATCTACGGAGAGGATCGCGCACGGCGAAACGTCGACCGCCTGCAGTCGCAGGTCATCGGCAATCTCGGCCTGACCGTCGGCATTGTCGGGGCGTCACGCATCGGACGTCGGGTCATCAATCTGCTGCAGCCCTTCGATCTCGATCTCATCCTTTTCGACCCGTTTTTAAGCGCGGTGGAGGCACAAAAGCTCGGTGTGCGTCTCGTATCGCTCCGCGAGCTTATGGCGGTAAGCGACGTCATTTCCCTGCACGCGCCATCCCTGCCGCAAACCCGGCATATGATCGGCGCCGATGCGCTTGCCCTGATGAAGGACGGAGCGACCTTGATCAACACGGCCCGCGGCGCGCTAGTGGACGAAGACGCCCTGCTGGCGGAACTGAAAACCGGACGCATAGAGGCCGTCATCGACGTGACCGATCCGGAAGTGCCGTCACCAGAGTCACCTTTCTACAGCCTTCCGAACGTGTTCCTGACGCCGCATATCGCCGGCGCCGTCGGCCTTGAACGCGCCCGGCTCGGCGACATGGCGATTGCCGAGATCGAACGCTTCTGCCGCGCAGAACCATTGCAACAGCAGGTACGTCCGGAACATCTGGAACTGATCGCATGAGAATTTTCGAGCCGGGCCTCTGCTCTGTCACCTTCAGGTCCATGACGCCGCAGGCCGTGATTAACCTTGCCGTTGCAAATGGCATCAAGGCGATAGAATGGGGTGCCGATATCCATGTGCCACCTGGCGACTTAGAAAATGCAAGGGATGTGGCGGCGCGTACGGTGAAAGCCGGTCTTACCGTCTCTTCCTACGGATCCTACATTTTCGCACCGGATTTTGCGCCGGAGGATGTGACCGCAGTTCTGGAAACCGCGAAAGCGCTCGGCACCGGCCATATCCGCATCTGGCCCGGCAGCCGCAAACGCCCATCCGCGGATTATTCACCAGAGGAACGCCGTGCGGCAACCGACGCGTTGGCGGCACTTGCCCGGCGGGCAGACGACTACGGAATGACAATCGGCCTCGAATATCACCCCAATTCGCTGACCGACACGCTGCCCTCGGCCTTGCAGCTCATGCAGGATTTGCCGATGCCTAACCTGTTCTTTTACTGGCAGCCAGCCCCAGGTCTACCGCTGGATGACGCCCTTGCGGAAATATCCGCGCTCGGCTCGCGCATCTGCCACCTGCACGTCTTCGCTTGGCTCGCCGATGCCAGCCGCCTGCCGCTCGGCGAGCGCGCGGACTATTGGCGGGCTTGCGTTGATGCCTTGCCAGCAAGCGACTGGATAGAACCGGCTTATGCGATGCTGGAGTTCGTCAAAGGTGACAACGTCGCCCAGTTCTCGGAAGATGCGGCGGTGCTGAGCGAGATTCTCGCCCGCTCTTAGAACCGCTTGTTTTTTATCGAAAACCGACGCGGCGGACTAAAATTCGCTATCCATCACAACCGCCCACTGCCCTCATCCCTGTACCCCCTATAGGGAACCAGCCAGCCCAAGTCTTTGGGCTGATTGATTTCATCGCCGCGCAGACGCGTCAGCTGGACTCCTGTGACAAGCACAGGAATAAGGGAAGGTCTGTTCCTCCCCCCGGTTTTTCCTCTTATATTCGCCGCCCATCCGCCCCGAACAGATGCGTCTTCGCCAGATCAAACGCAAAGGGAATGGTCTCGCCGATGCGGATATGGCGCTGGCCGTCCAGCAGCAGGGTAGCGGGCTGGCCATCTGGGGTGCTGGTATAAACCACCGTCGAGCCGCCGAGATGTTCAACGAGCTGGATGGACGCATCGCCAAGCGAGGCCGATTGCGCCTGTGGGTTTACGTGTTCGGGACGAATGCCGAAAGTGAGTGGCTCGCCTTCCTCAGCCGCGACCGGCTTTTCGAGCAGAATGCGCTGGCCGGCGACCTCGATGGTACGGTTGGAGCTGTCGCCTGAAGCCACTTTCGCGGAAAGGAAGTTCATCTTTGGCGAACCGATGAAACCCGCCACAAACTGGTTGGCCGGATTGTTGTAGAGATCAAGCGGGCGGCCGACCTGCATGATGCGGCCGTCACGCAGGACCACGATCTTGTCGGCCATCGTCATGGCCTCCACCTGGTCATGCGTCACATAGATCATGGTGCTGCCGAGCGTCTGGTGCAGCTTGGCAATTTCGACACGCATCTGCACGCGCAGTTCCGCATCAAGGTTGGACAGGGGTTCATCGAACAAAAAGATTTTCGGCTCGCGGACGATAGCCCGACCGATGGCGACACGCTGGCGCTGGCCGCCAGAAAGCGCCTTCGGCTTGCGCTGTAACAACGGACCGATCTGCAGGATATCGGCAGCTTTCTGCACCCGCGCCTCGACTTCCGGTTTCTTGTAACCCGCCGTCTCCAGCCCAAAAGCGAGGTTCTTGTAAACGCTCATATGCGGATAAAGCGCATAGGACTGGAACACCATGGCGATACCGCGCTTGGAAGCGGCTGTTTCGTTGACCCTTTCGCCATCGATGCGAAGATCACCCTCGGAGATTTCCTCCAGACCGGCGATCATGCGCAGAAGCGTAGATTTGCCGCAGCCCGAGGGGCCGACGAAAACGGTGAACTCGCCCGGCTCGATCTTGAGATCGATGCCGTGGACGACCGGAAAGGCGCCGAACCGCTTGACGATTTTTTCCAGAGTAATGCTGCTTGCCATGCTGTTTCTCCCGACCGTCGCGCTGCAGACAAGGCAGCCGCGACGGTGTTGATGTTCTGCAATTCGTTTTCGGTCCCGTTTCGTCCGTTCAGCGTTTCATTCCGGTGGTAGCGATGCCTTCAATCAGCAGCCGCTGGAAGAACAGGAAGAACAGGAAGACCGGTACCAGCGACAGGTTGGACATGGCGAAAAGCGACGTCCAATCCGAGCTGCCGGTGGAATCCACGAAGGATCTGAGGCCGAGCTGCACGGTGTAGGTGTTGATGTCGTTCAGATAGATCAACGGACCGAAGAAATCGTCCCAGGTCCAGATAAAGGAAAAGATCGCGGCCGTTGCCAGAACCGGCAGAGAGAGGGGCAGCATGATCTTCCAGTAGATGCGGAAGGGCGAGCAACCGTCCATCACCGCTGCCTCATCCAGCTCACGCGGAATACCCCGGAAGAACTGCACCATCAGGAAGATGAAGAAGGCGTCGGTTGCCAGATATTTCGGCACAATCAGCGGCAGCGACGTATTCACCCAACCCATTTCCAGAAACAGGATATATTGCGGGATGAGCACAACGTGATAGGGCAGCATCAAAGTGCCGAGCATCAGCGCGAACCAGAAATTACGCCCACCGAACCGCAGGCGGGCGAAAGCGAAGGCGGCAAGCGAGCAGCCAACGACGTTGCCGATGGTGGCGAGCACCGAGATGAAGAACGAGTTCCAGAAGAATTGCCCGAAACTGACCTGAAGCCCGGTCCAGCCGCGAATATAGCCGCCGAAATCAACCGACGAAGGAATGAGCGAGGAGGAACCGAACAGCTCGTCCTGCGGGCGGAACGAACCCGAAATCATCCACAGGATCGGATAAAGCATCGCAAAGGAGGCAAGGATCAGCGCCGCATGCAGCAAAACCGACATTAGCGGCGAGCGTTGCGGGCCTTGTCCCGGCCGGGGAGCGGTAACAGCGTCAGTCATCGTAATGCACCCAGTATTTCGCGCTGAGGAACGAGAAGGCCGTGAACAGCGCGATGATGATCACAAGAATCCAAGCAAGCGCCGAGGCATATCCCATGCGGAAGAAACCGAAGGCTTCCTGATAGAGATAGAGCGTATAGAACAGCGTCGAGTTGATCGGCCCGCCCGTGCCTTCGGAAATGATGAAGGCGGGCGTGAAGGCCTTGAAGGCATCGATCGTCTGGATCACGGCGTTGAAGAAGATCACCGGCGTCAACAGCGGCAGCGTAATACGGAAGAACTGCCGCATCTTGCTCGCGCCGTCGATATCGGCGGCCTCGTACATATCCTGCGGGATTTGCCGGAGCCCTGCGAGGAAGATGATCATTGGCGAGCCAAACTGCCAGACGGACAGGATCACCAGCGTGTAGAGCGAGTAGTCCGGATTGGAAATCCAGCTCGGCCCCTCATAACCGAAAACCTGCCACAGGACCATGTTGACGAGGCCATCTGACGCGAAAAGCTGCCGCCAGAGAACAGCGATCGCCACGCTGGAACCGAGCAGCGACGGCAGATAGAAGATCGCCCGGTAAAGCGTGAGCCCCTTTATGCCGCGATTGAAGGCGAGCGCCACCAGCAGTGCAAAAATCAGCTTCAACGGCACCGAAAGCAGCACATAGGTAAAGGTGACCTGCATGGCGGCTGCGAATTTAGGGTCGGCAGTGGCGATGCGCACATAATTGGCCGCCCCCACCCAGTCCGGGGATTGAAGCAGGTCATAATTGGTGAAGGACAGATAAAGCGACACCAGCGCAGGCCCGAGGGTAAGACCGAAGAAACCGATCAGCCACGGCAGGAGAAACAGGTATGCGTGAACGTTGCGGTCCAAAAGCCGCTTCACGCCTGCCCGCTTCGGGAGAGCCGCGCCACGGCTCTCCTCCACGAGAGTTTCAGATCGAAAGGCCATCTGCCATCACTTCCGTTTAATGACGGTTTCGGATTCCTTGACGAGCCGGTCACCACCCTCAGCCGCCGAAATCTTGCCGAAGCCGATCTCTTCCGCTGTACGTTTCAGGACGAAGGCGAATTCGCCTGCACCCGGAGGGGGTGCCGGCGGCAGATCGCCAACGCCGGGGGTAATCTCGGCAATATATTCCACCATGCTCTTGCTGACGGCATCGAGCTTGGCGGTCAGCGCGTTACGCATCGCTTCCGATGCCGGAACGCCGCGCTCAACACCCAGAACATCGACGCCCTGTGGTTCGGCAACGAGAAAGTTGATGAAACCGACCGCCTGCTCGATGCCGGCACTGCCATTGGCGACGCTGATGAGCATGGATGGTTTCAGGTAGTGACCGGAAGGACCATCCTTCTTGCTTTTCGGATAGGAGGTCATAGCCAGCTTGGCTTTGTTGAGCGCCTGATAACCGACAAACTGGTTGGAATGGGCAAATGCCGTTGCCGCCTTGCCCGTCGTCAGCGCGTTGGTTTCAATATTCAACTGGTCGAGCGCCTGAATATCGGCCGGCACGCATGCACCGCTCTTGCGCAAATCCGCCCACATGGTGAACCATTTGGTCGCGTCGGTCGGATCAAAACCGATACCGCCATCCTGTGTGTAGAGTGATTTGCCGTTCTGACGCAGCCAGTTCTCGAAGCTCGGCTCGACGCCGCTGGCATCGGCCGTGGCGTAATAGCCGGGCTTGGGCTTGTTCTTGCTGAGCTTGGCGGCGTTTTCGGCAAACTCTTCCCAGGTCTGCCCGATCGCTGGCGGGGTCGCGCCGGATTTTTCCCAAGCCGCCTTGTCGAAGAAGACAGCGCTGGAATTCACGCCAAGATTAACCCCGTAAAGCTTGCCGTCGACCCGACCGGAGTCGATGTTCATCTTGCCGAAATCTTCTATCTTCAGGCCCTTGCCAATATAGTCATCAAGGGGAGCAAGGGCGCCGCGCCGGCCATATTCGAAGATGTAGCGATAATCCATCTGGATCAGATCAGGCGCGTTGCGGCCTGCCACCTGCGTGGCAAGGCGCGGCCAGTAGTCGCTCCAGCCGGCAAATTCCCCGGCAATATCGAGATCCGGCTTGATTTGCTTATATGCGGCGATCGCCTTGTTGGTGCGATCCGCACGCTCCTGCGATCCCCACCACAACATACGCAGCCGCGCGGCCTGAGCCTGCGCCGAACCACCTCCCAATGTTGCGAGTGAAAGGGCCGCAAGCCCTGCTGAAAGCACACTTCTCCTGTGAAGCATCACGGGCATTGGCAACTCCTCCCTAATTGACTGCCAAATTGATGATGGGGGTAAACGACTATTGCCGTTTTATAACTAATTGGTTACATGGGAACACTGATCGCCAACATTGTCAAGCGGGTGCTAAGATGGACGAAACGACGAAAAACCAGCTGCCCGATCCGGCCGTCGAAGAAACGCCTGCCCCCAAGCGCAAACGCGGGGCGGCACAGGTGCGAAACCCGGAGAGAACACGCGCCGCCATTCTTGAAGCCGCCCGCCGCGAGGTGGCCGCGAAGGGCCTGGCGGGCGCGAGAATCGATGTCGTGGCGCGGCGTGCCGGCACCAACAAGCGGATGATCTACCATTATTTTGGCGACAAGGACGCGCTTTATCTCGCCGTTCTGGAGGACGCCTATCGCCACATCCGCCACACCGAACGGCGGCTGGACCTGACCCGCAAGGCGCCTTCGGAAGGCTTGCGGGAACTTGCGCTTTTCACCTGGCATTATTTTCTGGATCACCCGGAATTTCTGAGCATTCTCGCAACAGAAAACCTCAATAAAGCCCGATATCTCAGGCAATCCGCTACGATTGCGGCAATGCATTCGAACTTCATTTCCGAGCTTGAGGACGTGCTGCGGCGCGGCCGCGATACTGGCGAATTCCGTGACGGTCTCGATCCGATCGACGTCTATCTGACGATCGCCTCGCTCGGCGCCTTTTATCTTTCGAACCGATTCACGCTGTCGACGATCTTCCAGCGCGACCTGACCGACCCCGCCGAACTTGAACGCTGGGGCCAGCATATCGTCGATACCCTGCTTGCTGCGGTGCGGCCGGTCTGAGCCGTAAAAACCGAATTTCCCTTTAACAACAGCGACGACGCGCCATTCGCATCCGCGAAGCGCGTCGTTTCCTTTTGCGGCGCGGCACAAACCAGTGATTTCTGCCGCCGCAAGTGCATGTGAATTTCCTGCCAAAAACACCTTGACAGATCGCATCCTTCACGACCACAAATAACCAAATGGTTACAAATTGCCATGTTTGACGGAAGCGGCTTTCGGGAAAAGGCCGCCTTGGGAGGAAATTCATGAAACGTATCGGCGTCATCATGCACGGCATCACCGGCCGCATGGGTTACAACCAGCACCTCGTGCGCTCCGTTCTCGCCATTCGCGATCAGGGCGGCGTGGTTTTGAAGAGCGGCGAAAAGGTCATGCTCGACCCCATTCTGGTCGGCCGAAACGGTGCGAAAATCGAGGAAATCGCTAAAAAGCACAATGTCGCGCGCTGGACGACCGACATCGACGCCGCCCTTGCGAACCCGGATGACACGCTTTTCTTCGACGCCGGCACGACGCAGATGCGTGGCAGCCTGCTCGAAAAAGCTATCAAGGCGGGCAAGAACGTCTATTGCGAAAAGCCGATTTCCGACAGCGTGGCAGAGGCGCTGGCAATTGCCAGACTGGCCGAAAGCGCCGGTATCAAACACGGCGTGGTGCAGGACAAGCTGTTCCTGCCCGGCCTTCGCAAGCTGGCAATGCTGCGTGACAGCGGCTTTTTCGGCAAGATCCTCTCGGTGCGCGGCGAGTTCGGCTATTGGGTTTTCGAAGGCGATTGGCAGCCGGCGCAGCGTCCTTCGTGGAATTACCGCCTGAAGGATGGCGGCGGTATCATCCTCGATATGCTGTGCCACTGGCGTTATGTGCTCGATAATCTATTCGGACCGGTGAAATCCGTAAGTTGCCTCGGCGCCACCCATATCCCCGAGCGTTTCGATGAACAGGGCCACGCCTATGCGGCGGATGCCGACGATGCCGCCTACGCCACCTTCGAGTTGGAAGGCGGCGCCATCGCCCATATCAACTCTTCCTGGGCGGTGCGTGTGCGCCGCGACGATCTCGTCACGTTTCAGGTTGATGGCACGCATGGTTCGGCCGTAGCGGGTCTCACCAAATGCTGGACCCAGCACCGCACCAATACGCCGAAACCGGTGTGGAACCCTGACCAGCCCCAGACCATCGATTTCTACAAGACTTGGCAGGAAGTGCCTGACAACGTCACTTATGACAACGGTTTCAAGGCGCAGTGGGAAATGTTCGTGCGTCACCTCGTCGACAACGACCCATGGCCCTATGGGCTGATGGAGGGCGTGAAGGGCGTGCAATTGGCCGAACTGGGGCTGAGATCATGGAAGGAACGCCGCTGGCTCGACGTTCCCGCACTTTCCTGAGGAGGCGACAGTGAGCGAACTCAAGCTTCCAAAGGACGACCGCAGCATCGAGGTCTACAGGCTATCAGGCGCGCCGGTCGCCATTGAGAAACGAAGTGCGGCGGATTTCAATCGTGTCGCCTTCGCCGCCGCCCATGTGGTGGCCGATCCCCTCGCCGACAACGATCCATGGTTGACGCCCGCCATCGACTGGGACGCTACCCTGCGCTTCCGCCACCGCCTTTGGGACCTCGGCCTGGGTGTTGCGGAGGCCATGGATACGGCCCAGCGCGGCATGGGACTGGCGTGGCCGCAGGCGCAGGAACTGATCTCCCGTTCGCTGAAGGAAGCGGCCACCCGCAAGGATGCGCTGATCGCCTGCGGCGTCGGCACGGATCATCTTGAGGGCGGCGGATATGACCTGAACCAGATTATCGACTCCTACCTGGAACAGCTTGATTTTGTTCAGGGAGAAGGCGGGCGCGTGATCCTGATGGCAAGCCGGGCGCTCACCGCTGCCGCCCGCTCCCCGGACGATTATCTCAAGGCCTATGCCAGGGTCCTTTCCCGTGCCGAGAACAAGGTGGTTATCCACTGGCTGGGAGAAATGTTCGATCCTGCGCTTGAGGGCTACTGGGGTGCCCGCGACCATATGGCGGCGATGGACACCTGCCTTGCCATGATCGAGGAGAATGCAGACAAGATCGACGGCATCAAGATTTCGCTTCTATCCAAGGAAAAGGAAATCGTCATGCGCCGTCGCCTGCCCGCTGGTGTTCGCATGTATACCGGCGACGACTTCAATTATGCCGAGCTGATCGCCGGTGACGAAAAAGGTCATTCGGACGCGTTGCTCGGCATTTTCGATGCCATTGCTCCGGCGGCATCCAAGGCGCTCGCCAGCCTGAAGCGCGGTGCGGATAATGAATTCTTCGACATTCTGGAGCCAACGGTGGCGCTTTCACGCCATATCTTCAAGGCGCCGACCCGCTTTTACAAAACCGGCGTGGTGTTTCTCGCCTATCTCAACGGCTTGCAGGACCATTTCACCATGGTTGGCGGGCAGGAAAGCGCCCGCTCCACGCGGCATTTCGCCGAGCTTTTCCGGCTGGCGGACAAGGCCAATGTGCTTGCCGAACCGGATGTGGCGACGCATCGCATGAAGCAGTTTCTGGCTGTCAGAGGCATTGGTTAAGCGCGAGAGCGAAGGTGGCTGGAGGCCTTCGCAAAAGGGAGGAGTACCGTTATGGGCGTTGAGGGCCTTTCAATAAATTTTGCCACCGTGCGGCAGGGACGTTCCTTCGGGGCAATCGTGGATGCATGCCTTGCGCATGGCATCACCACCATCTCGCCCTGGCGCGAGCAGGTTCACGCTGCAGGCCTTGCTGAAGCAGCACGCATTGTCGAGCAGAACGGCCTTCGTCTCAGCGGCCATTGCCGGGGCGGCTTTTTCCCCGCCCCCGATGCAGAAGGCCGCAGCCGCGCCATTGAGGACAATAAACGCGCCGTGGACGAAGCCGCCGCCATGAAGGCAGATTGCCTGGTGCTTGTCGTGGGCGGCCTGCCCGCGGGTTCTCGAGACTTGAAAGGTGCACGGCAGATGGTGGAGGACGGCATGGCCGAACTTCTTCCCTATGCGAGGGCAGCCGGCGTGCCGCTCGCCATTGAACCGTTGCATCCCTTTTATGCCGCCGACCGCGCCTGCTTCAACACTTTGAAACAGTCGCTCGACCTCTGCGACCGGCTGGGTGCCGGAACCGGTGTGGCCATCGACGTCTATCACGTCTGGTGGGACCCGGAGCTGGAGGAACAGGTGGCGCGCGCCGGGCGAAACGGGCAGATACTGGCACACCATATCTGCGACTGGCTGGTGCCGACCACCGATCCGCTCAACGATCGCGGCATGATGGGCGATGGCGTGATTGACCTGAAGGCATTTCGCGCCATGATCGAGGCCGCCGGCTTTTCCGGTCCGCAGGAAGTCGAGATTTTTTCGCATCGTTGGCAGGCACGCCCGGTGGACGAGGTTCTGTCCACCGTCGTCGAGCGTTTTAAAACCGTTTGTTGATTGGGTTCGGGAGTAAGGAAATGCCTGAAAGGGTGAAACGCAAACGTTATGCACTGGTCGGCACCGGCAATCGTGGCACCACCATGTGGGGGCGCGAACTTCTGGCCGGGTGGAGCGACTATGTCGAACTGGTCGGTATTTGCGACCTGAACCTGATGCGCGCAGAACGGGCCCGCGCCATGATGGGGTCGGCCGCTCCGCTTTACGACGACTTCGACCGGATGATGGCCGAGCAACGCCCGGAACTGGTAATCGTCTGCACGCCCGACGATACTCATGACGACATCATTATCCGCGCGCTCGAGGGCGGTGCCGATGTCATCAGCGAAAAACCCATGACCACCACCCCGGAAAAGATTGACCGCATCCGCGCGGCGGAGGCCGAAAGCGGCCGCCGCGTCGACGTTTCCTTCAATTATCGCTTTTCACCGACGGCGGCGCGCATCAAGGAGCTGATCGACGACGGCGCGATCGGCACCGTTACCTCGGTAGATTTCCACTGGTATCTCGATAACCAGCACGGTGCGGATTATTTCCGCCGCTGGCACGCTTTCACCGAACATTCAGGCAGCCTGTTCGTCCACAAGGCCACACACCACTTCGATCTTCTGAATTGGTATCTCGATTCCGACCCGGTGGAAGTGAAGGGCTTTGGGCAATTGCTGCATTATGGCAAGAACGGACCGTTCCGGGGAACGCGCTGTCGTACCTGTCCGCACAAGGACGAGTGCGACTATTTCATGGATCTCGGGGCCGACCCGTTCCTGGACGCGCTTTACGAGGACCCGTCGACTGTGGATGGCTATATGCGTGACGCCTGCGTCTTTCGCGAGGAGATCGACATCCCCGACACGATGAGTGCCTCGATTCGCTATGCGAACGGCGTGCAGGTCTCCTATTCGCTCAATACCTATATGCCGATCGAGGGACACCACATCGCGTTTAACGGCCATAAAGGACGCATCGAGATGCGCCAATATGAAAAGCAGCCGTGGACTGAGCCCCCAGCCGACGAAATACTGCTGGTAAAAAGTTTCGGTGGCGGTGTCGAGCGTATCTGGGTGCCGCATGAGCCGGGCGGCCATTATGGCGGCGACAATCGCATGCGCGACATGATCTTCAAGCCCGGTTCGAACGACCGGCTGCGGCAGCGGGCGGGTTCGCGCGCCGGCGCCATGTCCGTGCTCTGCGGCGTAGCCGCATTGAAAAGCGCCCGCGAGGGTGGTGCAGCGGCGGTGAAATCCCTGCCCATCTAGATATTTTCGGCCTGCGGTGCTTTCAACGTCGGTCCGCAGGCCGCAATTGCCAAAAAAGAACGGATAACATTCTGCAGATTACGCGCTTCCTCCATACCGGTAAAACGACGATCGGGGGAAGAAAGAGTTAATCATGTCCAGTTTCGAATCCTTCATTCCGCTCATCATCATCGGCACCAGCCTGATCCTTTTTTTCAAATGGGTGGGGCGTGATATGAACAGGGAAGAGAAAAAACCGAAATCGCGCCGCTGAAGCAGGAAGAGACATCGGAACCGGCAAGTGCAATCGCCAGATGGCGCATTTTTCCGCATCGGCCCATTGCAAAATCAAAAATTGAGGCTATATTCGGCAAATCGACAATTGCTTGTGACGTCGCTCCTGGGACTCTACGTTCCCGTCGGATTTCCTCTCAAATAATCGATCTAATTCCGCAAGGTATCGCGGAAACCAACAACGATTACTACGAAAGGAAATCGTTATGAACACTGGTACTGTAAAGTGGTTCAACGCCACCAAGGGCTTCGGCTTCATTCAGCCTGACAACGGCGGCACGGACGTTTTCGTTCACATTTCGGCTGTTGAGCGCGCAGGTCTGCGTTCGCTGAACGACGGCCAGAAGATCACCTACGACATCGTGCAGGACCGCAAGTCCGGCAAGAGCTCCGCTGACAACCTTCGCGCAGCTTGATTTGTCATCGGCCCCGCTGGCTACGCATGTACCAGCAGTGGCGCTGAGTGATTGTGAGAGGTCGGGTTAAATCC
This sequence comes from Agrobacterium sp. A3-95, assembly GCF_053521785.1. Lineage (NCBI taxonomy): Bacteria > Pseudomonadati > Pseudomonadota > Alphaproteobacteria > Hyphomicrobiales > Rhizobiaceae > Agrobacterium > Agrobacterium sp. A3-95. The sequence goes on along the minus strand of NZ_JBNWDR010000007.1, from coordinate 54,872 downwards.
CGGCCTTTTGTTTTTTTTGGCCATGGGGAGGCTCTCATGCGCAAAAATCCTTATCGTTCCGGCGATGCTATCTTTCTGAAGGCGGGCGTACTTGGGGCCAACCAGCCCAAAGGTCCAGGCCGGGTCGTAACGGCTCTGCCAGAGACACAACAAGGTGCGGTTCGCTACAGGGTGCGTTTCCAGCACGAGAACTTCGAACGTAATATAGCGCTCGATGAAATCGATGTGGTTGCGTCTTCATCGCGGCCCGTGGAAATCGAAGGCTCGTCTTCGCGCGTTGCGGGATCGAGCTGGATCAATTCGAATACGATCAAAATCAAAAAATAGCAGCGATGGCTGCGTTAAGGAGATAAGTTGCAGGTACTCGTCAGGGATAACAATGTAGAGCAAGCCCTCCGCGTCTTGAAAAAGAGGATGCAGCGCGAGGGTATCTTCCGTGAGATGCGCGCACGGGAATCTTACGAAAAGCCGTCGGAAAAGCGTATCCGCGAAGAAGCCGAAGCTGTGCGCCGCCACCGCAAGATGGCGAAGAAAAAATTGCAGCGCGAGGGATTGCTTCCTGCTCCCAAAAAGGTTGCCCGCGCTCGATAACTTTCAATTCGCTCCGCAAAGGAGAATGCCATGACCGCGACTAAAGAGGCTGTTTTCAAACCCGGAAAGCTGTCCTCGCAGGACAAGGCATCCATAACGGACAAGGCGGCGAAACAGATCATAACCGCCGAATCCGACCAGCGCGCCAAGAAGACGGAACGGCTTCGCCAACTTCGCGAAGCTCAGGAGGCGGCAATTGCCGCCCCTCCACCCACCCGCACCAAAAAGTCATCCGGCAAGAAATAACCCGGTTGCACTTTTTGACGTCGTCTTTCCGAAAAACTTCTTGAACCTGATACGCAACAGGCGCACGCTTCGCCTGTCAGCAATCCGCTGAAGAGTGCTGGTGTTTGAGGGCAGAGTGTCCTCGCCCCCAAACGAAAGGAGGACGAGATGTCTTCCGACTTTTATTCATCAAGCCTTTCACGGAACCTCGTCCGCACCGGCGGTTTGGGTTACCGGGAAAACGCATCGCTTCGCCTGCTTCTCAGTGCCGCCGAAGAAACAGCAATGCGCCTAGATCAGGATCGCGGCGCATCCTCCGGCTTTGCGGCGTTTCCTGATTTTGGCCTCCAGCCCGACATGGTGCGGAGAACCTTCTACGCAGGGCGTATCCGCCTCTCCAAACCGACCCTTCCCTTCGGGAAACTTCCGCTTAACGGACTGCCTTTCCCCTGACGATGAAACCGCCCCGCAGCCTGCCTGCGGCGCGCGATCATGCCCCGGACCACACAATATCCAATATCTGTTCAATACCAGGAGGACACCATGGCCAAGGGTCAAGTACGCAGCAACAAAGAAGTCCGCAAACCGAAGAAGGACAAGACGAAAGCTCCGGCTGCGGCACCAGCTGCCGGCACGCAGGTCAAGTTCGCAAACTCCACAACTGCGGATGGCAAGAAGAAGTAGGATTGTTCCGGACAGCCCGCTCATAACAGCGCGACGCCCCGGCACGAATTGCCAAACCGCGACCCGATACACAAAGGGTCGCGACAAATAAAACATATAATGGAAATGCGGACTTGTTTTGGCCACATTGCTCTTCTAGAAAGTTCATACAGCAACTGCTGGTGAGCGCAAAATATGTCGTTCGCAGTTGTTTCCGTCGCTTTAGACTTTTGACCACGGATGTACTGGCACTGGTGTTAATGGCGATATGAGGAAGGTCGGTGCAATATTGCCCCGGCCTTTTTTGTTGTCTGCCTTGGTGAGATAAAGAATGTCGCCGCACCGGTCACATACTCGTCAGGGGCTATGGAATTAACTTGCCTATTGCGCGCAAAAAGCGCACCCTTCCCCATCGGTACTTAAAGGGCGTTACCGCCGTCAGGCATCCTTGCCGTCTCAAGCCCCATTTGCACATGCCTCCCGTCTACAGCGCCCCGTGCGGAATTTCCCAGGGCGCGTTGAGGCACATGCCCCCCGAAAACCGGCAACGGTCATCGACCGCACCGGCGTATCGTTTCGAAGCGTTGGAGCGTCCCGTGCAGCCTTTTAAGGGCGCGCGCGAGGCTTCGGCTTTCTGAACCAGTAAGAAAAGAGGCCATCATGTCTTCTGCGCCCCGTAACTGCCTGATCTCCTCTCAAGATCTCGAAATGCTCCAATTGGTCCTCGAGAGCATCGGTTTTAATCACCTCTCCGACGATGATGACAAAAAGCTCCATAACAGAGCCGCCCGCAAGGTTATTGAATTATATCAGGATGGTTTGACCGATCCGGCAGACCTCACCGACGAAATGCGTTTCCTGTTCGGCGTGCAGAAACACGACCGCATCAAGCCGTGGAAGCCGCTCCCCCGATATGCAATCCAGGGCCTGCCACTGCTTTACCACCGCCATTGAGGGGAGAGAGCAGATGCGCGAATATATCATGGTCAGCACCGGCCTGTGGCTGGGGCTATTTCTGACCTGGTACCTCGTTACCATGTACGATACGGCGGATAGCGTCTTTACGGCGAACACCGTTCCGTCGCTACCGCTGCTTCTGACATCGGCCGAATGCGAGACCCAGTTCGGCATTCTTTTTTCGATGACCGAAAAGCTTTTGAAGGCAGGCGGGCCGATAGTTCCCGACGACTTGCGAAAGAACATAGAGCATTGCATTTCTTCCGATGAGGCAAGCCGCCTGAAACTCAAAGACAATCAACTTATCCGGCTTTTCCCCTGAAGCGCCTCCCGAAGCGGACGGTGTTCGCCAAAATCACTGGTAACAATAATGACTTGGCAAATGAGATATATCAGGAGAAACTGATTTAGTCGGACATCAGTCCGAGAGTTTGCGTCTGCGTGGAGGGTGAGTATGACGTATGACTGGAGCGGCCGCAGAATGCGCCGCATGCGTGCCGCGAAACTGACGATCATCAGTCTCGTCGCGGCCTTTGTTATCACGGCTCCAATCTTCGCGCATTACTGAAGCCTGCAGCGACAAGACGCGATCACACGGGTTGCCCGACCCCTGCCCGCTTTCTCAGGCGACCTTTGAGCCATGTCTGCACTGGCTGATCAAAATGGACCGTCAGGTACCATGACAGACACGTCGTCCCTATCAGGAAAGCGACACCGACCGGCAAAGCGATGTTTTCCCTATCAACGGCAGGCATCAGAAAATCCGTCCAGGCCAGCAGCGGGATATGCAGCACATAGACGGCGTAGGAAGCTGTGCCGAGAAACGTCGACAAGATTCCCACCCTGCGACCCGGCACTATCCTGCTGGCTACGAACAATACCGTCGGCCAGACGAGCAGAACCACCGCGAGATCAAAGAAGGGCCGAAGCTCACGCGAAATTGGCACGGCGAGGATGACGCAGACCAGCATAAGACAGAGGGCCGCCTGGATGGGCTTCAGCTCGGTTATGCGATTGCGGAAGCGGTAAACCAGCACGCCTGCGAAAAACGAGAAAAACACCCTTCCCATGCCGGCATACATTTCGTGCCATCGAAACCCCGCATGCAACTTCCCAAACTCAGCAGCCGCCACGACAAGGACGCAGGCGCTGACAGCCAGCACCACGATTGTCTGTTTCGTAGTCGCCCGCACACCCCACCGGCCATAAACTGCATTCACCACCAGCTCGTTGAAAAGCGACCATGCCGGACTCACCAGAAACAATGCGCCGTTCAATGTAAGCGTGAAGGGTGCCGGAACGAAAAGAAGCCCGGTCAACAACGCTATCGCCAGCTCACCGGGATTGATGTGGCGATGAAGATCATCGATCGGCGTCGGCAGGCCCAACAGGTAGAGGCAAATGAAATAGGACGCCATCAACGCCAGCCCCAGCCCATACAGTGGATAAAGTCGCGCAAGGCGCGCCTTCATGAAGAAGCCTGGCGTAATCGCCCCTTCGCGCAGTTTCATGCTGTAGGCATGCGCCAGCACAAAACCGCTCAAGGCGAAGAACAAATCGACGGCGAGATAGCTCGAAGCGTCGTCTCTCCCGAAAAACTGTTCGGCATGGCGATGTACGATGAAGAGCGCAGCTACGCCCCTTATGCCATCGAGCAATATGAAGCGTTCCGGGGAAGACTGGACCATGGGCGTTGATGCTCGACAGGACTGGATTATAATTACTTTACGAAAACGAGGTTTACAGCGCAGCGGTTCATCGCATCCAGTCAAAAACTGTTCAACGTCAAACATACCCCGAATTCTTATGGGCAATTCCCCATGAGCCACGCTCTTTCGCAGCCGTCAAAGGCATGCTACGTCCGAATGTCATCGATGCTTTGACCTTCTGACTCTGTGTACCACGCCTCGCAAAAACCGGTTTCGATTTTAGCAAGTGTCCTGGGCGCAAATTCAAACGGGTTGTTCGGCGGCAAACAACTTTCGCGGAGTCCCACCATGTCCACCATCGCCGACCGTATTAAAAAAATCATCGTTGACCAGCTTGGCGCAGATCCCGGCACGGTTGTCGATGACGCCAATTTTGTCGACGATCTCGGTGCCGATTCCCTCGAAGTGGTTCAGGTTGTCATGGAAATCGAGGAAGAATTCGGAGTGGAAATCCCCGATTCGGCCGCAAGCACAATCCTGACCGTTGGCGACGCCATCCGCTTCATCGAAAAAAACAAGGCTTGACCGGCAGCGGCGGATATCAACCCGCCGACAGGGCCGCAACAGGATCGAGGTTCGATGCGTTGCGGGCCGGCAGATAGCCGAAAACGACGCCTATCAGTGTCGAGCAGACGAAGGCAGCAATGATCGACACCGTGGAATAGACCATGGCGAAATTGCTGCTGAAGGCGGAGAAAAGCGCCCCGAAGCCGAAGCTGCCCAAAATTCCCAGCGTTCCGCCGATGATGCAGACGAGCACTGCCTCGATCAGGAACTGGCGCAGTATATCACTGCGCCGTGCGCCGACTGCCATGCGCACGCCGATTTCCGATACACGTTCGGAAACGGAAACGAGCATGATGTTCATCACCCCGATGCCGCCGACCAGAAGCGAAATCACCGCGATCGCCGCAACCAGCAGCGTCATGGTCTGTGTTGTACTGGTGATGGTCTGGCGAATATCGTCAGTGTTGAGAATGTAGAAATCCCGCGTTCCATGCCGCTGGGTGAGAAGAACCGTCACCGCCTGTTCGGCAATTGCGGCGTCAATATCGTCACTCACCTGCACCGTGATGCTGCGCAGCGACAGGCTGCCGAGAAAGCGTGACTGGACGGCAGTATAAGGCAGATAAAGTGAAAGGTTCTGGCTTGAACCGAAACCGCCCTGCTGCGCCTGCGTGATGCCGACGATGCGGGCCGGCACCTTGCCGATGAGAATGACCTGACCGATGGGGCTGCCGTCGAAATCCGCAAACAACGATTTGCGGGTGTTCTCATCAATCACCACCTCCTGGGCTTTCTGCGCGACGCTTGCGGCATCGAAAAAGCGCCCTTGTGACAGCTTCGTGCCCTTGGCGACGAAATACCGCTCGCTGACACCATTCACAAGCGCATTCGCCTCCTTCGCGCCGAAACGCACCGTACTGGAGGTCGAGACCGTGGGCGTCACAGCCGCGACATAGGATTGTTTGGCAAGTGCCTCGGCGTCGGAGACGACCAGCGTGGTGATCTTGCCCGACCTTATGTCGCCAAAATCCTTGCCCGCGAAGATTTCCAGCGTGTTGGTGCCGAGGCTTGAGATATTCTGCAGCACGCGCTGCTGTGACCCCTGCCCCAGCGCCACGACGCTGATGACCGAGGCGATGCCGATGATGATACCGAGCATGGTGAGAAAGCTGCGCAGCTTGCGCGCCTGCATCGACAGGAGCGCCATGCGCAATGCCTCCCGCAGCGAGGATGCGAGACCAGCGAGACTGGAGGCCCCGCCGGAAACCATAGAGGGTTTGGCGTCACCCTTCCGAACCGGCGCGGCATCCGCCCCGCGGTCGGAAATGATGGCGCCGTCGCTGATTTCGATGATCCGTTCGGCACGTCGTGCAATTGACATATCGTGCGTGACGATAATGACAGTGCGCCCTTCGGCATGCAGCTCGTCGAGGATGCGCAACACCTCGTCGCCGCTCGCGCTGTCGAGCGCACCGGTCGGCTCGTCGGCAAGAATGATTTCGGCATCGTTCATAAGGGCGCGCGCGATGGAAACGCGTTGCTGCTGGCCGCCGGAAAGCTGGCCCGGACGATGATCGAGGCGGTCCGCCATGCCAAGGCGACCGAGCAACCTGGCGGCATCGCTCCTGCGATCGCTTTGTGACTTTCCGGCGTAGATCGCCGGAATTTCGACATTGCCGAGCGCTGTCAGTTCGACAAGCAGATGGTAACGCTGGAAAATAAAACCGAGGTTTTCTCGCCGCAATTCCGAAAGCTGGTCTGCATCGAGATCGCCCGTCTCCCGGCCCCTGATGATGTAGCTCCCTGAGGTCGGCCGGTCGAGGCAACCGAGAATATTCATCAGCGTCGACTTGCCCGATCCGGAAGCGCCAACGATCGCCACCATCTCGCCGGCCTCGATGATGAGGTCGATATTCTTGAGTACGGTAATCGTACCTTCACCGGACGGATAATCCCGCCGCACGGATTTAAGGCAAATCAGAGGATCAGCCATTGTTCAAAAACCCATCGGCGGGCCACCAGGCCCCGGCACGGCGTTTTTGGTGGTGTCGATGGAAAGTTCGCCGGTCACCACGCGCTCGTTCTCGGCAAGGCCGGAACGTACTTCCGCCGTTACCTTGTCGTTCAGACCGATCTGGACCCTGCGTTCGGAAATTCTGCCATCGGTGTCTAGCACACGCACGGCATAGTCATCGTTGGCGCCCTTGCTACCAAGGGCCGCCGCCGGAACGGTTAGCACGTCCTTCGCTTCACCAAGGACGATATGGACCTCCGCCGTCATATAGGTGCGCAACTTGCCGTCCGGGTTCGGCACTTCGAACACGCCATTATAATAGATCGCCTCCGACGACGAGGTGCTGGAAGAGGACGATGTGGTCGAGGAAGACGTCGAGGAGCTGAAGCTGGAGTCGCTGCGCACTGATTCAGGCGCCGGTTCAATGGACGTAAGCGTCGCGTCGTAACGCTGCTGCGGCTCACCCAGCACCGTGAAGTAAACTGGCAAACTGGCTTTTACGCGCGTCACATCTGCTTCGGAGATTTCCGTGCGCACCGTCATCCGGTCGAGCTGGCCTAGGATCACGATTGTCGGCGCGGACTGCGTGGCGTTGACGGTCTGCCCTTCCTGACTGACGATAGACAGAACAGTGCCTTCGATGGGCGCGGTGATCCTCGTATAGCCGAGATTGGCCTTTGCCGTTTCGACAGCGACCTGTGCCTCCTCGATCTGGGCGTCGATCGCTTCGATCTGCGCCTGGGTGACTGCGAGCGCTGCAGTGGCGCTTTCGAAATCCGCACGGGAGGCGGCATTTTTCGACACCATTTCCTGTTGGCGGACAAGGCTCTGGCGGTTGAGAACAAGTGTCGCCTGCTTTTCCACCCGCTGCGCCTTCACGTTTGCAAGCGCTGCCAGCGCCGTGCGCAGGCTGTTATTCTGGGTAACGGAATCGATCTCGGCAATGAGATCGCCCGCCTTGACCGTATCTCCAAGTGCGACCTTGACGGCGGTGATGCGACCGGAGGCCTGCGCGCCGACGGCCACCAGACGAACGGGTTTGAGCGTTCCAGTCGCCAGAACAGTCTGCTCGATATCACCGCGCTTCACAGACGAGGTGATATAACCGGGCGTTGCGGCCCGCGTATATTGTGACGAAAACCAGTAGCCACCCAGGACGAGCGCGACAACCGTCAGCGCCACACCTGCTTTGCGAACCATTTTCATCGTCCTGTCCTGTCCGGCCGGTCTACTCAAAAGAAGAAACCGACCTCATGTCGTGTTTCACTAGGATGAAGCCGTTGTCTGCTTCGATCCATTCATAGGCGGCAACAGACTTTCTGGCGGATGCCTTGCGGCAGGTGTCGTGACGACGCTTGCCGTGTGCATTTTCGCGCCGTTCCTTGGCACAGACGGGTTGGTGCCACTGTTCTTCCTGCCGGGATTTCGCCGCCGGATCTCGCATCGGCCTGTCACCGGCCGCAGCGACCGACCAGACGAAGCTCAAACCAAAAACCGTCGCCAGCATCAGGTAGAAATATCTCATCATCATCTTCTCGCTTGAAAATCACGCGGGGGATCGCAGGCGAGCGATCCCCCGGCTTCAGCCGTTTCCGGCTGATTTCCTCCTTTGCTGGGGGGCTATTAAAGGAGGAAACTTTGAAGAGTGGCGTCAGCCCCGCTCTGCCTGAGGCAGCGGCGGCATCCTGTCGCCATGCGGAGGCTCGATGCGACGGTCTCGTGCACGGCCATCATGCGGGACGGGAGGCGGAGGCGGCATCAATGCGCGTTCGAGTTCAGCAAGCTTCTGCACCTGCTGCGGCGAAAGTTTCGGTTTCAGCGTAGCCGCTGCGTCCTGAAGTGCTTTAGCCTGTTCTGCCTTTTTCATTGTGATGCCGGCCAGTTCCTCACCGGCAAGACGAGGCTCTAGCCCCGTCGCACCCGGTCCCTTCGGCGGCAATGGCTTGAGTTCCGAAGTGGGCAAAACAAGATCGATCAGCGCAGTGGTATAGGCGCGCCACGGACCAAGCTGTTCAGGTGTGACGCCGAGATAGATTTCCGCTGCCGAAAGTTTCGTCGCCAACCCCAATATATCCGGGCCCAATATATCCGGCCCCATCATATCCGGGCGTAGCATCTCAGGCCCGGCCATCTTGCGGCCATGCGGCAGCCTTTGCTCCGGACCACTATTCGAACCGAAGTCAGGACTGGCCAGCGGCGGCATGGCCTGTTCCGATGCCTGCGGCACTGGTTCACCCTGCTCCGCAGCCCGGGAGGTGGCCGAAGCGCCAAGAACAGTTGTCACGACGACGGCGGTGGCGATTAGAGCGTTTCTCATCTTACCTTCCTTTTCGTTTTCCAACCTGAGAAGACGATAGGAGCTAAGCGTTTCCGGCTTTGGTCCCAATGTTGCGGGTCTTGTTCCACGCGCGGCCTATTTGTAACCGAATGTTGCCAGAGCGGCCGCAGCAAGCTTTCGTTGCAAAAATCCGCCGTTTCTTTGCTCCGCTTATGTATAGTGGCATCAAAAGGTTGGATGATATGGCGACAGTTTCGGCGACACATATTTTGATCGTGGATGATGATCCGGAGATACGTACATTGCTCGCGAAATATCTCGGCTCGCAGGGGTTTCGCGTTTCTATGGCAGCCGACAGGCGTGAGTTCGAAGAACAGTTCGCCTGCTCCGATCCCGATCTCATCGTGCTCGACGTGATGCTGCCGGATGGTTCCGGCCTCGATATCTGCCGCGATCTCCAAGGCCGCCGGCCGCGCACGCCCGTCATTCTCCTGACAGCGCTCAAGGAGGATGTCGACCGGATCGTTGGGCTGGAAATTGGCGCCGACGACTATCTTGGCAAACCCTTCAATCCGCGAGAACTGACGGCGCGGATCAAGGCCGTGCTGCGCCGCGCAGTACCTCAGGAAGTACCTCGCGGCTCATCCACCGCTTATGGTTTTTCGGACTTCACCGCCGATCCGGAACAGCGCTCCGTCATCCACGCCAGCGGTGAGAGGATCGAGCTGACGGGGGCGGAGTTCGATCTGCTGAAAGTCTTCCTCGACAGGCCCGGCCGGCTTCTTTCCCGCGATCAGCTGCTCGATCTTACGCAGGGCAAGGACCGCGGACCGTTCGACCGCTCCGTCGACGTGTTGATGAGCCGGTTGCGCAAGAAGCTCGAAACCGATGCCCGGGCTCCGATCTTCAAAACCGTTCGCAATGGCGGTTACCAGATGACGGTTCAGGTCAGAACCCTGCCGGTGCATCGATGAGCTCGCTCAGAAACCGTATCGCCGCACTGTTGATCGTCTCCATCATCGCGGTCATCGCGCTTGCAACTGTGGTGGCAGATCAGACATTGCAGCCGCCGCCGCCAGATGCAACCATCGAGCCCGTTGCCCGCAGCCTTGCCTTTGCCGTGACCATGGCCGAACGCGACCCCTCGCTGCAACAACCCGGCTATTTCCGCATTGTACAGAAGCCGCCTGAAGGTGATCTTGACGGAATGCTTTCGGAGTTTCTAGAAAAGGCCCTTGCACAGGTTGGCGAGCCGCGCACCGCAATTGTGATCCGCGCGCCTGGAAGTAATGCCCCGGTGGCGGCTATAGCGCTGGAAAAAAGCGGATGGCTGGTCGCGGAAATTCCGCATATGGGTCCTCCCCCGGGCGGCTGGAAGATTTTCGGCATGTGGATCGGGCTGATCATTCTTGGCAGTGCTGCTGTTTCCATCTTCGCCGCCAGAAAGATCACCCGCCCCCTCGACATGCTGGAAAACGCCGCTGCAAGCATCGGACCCGATGGTTCGCTACCCCATTTGTCGGAAACAGGTCCGGGTGAAATCCGCGCCACGGCGCGGGCCTTGAACGAACTCGCCCGCCGCCTGAAGGCGGCAATGGAAAGCCGAATGCGCCTCGTCGCAGCCGCTGGCCATGACTTGAGAACCCCAATGACCCGCATGCGTCTGCGGGCAGAATTCATCGAAAACGACGAAGAGCGGGGCAAATGGCTGGCGGACCTCGAGGAACTGAACGCCATCGCGGATAGCGCCATTCTGCTTGTGCGCGAGGAAGTGAGCCAGGATACCGTCAAGATGATCGATATCGGCAGGCTTCTCGGCGAAATCGTTAGCGAACTTTCTGATCTCGGTTACGCTGATGCGCTCGACTTTATGAAACCGGAAGCCGCCATGATCATCAAGGCCGCTCCACTTGCGCTCAAAAGAGCCTTGCGCAACCTCATCCTCAACGCCGTCACCCATGGCAAAACGGCACGGATCGATCTAACCGAGGACGAGAGCGAGGTCGTCGTTACAATCCGCGATGAAGGCCCTGGCATTCCGCAGGAACTGATCGGCCGGGTTTTCGAGCCCTTCTTTCGGGTCGATCTCGGGCGGCGAAAGTCGATCCCTGGTGTGGGGTTGGGTCTAGCCATCGCCAGAGAAATCATCGAGCGCTTCGGTGGCACGATCACAATCGCGAACCACAAAAAACAGGGCCTGATCCAGACGGTGATCTTGGCAAAAGTGGCATGATCTCATCCCACAAAACACCCTGTGCCCGTTAAGATGACCGCGCCGTCATGCCAAAAGCAGGCTTTCGGCATAGGCCATCATCAGCGGCCCGACGCCTTTGGCGTCATCGGATACAACCGGCTCGGTCAGGTAATAATCCGGAGACCCATCGCGATAATTGCCCTCGAAACCGCCGAGGCCCGCGACATGCACGATGCCGGTGAGACGGACGATACCCTTTTCGTCCACCTTGAGCTGTCTCTCAAGCAGGGCCTCAAGCGCGGACCGGCCCGCCGAAAGAGCCGCATTTGCTTCCTCTCCCTGCAAAAGCCCCAACCGCGCAGCCCGCAGTAAGGCATAGGCGAACATCGCCGAAGCGGAGGTTTCCTCGTAGTTTCCGGCAAGATCCGGTTTGTCCAGAACCTGCATCCAGAGACCGGTTTTAGTCTGCCGGGCAACAATACCGGCCAGAAGCAGGCCCGCGCGTTCCCGAAGTCCGATCGTTGCGCCATCAGCCGGCACCATCACCAACGCATCGACCAGCGCCATGGCGAGCCAGCCGACGGCGCGGGCCCATACCGCCGGGGATTGGCCGCTCACGGGATCGGCCCAGCGCTGGTTGCGGCTTTCGTCATAACCATGGACATAGAGCCCACCGGCATCCGCCGTCAGCGTGAGTGCGGTTGAGAATTGCTGTAGCGCATCGTCGATAAGTTCGGCGTCACTAGTCGCCTGCGCATATTCGATCTGGAAAGGAAGTCCCATATAAAGGCCATCCAGCCAGACCTGATGCGGATAACGCTTCTTGTGCCAATAATTACCGGCGCCCGTACGCGGATGGCTGCGGAGTTGGCCCGCAAGATGTTCCGCCGCAGCGAGATAACGTGGATCGCCCGTTTCCGCTGCCAGAGGAAACAGAATGCGACCGGCGAGGATGTGATCGATATTGTATTCCTGCGGATCGTAACCGGCGAGCACTCCGTCTGCCGCTATCTGGGTGTCAGCCAGACGATGCAGATGTTCGTTCCAGCGCCGGTCGCCGGTCGCTTCGAACAGGTGCTGCAAACCCCGATAGACACAGCCATCCTCATAACACCAGCTTCCGCCCTTGTAGTGCCTATAGCGGCTGGAGAATTGATCAAAATAATCAGTGGCTTTCATGGGTTTTCTCGATTGAAATCTGTGAGTGGGAAACGGCAGAGGCGCTCAGCAGCGCAGGATCGTCGCAAATGATTTCAGCCTGTTCGAAAACGATCCCCTCATGCAGCATGGGGCGCACCCCATCGGCCATGATCGGCGGTGTGGCCACGGCTACAGGATCACGCGAGACGATTGTGAGATTGCGAATGGCGATATTGCGGATTGGGGCCTCCGCTAAACCGAGAAAGACGCCGGCGGCATGTGCCAGATGGCGGATTTCCACATCTTCGACAGTAATTCCGTCGATAAACGGGGTCCCGTCGTCGACAGGTGCAGGGTCTCGCGACTGCACCCAGCCGTCATGCCCATCGGCATCGCAATGGTAATGGGCATTGGCGGAAAGCGCGGTATGCACGCCATCCAGCAACACCCGGCGCATGGTGATATTGCTGACTGAACCTCCACGGCCCCGCCGCGTCTTGAGACGCAGGCCGCGATCCGTGCCAACCATGTCGCAGTCCTCTACCGTTACGTCATGCACGCCACCCGACATTTCCGAGCCGATCACCAGCCCGCCATGGCCGCGCTCCATCAGGCAATGGCGCACGCTGACGCCGCGTGTTTCCGCCAGATGGTCGTCCTCGCCGTTCGGCCCGCGTTTGCCTGCCTTCACAGCAATGCAATCGTCGCCGACTGAAAAGCGTACGCCTGATATCGTCACGTTGTGGCAGCTTTCCGGGTTGAAACCATCGGTATTGGGGCTGTTATGCGGAGCGCTGATTGTGAGACCCGCCGCTGTCAGGGCCTCGCACCCCTGTGGATGGACCGTCCAGGACGGTGCATTGCGAATGGTGAAACCGAAAAGCCGGACATTGCGGCAGGAGACGAGATGCAGGCCGCGCGGTCGGCGCGCGCCGTCACGGGTTTCTTTCGGCCAACTCCACCAGTCGCCTCTGTCGCCGGAACCATCGAGGACGCCTGTGCCTTCGATCACGAGATTGTCTGCGCCGATGGCATGGACCGGCGCAGCGAAACATGCATCCGGTAGCCCTTCCCAACTGCCGAGCATGCGGCCCGTCTCATCGCGGGCAGGCAGGATCGGCCAACCCTTGCGGGTGGAGGGTGCGCGCAGCACGGCCCCTTCCGCAAGATGAAACGTCATGTCGCTTTTCAACCGCACGGGAAACGCTGTCCAGAGGCCGGCAGCAATTCGCAATGTGCCGCCCGCAGGCACGGCGGCAACTGCCTCTTCCAGAGCGCGAGCATTGGCGCGTGCGCCGGCTTCGTCGTCAAGCGCAATATCCGGCGTCAGCGAAAATGCCATCGCCTCGACAAGCCCCGCGCAGGGCGCTGTCCTGAACTCCAGGCTTGCGAACCCATCCGCTTCGAACACATACCGCGTATCCGGACGCAGATCATGCAGCAGCGTCACCACGGTGGCGGTTTTTCCGGTTCGTAGATCACCATCTTGCGAAGTCAGCCGCCATGCCGTCTGCGGCAGGTGATATCGCGCACCGGGTACGGCGAGGCAAAGCGCCGCCGTTCGCGCCGAAAGCGCGATGATAGAGGGTTCGTTCATGCTCGTTTCTCGTTGTTCGTGCATGTCCCGCGAAAACAATCGGCGGGAATGCCCATGTCACCCGGCAACCGGATAAAGAGCCCGCCGCCGCAGGGGCGGCGGGCCATTGTCGTCAATCGAATTTGGCCAGAACGTCGTTGGTGGTATCGATGATCTGCTCAGCCGCCTCTTCCGCCGTCAGCTGGCCATAGGCATATTCCTCCAGCGTATCGATGAAGCCGGAGCGGATTTCCGGATGTTCGTTGAAGGGCGAAACTACCGGTCCCGATGCCGCCATGACGATGGCGTTGGCGGCGCGCACTTCCGGCTCACCCTTGTCGCCCAGACGCTGCGCCGCAGCCTTGGAAGCAGGCAGGCCGCGAGACGTGCCAAGCGCATCGATGCCCTCAGGCTCGTTCAGCAGGCAGTTCAGGATTTGCGCTGCCGCTTCAGGGTTCTTCGAGTTTTTCGAGATAGAAAAGACCATGGAAGGCTTGCGATAAACGCCTTCCGTTACGGCATCGGCGAGCTTCAGCATCGGCACGGGTTTCAGCACCTGCCCATCCTTCAGGGGATCGGCATATTTCGAATAGGTGGAATCCCATTCATAGGAACCAGCGATACGGCCTTCGGACCAGGACGGCTTTTCATAAAGATTGACGTTGCCATCGGCCGCTTCCTCTTTCTGGGAGCGAATGGAGCCGGTTTCTACCAGCTTGCCGACGAACGAGATACCTTCCGCCAGTTCCTCCGACGTCCAGGCGACACGGTTGGTCTTGGGGTCGACCAGATCCTTGCCGGTTTTCTGCACCACGGCGAGTGTCACGAGAAGCTGGGCAGTCTCCTTTACGGCATTGAAGGTGTAGTGATCCTTGCCGAGCTTTTCCTTGATGGTTTTTGTTGCCGTGAAGAATTCATCCCATGTCTTGGGGATTTCAACACCAGCCTTCTCGAAGGTGGTGGCGTTGAAAAAAAACACGCGGCCGGTGGTGGAGACTGAAAGGCCCTGAAGCACCCCGTTCATAGAACCCGCTTCCAGATCCGTCTCGGCCCATTGCGAAAGATCGAGAGGTTTCAGCTGACGCAGATCAGCAAAACCTTCACCATTCTTAGAAAACAGCGGCAGCCATGGCCAGTTCACCTGAACGATATCAGCCTCCGTCTTGCCTGCCATTTGCGTGGTCAGTTTTTCCAGATATCCATCGAAGCCGGTAAACTCACCTTTGACCGTGTGGCCGTATTTTTCACCGCAGGCGGCAATCGCCTTCTGAGTGGCGACATGACGGCTTTCGCCGCCCCACCACGACATACGCAGTTCCGCGGCACCCGCCGCAGGCGCAGCCACCGTGGCCAGATAGGCAGCACCGGCCAGCATCGCCATTGTTCTCGTCATCGTCGTCATCTTCATTGTTCTTCTCCTCCTCGAAAAATCAGGCACGCTCGTCCCCTCCTCACAGCGAGACATTGCGGTCATCGGCCTTGTCGAAAATATGCAGCTTCTCGGGGTCCGGCTTCAGTCGCAGAATGCCGTCGCGCCCAAGCGCCTCGAATTCGGCTGCTCCCACCACGCTCACGAGCTTCTGTCCGCCCAGATCGGCATGCAGATAGACCTCGTGCCCCATGAATTCGGCGTTGGTCAGTTTCGCCTGCAGCGCCGGCCCATCGGCCTCACCGGCTAACGAAAGATGCTGCGGACGGATGCCGATGACGGCGTCCGCCGGTCTGGCTGAAAGCCGCTTTTCCAGATGGTCGCCTATCGGAAGACGTTGCCCGCCGATGACGAACTCCGCCCCGTCGATCGCCACGTCCACAAGGTTCATTTCCGGCATGCCAATGAAACCGGCGACGAACAGATTGGCGGGCCGGTTGTAGAGTTCCTTCGGCGTGGCGACCTGCATGATGCGCCCGGCCTGCATGACGCAGATTCGGTCGCCCATGGTCATGGCTTCCGTCTGATCGTGCGTCACGTAGACGACGGTCGAAGACAGGCCCTCCGCCTTCAGCTGGCGATGCAGATCGGTAATGCGCACACGCATGGAAGCGCGCAGCTTCGCATCGAGATTCGAAAGGGGCTCATCGAACAGGAACACGCCCGGTTTCTTGATGAGGGCGCGGCCCAAAGCAACACGTTGCGCCTGCCCGCCGGAAAGCTGTTTCGGCAGGCGATCCAGCAAGGGCTCGATTTCGAGAATGCGCGCGACATTGTCGATTGCCTTCTCGATCTCGGGCTTGGCAACACCGGCAATCTTGAGGCCGAAAGCAAGATTACCGCGCACCTTCATATGCGGATAGAGCGCATAGTTCTGGAACACCATGGCAATGGAGCGCTTGCCGGGCGGCAGGTCGTTGACGCGCTGATCTCCGATGAGGATTTCACCGCCGGTGATTTCCTCCAGCCCCGCCACCATGCGCAGCGTGGTGGATTTGGCGCAGCCGGACGGGCCGACGAAGACCATGAACTCGCCGTCCTCGATTTCGAGATTGATGCCGTGCACGGCCTTGAAGCTGCCGCCATAGACTTTTTCGAGATTTTTAAGTTGAACGCTTGCCATTTTCAGCCCTTGACCCCGCCAGACGAGATCCCTTCAATGAAATACCGTTGCGCCGCGAAAAACACGACGAGCGCAGGCGCGATCGTCAGCACCGACATCGCCAGGATGCGGTTCCATTCGAAGGCTTCGGTGGTGTCGATGGAGAGTTTGAGCGCCAGGCTCACCGGATATTTATCGACCGAGGACAGGTAGATCAGCGGTCCCAGAAAGTCGTTCATCGTCCACATGAACTGGAAAAGGCAGACCGAGATCAGCGCCGGGGCCAGCATCGGCACCACGATGTAGACCAGCGTCTGCAGACTGTTGGCGCCATCCACACGGGCGGCTTCCTCCATATCCGAGGGCAGCGAGCGCAGGAACTGCACAAGCATGAAGACGAAGAAGGCATCACCGGCTAGTGCCGAGGGAACCCATAGCGGCAGGAAACTATCCAGCCAGCCGAGGTCACGGAACAGGATATATTGCGGAATGCGGGTTACGACATTGGGTAAAAGCAGGATGGCGATGACCGAGCCAAACAGGATCTTCTTCAGCGGAAAATCGAAGCGCGCGAAGGCATAGGCCGCCATGGTGCAGGAAATCGCCGTTCCGATGACCTTCGGCAGGATGATCAGGAACGAATTCCAGAAAAACCGGCCGAAGGTGTAGGGCGTGGAGGTCTCCCAGCCGCGGATGTAACCGTCCAGTGTTGGAGTCTCAGGAATGAAACCTGCGCCGGAAAAAATCTCGGAATTGGTCTTGAAGCTTGCGCCGACCAGCCAGATCAGCGGATAGAGCATGATGAAGCCGACCGCGAACAGCAGCGTGTACCGGACAGAGGTCGATAACAGCCGGAGCCTTGCCCGGCGGGCGGCCTGCATGTCGTTTAAGGTTGCGATATCGGTCATGGCATCAATTCCGCTTGTCGCCGGCGTAATAGACCCACTTTTTCGAGGACCAGAAGGCCACGAGGGTCAGCACGGTGATGATGGTGAAAAGAACCCAGGCGATGGCGGAGGCATAGCCCATGTTGAACTTCTTGAAAGCCTCATCGTAAATATAGAGAGGCAGCAGATAGGTAGACTTCAACGGCCCGCCCTGGGTGATGATGTAAGGCCCGTTGAACTCCTGGAATGCCTGCACCATCTGCATGATCAGGTTGAAAAAGATGACCGGCGTCAGAAGCGGCAGGGTGATGAAAAAGAACGTCTTTACCTTGCCTGCACCGTCGATTGCCGCTGCCTCATAAAGCGACTTGTCGATGGATTGCAGCGCGGCGAGAAAGATCACCATGGCCGAACCGAACTGCCAGCAGCGCAGCAGCGTAATTGTAAAAAGCGCATTGGCGGGATCGCCAAACCAGTCCACCGGCGACAGGCCGATTGCCGCCAGCGCCATGTTGGCGAGCCCTTCGCTGGCGAAGATGTAGCGCCACAGCACCGCAATCGCGATCGAACCGCCGAGGATGGACGGAACGTAAAAGGCGGTGCGGAAAAAATTGATGAATTGCAGCTTGTAATTGAGTATCGCTGCGATGAACAGCGCGAAGGCAAGCTTCAACGGCACCGTCAGAAACACATAAAACAGGGTGACGTTCAGGGATTTCATGAACGTGCGATCACGGGTGAAGAGCCGCTCGTAATTGGCCAGCCCCGCCCATGTGGGGTCACTCATCAGGTCGTAGCGGGTGAAGCTGAGATACAGGGAACCCAGAAAAGGGATCGCCGTGAAAACCAGAAGTCCGATGATGTAGGGCGTCAGATATCCCAGCCCGAGGAAGCGATTAGATTTCATGACGCTCCTCCCCCACCCCGGAAAGGCGCGGATAACAGAATACAATTTCGTGCAAGTGATTCTCCCGGAACGGCTGACGGCGGGCGCATGGTTGCGCGATTTCTCGCCGCAGCCGATCTCCTCCCTCATTGATACGGCGCGCATTAGCAGTTTGTGAGGTGACAAAACCAAATTTCCGAGCCAAGGTGAATTAACAAAGACGAGGAAAAAGATGGACGAAATCGAAGGTGGCATTCTCTCGTCCGTTCCGCCTGCGGCGCTCACGCTTAATCTCACGCGCGCCACGATCAAGATGGAGCACTCCCGCACCTGGCAGATCGACAAATCCAATCAGGTGGACGATCTCATCATCTGCCTGGAGGGTCGCGGGCATTATCTCGTCGACGGTGAAGCACGGGTGCTGGAGCCTGGCGACGCCATGCTGATTTTCAGGGGGCAGCATTTTATCGGCTGGAATGAACAGGCCGTCACCTATCGGGGAGTGGCACAGCATTTCACACTGGATATTTACGGTCGCCACAACCTTGTCGCGCAGATGGACCTCAAGCCGAAACTTTCGCTGAGCCGCTGGCCGCTGCTGGAGCCGCTGGTGCGCCACTATCGGCAGAGCGCTCCACCCTCCTCTGTCACGCTTGGCCAGCATCACCTGTTCATGGTGTTGCTGATCGCATTTATCGATGATGCATTTCTCGGATGGGTCGACCGTCCGAGTTTCCAGCCGGAAGGTGCGGAAGCCCTGGATCTGGCTGTCATGAAAGCGATCACGATGATTTCCGCCAATCCGCTCGACCCTGAAATCGCCGCAAGGGCGACCGACGCAGCCCCCTATAATCGCGACTATTTCCTGCGTGAGTTCCAGAAACGGGTGGGGCGCACGCCGAGGAAATATCAGGAATTCAAACGCATGGAACGTGCCATGCATTTTCTTGAAGCCGGGCTTTCAGTTGCGGCTACGGCGGCAGAAGTGGGTTATGGAGATCCCTATTATTTTTCGCGGATGTTCAAGCGCACATTGGGGTTGAGCCCCCGCGACCACATGAACAGGATACGCCGCAGCAGGCACGGCAATCTGATGGCGTTTGACGAGCACGAACAGCAGAGGCTGCTTGCCACCGAAATGCAAAAGGCCCCGGCATAGCGGGGCCTTCTTGCGATACAGCTTTGGAACTATCGGAAAAGTGACGGCAGCCAGAGTGAAAGCGACGGAATATAGGTGACGGCGAGCAGCACGGCTATGCTGGCGCCGAAGAACGGCCAGATCGTTCGCATCGCTTCCCGTATCGTTATGCCACCAACCGCACATCCCACGAAGAGCACCGTTCCGACCGGCGGCGTATTGAGACCGATACCGGCGTTCAGGATCATCACGACTCCGAAATGCACGGGATCGATGCCGAAGGCCTTCACGACAGGCAAAAGCACCGGCGTGGAAATGATGACCATCGGTGCCATATCCATGAAAGTGCCGAGCAAGAGCAGAATGACGTTGATGACCAGAAGCACGATAATCGGATTGTCCGAAATCGCGCTGATTGTCGCGATCATCAGTGTCTGTACCTGCAGAAACGCCATCAACCAGCCGAACGACGCAGCCGTGCCGATGACGAGCAGAACCATCGCTGTTGTGCGAACCGCCCCCATCACCGCCTCCACGAAACCGCTCCAGTCCAGCTCACGATAGACAAGCATGGCAACAAGGAAAGCGTAGAGAACGGCAATGCAGGAGCTCTCCGTCGCGGTGAAGATACCCGAACGAACGCCGCCGAAGATGATGCCGATCAACAGAATGCCGGGAAAAGACGCCAGAAGATAATACATCAGCTTCGAAAAGCCGGGAAACGGCTCGGACGGATAACCCTTGCGCCGCGCGACGATATAGGCGGTGACCATCAGGGCCGCAGCAAGCAGCAGGCCTGGAATGATGCCGGCAGTGAAGAGATCGGCCACCGAAACATTGCCACCCGCCGCGATCGAATAAAGTATCATATTGTGCGAAGGCGGGATCATCAGCGCGATGATGGCGGCATTGACCGTGACGTTGACGGCGTAATCCCGGTCATAACCGCGCTTGGCCATTTGCGGGATCATCAGGCCACCAACGGCCGAGGCGTCGGCGACAGCCGAGCCGGAAATGCCGCCGAACAATGTCGAAGCGACGATGTTGACCTGCCCCAGACCGCCGCGCAGATGACCGACAAGACCGGCCGCAAAACGGATCAGACGATGGGCTATACCGCCGCGGACCATGAGGTCACCCGCGAAGATGAAGAACGGGATCGCCATCATCGCAAACACGTTCATGCCGGAGTTCATCTGCTGGAAGACCACGATGGGCGGCAGGCCGAGATAAAGAACGGTGGCGAAGGAGGCAATGCCGAGGCAGAACGCAATCGGCGTACCGATCAGCATCAGAAGGGTGAAGACACCGAAGAGGATTGTGTAAGCCATTTACGCGGCCTCCTGCACAAACACATCCGCCGCGATTTCCTCGCCGATGACGAGATCGATAAAGCGTTCGGCTGCAAACAGCGCGATCAGAAAACCGCCACCGATCAGCGGGAAGAAATCCATGCCGCCCGGCCATCCAAGAACAGGGATCGTCGCCGTCCATGTTCCGGCAGAGAGGACGGTTCCGTACCAGCACATGCCAACCCCGAAAAAGAAGATCAGTGCCAGACTGGTCAGGTCCATCGCCGCCTGTATGCGCGGCGGCATCATATAGCGCAGAATATCAAGCCCCAGATGCACGCTTTCACGCACGCCCACCGCCGCCCCCAGCATGATGAACCATGACATAAGGTGAAGCGACAGCGGCTCGGACCAACTTGGTGAATCATTCAGGATATAACGGGCAAACACCTGCCAGCCGACGATAAGGGTCATGGCGACCATGCCGACGCCGGCGATGTAAAGTGACGCACGGCTGAGCGCGCCGAGAAATGGGCGGATAGCCCGCATGAAGTTTCGCATTTGCCTTCCTCCTCCAACCTCAGACCAATGACGACAAAAGAAAACCGGCCCTGTTGCCAGAGCCGGTTTTCCCTATGTCACTTGACGGCTTTTACCCGCTCAAGAAGGTCTTTCATTTTCGGATCGGTGACGAACTTGTCGTAGACCGGCCCCATCGCGGCGGCGAACTCTTCCTTGTTGACCTTGATGACGTTGGCGCCACCGGCGCGTACCTTTTCTTCCGAGGCCTTTTCGCGCGCACTCCACAATTCACGCATCTTGCCAACGGAATCCTTGGCTGCCTGACGCAGCAGCTTCTGATCTTCCGGCGACAGCTTGTCATAGGAAATCTTGGAGATGACGAGGATTTCCGGATTGAGGGAATGTTCCGTCAGCGAATAGTTCTTCGCCACTTCATAGTGACGGGCGGATTCGTAGGACGGCCAGTTGTTTTCCGCACCATCGACAACGCCTGTTTCAAGCGAGGAGTAAACCTCGCCCATCGGCATCGGCGTAGGGTTGGCGCCAAACGCCTGCATCATCGATATCCACAGATCCGATTGCTGCACGCGGATTTTGAGGCCCTTCAGGTCCGCCAGTTTTTCGATGGGCTTCTTGGTTGTGTAGAAGGAACGCGCACCGGAATCGTAAAAGGCAAGACCGATTAGGCCGTGCGGTTCGAAAGCTGCCAGAACCTCATCGCCGATCGGGCCGTCTACGGTATTGTGCATGTGTTCCGTCGAACGGAACAGGAAAGGCAGGCCGAGAACGGTGGTTTCCTTGACGAGATTGTTGAAAGGCGCAGCGTTGACGCGGTTCATGTCGATGACGCCGAAGCGGGTCTGCTCGATGGTATCCTTCTCACCGCCGAGAACAGAATTGTTCATGACCTGCACCTTGATGCGGCCATTGGAGCGTTCCGACAGAAGTTCGCCCATATATTTCACGGCTTCAACCGTCGGATAACCGTCGGGATGAATATCGGCCGAGCGCAGGGTGATTTCCTGCGCCTTGGCGGAAACGCCTGACAGCGCGATCCCCATCGCGATGCACATCATGCTTGCAATCTTTTTCATTTCTTCCTCCTCCGTTGTAACAACGGCCCCACCCCTCCAAGGCTAACGGACCGAATTTTTCACGCCCATCCGGGCCGGCATGCAAAGACCTTTCATCTGCAAAGGATGATGGAGACCTCCCTTTCCCCAACTATCCCGAATTGAAACTACACCGCCTTGAGTGGCGGCAGCTTGAACAGGGCTTCTGGATTTTCCACCAGCGCTCGATGACGGGCCGCATCGTCCGGCAGCCAGCCGAGTGTGAGCTCCGCAAGGCGGGCATCATCCGGATAGGCAGCCGTCTCACGGACCGAATTGTGCGGCCAGTTCGTCCCCCAGACGATCCGCTCCGGCGCATGGGCAGCGATACGGCGCGAAAAGGCTGCAACATCTTCATAGGGCCAGGCGTCGCGCGAACTTTCATAAACACCGGCAAACTTGAACCAGAGATTGCCGCGATCGATGAGCTTCAAAAGTGCCGCCATCTCCGGGCCATCCGTGTCGATACCCCTGAAGAATTTTCCATGGTGGTCGAAGACCCAGCGCGAACGGATTTTTTCAAGGCGCGGCAAATGATCGAGAAGCCCATTGCCGTCGAACTGAACCGCCACCATCCAGTCGGCCGCATGGGCACGCTGATCCACCGCTTCCAGTTCCGATAGGTTCACCGCGCCGCCAGGCAAATCCATGATACGGGCGCCCACGGCACCGGCAGCGGCAAGTCGTTCCATGTCCTTTTCAGTCGTCTTCTCATCGATAATCACCACCGCGCGGGCTGCCTCGCCCATTTCTGCCACGCAGGCCAGCGTGTTGCCGTTATCTCGCTGTTGGGCGTTGCCCTGGGTGATGATGACGCGGTCGATGCCGAGCCATTGCATGAGCTGGCGATAATCCTCAGGCCCCGGCAGCGCACCCGGCGGCAGGCCCGGCCCACCCGGCAAGGCTGGATATCCGGGCAGATACATATGCATCTGAGTATCGACCGCCCCTTTCGGAAACGCTGGCTGCGGCGGTGTCCCGCTTAGTTTTCTGACAAGTTCGCTCATGGCTGTGGCATCCTGAATTCAACGAGTGCGTCGCGGTTGATCTCGATGCCGAGACCGGGACCATCGGGAATGGCGACGACACCGTTCACCGCCTCTATCGGCTGTTGCAGCACGGCCTGACGGAACGGATTATGCGTCCGATCGAATTCCATGATCGGCTCGATGGGGTTTACCCGCACCGGATCGGGCACCATCGCGGCCATGAACTGCAGGGCAGCGGCGATCTGCACGCCCGTGCCCCACACATGCGGTACAATGCGCACGCCGTGCAGCGTGGCAAGCGTGGCAATCTTCTGCGTTTCGGAAAAGCCGCCGCAGCCGCAGAGGTCTGGTTGGAGAATATCCACGGCACCGGCGGAAAGCGCCTGCCACATGCCGTAACGCCCGTGCCAGGTCTCGCCTCCCGCAACCGGGATTGGTTGGCCCGCCCGCACGCGGGCATAGGCATCGAGCTGCTCGGGAACCACCGGCTCCTCGAACCAGTCGATGCGGTATTCAGCCGCACGATTGCCGAGCGCGATGGCTTCGGTAACGGTATAGCCGTGATTGGCGTCGATCATCAGCCGCATATCCGGCCCGATCGCTTCGCGCACGGCGGCAATGACCGCAAGATCCTCCTCGATGCCGAAACCGATCTTGATCTTGCAGGCGTGAAAACCCTCTGCACGGCGCTCCGCCATCTCATTGGCATTGTCGGAGATACGGTCGACCCCATCACGCTTGAAGCTGCCGGTGGCATAGGCGCCCACGCTTTCGCGCCAGCGCCCGCCGAGCAGCATGGAGATGGAGGTGCCGTAATGCTTTCCCTTGATATCCCACAGCGCGATATCGATACCGGACAGGGCGGTAATGCTGAGGCCGCGCTGGCCCTGGTCGCGCAGGGCATTGTAAAGCACAGCCCAGATCTTTTCGGTCTGGCGGGGATCCTGGCCAATAAGCCAACCGGAATAGGCCTGAACCACGGCGGCGTTCGGTCGCGCCGGACCGAGGCATTCGCCCCAGCCGACAGTCCCGTCATCGCATTCGATTTCGACCAGAACATGGGCACGCCGGTCAAAGCGCATGGATGCGCTTTCAAACGGCGTGGCCAGCCGATGTTCGAGCAGATGCGTGCGCACCGCTGTGATCTTCATCGTTCCCCTCCCGTTATACCTTGATCACACCTTGCGCTTGTGCGTGCCGATCAGGGCATCGAGCATGCCGATTTCCTCATTCGTCAGATCCTTCAGCGGCGAGCGCACCGGACCCGCATCAAAGCCCTGCAGGCGAACGCCAGCCTTGATGGCGGAGACAGCGTAACCCTTGGCGCGATTGCGGATCGCCATGAACGGATAGAAGAATTCCGTCAGGATGCGTTCGCAGGTGGCGCGCTCGCCGGCCCGCAGCGCCGCATAGAACTCGTTGGCAAGGCCCGGCACGAAGTTGAAGACGGCCGAGGAATAGGTGGTGAAACCGGCGCCGAGATAGGCTTCGGCAAACAGTTCCGCCGTCGGCATGCCGCCGAGATACATCAGGCGGTCACCCATCTTGGCGGTGATCTGGCGAACGAGACCGATATCACCGGTGCCGTCCTTGAAGCCGACGAGGTTCGGGCACTCATCGCAGAGACGCGCCAGCGTATCCGCCTGAAGCACCGAATTGTCGCGGTTATAAACCATGACGCCGATGCCGACCGACTGGCATATTTTCTTGATGTGCGCGTAAAGGCCTTCCTGCGGCGCATCAATGAGGTAATGCGGCAGAAGCAGGATGCCATCAGCACCGACTTTTTCCACCGAGCGTGCGATATCAACCGCAACTTCGGTGCCGTAGCCGCAGCCGGAAACGATTGCCGTTTCACCGGCCACCTCCTTGGCAGCCGAAACGATAGCAGGGATTTCATCCGGCTTCAGCGAGAAGAACTCGCCCGTACCGCCCGCGGCAAACAGCACCGGCGCCTTGTAACCGGCAAGCCATTCGACATGCGCCCTGTAGCTATCGGCCGCAAAACGACCCTCGGAATCAAAATGCGTTACCGGGAAGGAGAGCAGGCCGGAGCCAAGCGCCGCCTTGATTTGTTCAGGGTTCATAATCCGTATTCCTCTGCAAGTTCACTGACTGGAAGCCACCTAAACCGCTTGCCGCATATTTGTCAACAAGTCATCATACAAGTTATATGATGAATTTTGAAAACCGGCGCACATTAACGCGCCAGCCAGCCACCATCGACATTGAGGATGGCGCCATGCACGTAGTCGGCCGCCGGCGAGGCGAGGAAAACCGCCGCCCCGGCGATGTCTTCAGAATGCCCCCAGCGGCCTGCCGGGATACGATCGAGAATGGCCTTGTTGCGGGCAGCATCCGCCCGCAACGCCTCGGTATTGTTGGTTTCGATGTAACCGGGCGCAATGGCATTGACGTTGATGCCCTTCGCGGCCCACTCATTTGCCAGAAGCTTGGTCAGACCCGCAACGCCATGCTTCGCCGCCGTATAAGACGGCACGCGGATGCCGCCCTGAAACGACAGTAGCGAGGCGATATTGACTACCTTGCCCGGACGACCTTTCGCCAGCAATTCCTTGGCGAAGGCCTGCGTGGTGAAAAACAGCGCCTTGAGATTGACGTCCATCACCTCATCCCAGTCGAGCTCTGAAAACTCCACGGAATCGGCGCGGCGAATGATGCCGGCATTGTTGACGAGAATATCGAAACCGGCGTCGGCAAAGCTGTCCCTGGCGGCGAGTGGATCGGCAAAATCAATCGACAATGCGGCGGCCTTGCCGCCGTTCTTCGCGATCATGTCCAGCGTCTCGTCCGGCGCGCGGCGGGCGGCGCAGACAACTTCCGCGCCGGCCGCGGCGAGGCCGACGGCGATTGCTTGACCAAGCCCCGTATTGGCACCCGTCACCAGCGCCTTACGCCCTTGAAGCGAAAAAGGATTTTTCATTTCAGATCCCCCGGCTGAATGAAGTCCATGTCGGTATAATCGACATTGTCCCCAGCCATGGCCCAGATGAACGTGTAAGAGCCGATGCCAGCGCCGGAATGGATCGACCAGGGCGGAGAAATGGCACCCTCTTCGTTGGAAATGAAAAGATGCCGCGTTTCCTGCGGCTCACCCATCAGGTGCAGAACGCGCGACTTTTCATCCATGCCGAAATAGAGATAGGCCTCCATACGGCGATCATGAATATGCGACGGAATGGTGTTCCAGACGGAGCCGTCCTCTAGCGTCGTATAGCCGAGCACCAGCTGGCAGCTTTCCATGACCAGCGGGTGGATGAACTGGTTGATTGTGCGCTTGTTGGAGGTCTCGGTCGCACCAAGCTTGACCTCCTTGCTGTCGGCAAGGCTGACGAGCTTTGCCGGCAGGCTGCGATGCGCCGGGCATGAAGTGATGTAGAACCGGCCCGCGCCATCGAAGGTCACCGCACCGCTTCCCGCACCGAGATACAGAACGTCGCCACGATTGAGCGTATACGTCTCGCCACCAGCGTTGACGGTGCCGGTGTCTCCGATATTGACGATGCCCATCTCGCGCCTGTCAAGGAACGACGGCGTCTTGGTTTCCTCGACCTTGTCCAGCATCAGCGGGGCACCATCAGGCATCGCGCCGCCCATGACGAAACGGTCGTAATGGGTATAGATCAGCCTGATTTCGCCGGAACGGAACATGTCGTTGGCGAGGAAATGCTTGCGAAGCCCTTCGGTATCGAGCGTTTTTGCATATTCCGGGTTGACGGCCTGCCTTGTTTCGACGGTCAGCATCAAACTCATCCTTCATGATTGTTGCGTATAGGACATAATATATGTTATCCGCTTTTTGTACGATCTGTATGACAAGGTCAAGAGGAACCTGGATATCTCGACCACGCCGGAGACGTTGAATGGGGTTTCCCGCAGCCTCGATGATCCGCAGTCCATTCGTTTAGGGAGAATTGCAATGAAACGGCTTCTTGTTACCGGTGCGGCTGGCCAGCTCGGCCGCGTCATGCGCAAGCGCCTCGCACCCATGGCCGAGATATTGCGTCTTGCCGATCTTTCGCCGCTCGATCCTGCCGGACCGAACGAGGAATGCGTGCAATGCGATCTGGCCGACGCCAGCGCCGTTGATGCGATGGTCGCCGATTGTGACGGCATCGTCCATCTTGGCGGCATATCGGTGGAGCGGCCTTTCGAGCAGATCCTTCACGGTAATATCATCGGGCTTTATAACCTCTATGAGGCGGCCCGCGCCCATGGGCAGCCGCGAATCGTCTTCGCCAGCTCCAATCACACGATCGGTTATTATTCCCAGACAGAGCGGCTTGGCCCCGACGTTCCCTTCCGGCCGGACGGTCTTTACGGCGTGTCCAAATGTTTCGGGGAAAGCCTCGCCCGCATGTATTTCGAAAAATTCGGCCAGGAAACGGCGCTGGTCCGCATCGGCTCCTGCACGCCGGAACCGCAAAATCACCGCATGTTGTCGACCTGGTTTTCGCAGGATGATTTCGTATCGCTGATCGAGGCGGTTTTCCGCGCGCCGGTGCTCGGCTGCCCGGTCGTCTGGGGCGCATCGGCCAATGACGCGGGCTGGTGGGACAATTCCCACCTCGGCTGGCTTGGCTGGAAACCGAAGGACAACGCCGAGACTTTCCGGCAGTACATTGCCGAGACAACACCGCAACCAGACCCTAAAGATGCGGTGGCGCGTTTTCAGGGCGGCGTTTTCATCGACAATCCGATCTTCAAGGCGACGTGAAATGCCATTCGGGACCGACAGGCATGATAACCGGTCTTTCCTGCGCGTGCAGCGGGATTGCAAGCCGGACCGCGAATGACGTATCGAGGAATACCGGACGCTAACCTGCACCCTTTTTTAGAACGGCGATGACAATGACAAAAGCGATAACCTCCGAACCGGCAGCTCCGCAAGCCAAGACGCTTGTGGTGAAGGTTTCCGAGGAGCTCCGCAGCCAAATCGCCAAGGGCCGTTATAAGACAGGCGAGCGCCTGCCTTCCGAAGCGCAGATGACGCAGGAATTCGGCGTAAGCCGCACCGTGGTGCGCGAGGCCATCGCCTCACTGAGGTCCGACGGGCTGGTCGAGCCGCGTCAGGGTGCGGGCGTCTTCGTGCTGGAGCCAGCGCCTGTCGAGCGACGGCCGTTCCATAATGTCGATCTTGCCCGCGTCTCGTCCCTGATCGAAATGCTCGAACTGCGCACCGCCGTGGAAGGTGATGCCGCCGGTCTTGCGGCCGTTCGCCGCTCCCCGGCGCAGGAGGAGAAAATCATCGAAGCCTTCGATGCCTTCCGCGCCAGCGCCGCCAAGGGCATTCCGACAGCAGAGGCCGACTTCGCTTTTCACCTGGCCGTTGCCGACGCAACCAATAATCCGCGCTTCAGCGAGTTTCTACAGGTGCTTGGCCCAACGCTCATTCCGCGCCGCGCCGTTGCCGAAAACGGCAAGGAAACCGTGCTTTCGCCCGCTGACCTCAACCGGCTTGTCGGTGAGCACGAAGCGATCCTGATTGCTATACAGGACGGCGACGAAGAGGCGGCAAGAAGCGCCATGCGCCACCACCTGAAAAGCAGTCAGACGCGTTACCGCGCCATGCTGCGCGCGCCGCGCTGAATTTCAAGCTTGAACGACATCGCATGACCGAGGAGAACCACATGCAGCAGCTTCCGACATTCCCCACCGTTTCACCCGACGATGGTGTTGAACGCACCGTGCTTTCCGAAGCGCCGGAGCTGATGGTGGTTTCGTTCCGCTTCAAGACCGGCGCCGAAGGCAAGCTGCACAACCATCCGCATGTGCAATCCACCTATGTCGCCAGCGGCAGCTTCCGCTTTTACCGCGATGGCGAAGCCTACGACCTGCAGAAAGGCGACAGCCTCATCATTCCCGGCCATGTCGAGCACGGCTGCCTCTGCCTGGAAGAGGGCGAACTGATCGACTGCTTCACCCCTCGCCGCGACGACTTTCTCTGAACCTGGCCGGCCTCAGGCCAGGGACAAATCCCGCAGGGTGCGTGGCAGGCTGTTCATGCACTCTGCCCCTGCTGTGGTAACGAGAAACTGGTCCTCGATCATCAGCGCGCCCAGACCTTCGCCGTAAAACGGCGCTTCAAGTGCCACGACCATGTCGGGAAGAATGACCTCCTCATTGTCATGGGAAAAGAATGGCCATTCCTCGATGCCCACGCCGCCGCCGACGGAATGGCCGAAATGACCGCGATAATATTCGCTGAATCCGTCTTTGCGCATCGAAGCCAGCATGGCGGCGTGCACCGCACCGAATGTATTGCCGGGACGAATCGCTTCCAGCCCGCTGGCAAAAGCTGCCTCCAGCGCCTTGAAAATATTGGCCGCGAGCGGAGAGACCGCACCCCATGAAAACGTCCGCGCGCCATCCGACGAATAACCATCGACCAACGTGCCAACATCGGCCTTGATCAGGGCACCGGGCGCGACGACCGCCGTCATATCCGACAGGGCCGGACCAACCGATATATAGTCCCAATGGCCGCTCAGCGAAAAACCCGACTTCAAGGCATGCGACTGAGCGCCGGCTTTCCACGCGTTGGAAAGCTGGCTGAGCGCCACGCCCGGCCGCACGGCCGCCGCCATCTCGACCAGCCCGGCCTCAGCGGCCGCTGCGGCCCGCCTGAGAAGTTCAATCTCGCGAACGGATTTCACCGCACGCAGACGTTTCAGCACTGTCGAACCATCAACCCAGGTCACAGCGGGCGTCGCCTCACGAAGAGCCGAAAAATCGGCGGCGGGCATGAATTCGAGATCGGCACCGATGCGCGCCGCAGACAGCCCGCGTTCCTGCAGAAGGTCGGCCAGCAAAACAAAGCAGGCGGCGCGATCGAATGTCTCCGGCCTCTGTCCGCCGGAATTGTTTCGACGATAGGCACCGTCTACCTGCGAGACGTTTTCGACACCCGACATATCGACCATATCGATCCAGATGCGATGCCGGCGCAGATCGACATCAGGCGCGACCTTCTCGACAAGAGGTGCGGCGTGATCGCTGACGACGGCGGCAAGCCCGGACGCAGCATCGGCTGGCATAAGCGCAATCGCCGACCCCGCCCTGCCCCACATCGTCGCAACACCGGCATGTGCTCCAACCGCATAACGGAAGGCTTCCGGCTGGAACAGCACCAGCGCATCCATGCCCGCCTCACCCATCAACTGCTGCGCACGGCCTCGATCGATATCGCCCATAAGAACCCCGGTAGATTGTTTCACCCCCGTGTTTTCAGGCGGGCGCAGTTATATCAAGATTCCGATTTATCAGCGGCTGCTGAGAGAAAGAAGCAGGAAAACAAGATGAGGTTGGAGGTTGGGGATAGTCCTCCTATAAAACAGTGCTTTAGCACCACCACAGCATCCGCATTCCGTCACCCTGACGAGGTCCGGGGTCCAGCACGGTCAATTCCTTGATTGCAAAAGGCTCCGGCCACGGCGCTGACACACCGTGGCCGGATGCCGGGTCAAGCCCGGCATGACGCAGGAGAGGTAGCCGACTTTATCATCCATCCGGAGGCCGCGGAAAACCCGCCGCCTCGTGTCGCGTCACGCCTCCAGCCACTTAACCTGCTCAGCCGTCAGCTTGATATCCAGCGCAGAAAGGCTGTCCTCCAGTTCGGCAATGGTGCGCGGCCCGATCAGCGGAATGACCGGGAAAGGCTGGGCGATAACATAAGCGAGCGCGATGTGGATCGGATGGCGGCCGAGTTTCCGGGCAAGCTCGATCGCCCGGTCGCGGCGGTCGAAGTTGCGGTCGGAATACCAGACGCGGACGATTTCCTCGTCATCTCGCTTGTCCCGCCCCGCCCGGTCGGTGAAGAAGCCACGCCCCTGGCTCGACCAGGCGAAATTCGGGATCTGGCGGGATTGGAGCCATGCCTTCCACTCATCGTCCGATGCCGCCACACACCCCGCCCAGATGGGATCGAGCATTTCGGCAAGCGAGAAATTGTTGGAAAGTGCGCCCGGCGCCTGCTTGCCGTTCTCTTGCGCATAGGCGGTGGCCTCGTCCATACGCTCGCGCGTCCAGTTCGATCCTCCGAAAATGCCCCGAATGCGACCACGCCGGACTTCGGCATCCATCGCATCGACAAATTCGCCGACCGGCACGTCGGGATTGTCACGATGCATGAAATAGACATCGACATAATCCGTCTTCAGACGCTCCAGCGACTGGTTGAGCTGCTTGGCGATCATGTCCGGATAGCAGAGGGGCGAATGCGCGCCTTTGCCGATCAGCACGATTTCTTGGCGCGGCACGTTGCGGCTGGTGTGCCAGTCACCGAATATGGCTTCCGTCTTGCCGCCGCCATAGACATAAGCCGTATCGAACAGATTGCCGCCAGCCTCATAAAAGGCATCGAGCGTCAGGGACGCGGAGGCGAAATTGGGGAAGAACTCGAAACCGAGCGCAACCACCGAAGCGGGTTTGGTGAGGCCGGGTATCTGCCGCTTCGGAACCGCATTGCCTGCCACGACCTTGCCACCGGCAATATTCGTGATGCGAGAGGTTGCTTTTTCGACGCTGTATTCCAGGCCAACGGCGGCACGCCACTGGTCCATGACACGTAGATTGCCGAGGCTGTCGGCCCAGCCCATGCCGGGCGCGCTGAATTCCTGCTTGCCCTGCCTTATCGCCTCAACTGCCGCATCGACTTCGAAGGAATAGAGCCAACGGTCTTCCGGCAATTCGATGGTTTCGACCTTGTCGCCCCTGAAAATATCGATCCGGCCGGTGCCACCCTTGTGGCCGGCGGCGAACCAGAAATCCTTGACTTCGATACGGCCTTCCGAACCGATGATGCGCAGCACATTGTCCTGGCCTGCCATGATCGAGCAGGAGACTTCGGCAACGATACCGTTCGAAAATTTCAGAACGGCCGAAGCCCATTCATCGACGCCCGACTGGCCGAGATGGGCCGCACCTACAATCTTTTCGGGTTCAGCAAAGGGTTTTCCATCCACTGCACCGGCAATCAGCCGCACCATGGATACTGGATAACCGCCGACATCGAGAATGCCGCCGCCTGCCGTCTCATTGGAAAACAGACGATGATCGGCACGGAAAGACCCCATGTTGAAACCGAAACTGGAGCGGATGATGCGGATATCGCCAACGGCGCGGTTCCTGATCAACTCCACCAGTTTTGCCGTCTGCGGATGCAGGCGGTACATATAGGCCTCGCCCGCAAAGACATCAGCTTTTTTCGCTTCGTGGAAAATGGCGTCGGCGTCATAGGCGGAAAGCGCGATGGGCTTTTCCACCAGCACGTTTTTGCCCGCACGGATCGCCTTGATCGCCCATTCCGCATGGCCGGTATGGGGCGTGGCGATATAGACGGCGTCGATATGGGGATCAGAAAGCAGCGCGTCGTAACCATGGATGATGCGCGCGCCGGGAAAGGCGTCAGCAAGGCCGGGCTTGTCCGGATTGCGGGTGGCGATAGCCTCGAGCTTACCCGTGCGGGAATGGGCAATGCCGTCCGCAAAGGTCTTGGCGATGGTGCCCGGGCCGATAATGCCCCAGCGGATCGGTTGGTCGGTCGTCATGAAATCCTCGTCTTGACTTGCGTGCTTGGGAAAGGGTTCAGCGCAGGCGATTGCCCTGACTGTCGAAAAGAAATGCCTTGCGGGCGGAAAGACCGACCGTCAGCCGGTCACGATTGGCGACGTCTCGCGATTCCGGCCGCTCGATGACGAGTTGCTCACCGCCTTCCGTACGGGCATAG
This sequence comes from Agrobacterium sp. A3-95, assembly GCF_053521785.1. Classification (NCBI taxonomy): domain Bacteria; kingdom Pseudomonadati; phylum Pseudomonadota; class Alphaproteobacteria; order Hyphomicrobiales; family Rhizobiaceae; genus Agrobacterium; species Agrobacterium sp. A3-95. The sequence goes on along the minus strand of NZ_JBNWDR010000007.1, from coordinate 21,913 downwards.
ACATAGCTGGTATTGCCGAGGTGCTCGGCGACATCGACGTGGACGGTGAGATCGGCATCGCCCTGCCCGATATCGGGAAAATGTTCGGGCCGGATGCCGAGCGAGACCTTGCTTCCCTCATCGAGCCGGTCCTTGATCGGCAGGGTCAGCCGCACGGCAGGATCGCTGTCGAGCGACAGCGTAACGCTTTGTCCACCTGTACCAATGACGGTCGCCTCCAGAAAATTCATCTTAGGCGAACCGACGAAACCGGCAACGAAACGGTTGGCGGGGTCGTCATAAAGATCGAGCGGGGCACCGACCTGTTCGATATTGCCCGCCCTCAAAACCACGATCTTGTCGGCCAGCGTCATCGCCTCGGTCTGGTCGTGGGTGACATAGATCATCGTGGTGCCAAGCTGCTTGTGCAGCCGCGAGATTTCCACCCGCATCTGCACCCGAAGTTCCGCATCGAGGTTCGACAAGGGCTCGTCGAACAGAAAGACCTGCGGTTCGCGCACGATGGCGCGGCCGATGGCGACACGCTGCCGCTGCCCGCCGGAAAGCTGCTTTGGCCGGCGTTCCATCAACTCGTTGATCTGCAGGATTTCGGCGGCGCGGCTGACACGCTTTTCCGTGTCGGCCCTGGGATTACCGTTCATCCTCAGGCCGAAGGACAGGTTTTCGGCAACCGTCATGTGCGGATAAAGCGCATAGGATTGAAACACCATGGCGATGCCGCGATCGGCCGGATCGGCATCGTTGACCGTTCTGCCGCCGATACTGATATCGCCGTCCGATATATCCTCCAGCCCCGCGATCATACGCAGAAGCGTTGATTTGCCACAGCCGGACGGGCCGACGAAGACCACGAACTCGCCATCGGCAATATCGAGATCTGCACCATGGATGACTTTCAGCGCACCGTAGCGCTTTACGACATTCTTGAGCGAAAGTTCCGCCATGCGGTCTCTCCCCTTACTTGACTGCCCCGGCGGAAATGCCGGCGATGAAGTGGCGCTGCAAAGCCACGAAAACGATGAGAATGGGTGCGGTGAGCAGAACTGCACCGGCCATGATGCCACCCCATGACACTTTGGTGAGCCCGATGAGGGTGCCAAGTGCCACGGGTGCGGTCATCATTTCTGGGCGGGAGTTGATCAGCAGCGGCCAGAGATAATTATTCCACGAAGCGAGGAAGAGGATGATCGACAGCGCCGCCATGGTGGGGCGCGCCAATGGCAGGGCAATGCGCAGGAATATCTGCCATTCCTTGACGCCCTCGACCCTTGCCGCATCGAAAAGCTCCGTTGGCATCATGGAAAAGGATTGCCGCATGAACAGCACGCCGAGCGAGTTGAACAGTGGCGGCACGATGAGTGCCACCCAGGTGTTGGCGAGCTTGAATTCGCGCGCCACCATGATGAACTGGGGAATGACGACAACTGCAAAAGGCAAGGTGATGGTGCCGAGAATGATGGCGATCACCACCGAGCGTCCGGCAAAACGATAGCGCGCCAGCGCCCAGCCCGCCATGGAGGTCAGAAACACCGAGAGAACCGTATAGATGACCGCAACCGTGATCGATATGAACATCGCCCGCAGGAAGTTGGTATCCGCCTGAAGGTTTTTGAAGTTCTCGATGAAATTGGTGGACGGGACGAGCACGATGTCGGGGCTGAAAATGCCAAAATCAGGCATTGTCGAGAACACGAACATCATCCACAGCGGAAATAGCCAGATGAGGGCAAGCGGCGTCAGCGTCGCATGCAGCGCGATCTTCTGCCAGAGAAGCGATCTGGATTTCGATCTCATTTCGGCTCCCTCCCGACCCAGAGATTAAGGAGCGAAATGGCGATGGCGAGCGCCGCCATGGTGTAGGCGATGGCTGAGGCGTAGCCGAAATTGAGCGAAGTGAAGCCCTGCCGGTAAAGGAACAACCCCAGCGTTTCCGTACCGCCGCCCGGCCCACCCCTGTTGGTGATGAGGAAAGGCTCGGCAAAAAGCTGCATGGTGCCGATGACGGACAGGACCACGCAGAAAAGGATGATGGGTTTCAACAGCGGCAGTGTGATGTGGAAGAACTGCTGCCGCTTGTTCACCTTGTCCAGTGTCGCCGCCTCATAGACATCGCCGGGGATGGATTGCAGGCCGGCCAGAATGATGATGGCGTTATACCCCGCCCAGCGCCATGTGACGGCGATGATGACCAGCGCCATGGCCGCATTGGCATTGTCGAACCACGAGATGGGCGAAAGGCCAACGGAAGTGATGAGCTTGTTGATGATGCCGAAATCGGCACTGAACATCAGCCGGAAAACTGCCGCATAAGCGACTTCTCCGACGACGACGGGTGCGAAGAAGGCAAAACGGTAAAGCGGGCGTACCTTCAACAGTGGCGAGTTCAGAAGTACCGCCATGACGGTCGCAAGCGCGATCATGACAGGCACCTGAATGACCAGAATGATGAGCGTATTGTAGAGCGCGTTATAAAACGCCGGATCGGAGACCAGCCTCCCCCAGTTCATGGAGGGCGCAAACCGCCAGGGATTGATGCGGGTGTTCTGAAACGACAGCATGAACGAGCTGACGATCGGCCAGACCCAGAACGTCGCGAAAATCAGAAGATAGGGCGCAAGGAACGCATAAGCGATCCTGTTCCTTGACGGCATGACGACCTCCAGATGCGATGGTTGGAAAGCTTGGAGAGGCCGGTCATGCTAAACCGCAAGGCCGGCCATCCGAGAGCTTCATTCCGCGACCGGCAGCCCCGTGGCCGTTTCGATCTGCTTTGCGGCATCGTCGAGAGCTGCTTTCGCATCGGGATAACCACCCGCGAAATATTTGGTCTGCGTCGCCTTGTAGATCGCATCTGCATCCGACTGGAACGCGGTGCCACGGCTGGGCACGATTTTCGGCAGGGTCGCCAGAATATCGGTCCAGACCGCCTGCCCACCCCAATAGGGCTGCTTTTCCTTGACGAAAGGATCATCGATGGCGGAGAGAAGCGAGGGAACGAGGCCGAAGGACTTCAGCATCGTCACCTGCCCCTCATTGGTGGTCAGCGCGTAGTCAATGTACTTCCAGGCGGCTTCCTTGTGCTTGGACGCCGAACTTATTGCCAGCGAAGAGCCACCTAGATTGGCTGCATGCGGGCCGTCGGGCGTAAGGCTCGGCATCATATAGACACCCCACTTGCCCGAAAGACCGGGAGAGCCGGAGCGAACCGTGCCTTCATACCAGGCGCCATACATCTGGCTCGCGGCCTTGCCGGCAGTATTGGCCTGAATCTTCTCATCCCAGATCGCAGCCGTGATGATGCCGGCATCCTTCATCTGCTTGATCTTTTCAAGCGTCGCGACACAGGCAGGTTTGTTGATGGTGATGTTCTGGCCGTCGGTCGAAAAGTAACCGCATCCCTGCTCGTTGGCGATCATGCGGAACCACTCGCTGTCGCCGTTGAAATCGGCCTGCGCCATCACGGTGCCGGGATTGGCGGCCATGACCTTCTTGCCAGCCGCGATGAAATCATCCCAGCTTTTGATGGTGGCCGGATCGACAGCAGCCTTTTCGTAGAAATCGCGCCGGTAAAAAACGGCCACCGGACCCGAATCCCAAGGCACCGCATAAGCTACGCCATCGACCTCCAGTTCCGTGCGCTTAAAGTCAGGAAAAAGCGCCTGTTTTTCAGGCGTATAGCCAAGTGCAGTCAAATCCGTGAAACAATCCGGGAACCGGCTCCAGAACAGTTCCGCCTCGAAATTTTCGACCGTTACAATATCCGGGAGGCCGTCGCCACCCGCTGCGCAAGCCGCCAGCGTCTTGTCGAAAACCTGATCGTTTCCAAGGTCTTCAACAACAATCTTGATGTCAGGATTTTGCTTGTTGAACCCTTCGACAGTGGATTTAAGCGCCGATGCGGCGACATTCCAGCTCCAGATGGTTAAGGTCTCGGATTGCGCCATTACCGGTGCCGCAAGGAGCACCAGAGCCGTCGACGCGCCAAGAAATTTAAAGCACATTGAAAACCTCCCTTTTTTCAATTGCCGTTCTTTAGCGAACATGGGCACATTACCGGCGGCAGGAAATCTGTCTCGTACAAAGGGAACATCGATTTGGCGGAAAGTAAGATTGCCGAAAGAGCCTTCTACCAGCCGGGTGCAAGCAGCATCGAAGGCATGCCGACCACGCTCCAGCTTTTTTACAACCACCCGCCCATCATGCTCAGGCCGCACTGGCATGCGCAGGTGGAGGTGAACTATGTGATGTCGGGATCCGTACATTACCGGATGGGCGACCACGACCTTTCGCTCGATGCCGGCCAGATGTGCATTTTCTGGGGCGGCCAGCCGCACCAGATGGACCGTTCCTCCGATGATTCGATTTATGCGGGCGCGCATCTGCCGCTCGTCCATTTTTTCCGCATGCGGCTGCCGGCTGCGGTTTCCAGCCTGCTGATGGGCGGCGCAACGATGGTGAGTGCGCAGACGGACCGGGCCGACGAGGAAAATTTCGGCCGCTGGTTCCGTTACGTCACTTCGGGTGATCCGGCCAAGGCGCAGCACGCGGTGGAGGAATTGCTGCTGCGGGTGGAGCGCATGTTCCTCGAGCCCTATACCGTCATATCCTCCGCCGTCAGCGGCAAACGGGAAGAGAACGACGAGAGCATGGCGCCCTCAATCGGCGTGGTGCGCATGTGCGATTTCATTGCCGCCAATTTTCTAGAAGACATCGACGCGACCGAAATTGCCCGCGCCGCCTCGCTTCATCCGAAATATGCGATGAACCTGTTTCGCAAATCCACCGGCATGACGCTGATCAAATACCTGACCTTGCTCAGGCTTTCTCGCGCCCAGGCGATGCTGATGAACGGCAAGGACAATATTCTGCAGATTGCCATGGAAAGCGGCTTCGGCTCCGTCAGCGCCTTCAACAAGGCGTTTCGTCAGATCGCCGGCATGTCGCCTTCTGATTTCCGCCGCGATATGCGCGCGACGGCGGCTTAATTTTCCGCCTCTTCAAAATCGGAGTAGCCGGCACTGCGCTGACCTGCCGCCTTGCGATAGGCGCGGGGCGAATTGCCGAGCATTCGCCGGAACATGGTGGTGAAAGCCGGAATATTTTCATAACCGGCATCCAGCGCCACATTGGTCACCGCCTCGCCCGCGGCAAGCCTTGGCAGAGACGCAAAAATGCAGGCCTGCTGACGCCAGGTGACAAAACTCACCCCCAACTCTTTACGAAATAACCGCGTAAAGGAGCGCCGGCTCATGCCCATGGCGGCGGCCCAGTCATCGATTTCCACTCTGGCCACAGGCTTTTTCAGGAACTCGCGGCAAAGACCGGCAAGACGCTGATTATCGGGAAAGGGTAATCCCAGCGGGCGTTCCGGCAGACGGTTTACCTCATCAAGCAGAAGCGCCCGCACCAGTCCCTGCCGGTGAAAAGCGGCAGGTTGCAACTCCTCGCCCAGCAATTCCGAAATCAGGCTGGAGGCAAGGGCGGTAATTTCCACCACCCTTGGGTCCCCGGCTTGAAACAGATCGGGGTGAACGTAGATCGAATGCATCTCCACCGTTGAGATGATCTCAGCCTCATGTTTCAGCCCGGCTGGAATGATAAGCCCGTGACCGGGCGGTATCATCCAGCGCCCGGCGGCGGTGCTGACCAGCACGACGCCCTGGCGTGCGCACCATATCTGCACCCGGCCATGGCTGTGGACCGGGGTACGGTGTCCTGTCGGATAGGCACGGTGAAGCGCCAGCACCGGCTCGTTGGTGCCGTCGATCAATTTCAGGCTGCGCTCATGGTCGTCATCCGCCAGACGGGCGGGTTTTAGCGATTTGATTTTTGCCATTTGGCCCATTCACAAAGAAAATCGTCCAGAACACGAAAGCAGGCCAGAAACAATATGAATAAAAGCGGGAAGAAATAAAGACACGTTTCCCGTCTCTCGCGGGGAATCTGGAGAGGATACATCATGGCCACCGTCACCAGCACCGGGTTCAGCCCGCAACGCACGGCGTTTTCAATCATTGCAGCAGCCAGCTTCTGCCACATGCTCAACGACATCATGCAATCGCTGCTGACGTCGCTTTATCCGCTGCTGAAGGCCAATTATGCGCTCGACTTCATGCAGATCGGGCTGCTCACCTTCGCCTTTCAGGTCACGGCATCGCTGTTGCAGCCGGTCGTCGGCATGGTGACCGATCGCTGGCCCATGCCTTTCTCCCTGCCAGTCGCGATGCTCTCGACCTGTGCCGGCCTCATCACGCTCGCATTCGCTCACAGCTTCGAGGTGCTCGTGATCGGCGCCTGCCTGATCGGTGTCGGCTCGGCGATCTTCCATCCGGAGGCGTCACGCGTTGCCCGTCTGGCATCCGGTGGTCGCCACGGCCTGGCACAGTCCTTCTTCCAGGTTGGTGGTAATACAGGCACGGCCATCGGCCCGCTGCTGGCCGCCTTCATCGTCATCCCGTTCGGTCAAGCCAGCCTCAGCTGGTTCTCACTGATCGCGCTGATGGGCTTTGCCGTCTTGTCCTGGGTCGGCGTCTGGTATACCCGCCACCGCCGCGCGAATGTCGGCAAGGCTCCGGCCAGCCGCGCACTTCCGCTGGCGCGCGGCACCGTGATGATGACGCTTGCCGTGCTGGTGGTTTTGACCGCCACCAAGAACGCCTATCTCGCCAGCCTTTCCAGCTATTTCACCTTCTACACCATCGAGAAGTTCGGGCTGGGCGTGCAGGATGCGCAGGTTCTGCTGTTCCTCTTCCTTGGCGCTTCTGCGGCGGGCGTTTTCTTCGGTGGCCCGATCGGCGACCGCTTCGGCTCGCGCGTCGTCATCTGGTTCTCTATCCTCGGCGTCATTCCCTTCGCGCTGATGCTGCCCTATGCGAACCTGTTCTGGACGACCGTTCTCGTCGTCGTCATCGGCTTCGTCTTCTCCTCCGCCTTCTCGGCAATCGTCGTGTTCGCGCAGGAACTGGTACCCGGGCGCGTTGGTCTCATCGCCGGCATGTTCTTCGGTTTCGCCTTTGGCTTCGGTGGCATCGGAGCCGCGGTTCTCGGGATCTATGCGGATAAGGAAGGCATCGAGTTCGTCTATCGCATCTGCTCCTACCTGCCGCTGCTCGGCCTGTTGACCGTGCTTTTGCCAAAGTTGCCGAGCCACCGGTAAAGACCCTACGCTCTCAAGCGTTTCGTCACGGCAGTCACCTGTGATAATCACGGTGACTGCCGTAATTCGTTGAGCGAAGACCAGCCACATGCAGATACCGATAAAATCGATCCTCGTCTTTCATGCTGCGGCAAGGGCGGGCAGCATTTCGCGGGCGGCGGAAGAGCTGAGCGTTACGCCTTCAGCCGTTTCCCAGCAGATCCAGTTGCTTGAAGGCCAGCTTGGTACGACGCTGATGGCGAGGACCGGCCGAAAGGTGACGCTGACGGAGGCGGGCGAGCGGTACTTCTCGATGATCACCGCACAGATCGAGCAGATCACCGATGCCACCGACAGTATTCGCGGCTTCCGCTCGGTGACCACGCTGACAATCAGGGCAACCCCGACCATTTCCAACAAATGGCTGCTGCCGCGTCTCGGCTCCTTTCTGGAGGAGCATCCCGAACTGGAAGTGCGCCTCGACGGCACCAACGAGCCGACCGATTTTTCGCAGGAGCTTGTCGACATAGAGCTGCGCCATGGCGATGGCCGCTGGCCGGGCCTGTTTGTGGAAGGGCTCGTGGAAGAGGAGTTCCTGCCGGTCTGTTCACCGGATATGCCCGGTGCCGGTACATTCCTGCCCGAAGATTTGCAGAACCAGCGGCTTATCCATTCGGTCAAGGCGCAGGCGCAATGGAACCACTGGTTTCCGCTCTCCGGCGTGACGGCTGAAAAGCGCTGGCGCCGCGTTCTGTTCGATCGCAGCCACATGGCCATCGACGCCGCCGTTCTGGGCATCGGCGTGGCGCTGGAAAGCACGTTGATGATGGAGCGGGAACTGCAACGCGGAATGCTGATCCCGGCCGTGGCCGATGCGCCCCGCATCAAGCTCGTCACGCAATGGATCGTTTGCCCGCATTCCCACCTGCGTCAGAGAAAAGTGATGCTGTTTCTGGAGTGGATGCGAAAACAACGCGACGAGTGGCGTGCCCGTCGCGTTGTCTGATGCTTCAGGCTAAACGTTTCTGCGTCAGTAAAGACCCATCAGCCTGATGGGCCCAAGCGTCAGAGCCGGGAACAGCACCAGGGCCAAGATTGCCGCGACCAGGATGGACATCGGCGCAAGCGAGCCCTTGATCACATCCTCAATGGACATTTTCGCCACCTGCGCCACCGCAAATAGGCATACACCAACCGGAGGCGTGACAAGCCCAAGCGTCAGGGTGATGACCATGACGATCAGGAAGTGGATCGGATCGACCCCAAGCAAGACGGCTGGCGGCATAAGCACCGGGATCAGGATGAACATCGCGGCAATCGCATCCATGAACATGCCGACGATGATCAGGAACAGGAAGATCAGAACCATCGCCATGGTCGGGCCGGTGCTGATATGACCAAGGAAAACCGCAACCTGTGCCGGCAAGCCGTCAAAGGTGAAGACCCAAGCCGCCAGTTTCGCCGTCGCCGCGATGAAGAGGATCGAACCGGATGTCCGCGCCGTGTCCATGAAGATGCCGAGTAGCGCCGAAAATGGGATCGTCCGGTAAAGGATGACCGACAGAAACAGCGTGTATACAACGGCAATGCCGGCCGCTTCCGTCGGCGTGAAATAGCCGTCGACAATTCCAATCAGCAGGATCACCGGCGTAAGCATCGGCAGGATGGCCGCAAGACCGGTCGTCACCACACGGCGGACATTGAACGGCGTGGGCGGATTGAACCCGTTTCGCACTGCATAGATGTGATTATACACCATGAACACGAATGCGAGGAACAATCCCGGCACCAGCCCTGCCACGAGCAGGGTTCCGATGGAGGCGTTAGCAACCGAGCCGGCGATGACGATGAGGATCGAAGGCGGGATGATCGAGGAAAGCGTGGAGGTGCAGAGCGTCAGCCCGACGGCATATCCCTTCGGAAAACCGTGACGCTCCATGGCCTTGATTTCGATCGCGCCGATTGAGGCAATATCGGCGACGGACGAACCGGAGACACCGCCGAAAATCACCGACGAGGCGACATTGACATGGCCGAGACCGCCGGGAAGCCAGCCGACAATCGCCTCTGCGAAGTCAAACAGTCGTTCGGCGACCTTGCCCCGTTCCATCAGAACGCCGACGAGAATGAAAAGCGGCACGGCGACGAGAAGGAAAGAGTTCATGCCGGAAAACATGGTTTGCGCCAGAAGGTCCATCGGCATCGACGTATAAAGCGCGATGGAGGCCACACTGGCAAGTCCAAGTGCGACGGCAAGTGGAACGCCGAAGGCGCTCATCAGCAGGAAAAGTCCAAGCAGCGTCAGGCTCATGGCCGTTTCTCCATATTTCCAACGACCAGATCGGCTTCGGCAAGAGGCTGCGAGCCCTGCGGCAGTTCAATGCGATCGCGATGTTGACGCAGGGATTCCACGATGGCGGCAATGCCGAGAGCGGCGCTAAGCGGAATGATGACGCCGATCATCCACATCGGCGTGGCAAGCGTGGCGGCGGCTTCATTCATCACATATTGCTGGCGCACCAGCGTCCAGCCTGTCCAGATCATCAGGCTAAAAAAGACGACCGAGGACAGAACGTAGATGAGAAGCGCGAGGCTGCGGACAAAGGCCGGCATAAGCGCGATGAACACCGTTACCCGCGCCATGTCGGCGGTGCGGAAGCTACCCGCCACCCCCAGGAACACCATCCATATGAAAAGATACCGTGTAGCTTCCTCGGTCCACGAGACCGGAGTGCCCCACATTCGGGTCGACACCTGCAGAAGCACGACGGCCAGAACCCCGATAGCGGCCAGACCGGCCAGCACGTCGGTCGCCAATCTGATGACCCTGCCGAAAAATGATGACGTTTCGTCCATAAACCTGTCCTCCCAACCGGACCGACTGCGCGCCGGCCCGGAAGACCTGATTGCCTTACTTCTTGCCGACGGCGGCAATGGTCTTGTCAAAGAAAGCCTGATCCTTCACCAGTCCGGCAAAGACGGGATAGAGGCCCTTCGAGACTTCCACGAACGCCCTCTGCTGCTCCAACGTCAGGCGATTGATCTCCATTCCGTGTTTCTGCAGTTCGGTGATCGTCGCTTCCGCGCTCGAGGCGTCGTTTTGCACCTTCCACACTTCCGCTTCCTTCGCCGCCTCCTCAACGGCCGCCTTGTGCGCATCGCTCAGGGCGTTGAACTTGGCGGGGCTGATTCCCAGAACCCAGCCGTCACCCATATGGTTTGTGATCGAGACGTATTTCTGCACCTCGTAGAATTTCGCCGACAATGGGACGTTGATGGGGTTTTCCTGCCCGTCGACGACCTTCAACTGCAAGGCGTTATAAACCTCGGCAAAGGCGAGCGGCGTCGGTGCGGCGCCCATCTTCTTGAAGAATTCCACCCAGAGCGGATTGTTGGGAACGCGGAACTTCAAACCCTTGAGATCATCCGGCGAGGTTATCGGGCGCTTGGAATTGGTCATCTGGCGGAAGGGGCGCGGCCACAGATCCACCGCCTTGATGCCGATCTTTTCCAGCCCGGCACTCAACTCCTTGCCCTGCTCACCTTCCAGATAGGTGCGAAGCTGTTCTTCATCGTCAAAAAGATAGGGAATGGAAATCGCCGAAAAACGCGGGTCGAAATTCGCATAAAGCGATGTCGCCAGAAGCAGCATGTCGAGCGATCCGCCCGCCAGCTGCTTGACGGCGCCCGATGGATCACCGCCGTAAAGCGAGCCGTTCGCGAAGACCTTGACGGTGACTTCGCCATTTGTCTTGGCGGACACCAGCTCGGCGAACTTGTTGGCCGCGAGCGTAATTTCGGAATTGTCCGGATCCGGCGTCGAAAGCGTGAGCGTTTCCGCCTGCGCGATCGATGCAACCAGCATGGTGGCGGCGAGAGCCAGCCCGTAACGTTTTGAAATTTTCATGTGTTCCTCCCGTTGTTGTCTCTAGACAGTTTCGAGCGTTCCTCCGAACGCATTCATGCGTTTAACTTCAAGGATCACACCGCTGTGATCAAGCTCGCCCGCGCCATGCTCGACCATGGAGCGGAACAGCCGGTCAACCTCCTCGCCGACCGGTAATTTCAGGCCACGGCTCTTGGCGAAAGCCAGCGCCGTGGACGTATCCTTCAGCTGATATTTCGCCGGCCCGCCGGGGCGGAAATCGCCTTCCACCATGCGTTTGCCGTGCTGGCGGAAGACGGTGGACTCGGCAAAACCGCCAAGCAAAGCCTGGCGCACCTGCGCCGGGTCGGCTCCCCCCGCTTCAACCAGCGTCAAAGCTTCCGCTACGGCGCAGATCGTCGAGGCGACGATCAGCTGGTTGGCCAGCTTGGCCAACGAGCCGCAGCCCACCGGACCGACATAGGTGACGCGGCCGAGGCAATTGAGGAGTGGCCGCAATGCGTCCACATCCCGCTGCTCACCGCCGGCCATGATGGCGAGCGTTCCCTCAGTCGCCCCCTTTTCACCGCCGGAAACCGGTGCGTCGACATAAGCGACGCCATGAGCCTTTGCCGCCTCCGCCTGTTCCCGTGCGCTGTCGACCGGAATCGAACTCATCACCAGCAGAAATGCACCAGGCTTCATGGTGGAAACGACACCCGGGGCGCCGAGCAGAACCTCGTCGCAGACCGGCCCGGAACTCAGCATACAGAGCACGACATCGGCTTCGGCTACAGCTTCGGCAGCCGTGGCCGTCGGCTGCACGCCCTTTGCCGCCAGAACCGCAGCTTTTTCAGCACTGCGGTTCCAGGCCTTGACGGAAAAACCGGCCTCCGCCAGACGCCGCGCCATGGGTGCACCCATGATGCCCGTTCCGATGACAGCGATTTCGCGGATGTCCTGCATTTTTTCCATCCTTCAAAGCCATTGCCGGTTGAGGAAACGTACCGGCAACTCTTCTTCGATGAGGGCGGGAAACGCCTCGCGAAACCGGTCGAGATGCGGTGTTTTCAAATGATCGTCGAAAGCCTGTCTGTCGTCATAGACCTCGTAGAACACCACATTGTTTCCCGTCTCCGGCCGCACCACATCGAATTGCCGGCAACCCGGTTCATCCTGAACCGAATGGGTGGCATCATCTTGCGCCGCATCGAGAAAGGCATCCATCGCGTCAGGCTTGACACGGAATTCCGCGATTACCACGAAAGCTCCATTCGGCATGTCCCGTTCTCCGTCCATCACGCCGCAGCGTCTTTTTGCGGACGGAACTGGTTTTCCATGTCCTGGCGAAGCTTCACCACATCCAGGTCGCTCACCAGTTCCACATCGTCGAAGCTGACGATCTGGTCCTTCCTGATGGCGCGCTTCAGCTTGACATTATGGGCAAGGCCGATCGGCAGCGCCTTGATGTCGAGGCTGCGGGTGGCAGGGATGGCATTGGCCCAGACCGCGTAACCGCCCTCGCCGTCAAGCATTTCGCCGGGCTGCATGTCCTTCTTGGCCGTCGCAACCGCATCGCCGCGGAACTCCTTCGAGCAACCGGTGGCCTCGTTGCGCAGCACCGCGGACAGCACACTGATCGAGGTTTCCAGACCGATGATATGGAACGGACGCCACATGGAGGCGTACCAGCCCGAAGGATCGGTCAGCAGTCCATATTGCTTGAAGCAGGCGCGGGCATATTCGTTATGCGCCTTGAAGGTGACGAAAACGCCGTAACGGATGTTATTAAACACCTCGCGACCATCCGGCTCCTGGCTTGCGGCAATATCCACGAGACCGGAGCGCGACATGCGGCCGCCATCGGCAGCGGGGCGAAAGACGCGGGCGAGATCGTGCAGGCCGGCGGGCGGGAAGGCCAGACCGTCATCCGGGCAATCCAGCCCCGTGCCGTTTGCGACCGCCGCCATTTCGATGGCCGCCTTGGTGCCGTCGGTAAATGAATTGTACATTTTCGGATTGAAGTCGCCCTTGGCCACTTCCTCGTCAGTCCAGCCGAAGTAGCTCCAGACCGTATCAGGCGTCGAATACCGGTAACGCGGCTCGAAATTCATCCCCTTGCCGGCGGAAACGACCTCGAAGCCGGTGGCGCGTGCCCAATCGACCAATTCGCAGATCAGGGCCGGTTGGTCACCGTAAGCCATGGAGTAGATAAGGCCCTTGGCCCTCGCCTTTTCGGCCAGGATCGGCCCGACCATCACGTCGGCTTCCACATTGACCATGACGACATGTTTGTTGTGGTCGATGGCTCCGAGCGCATGGCGCGCGCCAGCCAGCGGATGGCCGGTCGCCTCGATCACGCATTCAATCTCGCCGCAGGCGAACAGTTCGTTCACATCGTCAGTCACATAGGTCTTGCCGCTCTTCAGCGCATCGGCGCAGCTCGTCGCGTCATAACGCTCCTTCGGCCAGCCGACGCGGTCAAACGATTCCCGCGCCTTGCCGACATTGAGATCAGCGACGGCGACCATGTGGAAACCGGCGATGCGCTGCGCCTGCGCCAGAACCATGGAACCGAACTTGCCGGCACCGATGAGACCCACCCTGACGGGCTTGCCACCGGCTGCGCGCTGCGACAGAAGAGAATAGAGATTCATGTTTTGACATCCTTCGCTGGGGAAATTGCTGGCGAGAGTGCCCAGTCAGCCCGGCGAAGGCCATGCGATACCGCGGCTACGAAGGGTTAACCCTCGCGGCACCGAAGACATGACGTTTCTGCGTTCCTCCCGGATCCCGGCACACACTTGCGCCGGCTCCCGCGGTCGCCTCCCAAAGCAACCCTGGGAACAGAGTAGGAGCGTTCAAATATTAGTTCTATTTAGAAAAACAGATTTTTCTTTTAATTTTTCTAACAAACTATCAAGCTGATTTGCGCAGCATCAGATCGGCACTGAGGAGAATGCGCTCGCGCATCCGTGTCGTGTCATCCGCCTCCTCATTCAACTTCTGCAGAAGAAGTTCGATCGATAGCCTGCCGATCTCGTTGTAATTCTGCGCCACCGTAGTAATCGGCGGGCAGGCATAACGCGAAAGCGGATGATCGTCATGGCCGGCGACCCTGAGATCGTAATCCGTGCCATGGCCGACCCTGATGCCCTTCTGGAAGGCGGCGGCGATGACCCCGAAGGCGATACGGTCATTGGCGCATAAAATAGTGCGCGAGGGCAAATGCCCTGCTCCATCCAGCAACCGGGTCGCTTCATCAAAGGCGAAACGCTCGAAATCCCAGGTTACGGTGCCGGGAACACCGATGACATGCGGCTCGAAACCAAGACGCTGCATCGCCTCCTCATAGGCCGTGCGGCGCGTTGCGGCGTTGGTATTGACCTGCGGCATGTCGAAGAAACAGGGCGGCTCGCCCGAACGGCAGAGATAATCCACCATCAGCCCGACGCTCTGGCGGTTGTCGGTGCCGACGAAGGCCGAGGTTTCGTCGAGTGGAGAATCGACATAGACGATCGGTATGCTGGCCGCCAGCTGCTCTAGCGTGGCGCGATGGGACTTGACGCCGAGCGGAGCGATGATGGCGCCCGCGACATTCATCGACTTGAAGGTGCGGATGGCCCGATCCTCGATTTCCGCCTTGCCGTCGGACGACAGCACGAAGGCAAGGAACCCCGCCTCGTTGGCGATGAGTTCGATACGGCTCGTCAGCGCCATGTAGAACGGGTCGGTTGAGTTGGGAATAATGATGCCGATGATATTGGAGCGGCGGCGGTTGAGGTTGACAGCGAAGATATTCGGTCGGAAGCCCGATTTCTTCAGCGCATCCTCGATGGCATCCCGCGTCTTCTTGCGGACCGAGGCCGGATCATTGAAGTATTTCGAAACAGTCGGGCGGGAAAGGCCGACGAATTCCGAGAACTCTTCCATCGTCCTGATAGATTTGGCCAAAGTGCTTGCCCCCATGAAATATTACATGTGGTACTCTATATCGACCGGCCTTCGCACGAAAAGCCGGTCGAATACGGTTATCAACGGCCAAACGATCATTCGGCTGCAAATTGCACTTTCATCGTGGCCGGATCGGACGGCTTTTTCATAAAGAACGGCAGCATATCCGAAAGCGGCAGCCGGTGCGACACCAGCCGCGCCATGACATCGCCATCCGTTTCCAGAATGGCAAGCGCCTGCGGCATGTTGCGGTTCAGCGAATGTGAGCCGACAAGCTTCAGCTGCCGCCGGAAGATTTCGAAAGGCGCAACCGAGATACGGGCATCCGGCGCGCAGACACCGAAAAACAGCGCCGTGCCGCCATCCGCGACCAGCGGGATCATTGCTTCCGCAACAGCTGCGATGCCGGTCGCATCCGCCACGAAATCGAACGCCTTCTGTTGCCGCAGCAGCGCCTCAGACCCGGAAACCGCCGTCTGAAGTCCAAGACTTTCAGCGAAGTCCAGCCTGCTTTCGTTGATGTCCGCAATCGTCACCGTCGCAATGCCTCGTGATTTCAGCGACAGGGCGAGCAGCAGGCCGATGGGGCCGGCGCCAAAAACAAGCGCATTGCCCGGCACCGACCCACTCTCGCCAATACCCGCGCTCTGCATGCCGTTGACGACGCAGGCGAGCGGTTCGGCAAGTGCTGCCACGTGATAGGGCATGGAACCTATGCCATGCAGTTGGTCGGCGCGCACCACGCTGAATTCCGCAAAACCGCCATTGTGGGAAACGCCATAGGCCTTCAGCGTGCTGCAAAGGTTGGTAAGCCCTTTCCTGCAACTGGGGCAGGTGCCGCAGGGCAGATTGGGATCGACGACAACCCTGTCGCCGACCTTGATGCCTGTGACATCTGCCGCCACCGCCGCAACTTCGCCGGCATATTCATGGCCGGGAATGACGGGAAAGGCACCGTCACCGTAACGCGCATGCAGCACGTCGATATCGGTATGGCACAGCCCCGAAGCCTTGACCCGGACAAGGGCATGCCCCGGCGGCAGATCGGCGACGGGCACGTCCGTAAGCACGGCTCGTCCCTTCTCGACGAATTGAATCGCATGCATGGTCATCTCCGGCTTTTCAGCTCATCCAGTTGCCGCCGTCGACATTATATGTCTGGGCGAGAATATAGTCGCTGTCGGAAGAGGCGAGGAAAACTGCAAGGCCCTTGATGTCATCCGGCGTGGCGAAACGGCCGATCGGCACGGATTTGGCCACCGCCGCCTTCTTCTCACCCGGCTTCAAGCCTTCCCATTTGGCGAAATGCGCATCGACCACTTCCCAATGCTCGCCATCCACGACACCCGGCGCAATCGCATTGACGTTGATGCCGTGTTTGACGAGCGCCAGCGCCGCCGACTGCGTGGCGGAAATGATCGCCGCTTTGGAAGCGCAATAAAGCGTGACGAGCGCCTCACCGCGCCGACCGGCCTGGCTCGCCATATTGATGATCTTGCCGCCGCGCGCACGCGCGATCATGACATTGGAGACGGCCTTCATCATGAAAAGCGGCCCCTTGAGATTGATGTCAAAAACCCGCTCATAGCTCTCTTCGGTAATGCCGTTGATCGGCGCCATATCGAAGATCGCGGCATTGTTGACGAGAATATCGATGCCGCCGAATTCCTCATCGACCGCCTTTACAACCGCATCGATCTGACCAAGGTCAGTCACGTCCAGACGGATGGCCTTGGCGGATGGGCCTATAGCGGCTGCAGAAGCGGTCGCCCTGGCAATATCGATATCGGCGATGATGACCTTTGCACCCTCATCGGCGAAAGCCTGTGCAAAACCAAGGCCGATGCCGCGGGCGGCGCCGGTAATCAGCGCGACCTTGTTCTTCAATCTCATGTCGATCTCCGTGATGCATGGCGGGTAATGGATGAACTCGGCCATGCGCGTTTGTGTTAGATGCGATTTCTCACTCCCCTCATTCCTGTGCTTGTCACAGGAATCCAGCCGACGCGCGTCTGCGTGGCGAGAGAGTCCTTTTCAGCCCAAGGACTTGGGCTGACTGGATTTCTGTGACAAGCACAGGAATGAGGGCGGCGGGTGCGCCAGCCCCACCCATGCCGCCCGCCGCCAAAGTGACGAACGGGCGGCACGCCGGGAGGACGCGGCTACTTGATGTAGCCCGCGCGGGTCATGTCACGCTCGACCTGTTTCTGGGCGCCTTCGAGCGCCGTATCGACGGTCTGCTGGCCGGAGAGTGCTGCCGCAATCTGCTGGCCGACAACCGTGCCGATCGACTGGAATTCCGGTATGGCGACGAACTGCACGCCGGTATAGGGGACCGGATCCTTTGTCGGCTTCGACGGATCGGCGGACATGATGGCTTTCAGCACCGTATCCGCAAAGGGTGCGGCTTTCTTGTATTCTGGCAGCTCATAGGTGGATTTGCGCGTACCGGGCGGCACGGCGACCCAGCCTTCGCTTTCGCCTACCGTCTTCACATAGTTCTTCGAGGTCGCCCATTTAACGAATGACTTGGCGGTTTCGAGCTTCTTCGTGGTGTTCGGAATTGCAAGGTTCCATGACCACGACCAGCTCGATCCGTTCGGCGTTGCCTCTACCGGAGCACGCGTGAAAGCGGTCTTGTCGGCAACCTGGCTCTGTTTGGGATCGTAGATACGTCCCGCAGCCGAGGTGGCGTCGATCCACATGGCGCAATGGCCTGATGCGAACAGCGTCTGGTTCTCGTTAAAGCCGTTGGTCGCCGCACCGGGCGGGCCGTAGGAGGTCATCAGCGCAACATAATCCGAGATCGCCTTTTTCCACGGCTCGCTCGTCAGCTGCGGCTTCCAGTCCATGTCGAACCAGCGTCCACCATAGGTATTGATCATGGTACCGAGGAAAGCCATGTTCTCGCCCCAGCCCGGCTTGCCACGCAGGCAAATGCCATATTGCTGTTTCGACTTGTCCGTCAACTTGGCCGCGAAGTCCTTGATCTGGTCGTAGCTCGGATTATCAGGCATTTTCAGGCCGGCCGCGTCGAACAGGTCCTTGCGGTAAAGGGTAAACGAGCTTTCGGTATAAAACGGCACGGCATAGAGCTTGCCGTCCACCGTCAGGCCCTTTTTGATCGGATCGAGCAGATCGGCGTAATCGTAATCGTCGCCGAGATCATCGACCGGAGCCAGCCAGCCCTGCTTGCCCCAGATCGGCGCTTCGTAACCGCCGATGGTCATGATGTCGAACTGGCCGCCATTGGTGGCAATATCGGTGGTGACGCGTTCGCGCAGAACATTCTCTTCCAGCACGATCCAGTTGATCTTGTTTCCTGTTTCCTTCTCCCAGGCGCTGGAAAGCTTCTGCATGATGATCATGTCGCCATTGTTGACGGTGGCGATGTTGATTTCTTCCGCCTGCGCAAGTCCGGCCAAAAGGCCCGCTCCAACCACAGACGACGACAGAATTCCAATGAATTTGCTCATGAGACCCGCTCCTCCTTTACGGATGTCCACGCATAACAATACATGCGTAAATTTTTATCTCGCAAAATCGCGCCATTTGTCAACATCCAAAAATAAACTGTGACGCGAGCACTCTTGGATATATTGCTATAACTCGCTGTTTTAAAGTCGATAATGTCATCAAAAATAATTGCATGATCCGCTTTACTTGCTGCATCGCAACAAAATCATCATCAAAAAATATCTTGACGCGCGTAAATTTTAACTGATATCCGGAAAATAACAGAGCCGGAACGTCGGGGGTTTGCACCCACGGGAAAGGTGGGAGCCGAATGCATATGGAGGAGATGATGAGGCAGGTATCCGCACTTGCGCCGCACGCGAAAGGCCCGACCATTACGGCGGGTGAAATCCTCGTGGAAATCATGGCGACGACAGTGGGCGACGGCTTTCTCGAGCCGCAAACGCTGATCGGCCCCTTTCCAAGCGGCGCGCCCGCCATTTTCATCGACCAGGTCGCGCGTTGCGGCGGCAGCGCCGGCATTATCGCGGCGGTTGGCGATGACGATTTCGGCCGCCTCAACATCGAGCGGCTGCGCCGTGACGGCGTGGACATATCGGCCATCGCCACCGTTGCGGACCGGCCGACCGGCAGCGCTTTTGTCCGCTATAGGGAAAACGGTGCACGGGATTTCGTTTTCAACATCGCCCATTCGGCAGCGCGCGAAACGCACATGACTGATAAGGCGCAGGCTCTCATCGAACAGGCGGGCCATGTGCACGTCATGGGATCGGCGTTTGCGATTGCCGGTATCGGCGAGATCATTCTGGAGGCGATCAAAAGCGTCAAGGCGCGCGGCGGCTCGGTGTCTTTCGATCCGAACATCCGCAAGGAACTGGCGCAGGGTAACGAGGGCCGCAAGCTGATCGACGATCTCCTTGATGTCACCGACCTTCTGCTGCCTTCCGGCGAAGAACTTCAAGCTGCCTCCGGTCTGGATGACGAGGACGCAGCGATAGAAAAGCTCCTCGCCTCCGGTATCGGCGAGATCGTGCTGAAGCGCGGCGCGCAAGGCGCCAGCCACTTCAGCCGCGCCTATGGACGCATCGACGCCCCCGGACTGACGGTCTCCGAAATCGATCCGACCGGCGCCGGCGACTGTTTCGGCGCAACTTACCTCACCTGCCGCCGCCTCGGCATGCATCCCGAAAGAGCGCTCACCTATGCCAATGCATCCGGCGCGCACAACGTCATAAAGCGCGGCCCCATGGAAGGCGCTGCCAGCCTTGCCGAACTTGACGCCTTCATGACCGCGCTATTGTCGGAGGAAGTCCTATGACCGCCATTCTGGAAAACCTCGCCGCCGCGCGCCGTGCCGGCAAGCCCGCAGGCATCACTTCGGTCTGCTCTGCCCACCCCGTTGTCCTGCGCGCCGCAATCCGCCGCGCCGCTGCCGGTCAAACAGCCGTGCTCATCGAGGCCACCTGCAACCAGGTCAATCATCTCGGCGGTTATACCGGCATGACGCCGCGCGACTTCGTTACCTTCGTCAACAGCATTGCGCAGGAAGAAGGACTGCCTGGCGAGCTCCTGATTTTCGGCGGTGATCATCTCGGCCCCAATCCCTGGCGCAAGGAGAAAGCCGAGGACGCGCTGACAAAAGCAGCCACCATGGTCGAAGCCTATGTCACAGCCGGTTTTCGCAAGATTCATCTGGATGCGTCGATGGGCTGCGCCGGAGAGCCGTCCGCACTGGATGACGTGACCATTGCCAATCGCGCGGCAAAACTCGCGGCTGTCGCCGAAAAGGCAGCCGCCGAGGCGGGCCTGCCAAAACCGCTTTACATTCTCGGCACCGAAGTGCCGGTGCCGGGCGGCGCCGATCACGTGCTCGACACGGTGGCGCCCACCGAGCCGCAGGCGGCGCGCACGACCATTGACCTGCACCGTGAGATATTCGCGCAGCACGGTCTTTCCGATGCGTTCGAACGGGTCATCGCCTTTGTCGTGCAGCCCGGCGTGGAATTCGGCAGCGACAATGTCGTCGCTTACAATCCGGATGCGGCCATGGCGCTCAGCGCCGTGCTGGACGGCGAACCGCAACTGGTCTTTGAGGCACACTCGACGGATTATCAAACGAGAGCAGCACTTGGCGCCCTTGTGCGCGATGGATATCCGATCCTGAAAGTCGGTCCGGGGCTGACCTTCGCTTACCGCGAAGCACTCTACGCTCTCGATATGATCGCATCCGAGATGGTCGGCGACTATGGCGACCGGCCGCTGGCGCGGACCATGGAACAGCTGATGCTCGGCGCGCCCGGCGACTGGCAGGGTCATTACCATGGTGATGACATCACGCTCAGATTGCAGCGCCACTACAGCTACAGCGACCGCATTCGCTATTACTGGACAAGGCCCGAGGCGCTCGCAGCCGTTTCCGCCTTGCATAAGGCGCTTGACGGGAAGACAATTCCCGAAACCCTGCTGCGCCAATACCTCGGCGAGCTTCCGCTCGCCACGGTTGCAGGCAAGGATATGGAGGAGGTTCTGATCGCCGCGGTGGATCAGGTGCTAGCAACCTACCATGCGGCGACGGGCGAAGGTCGCTGCTAAGACAATCGTCAAGTTAAATTCGGATGTCCCGGCGGGGACGTTGCGGGTATTGGTCATGGAGGGGACTATCAATGGCAACACGAAACACGAGCGGTCTGGCGCGGGTTATGCTTGCGCCTTCGGTGCTGCTTTTGCTGGTGTGGATGATCGTGCCCCTGGCGATGACGCTGTGGTTTTCGTTCCAGAACTACAATCTGCTCAACCCTGCCAATGTCAGCTTCGCGGGCCTGTTCAATTACCAGTATTTCTATACCGATCCGGCCTTCTTCCAGTCGATCTTCAACACGCTTGCCATCGTCGGCGGCGTGCTTCTGATCACTGTCATCGGCGGTATTGCGATTGCGCTTCTGCTTGACCAGGACATCTTCGGTCAGGGCATCGTGCGCATCATGATCATCTCGCCCTTCTTCGTCATGCCGCCTGTTGCGGCGCTGGTGTGGAAGAACATGATCATGCATCCCGGTTACGGCGTGCTTGCCGATCTGTCGCGCTTCTTCGGCCTGCAGCCGGTCGACTGGTTCGCGCAGTTTCCGCTGCTCTCCATCATCATCATCGTCGCCTGGCAATGGCTGCCCTTTGCAACGCTGATCCTGCTCACCGCCCTCCAGTCGCTCGATGGCGAGCAGAAGGAAGCGGCCGAGATGGATGGCGCCAACTTCATCAACCGCTTCATCTACCTGACGCTGCCGCATCTTGCCCGCGCCATCACCGTCGTCATCCTCATCCAGACGATCTTCCTGCTCGGCGTTTACGCGGAAATCCTCGTTACCACCAATGGCGGCCCGGGTTATGCCTCGACCAACCTTGCCTTCCTCATCTATCGCACGGCGCTTCTGGGCTACGACGTCGGCGGCGCATCGGCCGGTGGCATCATCGCCGTCGTGCTCGCC
>NZ_JBNWDR010000006.1:0-377375 GCF_053521785.1 Agrobacterium sp. A3-95 | reverse complement strand
AATCCACAGAGATCGGATGTTGCACATCCGATCTACGGTATCGTTCCGGTTTCGTTCGACCTTAGCGTACGATTTCGGACTGCTCTTGTTCCGACCCCAACGTGGCTGGGAAAAAAGCACAGCCCACAGCTCTAATTGCGTCCGAGCTTGTATCATTCATCAGTGCGCCGTCATCCATTCGCGGGCGGGACATGGTGCATCGGCGAGTTCGGCCTAGCTTATCGTCTGGGCAAGGTCACCGCGCGGTGCTGCAGCCCAGCTTAGCCCTTGATGGCGGCGATGATCAGCCACTTGTGGGCGGCGATGAAATCAACGGCGCAGCCGCGACCGGTCGCATACATGAGCCCCATTTCGAATAAGACGTCGGCGTAATTGTCGCCGCCCATTCCAAGGGATCAGGCCGGTCATCCCGCCGAAGACAAACCGGAAAGCCTCGCCCGCCTGCGACTTCAGAAACTACAAGATTGAAACTGCATCGGGATGTTCAATCGGATCAAGCAGTTCCGTCGTGTTGCTACCCGATACGACAAGACCCGAAAATCTTTCGATGGCTTCCTCGCCCTGGTCGCCGCAAAAATATGGTTGCCCAACTTTGTCAACAGGACCTAGCAACGACCTTACGTCGTGAACGCCTGACCCAGCCAATTACGCGCTCGCTCTGTTCGAACAGAGTATCGAGTTCCAAGCAATTTTTGATGTGTGATGCAGCTCTAGACAGCGTTCTCATTGCTCATCCTTGCATGATACTTACGAGGCGAGCAGCCCATAATGCGCTTGAAGGCGGTGCTAAACGCGCTGTCAGAGTCATATCCGACTGCCAGCGCGGCTGAGGCAATTGTTCTGTGTGGCTGCCTCAGAGCGTTGGCGGCTAACATCATGCGCCAGCGCGTCAGATATTCCATCGGACTGGCGCCGACGCTCGCCTTGAAGCGGAGCGCAAAGACAGTGCGCGACATGCCAGCGATCTTGGCCATTGCCGCGACGCTCCATCGATCAGCTGGTTTCGCATGCAGAGCTGCGATGACCGCTGCGACGGGTGGGTCAGCTAACGCCGAAAGCCATCCAACACGTGTGCCGTCCCGCGCTGTGAGGTGCTGGCGCAGTGCCTGGATCAGTATCAGGTGGGAGAGGTGCTCAACGAGAAGATCGCTTCCTGCTCTAGGTGTACGCAGCTCCGCCATCATCCGGTCCAGCGCCCAGCGCATCGCGGTCTGATCTGTTTGGTCGTTAATATGGACAACCGGCGGAAGCATGCCGAGCAGCAAACTCGAATCCGGAGTGTCGAAACCGAAATGTGCGGCACACACAAAACAAGTGCCTCCCTTCTCATAGATAACGACTTCGCCATTGCTCCGGCCAGCGAAGAAAACAGCGGCATCCACGGATGTGAGGCCTTGTTTGCTGCAAATGCGAAACGGACGACCGCTCGGCATTAAGACGCAATCCCCGGCTTTGAGCCGGAGCGGCGTGGCGCCGTCCTCCAGCGTCAACCAACACGCACCTTCCAGCACCGCATAACAGTACAGGCCTTCATGCGGTGGAAACCGGATCGACAGGTCGCCTCCCACATCGGTGGCGCCGGTCTCCAGCCGACGGGGCTTTAGAATGGTCAGGATGTCGGACAATGGATCCATGTTTCGAACGATCTCGAAGATTTCTCGGTCGGATAAGCATAGATGGTTCGTGCAACAAGGGATAGTTTGGAAATCTAAATGATCATAGGAAATCTCATGCCCACACCCCTCGTACTCCGGTTTCGGACATCCTGCTTCTTGAGGATGCTGTGAAAACGGCGCATCTATCTCGATCGCGCTTGGGCCTGTTCGTCTGGGCGTCCGCGGCAACGATCTCAACCGCGGTGGCGCTGATTTCCTATCGCTATCTTCTGGGCCAAGGGCCGGTCCCCCCAAATGTCGCTGCCAACCGGCATTTTGATCCCTGGATCGCGGTGCACGCGGCCGGTGCTGCAACAGCACTGCTTCTCGGACCGTGGCAATTTCGGCCGCGATTAAGAGTACGGTGGCCGTTTCTTCACAAGTGTATCGGTCGCATTTACGCACTTGGTTGCGCGAGCGGTGGCCTAGCGGCGCTGGTGCTGGCGACTGGTCTGTCCTCGGGTCCCGTGGCCGGGGCGGGTTTCGCTGCCCTCGGCTTGGCGTGGCTTATAACGACAGGTCTTGCAGTGCACGAGGTTCTTGCCGGCCGTATTGCATCGCACCGGCGCTGGATGATCCGGTCCTTTGCGCTCACGCTCTCAGCAGTGACGCTTCGTATCTACCTGCCGCTCTCGGACGTCTTCAACGTCGAATTTCTAACAGCCTACCGCACTATCGCATGGGCTTGCTGGCTACCAAACCTTCTGCTCGCCGAGCTCTTTCTCTGGCGTCGTCCGACAAGCGTTCTGTTCGCTCACCCCGTGACAACTTCCAAGGAGTAACTAGATGCGTATCTTCATGACGGGGGCAACCGGTTTCGTCGGCCCTGCGCTCACTGAGCATTTGTCAGCAAAAGGCCACGAGATCGTCGGATTGGCCCGTTCAAAGACATCAGAGCATCGATTACGGTCTCTGGGCGTGCGTCCGCTTGGAGGGAGCATCGTCGATCTCGATATTCTCCGTAGAGGAGCTGCCGAGGCCGATGCGGTCGTCCATCTCGCCTACAGCTTTTCGCCGGGCGACCTACCGCGCCGGCGCTTGTTTGGCGCTCTCCTTGGAGGATGGCCCGGCAACACCGTCGCGAGAATGATGCAGGCGATAACGGCCACGAACGAGGCAGCCATCGATGCTTTGGCCGCGGCGTTGGCTGGATCCGGACGCCCGATGGTGACGGCGTTCGCTACTATGGGCGTGGCCGGCCCCCCAGGCGCGCGCGCCGAACGCCTTGCTGTGGAATCCGATTTGCCCGATCCCCGCTCGCCCGGTCACGTTCGTGCTGTCAGCGAGGCCTTGGTGAGGCAATGGGCGCAGCGTGGCGTGCGGGCATCCGTGGTTCGGCTCGCGCCGTCAGTGCACGGTCGGGGCGACAGCGGATTAATTCCGCAACTCGCGACAGCTGCCCGTAAGAATGGTGAGGTGCTCTATGTCGGAGACGGCTCAAATCGATGGAGTGGAGTACATATCGGCGACGCCGTCTCTCTCTTCGAGCTAGCGCTTGAAAAGGGACGGGCGGGGGGTGTTTATCACGGCGCAGCAGAGGAGGGGGTCACATACAAGCAGATTGCTGAAATCATGGCCAAAGATCTCGGTCTTCCAGTCCGATCCGCAACATCGCTGCAAGCCAAGCGCCAGTTCGGCTTCCTGGCGCCCTTTTGTTGGAGTCGATAACCCCGTCGACAGCCAGCGGACACAGCAAGAACTCGGCTGGCGGCCGGTTGGCCCCGCATTGATCGACGATCTCGAAGGATTGGATTACTTCGGCACGGCATAAACGGTTCACGAGCGCCGAGTGATAAGAAGAAAGAGCCGGGCGAAAACGCCGCCCGGCTTCATTGCTCCCACGAGGGCGATCAGAAACTCAGGATGATCTTGCCACGCGCCCTGCCAGATGCCTGACGCTCGAAGGCCTCTGCGAACGAGGTAATGGGGAAAACATCATCGATCAGGACCGATTGGCCCTTTGCGCCCATCGCCTTGACCAGATCCGAGAGCCGCTTTGCGTTCGATGTGTGAAACACGAATGCACCTTCGACCATGTGGGCGGTCGCCAGTGCCTGATCGGGCGGAGACACGGTGGAAAGCAGCTTACCACCACTGCGCAACACCTCGAAAGAGCGCTGCTGTGTCTCCCCGCCGATCGTGTCCAGCACCACATCGATGTCGGAAACCTTGCGGGCAAAATCCTCGGATCGATAGTCGATGACCTGATCTGCACCCAGTTCGCGCGCGATCTCCACACCGTCTCCCGACGCAGTGGCCATAACCCGGGCGCCAAGGCCCCTGGCGAACTGGATAGCGAAGCTTCCGACACCCCCGGTACCCGCATGCACAAGGACGGTCTGGTCGGCTTGAAGATCTGCCATCTCTAAAAGTGCCTGCCAAGCTGTTCCTGCAGCGGTTGGCAATCCGGCTGCGCTGTTGAGGTCCAGATCTTCAGGAACAAGCACCAGTTGATCTTCCGGCACGATTGCATAGTCCGCAAAGGCGCCACCCGTCGTCGGATCGAGCCGCGCCATGACCCGATCGCCCGTCCGCCACCGCGAGGTCAGCGAGCCTGTTTTCTCGATCGTGCCCGCGAGATCAGTGCCGATGGCCGACGGGAAGCTGAGCGGGAAGTAGGCGTGCACCTGACCGCGCTGCAGCTTGACGTCGAGCGGGTTGAGGGCCGCGGCTGCGATGCGGACCAGCACCTCTCCGTCTTTCGGCTCAGGCATAGCGGCGTCCTGCAGAACAGGGGTTTGCTCATAGTCTGAAAGAATGATCTGTTGCATTGTCAGCTCCTAGTTCTTGACCGGCCAGGCACCCATCTGGGCAAACCAGCCCATCCAGTCTTCCATGTGCCAGGTGTGGGTAATCCGGCCGTTCTCAAAGGCGTGGAACTCATGGATCGGAAGCGAGAATTCGCGGCCGGTCGGGGCGACTCCGAACCAAGCTGCGACGTGGCGGCCGGTAATGACGGCGCGGACCGCTGCCTTGTCCGGCCCGCCGATCACATCGACGATCTCGATCTTGAGGTCAGCGAACGCTTCAGAGAAAGCGGCGATCATGGGTTTGAACCCATCCCGGCCCGCCGCTTGGCCCGGCGCAAGCGGAATGTCTTGCCAGTCCGCGACGACGCTTTCGTCAAGTAGATCAGAGTTTCCTTCAAACGCTTTGTAGAAGGTGCGAAGCGTCTGTAGATCTGCGGTGCTTATCCCGCTGTATGGTGGTTGTTCGTTGCTCATATTAATCTTTCCATGTTGACGATGAGCAACGTACGTCACGCGATTTCATCGTTGAAATCGATATTAGATATGCTGTAACATCCACCGCATGGATTTACATGGTATCGATCTGAACCTCCTTGTTGCCTTCGACGCTCTAATGGCCGAGCGGAGCGTGACGCGTGCAGGAGTAAGGATCGGGCGCACACAGCCGGCGATGAGTGCAGCACTTTCCCGTCTGCGTGCTCTCTTGCGGGATGATCTGTTTATTCGTGGCCCAGACGGGTTGCAGCCGACGCCGCGCGCGCTCGATCTCGCCGAACCTCTCGGCCATGCGCTGGCAGAAATCCAACGAACTCTGGAGTTCACGCAGGTCTTCGACCCCTCTAAGTCAACCGTCACATTCTCGATCGGCCTTTCCGAGCACGCGGCGTTTATTGTCCTGCCAAAACTACTTGCTCTCCTGCGAACTCAGGCGCCGGGTATCGTTTTACGGATCCGCAACTTCGACCATCGCGACGCGGTCCTCTCGCTTCTGGATTCTGGGGAGGCAGATCTAACCGTCGGCGTGCCGCACACGACGGCAGGTCGTATCCTGAGCGAACGACTGTTCGAGGAGAGTTTCGTCTGCGTCCTCCGCAAAGACCATCCGCAAGCAGACGCAGAGCTAACGCTCGACTCGTTTCTCCAGATGTCGCATCTTCTGGTTTCTCCGGAAAACGAGCGTTTCGGGATGGTCGATGCCGCGCTCGGCAAGCTGGGGTTGCGACGGCGCCTTTCGCTGACGCTCCCCCAAATGTACGCCGCGCCGCCGCTCGTTGCGTCGTCCGACCTGATAGCGACGCTGATGAAGGGCGTCGTCGAAGCTTCCGGGTATCGCGAACAGCTTCACGTCCTGAAGCCGCCATTGGAACTTGGAACGGCAAAGTTCGATATGGCATGGCATAGGCGCAACGACGTTCACCCCGCACAGCGCTGGCTGCGTGAGGTGATCGGGTCACTCTTTGAAAAGGCCGACTCCTAGACTGGCCTGTGCCAGAAAGGTTAGATGGCATGCGCGGGTGTAACTCGCCTCAATCCTGGTCGCGCAGCTGGCGCGCGGCGCGCGCCCAGTCTTCGACGTGATATGTCCGGGAAAATCTGCCATCTTGAACTTCGTGGACATCGATGGTCATGATCCGGAAGGCGTGACCGGACTGGGCGACACCGAGAAACTCGCCGACAGGTGTGCCTTGAGCTTCGCTGCGAACAACAATCCTGTTCCCCATCGTGACAACATCCCTGATCTCGAACCTGAAATCCGGTACCTTGGCGATCCGGGCGCTCCATCTCGCGATCGTCGCTTCGCGGTCATCGCAGGCGTTGGTAGAGCCGCAATTCTGCCAATCCTTTGTCGTGCCGCTTTCAAGATGAATGCGCACATCCGCTGATGACGCCGCGGTGAGTGCGTTATAGACAGGCCGCACGACCTCGATCGCCTGCTCGACAGATAAACTGCCCTGTGTAGCAGGAGATGGCGTTGCCAACGCGATGACCAAGCCAGCGGTTTGGAGGATGTCGCTCATGCGTATGTTCCTATGGAAAGTAAGGTCTGCTCGCGATTGCGTGGTCGGGTTCAGACTATGGACGCTTGGGCCTCATCAGGTCGGCTATCCCAAGTCTCTCGAAGAACGAACGCTGCCTGGCGCCGATCAAGGCTTCAATCTCGTCCGTCCCTTTGGCCTGTGGATCGATCGTAATCCTGAACGGTTTCTCTCCGAACGGAAGATCGAGGACATCCTTCACCGCTTTGCCAACGGATTCGACAGTCAGACCGAGGCCTTTGTCGGCATCCAGTACCTCAAGCGCTGTGCCGAGGCCGCGAAGACGATCCGGAAGCTCACCGTATTGGCTGACGACGGCGAGGCTCTCCGGTCCGTGTGCGTCCGCGAAATGTTCCGTGCCGGATGTAAACGCGCCGGGCACGACCATGACACTCTCGATGCCAAAAGGTGCCGCTTCGAAGCTCATCGCTTCAGCCAGAGCCTCATCCGCCGCCTTGCTGGCGATATAGGGCCCGATGAAGGGCTCATGGATGCGCGAGGTCGTGCTGCCAACGTGGACAAGGACGCCTTCCTTCTGCCGGCGCATGATTGGCAGCGCTGCCCGGTTTACCCGAAGCCAGGAGATTGCGTTGGTGTCTAAAATTCTTGCCATTTGCGCAGGCGTGAAGGCTTCGGCAATGCCCACCATCAGCATGCCCGCATTGTTGACGACCACGTCGAGACGGCCGGTCTCGAACAGGACCTGATCGAACGCTGCTCTTATGCTTTCCTCCGAGAGGACGTCGAGCTCAAGCGCGCGCAGGTCTATTTTCTTCTCCGCCGCAAACCGCGACACCTGCTCCACACGGTCCTGGTTTCGATCCTTGAGAGATCGCATCGAAGCGTAGACAATGTGGCCCGCAATGGCGAGCGCCTCGGCGACGGCGCGACCGATACCGGATCCGGCGCCTGTGACGACAATGACTTTCTGGGACATAATGTTTCTCCTTAAGCCAAGCCGCCATTGGCGCGCACGACTTGGCCATTGACCCATCCTGCTGCGTCAGACAGAAGAAATGCGACGACTTCGGCAATGTCCTGTGGCTGTCCGAGACGTTTGAAGGGTGCCGCTTGGGCCATGCGGTCGATCTCGGTCTGGCTCTTGCCCGTAACGAACAAATCCGTTTCGACAGGACCAGGAGCCACGGCGTTGACGGTAATCCGCCGACTTCCAAGCTCCTTGGCAAGCACGCGCGTCAGAGCCTCGATGGCGGCTTTCGTCGCGTTGTAGATGCCGTAGCCTGGAGGGTTGAGGGCAAGCGTCGTGCTGGAGATGCTAACGATGCGGCCGCCGTCGACGATGCGTCGCGCGGCTTCGCGCATGCCGTTAATTGTTCCTCTAAGATTTGTGTCTAGTTGTTCCGACAACCCTGCGTCGTCGAGGTCTTTGATCAGCGACGGCCTGATGATGCCCGCACTGCTCACCAGCGCGTTCACCTTGCCATAAGCGCCTTCCGCTTGATCGAAGAGCGCCTTCATTTCGGCCGCTGATGAAACATCGGCGCGAACCGCATTCGCACGCCCACCTCGTCCGACGATCTCTGCGACGACAGATGCGGCTTCGTCATGATTGTTGGCGTAATTGACGACAATGTCCCAACCGTGTGCGGCAAGGAGCAGGGCGGTGGCGCGACCGATCCCGCGCGATCCACCTGTGACAATAACTGTTCTTTGCACGTGGCGTGCCTCCTTTAGGCTTTCCTTGAGCCATTTTACGGAGGTGTCGTATCGAGATGAAATCGACTTATGGTATGGGTCATCATTTACGCGGTTGATAAAGGTTTCGCCGATCCATACGAAAACTGTCGCTGAGTTTTCGCGCTTTCCATAACTAGGACTGACCGCATTCCGCACGTCATAGGAAGTACTATAGTCGCGAACGCGACACGTGAGGACCGCAGGGAGCCTGCAATGCGGCGGGTGACTTTTTCTACGATGAAGAAGAGGGAACATCCGGCGATCATTTGATCCGTGGGTAGAATTGGCAACTAGCTCTGCGGCGCCGGCATAAGATGGCTTATGGTGTTCATTACATCGGCGTGCGTCTTCCGCTTCTATTTGAGCTAGTTAGCCCGCAAGAGGCGGTGGTCCGCGGTTCGACTCCTTTCAAGGTGAACGCCCCTAAAGGCAATCCTAACCTAATCGCCGATGTGGCGAAGGAACACGGCCTTCCCACTTAAGAACGCCGTGCCGAATAGTTAGTAGCATTCAGAGCTGAGGCCGCATCGCCCGTGTCGAGCTGACGTTTTCAAGCAGGGATGCGATGTGAAGGATAGTCGATTCAGCCTGCCACATACCGACGATCTGGACGTTGATCGGCAATCCTTCCTTACTTGTTCCAAATCGCATAGAGACGCCTGGCAGACCCGTGACATTAAGAGGCACGGTAGCGCCTTGGAGGTAAGTGGCGTCGACTGTCTGGCCATCTATCACAAATTCCTCGACGCCATGCTTATGGGCTGGAATTGGCAAGACATGGGTGATGAGCGCATCGTAGCGTGAGAAGTAATCAGCATAGCCATCACGCAGGCGCTCGGCGGCCTGTTCGGCGTCGATGTAGTCATCCATGGAGGTGTCGGGCAGTGACAGCATTGTCTTTGCCATCTTGTAAAGTTCGTCTTCTCGACGACCAGCGGTCGCCTCACGGAAGGCTGGCTTCATCTCCATAACGTGGAGACGGTTGAAGACGTCAAGCGCGAAGTCCTTCTCCAGCGCGGGGATACCGACATGCTCGACCGAGACACCCAGGCCTTTCAACGCCTCGGCAGCAGCCTTAACTGTGGCGGCAACTTCCGGATGGACAGGGCCGAATCCCGGTCCGACCATCCAACCCACGCGAAGCTGCCGATATGGCTGCCGGCCAATGCCTGCGTCGAAAGGAACCGTGCTGGAGGCGAATGCATCTTGCCCGTCCGGGCCTGCCAGCTGCGAGAAGGCCAGTGCGATGTCACGCACCGAACGAGCCATTGGGCCAACGTGCCAGAAGCGACGCGGCGCACGTGGCCAGATGCCGGTCATCGGCACGCGCCCATGGGTCGCTTTCATCGAGGTGATGCCAGTCTGCGCAGCAGGACCACGGACGGAAATTGCAAGGTCAGTTCCCAGACCGATCGGCGACATGCCTGCAGCGATGGCGGCGGATTCACCGCCGCTTGACCCACCTGGCGTGCGCTCCAAATCCCATGGGTTATTGGAGCGTCCGGACAACAGGTTGTCGCTTTCAATCCAGTAGGAAAATTCCGGCAGATTGGTCTTGGCAAGAAGGATGCCACCTGCCTGCTTCATGCGGGCGACACTTGTGGCGTCACGGTCTGGCGTGCGGCCCTTGAAGATCGGCGAACCGCGCAGCGTCAGGACGCCGGCTGTGTCGATCGAATCCTTGGCGGTAAACGGCACGCCGTGCAGTGGGCCGAGTTCCTCACCAGCAAGGACGGCGGCTTCTGCTCGGCGGGCGGCTTCAAGCGCTCCGTCGGCGACAGTCACGATTGCATTGACCTGGGGGTCGACCGCCTGGATGCGGTCGAGATGTGCCCGAACGACTTCGACAGGCGATACGTCTTTGTTGCGGATGAGTTCTGCCAGCTTGGTGGCATCGGAGTAAATCAGTTCGTTGCTCATGGCGCTCTCTCTAACTAACAGTTGGTAGGCAGTACAGAGCTAGTGCTTTACAAATAGGCCGTCAACCCCTATCTAACATTTGTTAGGATAAAAACGGAGTTTGGGAATTATGTCCGGGAATGCGAGGGAAGCCATACTGGCCGCAGGGCGTTTAAGCGCCCAAGCGCACGGCTATGGGGGGCTCAACATGCGCGAGCTAGCGGCCGAAGTCGGCATCAAGGCGGCCAGCATCTATCACCACTTTCCAAGCAAGGCCGATCTCGCAGCCGCGATCGCAAAGCGCTACTGGCAGGACACGAAGGCGTGGCTCGAAGAAGTCGCCGACGTAAAAGGCGATCCGAAGGCTG
Organism: Agrobacterium sp. A3-95; assembly: GCF_053521785.1. Classification (NCBI taxonomy): domain Bacteria; kingdom Pseudomonadati; phylum Pseudomonadota; class Alphaproteobacteria; order Hyphomicrobiales; family Rhizobiaceae; genus Agrobacterium; species Agrobacterium sp. A3-95. The sequence continues at coordinate 366,969 of NZ_JBNWDR010000006.1, read as the reverse complement.
CTCTCCGAAAGTATCCGGAGACGTTCCGAATGTCGCTGGAGAACGGCAATCGCCTTTGTCTCGGCAGCTTCCTCGGCGCGGAGTATGATGATCTTCCTGAACAGGTCAGGACAGAGGTGCAGACCTTCGCTGACGTCAATATCGCCTGGCTAGCGGAGCGGCTGCTCGATGCCGGCCTGACGGATGAGAAGGGAAGCGATGCGCGGGCAAGATCAATCTTCGCCGCGATCGCCGGTGCGCAGCTTCTTGCACGCAGCAGGTCCGACATCTCGCTGTTCGACACGATGATCCAAAGCTATCAAGAGGCAGGCATGTTGCCAGGCGGATAGGAGCGGACATTTAAAGTAGGGTGTATTTCGGGTGTGCCTCCAGTTTCGGTGCCTAGATTGTCTCAGTGGAGGAAACAAAATTGATATGTAAGAAGATCTTTTAGCCTCATATGGTCCCTATTAGTGGCATTTGGTTTGACATGAGCAGATGCTGTGAGATACGTAAACATATCATAATGGGAAAGATGAATCGTTAAGGTATCATATGAAGTCGGATTCGGAGGCTCTTCAGGACATAGGGCGGCTGCTCAAGACGTCGCGCAAGACTTTGGGCCTCACCCAGGAGCAGGTTGCGGATATGGCGGGTATATCGCGACCGCGGTACCGAGAGATTGAGGCTGGAGCCAGCGCTGCCCGTACGACCACTCTGATCAACATTGGTCGTGCGCTTGGTCTGGAACTGATGCTCATCCCTCAAGCGATGGTCCCGGCGGTTGAAGCTTTACTGCAGCCAGGTGGCGCCGAAGATGACCTTCCTGCTTTCGTCGCCAGTCCTGATGGTGATGGCAATGTCTGATGCGCCTCTTGATCCAAGATCTATAACCTCACTGGACGTGCTGCTGAATGACCTGAAGGTCGGTATGATCGTGAGGACGCCTGGAGACTTCAACGCGTTCAGCTTTGAGGAGAGCTATCGACAGACGGGTGGGTTCCCAGTGCTCAGTTTGTCATTTCGCGCGGCACATGGGGGTTTGCGGAAGGACCCGAAGCCTGTCGCAAGGGCTTTGCCATCGTTCTTTGCGAACCTTCTTCCAGAGGATAAACTGCGCGAGGCGATGGAGAGGCACCATTCAGGCAGCGTGCGAGCAGGAAATGATTTCGATTTGCTTGCGGCACTCGGATCGGATCTGCCGGGGGCTGTCCGAATTGTGCCGAGCGAAGGCAGCGTTGTTCGTAATGAGGGTTTGACAACCCCCAGACCGAAGGCCCGGTTTTCGCTCGCCGGTGTGCAGATGAAACTCTCCGTCATCAAAAACACAGGCAAGGGCGGCGGTCTGACGATCCCCTTAGGCGACGAGCAGGGTTCATATATAGCCAAGTTTCCATCAACATCATTTCCCGCTGTCTCGGAAAACGAATTTGCAAATCTCGCATTGGCCGAAGCGGTTGGTATGGACGTGCCGGAACGCGAGCTCGTGGAACAATCGCAGTTCGAGGGTATTCCGGAGGAGTTTGAGACATTGTCCGACGGCAAAGTCCTCCTCGTCAAACGTTTCGATCGCGTTGCCGGTGGTGAACGCATCCATATCGAAGATTTCGCTCAGGTATTCGGCGTCTATCCGTCTCAAAAATATGAGGGGGCCGCATATCATGATATCGCTGTGGCTGTTGGGATCGCCGTTTCTTCAGCGGCAGCCCTCGAGTTCGTCCGACGACTGGCTTTGGCAGTCCTGACAGGCAATGGCGACATGCACCTCAAGAATTGGTCGCTGATTTATTATGGGAAGGGCAACAAGCCGGCACTCGCCCCAGTCTATGATGTGCTCTCGACAGTCCCTTACATTCCGTCGGATGCCATGGCACTGTCGCTGGCCGGTGAAAGGCCGTTCAAGGCAATGAACGCCCAGCGATGGAAAGTCTTCGCGCATCGTGCGCGACTGCCTGAAGCTGCTGTGCTGAAGGCTGTTACGGAGACCGTCGAGCGCGTCAACCAGTCTTGGTGGTCTCTGCCTGAACGAGCTGTTCTACCCGATAGAGTGTTGGAACGGATTGATGCCCACATCAAGCTGATGTCGCCGATCCTCGGCACGTGCGCGAATTAGCAATTGGTGTTTTTGCGTAACTCGTTAGCAGTTTCATAGCCTACCAAAACCGACAGGGTCGCTGATTCGAATCCGTTCAAGAGCTTAAACCATGAGAAATCGGCTACCTCGGTCTGTCTCGAGCCCAAAAAGCGTGTAGAAAACGTTCGAATGTGCCGTTCACTTCGCCGCGGCGTTCGAACCGCTGCTGGATTTCAAAACAAGATTTAGCCTGTAACCAAGGGCGTCAGCTACCTTCGCAATCGTCCCAAACTCTGGGTTGCCATCGCCACTTAATGCTCGGTAGAGAGCAGGTCGCGTAAGTCCGGTATTCCGAGAGAGATCCGACATGCCGCGCGCGCGCGCGACAACACCAAGAGCGCGAGCGATATGGTTTGCGTCTCCATCTTCGCTAGCAGCTAAAAGATATTCAGCGATCGCTTCCTCACTCCCAAGGAATTCGGCGGAGTCGTACTCAAATGTCTCAAGTGGCATGCGATTACTCCTTCAATTGCTGTGCTAGTTTTTTAGCTAATCGAATGTCTTTGTCCTGGGTACCCTTGTCGCCACCGCAAAGAAGAACATAAACGACCGACCCGTCCCGGACAAAATAGACACGATAACCAGGCCCATAATTAATGCGGAGTTCGCTCACGCCTTCGCCGACTGGCTTTACATCCCCAGGATTTCCCGCAGCGAGACGGTCAATGCGGTCGGCAATTCGAGCTTGAGCACGAAAGTCTTTTAGCGTTTTGATCCAGTCCGCATAATCACGGGTGCGCCTAATCGTGAACATGAGTTTATGTAACCCATAGGGGACATAAACTCAAGGCGGTGGCGCTCTGGGGGCTGGATGTTTTGATCTTTTTATCACAAATGTCAGCCATATGATTGCCGCGGGTCCAATCTTCATCAAATCCGAATGGCCTGTTTTTCCTGTTGCGGCTGTCCATAGCGTTTTGCCCGCTTTGCGTGGCCTAAGACCGGGCACTCCGAGCGCAAATTGATGCAAATACAAGTGACCCAAGCGACGGGGTCGCCGGTTCGTATCTAATCAAGGCGGGTAAACTAATATGAACATCGCAGTGGAGAGGCCAGAAGTTCGCCAAGATTTGCCAGGGAAGACTAACCGAGTGTCATTGCTCGAGTTCTTTTTGGTGATTGGGTGGGTCGTGTCTTGATGACGGGGCTATAGTACTCGCGACAACATCGGCCAAAAGATCGGCCAAATATGATGGTGAATCGACAAAAATCCCATATATATAAATGATATAAGGAAACTGGATATCGGCCAAAATTACTGTCTAAGAAGCATCTACCCGCATCGAACCGGCGCGTATCGAGCATCCCAGCGGCGAACTGCTGGACCTTTCGCTTGAGATTGTCGCTAGGGCCGAACGACTTGGCCGGGCCCTCCATCCTGACCGCAGCCCAACTGGCCCGCACCTTCAGGATCATGAACACCTACTATAGTAATCTGATCGAAGGCCACAACACCCGGCCACGTGAGATCGAGCAGGCCCTGCAGGGAATTGAGCCCGAGGACGATCGGCGCGACCTCAAGATCGAAGCCGTCGCCCACTATCGTGTTCAGCAGGAGATCGACGAGCGAGAGGCGGCAGGCATGTTGCCTGATCCTGCATCGATAGAATTCATCCGCTATCTTCACCGCGCCTTTTATGATGGCGCAACAGTAAAGATGCTGACGATTGTCGGTAACCACCACAGCTTTGTTATGACGCCCGGCGAATGGCGGCGAGGGGAGGGGCAGGACGTCGAGGTCGGCAGACATTTGCCTCCCGCGAGCGATCGCGTGCCCGATTTCATGGCCTACTTCCATCAGCGGTTCGCCTTCCAGCCGGCTCCAGGAGAAGCGATGATGGCAGTCGGGAGCAGCCGTAGCGCCCGCCTTTTTGCGATGGCGACCGCGCATCACCGTTTCAACTACATCCATCCGTTTCCAGACGGCAACGGCCGAGTTAGCCGTTGGATGAGTCATGCGATGGCACAAGCGGCCGGAGTGGGAGCTCATGGTCTCTGGTCAGTTTCCCGCGGCTTGGCTCGAGGCTTGGCGGGGGGCATGAAGGACGCGCCGAATATAAGCAGCATATGGCTTGGGCAGACGAGCCACGTCAGGGCGACCGCGATGAACGGGGCAACCTTGTCGCTCAAGGGACTGAAACTGTTCACCAGTTGGTTTCTGCGCGTGTGTCTCGATCAGCTCGAATACATGGACAGCCTGTTTGACCTCAAAACACTAGGGGGACGCATCAAGCGTTATGTCTATCGTCAGGAAACTTTGCCTGACGAGTGCGCGCCCTTACTTCAGGAAGCCCTTGTGCGCGGAGAATTTGAGCGCGGAGAGGCTTCGCGTATCACTGGCCTGCCAGATCGATCGGCGCGGCGCGTTCTAAAGGCGCTGACGGATGAGGGCCTGCTTGCGTCAGTTACCGAAAAGGGGCCTGTGTCGCTGCGCTTTCCAGTCCAAGCGCTCGATACCCTTTTCCCTCGTCTCTATCCCGAGGACGTATGACTATTTCGTGTACTGGCGGACCCCTCACTGCTGCCTGAGAAGCGTCCAGAGGAGGATTAATGATACGCCAAATAGCAGCTTAGCCGAATCAAGCGTGCAGCGGTCGGTTCCCATCAAGAGCTGTAATTGCGACCTCATCATTAGTTTGACAAACTTTGCCATCAGCAAGTATGTTGAGGCATTAGGGAGACTTGAATGGCGACGATGAATGTATCTCTCCCAGACCTCATGAAAGATTGGGTTGAAGCACAGACCAAGACTGGTCGATACTCGAACGCGAGCGATTATGTCCGGGACCTGATCCGCAGACACCAAGCGCGTACGGACAAGATTGCCGAGATGCAGCGATTTGTCGACGACGGGATCAGAAGCGGAGTTGGTAGCCGTTCAACGGAAGAGTTGTTTGCTTTAGCCACTTCTCGAGCTGACATCAGCCGCGGACGAGCGTAATGCCATTTAGCCTATCTGTCCAAGCGGAAGAGGATATTATTTCCATTGCAGAAGAAGGCATCCGCATCTTCGGAGCACTAGTCGCCAGACAATATCACGATGAGCTTTTTGCCTTGCTCGAACTCATCGCCACCAACCCAAGAATGGCACGCGAACGCCATGAGATTTCTCCTCCTGTCAGGATCTATCCTTTCAAGGCTCACCCTGTCGTGTACCGCGTCATTGAAGACGGGAGCGTATTCGCCATCCGCATACGGCACGGCCATGAAGATTGGGCGGGAGATTCTTTCTAACCAACCACTTCGCCGAATTTATAACATATTGGTCGTAAGTGCGAATCTCATCAAGAGCTAGACTAAGCAAGACGGTATCGCATGAGTTGCCGTAGCAGCATTTGAAGCCGACATTTCTTTTCGATTGCGTCGCGTTGTTAAGCGGTTATAGAGCTGTCGTTCCCACGGTCGAAACGTACGCGCATCAACGCCAAAGGTCGACAGTCTTGACAGTTCAGGAAGACTTCATACCCTGACGGCAGCTTCTTGAAGTTGATTTCCATCCATTCTCCCGGCTCTACATTACCCAGATAAACTACATTCCGCGAGGCGATCATCCCGGTATGCATCTCTCCTGCTTGGAACAATCCCCGGTCAGCTAAAGCGCTGTAGCTCGGGAAATAGAGAAGTCTGGCGGCATTGAAGTCTGTCGCCGGGCACGGCAGGACCATCTGTGTTTGTGACATCCCGGAGAGTTTAAAATTGTTGTTGCGAATGTCTCGCGTGGCGGCCGAGGCCATCTCGGCAACGCGACGAACCGCGAGGGGCGCCTCGGGCGGCATCGCTAGCGCTCGCGGGCTCCGCCGGACGACAGATCGGTTGATCCCCGGTTCGGAACGTCCCACAAAGGTCGAGACCAAAATCATTCGACCGGCAATGTTGCTGCCTACGTAGATGCGCAAAAGCGACGCCAGACGCCCGTGACCGACGCGGAAGAGATCCGCGGCCAGTGTCATCTCCCCGCCCAATCGTGGAAGATGAGGTCTTACGAACTGCAAGCTGGTCGCACAAAAAGCCGCGTAGAGTGGCTGGCCCTCTGAGCAAATGAAAACAGCATCCCGCTGCCCCATAGCGCGCGCAATCAGTCGCCAGTGCAAATCACCCGCACGTCTCTTCAGCCATTGCTCCGAAATGCCGCTGTACCCCATTTCCGCCATTCCTAGCACGTGGCGTTCGATTAGCTCCGACCCCTCGTGCCTGGCGAGCTGAACAGTGCTCATGCAGCCAGCCTGTTCTTTTGGAGTGCTACTATTTGTTCGGCGAGATACCGGCTGTCCTCGTCGATGCCAAGAAATCGGCCGGAGCCCCATGTGTTCAGCCAGCCAAGACCAATAAAATACAGACCAGGTGCATCGGTTACACCGCGACGAAACACCGGCTTGCCTCGCTGATCCAGGCAGTCGACCTTCAGCCACGAATAATCCGGGCGGAAACCGATCGCCCAAATGATCGACGTTATGCCTGCCTCCGTCAGATCAACTTCGGTGATTTCTTGAGCGGGACGCCAAACCTTTTCAAATGGGGGCTCCTCTGGAGCATTAATTGCCTGCGTGGCGATCCAGGCATCGATTTGCTTGCGTATACCCAGGTAGCTCCGATCAGCATCATCAAGGTTCTTCTCGAGGTCGGGCAGGAACATCATCGTTGTGCCGGAGCCACCCGCGACCGATCCGTATAGCCGAACGCCCTCCAGGGCGTATTTGCGCAGATCGATCTCCTTGCCGCCGTCGCGCCCGGACATGTAATGGTTGGTCTGGGTCAAGGCTTTGATGGGATCGGGATGGGTATCGATCGTGACGGCATACGTTCCTGCATCGTAAAGCCAGTCGGTTGCGTCGCGCCCGCGGTATTTGCGCGGGCTGCGCGGAGCGGGCCCTACTGCCAGGTGCACTGGACGACCTTCCAGATGAAAGTCGTCCATGATCTGCACGCCAGATTGCCCTGTGCCCACAATCAAGGTTCCGCCATCTGGTAGTTGCGACGGACGCCTGTAATCGCGCGAGTGCATCTGTAGGATAGAAGCGTCCAGATCTGCCGCGTAGGACGGCACGATAGGGTTGTCGTAGCCGCCCGTGGCAACCACAACCTGGTCTGCAGTCAAGTTGCCAGAGCTAGTCTCGATCCAGTATCCACCACTGTCGCGAGGCGAGACATGCGTGACGTCCACCCCCTCGCGCAGCGGCGGATTGAAGCTTTCGGCAAAACCGTCCAGGTAATCGACGATTTCCTCTTTCAGCATGAAGCCGTCCGGAGCCGTGCCTTTGTAGGGCCAGCCTGGCAACCGGCACTGCCAGTTTGGCGTGACCAGACAGAAGCTGTCCCAGCGATTGTTGCGCCAACTCTCGAACCGTTGACGGCGCTCAAGAACGACATGCTCGACCCCTTCCTGCATGAGATACCAACTGACAGAAAGACCAGCCTGGCCGCCTCCGATGATGAGAACTGGAACGTGCGGTACAGTATCGTCGGTCATAACAAACCCTTTCATGACATCGAGAGGCAGGTGACCTTGGCGTCAGCCGGCTGAGCGGCAGCTGTCGTTTCGATCTTTGCCAGTTGGTCGAGTGCGGATGAGCAGGCGAAGCCGAATTTCGCCGCGACGCGGTCTGATGCCTCGTTCAGCCCGGTGCGGGCACGGTCGATAAATTCAGTCAGCGGATAGGTGCATCCGGCTTCGAGATGGTGCGTTATGGCGGTCGAGGGCGAGTAGCAGCTCTCCTCCGTCCCATCAGGCCATCGGATTGTAAAGCGTACTTCAGGCATGGGCTATCTCCTTTGCAAGCGCGATATAGGGGGCTGCCGCGTAGTCCCAGAACGTTGCCCTGGCGCCACCGCTCGTCAGATCGATCCGGGAACTGTCCGTTGCGTGACCGATGGCAGCTGCGCTGATGTCCCGAGCGCCAAATAGTGAGCAGACCTCGTTTGCACGTTCCCGCCGAACTGAAAGGAGGAAGCCAAAACTCGGAAATGTGCGCAGCCAGCGCTCGACTGCAACCCCTGCCGGAAGCGAAATGTCAGCAAGCTCGATGTCAAACCCGCAGCGGGAGGATTCGGCCAACATAAGCGCGGTGCCGACAATGCCGCCCTGGCTGATGTCTTTTCCGGCATCCACCAGACCAGCCTCGGCGAGCTCCGGCAGGATCTCGTAGTCGCCACGCAATCGTTCATGAGGTGCATCAAGGGCCGCGCACCAGTTGTCGAAGCTCGGCCGGTAATGACCGCGATGATCGACGGCTGCGATAAGCACATCTCCAGGGGCGGCCGCAAAGCTGGAAATCAGCCTCTTTGCACGTCCCGTGACGGAAACGGCAAGATTGAGATCTTTGCTGCGGAGGTTGGTATGCCCGCCGACGATCGGCACGCCGTAGGCCATCGCTGCGTCGCGAAGGCCGGCAAGCAGGGGCCCGGCGGATGCTGTATCCGGAGCCCACACGGTGTCGAGCAGTGCGGTCGGGCGTCCTCCCATCGCTGCGATGTCCGAAAGGTTCACCATTACACCGCACCAGCCGGCAAACCACGGATCGTCCTGCACGAATTGCGGCATAAAACCTTCGCCAGCCAGCAGATCCCAGGTGCCGTCCATGGCTCGGATTGCTGCGGCATCGTCGCCGGGCATTCCTGGTGCTCCAGCAGACAATGAGAGCGCCCGCGTCGTGCCTGCTATGTCAAGTTTGCTGCGAATAGACGGGTGAGCTGCGAGTGCTGCCGCCAATGCATGGACATCCATCACGACCTCCTTGCTCTAGTCGACCAGCCGGTGGCCGGGTCACATGTCGGGGGATAATGGTCGAGTGAAGCCAGCATGTGCATGTGCCGCACGCCATGCAGGTCGATCTCTCCTTGCGGCTCCCAATGCAGCCGGCGAAAAAGAGGTACGTTCTGAAGCTGGACATGGGCGTGAAATTCTAGGCATCCGATGCCGTTGGCGGTGCTTACCGCAAGCCTGATCAGCTCCGCACCCAGCCGACCAACTCTACGGTATGCAGGGGCGACCGCGAGCCGCGATCCCCACCAGATGCCGGGTTCTGGCTCATGGATCCTGACAGTGCCCACGACGTCCGCAGGCTCGGCCGCCAACGTGGTGATTGCCGCAAGGGGGATGGCACGAGCGTCGATTTCGTCGTGGTCGCTGCCGACGAAGATGCGCTGTTCCTCTACAAACACCTGGTGTCGAAGACGAGATACCCCTTGAAGTTCCCAGGTTTCCGACGCTGCCCGGATGATGAATTCAGGGCAGATGAAGGTGGAGTGATCCATGAGGCTCATGCCGGGATCCTCAGTTTCTCGTAAGTTGAGAGCGCCGAGCACGCACCGCATTTTCCGCAACCGGCCTTGATATCCGAGGCCTTAAGTCCGCCGTCGATGATGATCTGCGACAGGGGAGCCAGGATGGAGGCCATGAAATCGGATTTCGGTGCGGGGTGACTTTCTAGCGGTGTGCCTGAGATAGGCACGAACGGGACGACAAATGGGTAGACGCCCATTGCAACCAGTCGGGTAGACATATCCAGGATGGCTTCACGCGTATCGCCAAGACCCGCCAGGATGTAGGTCGAGACCTGGCCCCGCCCAAACACTTTGACTGCGGCCTCGAAGCTGGAAAAGTATTTTTCAAGCGGAACGCTTGCCTTGCCCGGCATGATCCGATCGCGGACTTCAGGTGTCACCGCTTCAAGGTGCATCCCCAATGCGTCTGCACCCGCGTTCTTCATTCGCTCATGCCAGACATCGTCTTCCGGAGGCTCGCATTGCACCTGAATCGGCAGGTCGACGACGGCCTTAACCGCGCGCGCACTCTCTGCCAAAACGGCAGCACCGCGGTCCTTGCCCGCAGGTGTGCCAGTGGTCATCACCATGTGCTTGACGCCGTCGAGTTCGACGGCAGCCTTTGCGACCTCTGCCAGTTGCGCGGGAGTTTTGTGCGCGACAGTCCGGCCGGCGGCAAGGCTTTGGCCGATCGAACAGAACTGACAGGTCTTCTTGCGGCTTTCATAACGAATGCAGGTCTGCAGAATGGTCGTGGCAAGTACGTCGCGCGAATGAAGAACTGCGATCTTGTTGTACGGAATGCCGTCTGCCGTGATCAGATCGTAAAAACGCGGCCGATTGGGAAATCGAATTCGGGCGACTTCTGATCCTTCCCTGGTGATGCGCGCGCGGCCCTCGGCATCGGGCGCTTCCACGAGATAGGGACTGTCGAATGCGGGTGCGGTATGTACCGGCACCATCACGGTTGTGTCTCCGAAATTGACCGCCTTATGGTCGGAAGGACCTGCGCCACCGCGCCTGCTCTCGTGGCCAGCACGCGGATCGACGAGACGCATTCCTCGTGTCTGGAGGTCGTTGATGAGTTCCGGATCTATCGATGGCAGCTCACGCATCCTGAACCTCCTCAAATAGCTTGTCTTGCTCTGCATCGGGAAAATCGCCTGAAAGGCCGACCTGCTCGCGTGCGCGTGCGGGCGTCGTGTCATGAACAAGGTGCAGCAGTTCAGGCCGAGCATAGTGTCCGACCGAATCCATCATTCGCTTGCGCTTGGTAATGAGCCGCATGTCCAGATCGCCGATCAGGATGCCTTCGCCCGAGGTCAGCGGCGGTACGACATGGCGTCCTTCCGGCGTGATGATGCAGGTCATGCAGCCATCGCGCAGCCCCTTTTGCAAGGCGGGGTCCGGATGAATAGATGCGATCTGCTCCTCGCTCAGCCAGCCGGTGGCATTGACCACGAAACAGCCCGATTCCAACGCGTGGTGGCGCATGGTGACTTCGATTTGCTCGCCGAATATCGGGCCGACCAGTGAGCCCGGGAAATGAGAGGCGTGAATTTCCTCATGCTGGGCCATCAGAGTATAGCGGGCCAGAGGATTGTAATGCTCCCAGCATGCCAGGGCACCCACGCGACCGACGGCAGTGTCGACAACCTTCAAGCCGGCGCCATCGCCTTGGCCCCAGATCATCCGTTCGTGATAGGTCGGCGTGATCTTGCGACGCTTGAGTTTCAGGCTGCCATCCGCGTCGAAGATCAGCTGAGTGTTATAGAGCGAGCCGTGGTCGCGCTCATTGACGCCAAGGACGATAACCGCACTGCGTTTGCGCGCGGCGTCCGCGACGGCCCGTGTTTCTGCTGATGGTACCGTGACTGCTTCCTCATAAAGCCGAAGATGCTCAGGGCCTTGCTGGACTGGTGGCAGAACGAAGCTGAAATAGGGATACCAGGGCACGAAGGTCTCGGGAAATACGATCAGCTCGGCGCCTTTGTCAGCAGCTTCGGCGATTGCATTGAGGACCCGCTCGACGGTGCCGGCGCGTGACGTCAGGTCGGGCGCGATCTGGACTGCTGCGGCACGTACTGTTTTGGGCATGACTGGCTCCTTTGAATAACCTGGAACGGCGCACCCCGTTCGCTGCCGAACGGGGTGTTGAGGTCAAATCAGACGGTCCATGTGTCGATGATCAGGGCGTTGGCCTTTTTGTGCAGAAGCACGCAGTCCAGGACGTCCTGAGGCAGGATCGGGATGATGCCGGGGATCAGAGCCGGTTCGCCGTGCCCATAAAGGGCCTGCAGAGCGAAACGACACGCATAGACCTTTCCGCCTTCCTTCATGAAGCGCTCAAGGTTCTTGTTGAAGTTCAGATGACCGGGAAAGGCTTCATCACCGAGCTTGGGGAAGCCGCGCTGGATCCCCAGTGTCACGCCCGGGCCGTAAAGAAGGATCGAAGTCTCGTAGCCTTTCCGCTGCAGGCGAATGGCGTTGAGAATGTTCACAAGCCCGATGGAGCCTTCGAACGCCATCGTGTGGAAGGTTACGAGCGCCTTTTCACCAGGATCGGCTTTTACGTCCTCAAAAACCTTGGACTCGTAGTCGACAAAGAAGTCACCATCCTTGTGCGGCGGCTGCGTTACTTCAGGCATGTCTGCATCTCCTTAAGCGGGGTTGATGCAGAAACGATACGAAGGAAATTGAATGAATCAATAATCAGTTCAATGTCCATACAATAATTTTTCTCAATTTCGTAATTTTGCATTCTCAATATGCGAACTGCCTAAGAAAACAGCGTAAACGACGGACATTTGCTAAAATTCTGGGCGAGCTATTGTCTCGAATTTCAGCTTGAAAACACAATTTTCTATCCATACAATATGAAACAATCTTAACTCGGACGCGAAATAAAATGTTGAAATGGATCCCGCAACTCCGCCCTGACGGCAAGCCACGTTATCTTCAAATAGCCGATGCGATAGAACTGGCGATCAAGCGCGGCGATATCGCGGCCGGTGACCGACTGCCACCACAGCGTACGCTCGCCGAGCGTCTTGGGATCGATTTCACGACCGTCAGTCGCGCCTATAACGAGGCGCATTCGCGTCGCCTTGTGGAGAGCCATGTCGGGAGGGGCACCTTTGCCCTTGGTCGGCCGAAGGAGGAGCATCGGATCGATCCACGTCGGGCCAGCGACGAGGATTTGTCAATGAACATGCCTCCCGAACCTCAGGATCCGGACCTTGTGGCGCGGATGCAGGATGGGCTGCAGACTGTCTCAGCCAACCTGATCTCTCTTCTCCGTTACCAGTCCACGACCGGAGGCGAACAGGATAAAGCGGCAGCGTCTTCATGGCTTTCAAAAAGAGGGATGGTGCCAAGTCTTGAACGGATTGCAATAACACCCGGAGCGCATGCGACGATGACGGCGCTTCTTTCAACGATGACGAGACCGGGCGATGTTGTCCTGTGTGAGGCTGTGACGTATCCCGGTCTGAGAGCGATCGCAGCTCGTATGGGATTGCAACTCGTGGGAATTCCGATGGATGCTTCCGGCGTTATGCCGGATGCGCTTGACGCCGCTATTCATTTGCACCAGCCGAAGGCTCTTTATCTCAATCCGACGGTTCAAAATCCCACGACGTTGACCGTTCCACGGGACCGGCGCATGGAAATTGCCGAAGTGCTTCTACGCCACAGGCTCCCCTTGATTGAGGATGATGCATATGGCTTCATTCCTGCCGCAGCACCCGTTCCCTTTGCTACTCTGGCTCCCGACCTCACCTGGCACATCGGCGGTTTGGCAAAATGCCTTGGCGCAGGCCTGCGCCTCGCCTATACCGTTTCGCCTAGCGCAAAGGCTGCGTATTCCCTCTCCCAGGCAATGCGAGCTAGCGCTGTAATGCCGTCACCGATCTGCATGGCGCTCGCGACGCGGTGGATTGAGGACGGAACAGCCGACGCCATTCGCCGGTTTGTCCGGGCGGAAAGCGCTGTTCGTCACGAGATAGCGGTTGATACTCTTTCGGGCTTGGACATCAAAGGTGAGCCGGAGGCCTTCAACATTTGGCTGAAGCTGCCAACGGGGGCGAGCAGGGCGGAACTGATGGGGCGCATGGCAGGGCGTCATATTGGCTTGATGCCGTCGGACGCATTTACCGTTCTCGGCACACCTGACGAGCATGTCCGGGTATGCCTCGGCGGCGTCATCAATCGCGAACAACTGCGCGCAGGGCTGCTTTTTATGGCGAATTCGCTTTCCGGCTCCGGCTGGATGGGCTGACGGTGCACGTCAGCCTCCTTCAATATGAAACAATTGGTGGAAAATGTTCGTTTCGCTCTGATCGGCCGAGACCCGATCATAGAAATTTCTGGATCACCGCGGATCCCAAGAAAACTCCATCCGACATCCTCCCGGTTCGTAGATCATGAAGTGGATTTTTGGCCCGGTGCCAGAAGCTTCTGGACTAAATTCAATACGAACATCGGGCCACTCTCTGGTCTTGTCGTAGAGCAGATGAAGGTCCTCGAGGGTCCGCACTTTCAGTGCAAGATGATGAAGCCCGACATTTTGGTGACGGTCGAAACCTTGGCTGTGAGATTGATCTTTGATCTGCCAAAGTGTCACTTTGAGGTGGCCGTCTGTAACGAATGCCGCTGGATAGTCGGGCTTTTCGCCGAATAACCTCCAGCCGAGACAGTTCGTGAAGAAAGCGAGGGAAGCGCTCAAGTTCATAACGGTTAGCCCGATGTGATCTACGCCGGTTGTTATGCTTACCGTTGGACTGACATCGCCCATCTAAAATCTCCTTTTGCTGGCAGCGTTATCATGAGTACTTAGAACCTGGGCTTCGGACCGGGTGGGTTTAGCTTCCCAGTGTGGTGGTCTGGACGCTTCGGCACGGCCTCGGGTCATCGTTTGGGCCCTCGGCCCATTGATCAGTAATCCGGATAGCACCTGGATTTATAGAAGCTTTCTCTCCTAATTTAGCTGTTCGAACAGCACCATGACGATATCGGCGACTAGCGAAGCGCTTAAGCGCGATGCGGTTCATCAGATCATGGAGCGATGCTATCCGGTTGGATACAATCCGCAGCGACGCGGGGTCAGTCGCCATTTACCTTCCCATGTTTACTCTTTCGTGTCCGAGGGCGGTGCTGTTTCCGCAGAAATGTGGTGGTTGCACGAACAGTATCTTCCTGGGTCTTCACCCCTTTCGCCACCAAAACCATCGCCCACCGCGCCTGGTGGTCTCTGAGTGGCGGATGCCCAGGCGCTGCTGAGATTTGCCGAAATATACCAGCGCGCAGCCGCACGCTTTGCCAGCACTAGTCTGGCCACTTTAAACGCCGCCGCCGTCGGTTCGCGACCAGAAACGTCCGTCGGAAAAAATTCGCAACGCCTCAAAAAAATCGTTGACACCCAAAATCGCCGTAGCTACTGTACCAATCAGTAAAGAGTTGACCAATGAGTACACAAAGACGATTTGCAAAGGAAAATCAACATGTCACGTCCTCCTCTCCCCCCTTTCACCCGCGAAACTGCTATCGAAAAGGTCCGTTTGGCCGAAGACGGCTGGAACAGCCGTGACGCCGCCAAGGTTGCTTTGGCCTACACACTGGACACCCGCTGGCGGAACCGCGTTGAATTCGCCACCAACCGCGAAGAAGCCCAGGCATTTCTGACACGCAAGTGGAACAAGGAGCATGAATACCGCCTTATCAAGGAGCTCTGGGCTTTCACCGGCAACCGCATCGCTGTACGCTACGCCTACGAATATCGCGATGATAATGGTCAATGGTTCCGTGCGTATGGTAACGAGAACTGGGAATTCGCAGAGGACGGCTTGATGGCGCACCGGCACGCATGCATCAACGAAATGCCGATTGCTGAAGGCGATCGCTTGTTCCATTGGCCGCTCGGCCGTCGTCCGGACGACCACGCCAGCCTCAGTGATCTGGGCCTCTGATCATGGCCCGCATGGTCGCTGAAAGATCCGACGCCGTCGCCTCCCTGGCCGAAGTTTTTCGCGAGCATGGATACGAAGGAGCGAGCCTTGCCTTGATCGGCAAGGCCACCGGTCTTGGCAAGGGCAGCCTCTACCACTTCTTCCCGAATGGGAAGGAGGAAATGGTCCAGGCTGTGCTCGTCGAAATCGAGCAATGGTTTGAAAATTCCGTCTATTCTCCCCTGCGAGACGGAGACGATGCCGATGCCGCGATCACGGCGATGCTCGATGAAACCGCGAAATACTTCAGGTCGGGCAGGCGCGTCTGTCTCGTCGGCGCTTTGGCTGTTACCAACACACGAGACCTATTCGCCCAAGCCATCCGAGGTTACTTCGTCGCCTGGGTGGACGCTCTGCAGGCAGCGCTCGTCCGGCAGGGCCGCGACGCTGAGCGGGCGCGCATCCTCTCGGAAGACGCCGTTCTCTCTATCCAGGGCGCGATCGTCCTATCCCGGGCGCTCGACGATCCCGCCGTCTTCCAGCGCGCAATCGACCAACTCCATGCTCGATTGGCAACCGATGGAAAGACGCTCGACGATAATGCTTCGGATAGCGGGTCGCTTTGATCTCTCGCTGCTTCCTGACCTGAGGCATTGCATCTGCGGGCTCGCCGCCTTGGCGAGCCGGCGGGCTGCGTAGGTAGTGCATTTCGCGAATTCATCGCCGTCGCGATAACCCAGTTGGTTTTTTTGGCGACGTAATTTGCCGCAACGGGGCCGCTCAACGGTCGATATCTGAAGAGATCTCACATGAAGACTTTCATACTGGCCGCCGCCATAGGCGCGCTTGCCGCCAGTTCTGTGCTTGCCCACGACACCGAGCGGGAGACCGGCCTCAGAGCGAGGCTTGCGGTCAAAATCGCTGAGATGGCCGTCGCGGCGTGTGCGGTAGACGGTTACAATGTGTCGGCGGCGGTGACAGATCGATCTGGAGCCCTGCTCGCCCTGATACGCTATGAGAAAGCCGATCCACGCACGATCAACGCGTCTGCGCAGAAGGCACTCATCTCGGCATCGTTGCACAGCCCCACAAGCGCGATGGTCGAGAACCTCATCGGCAGCGCGCATGAGGCAGCGTTGACAGATATTTCAGGCTACTTTGTTTCCGGGGGCGTTCCTATCAAAGCCGGCGAGGAGACGATTGGCGCACTTGGCGTTGCGGGCGCGCCGAATGGCGGCTTGGACGAAGATTGCGCCTACGTCGCAATCGAGGAAGTCAAAAGCGTCCTCAAGTGAGCCCCCCACAAAAATGTGTTTCTTGAAGCCGCGTCTAAGGCTCGGTGGTTTTGGAGATTGGCCATGACTGGCGCTGAACTGCTCGTTAGGGCCCTTGAGAATGAGGGCGTAGAAAAAATTTTTGGCATCCCCGGGGAGGAAAATCTTTTCGTGGTCGAAGCCCTGCGGAAATCCTCGATCCAGTTGGTCGTCACTCGTCATGAGCAAGCGGCGGCCTTTATGGCGGCAACCTATGGCCGGCTGACAGGAAAGCCGGGCGTCTGTATTACGACGCTCGGGCCAGGCGCGTTGAACTTATCCTCCGGCGCGGCGTACGCCCTTCTTGGTGGGATGCCGTTGATCCTCATTACGGGGCAAAAAGGCGTTATGTCTTCCCGGCAGGCACGTTTTCAGGTCGTCGACGTCGTCGCTAGTATGAAGCCGCTGACAAAGCTCACGCGTCAGATCATCTCGCCCAGGATGGTTCCAACCCTGGTTCGTGAGGCCTTTCGGGTGGCGCAGGAAGAGCGCCCCGGTCCAGTTCATCTCGAATTGCCCGAGGATATCGCCGCGGCAGATGGCGGAGAGATCATCATGGTTCCTCCACACGCTCTCGATCTTCCAGTTGCGAGCGGCGAGGCGATAGATCGGGCCGCGGCAATGATCGGCGCTGCGGAACGGCCCTTGATCATGCTCGGTGCGGCAGCCTCGCGTCCGCGATCGACGGCTGATCTTGCAAATTTTGTGATCCGCACAGGGATACCATATTTTACGACACAGATGGGCAAGGGAACCGTTCCCGGCGGTATGGAGCTTTATCTGGGCACCGCCGCTCTTTCCGAACGGGACTACGTCCACGAGGCCATCGAACGGGCTGATCTCATCATCACGATCGGGCACGACACGATCGAGAAGCCTCCCTTCATCATGAACGTTCACGGAGCCAAGGTCGTTCATGTCGGCTACCAGCCCGCCACTGTCGAGCAGGTCTATTTCCCGCAGGCTGAGGTGATCGGGGATATCGGCCCCACCCTCAAGCTCCTGGCGGACCGCCTCGAAGGCAGGCTTCCGAACGCAAAAGCGCTGATCTATCTCAGGCAAGGGATCCTCGCACGCATTGCCGAACGAGAGCTTGAAGCTCGCTTCACTCCGCAACGGATAGTCCACGATGTTCGCGCCGTTATGCCAGCCGATGGGATCCTTGCGCTCGACAACGGCATGTACAAGATCTGGTTCGCTCGCAATTACCGGACCCATGTCGCGAATACGCTGCTTCTCGACAATGCCCTGGCGACGATGGGGGCGGGTTTACCTTCCGCAATGATGGCCTCCATGCTTTACCCGACCCGGCACGTCATGGCTATCTGTGGGGATGGCGGCTTCATGATGAACAGTCAAGAGCTCGAGACCGCGGTGCGTCTGCGGCTCAACCTTGTCATCCTCCTGATCAAGGACAATGCATACGGTATGATCCGCTGGAAGCAGGCGATCGACAGGCTCACCGACTTCGGGATGAGCTTCGGCAACCCCGATTTTGTGAAATACGCCGAGGCCTATGGTGCAAAGGGCACACGCGTCGAGCGCATCGAAGATCTGGAAACGACCTTGGATAATGCGTTCAAGGGCGGCGGCGTACATCTTGTCGAAGTCCCAATCGACTACTCCGAGAACGAGCGCGTTCTGATCCGAGAGTTAGCGCAGAGGCTGCCGGTGGTATGAGATGGTCTGTGATCCTATCGATCCCGCTCGGTAACGACGCGAGCATTGCTGCAAACTGGTAGCAAGATCGTCGCAGTGTTTCTGGTTGCGATAGCCGCGGTCGGCCCTCATCGCGTTCTTCGTGATGACGGGTGCTCTGTTTGGACCTGGGCCTGCCGCATCATCGATATACCCACGACTGTAAGCGTCGAAGGGGTGCCGTATGTTGCACCTGAAGTTGGCCCCTTCATTTGGAACGTCTCTGGTCTCTCGCTTCTGTGAGCTTTATGAGGAACTCTGGATGAACCGGAGGAGGCATGATCTCCTGCCGACTAAATGACTATCTCCTATATTTGTTAGCAAAAAGGACGCATCGGCCGTGGCAAAGCAATTCGAGAGCATCGACGCTCGTCTCCAGGACTTTATCGGTCGGCAGCACATCTTCTTTACCGCCTCGGCCACCGGCCATTCCCGGGTGAATGTGTCGCCGCGAGAGACCGGCTGCCTGCGGGTAGTGGATGCAAATACGGTGGTCTATCTGGACAGGACCGGGAGTGGAAACGAAACCGCCGCGCATTTGCGCGCGGATGGTCGGCTGACGATCATGTTTTGTGCCGTCGAAGGGCCGCCAATGATCTTGCGCCTTTACGGTCGCGGACGCTCCATCCGCCGCGACAGCCCCGAATACGAAAATATCTTGACCACTCACTACAACGGTTCGGAGCCCTCAGGAGCCCGGCAGGTCATTCTACTGGACATCGACCTGGTCCAAACCTCTTGCGGCTTCGGCGTCCCTCTTTTCGACTACAAGGCCGAGCGGCCAAGCCTTGACCAATGGACCGATGCAAAAGGCCGTGATGGTATCGAAATCTATCGTCGGGAAAAGAACACATACAGCATGGATGGCCTACCGACGGGGATGTTCGACGACGCCTAGTCGGGCCGCGAACAATTTCCGCTCCGGCTGGGTAGGATCGCTATTGCCGCCAAGGTTGCCCTGACGACCTGGGTCTGGCTTCAATCGGCCATCCGCCGTTTCCCTTGACGCTCGATCGACCTGCCCGCGTTGGGTTCGCATCAAATCCTGATGGCAGTTGGCGTCCTTGCCATTAGCAATTCGCCATTAGCCAGATGCGGGTTTGCTCCGCCGCCGCCGCGATCCCAAGGGGCGGGGAGCGGAATTCAGGGCACCCTCGGTCAAATCATTGGCCGTTAGTGTCGCGCAGAATCTCGAACGGGAACCAGACACGCTTCTCGGTTTCGTCGATCCAGTTCTCGATCAGACTGGCGGTCGCGACGTCGCCACACTCATCGCAGACGTCATGCAGCGAGCGCATGCTTGCGACAAGGCTGCCATTGTCGTCGCGCAGTTCGGCGAGCATTCCATGTGGATGCACGCAGTCGGCATCATTGTTGCTTGCGCGAGATGTCGCCGATCGACCGCAGCGTGTCGCCGCCAACCTTGCGGACCCGTTCGGCGAGCGGATCGGTCATCGCAAACAGTTCGTCGCCGTGCTCTTCGAGTAGCAGATGGCAATCGCGGAAATCCGATCTGGACATATGCCAGTGAAAATTCTTGGTCTTGATATAGAGCGCGAACACATCTGCCAGCACGGTGGGGGCGCCGGCGGAGATGTCCCTGACCCCGTCGCTGCCCAGTCCTGTCGGACCTCTCAGCGCAGCGGCAGCACGCAATTTGGCCGATTTTCCTGAAAATGAATTGACTATGACGGAGCTGGCGAATCGCTTGAGCGTGCGGCGCGATTCGCCAGGTTGCGGTCGCCGAAGAGGGGCGAAAGCGCCGCCCTTCGGTTTCATTGGCCGAGACAGCCGCGGCGCGGATCATTCGCGCCGTATCGGGGTCAGCCCTTGATGAAGGCCAGCAGATCGGCGTTCAGGACGTCGGCGTTGACGGTGAGCATACCGTGAGAGAAGCCGGGATAGGTCTTGATCTGGCCGTTCTTCAGAAGCTTAATCGACTTCCTGGCGGCATCAGCAATCGGCACGATCTGGTCGTCCTCGCCGTGCAGGACGAGCGTCGGGACGGTGATCGCCTTCAGGTCTTCCGTCTGATCGGTTTCGGAGAAGGCCTTGATGCCGTCATAATGAGCCTTTGCGCCGCCCATCATGCCCTGGCGCCACCAGTTCTGGATCACGCCTTCCTGCACCTTGGCGCCATCCCGGTTGAAGCCGTAGAACGGGCCAGCTGGAACGTCACGGAAGAACTGTGCGCGGTTGGCGGCAAGCGCTGAACGGAAGCCGTCGAAAACCTCGATCGGCAGGCCTTCCGGGTTGGCGGCGGTCTTGACCATCAGCGGTGGGACTGCCGATACCAGAACGGCCTTGGCGACACGACCGGCCGGCTGACCAAACTTCGCCACATAGCGCGCCACTTCGCCACCGCCGGTGGAATGGCCGATATGCACGGCATTTTTCAGATCCAGCGCTTCGACGACAGCGAAAGCGTCGGCGGCATAGTGGTCCATATCATGCCCTTCGGAAACCTGGGCAGAGCGTCCGTGGCCACGGCGATCATGGGCAACGACCCGGTAACCGTTGGCGAGGAAGAACAGCATCTGCGCGTCCCAATCGTCCGACGACAGGGGCCAGCCGTGATGGAAGACGATCGGCTGGGCATCCTTCGGGCCCCAGTCCTTGTAAAAGATTTCAGTGCCGTCTTTAGTTGTTACGAAGCCCATGTCGATATCTCCTTGTGATGAACTGTTTGTGGAAGAGGTTTGTGAGAAGGCGAGCGCCGGGATGCTCACGCTGGCAAGTGCGATGCTTCCGATTAGTACGCTGCGTCTCGACACGAAAAACCGATCTGTGTCGGATGCCATTGTATTTCTCCTGTCGCGCTGTGTTTGCGAATTCCGTATTTGACAAAGAGAACTTAGCGCCATTATCTGGCGGAAACACGTGGCGGAAATGACTTTATCCGAGGCAAAAGTGGCAAATACCAAAGCGCCTGATTTCATTGAGGTGGGCTTACTGGTTTATCCGGATTGTCAGCTGGCTGCCGTCTATGGACTGACCGATCTGTTTCGCGTGGCCAACGACTGGTCTACAAATCTGCAGGCGCCGACAACTTATCGCAACATTCGGGTCAGTCACTGGAAGATGGAGGGTGGTGACGTATCCTGCATATGGGATTCAAGCCCTAGCCTCCCACACGCGTTGAGCTACGTCATCGCGCCGCCTAGCATCATCATGCCTGAGAAGATGCAAAGCATGAGCCCGGCTTCGCAATGGCTCGCGGCCCAGCATGCGCGCGGTGTTACCGTCTGTTCGATTTGTGCCGGGGCGTTTGTCCTTGCTGAGACCGGGCTCATCGACGGCCGACGTGCCACGACCCACTGGGCTTTTGCAGACAGGCTTGCTGAACAGTTTCCCAATATCGACGTCTCACCCGATAATATGATCATCGATGATGGCGATATCATCACCGCTGGCGGAATTCTGGCCTGGGCTGATCTTGGTCTGCTCCTTGTCGAGAAGCTGCTCGGGCAGGCCGTGATGCTTGAGACAGCACGCTTTCTTGTCGTTGATCCGCCGCGTCGCAGTCAGAGCCAGTACAAGGCTTTTCTTCCCCGTTTCGATCATGGCGATAAGGAGGTCCTGCAGGTTCAGCACCAGTTTCATGCCACGCCTGAGCTGCAAAAATCGATCGGTGAGTTGGCGGAGAACGTGCGTCTTTCAGAACGGACACTTCAGCGCCGCTTTTTCCGAGCGACACGGCTGAAACTGACCGAATATCTGCAGAACGTTCGCATCATGAAAGCGCGACAGTTACTGGAAACGACAAATGGTTCCATCGAGACCATTGCCTGGGCGGTCGGATACTCCGATCCCGCAGCATTCCGAAAAATATTCGGCCGATTGACCGGTGCAACTCCAAATGTTTACCGTGGCGATGCGCGACATTGATGCAGCACCAGACCTGGGGCTATTTCGAACTGTAGTGTTACGACAAGCGCAACCCGGCTGGAATGACGCCCGATCTTAAAAATGAACGCGCCAGCGCTGAGGACTGTGCCGGCGGGGTCAAACGTCATTGATAGAGCGATTTAGAGGCCGAGATCGCTCAGCGATGGATGGGCGTCTGGACGGCGGCCCAGCTCCCAACGGAACCTACGATCCGCCTCGGCGATCGGCATCTCGTTGATGCTAGAGTGGCGGTGCGACATCAGACCGTCTGCGGCAAAAAGCCAGTTCTCGTTGCCATAGGCCCGGAACCACTGACCGCTGTCGTCGCAATATTCATAGGCATAACGAACGGCGACGCGGTTGCCGGTGAAGGCCCAAAGCTCCTTGATGAGCCGGTATTCGTGTTCCTTATTCCATTTGCGGGCCAGGAAAGCCTGGGCTTCCTGCCGGTTGGAAGCGAATTCGACGCGGTCACGCCAGCGGGTGTCGACCGAGTAAGCCAAGGCGACCTTCGCTGCATCCCGCGAGTTCCAGCCGTCCTCGGCCAGGCGGACCTTTTCGATGGCGGTTTCGTGGGTGAAGGGCGGTACCGGAGGGCGTGTCACTGTCGCAGCTTTCATGATTCGACTGGTTTCGGCAAGTGCCGAACCTACGAGGGCAACGGCGGGCAGGGCTGTGATGAAAGTGCGGCGTTTCATGCGAATGTACCTATCAATCTATTGGGCTGCACCGATTGATACAGACAGGGTGCGCTTATGCGTGCCTTAGGCAATCAAGCGGGTTGATACCGCAAGCCCCCAGAGGATCCGAGCTGTCTGCACATCAACTCGGGTCACAACCCGGGGGCAATTCACGGCGGCGCCCGTGGTTGCGGCCGTGTCAGGTGCGAGGCGTGGCCCCGCGACCGGAAAGAGGTAGCCCGAGCGCGCAAGGCGTTGCGGTGGCTATCAGCATCGTCAAAACGGCTTTGTAGGAAGGTATTTGCCGTCGAGCGTAATGACTGCTCGGGAGCCGCCTTCTGGATCTTCAACCTTCTCGATGCTCAGCTTGAAGTTGATGGCGCTGATAATGCCGTCGCCGAATTTCTCATGGACCAGAGCCTTCAGCGTGGTCCCATAGACCTGCACGATCTCGTAGAAGCGGTAGATGGTCGGATCGGTCGGCAAACCATTACCGATGCTGCCGCGGATCGGAACCGTCTGAAGCAGGGCAACGGCGGCGTCGTCGAGATCGAGCGTCTTGCCCACGGCCTTGGCGGCGTCCGCTGGGAGAGGATGCTGGCCGAGCAGGGCTGCGGTGACGAAGGCCTCCGACAGACCGGTGCCTTCAGTGATCTGGGCGTAGCTCAGGTCCTTCTTGAGTTTCGATGCGAGGATGACGTCCGTCAGGTCTTGGCGAGCGGCCTGCGTGGCTTGAGACTGCAACATTGGTATTATCTCCTTGGTTGGGATTGGGGCTCAGGCAGCGCGCCTGGCCTGATATTTGATGGCCTGGACTTCGGGATTGTCCGCAAGGGAAACGAAGGCGCCCTTGCTGCCATCGAAAGCTTCGATAAGGCCGCTCGCGATGTCGTAAATCCAGCCATGCAAGGCTAAGCGCCCCTCTTCGAGAGCCAGGCGCACCGACGGGTGGGTCTGGATATTGGCGAGCTGGGCGATGACATTTTCACGCACCATGGATGCGACCTTGGCAGGCTCGTCCTTGTGCTGCCGGGCCTCGTTCACCACACGGGCTGAGTCCGCGTAGCGCAACCAGCTGCCCACAGCAGGCATGTGGTCCAGGCATTTGCATGTCGCGATGGCCGTCATTGCACCGCAATCGGAGTGACCGCAGATCACAATGTCAGAGACCTTTAGTGCCGCGACCGCATATTCGACGGAGGCAGAAACGCCGCCCGGCTCGGGGCCGTAAGACGGAACGATGTTACCGGCGTTTCGGATGACGAAGAGGTCGCCCGGCTCGCGCTGTGTAACCAGTTCAGGCACCAGGCGGCTGTCCGAGCAGGAAATGAACAGAGCCCGCGGATTCTGCTGATTTGCCAAGTCCTTGAACAGCTTGACCCGCTCAGGGAAGGCTTCCCGCTGAAATTTCAGAAAGCCGTCAATAATGTCTTTCATCGCTGCAATCTCCGTTTCGCGATCTGTCGAGGATGAAACTACGGAGAGCGTGGCATAATGTAAAAGTCTCGTTTATTATGCGCTGGATTAGATAATCTTATAGGTCTTAATATGCTCTCTCGACAGGTTCGTTACTTTCTCGCAGTGGCGGAGCAAGAGAGCTTCACGCGGGCTGCGGAGGCCTTGCATGTCTCCCAGCCGGCGCTTTCGCAGCAGGTCAGGTTGTTGGAGGATAGCCTGGGTGTGCAGCTGTTCGACAGAACGGGTCGTACGACACGATTGACGGACTCCGGGGAGGTTTATCTGCAATACGTGCGCCGCGCTTCGCAGGAGTTCCTTGAAGCCAAGCGCGCCCTCCACGACGTCGACGACCTCAGCCGTGGTTCGCTGAGGGTGGCGGTGACGCCGACCTTCACGACCTATCTGGTGGGTCCCTTGGTCGAGGCGTTTCACAGCCGCTACCCGAGTATCTCCCTCAATCTGCGAGAGATTTCCCAGGAGCACATGGAGAATCTACTCCTGTCTGACGAGATCGATGTGGGGATCGCCTTTTCCGGCACGCCGACAGCAGATCTCGACCTCGACTCCCTCCTGGTGGAAACCCTCGCCCTAGTCGTCAGAGCCGGGCACCCTCTGGCAAGTGAAAGATCCGTTGGACTTGATGCGCTGAGCGCGGAGTCACTGGTGCTGTTGAGTGCTGAGTTTGCGACGCGAGATCAGATCGACCGATTCTGCCGTCAGCACAGCATTCAGCCGCGTGTTCAGATAGAGGTCAACTCCATAAGCGCAGTGGTCGAAATTGTACGCCGGACAAGTCTCTCTACACTCCTTCCCGCAACAATCGCCTTCGCGCATCAGGATCTGAAGGCTATTGCCCTCGATCCGGTGCGCCTCCAGCGTACCGCCGTACTGATGCAGCGCCGGCACGGCTACCGAAGTACCGCGGCCAAGACCTTTGTCGCACTGGCAAAAGAGGTCGCGGCCGGGTTGGAGGGTATTCAGGAAGCGTGACGCGACCGCGCAGTTGTTCAGCCGCAGAAAGCGACGTCCACGCTCACCTTGCGGATCATCTGGGCCACTTGGGGCAACGCCCTGACCACCGCGCCCTTGTTGGTCCCGATAAACACGTCTTGCATCGGTAGGCGGGAGTGGGTCCGCAGCGAATGCACCGTGCCCGCTTTCAGCTGCGTATGAAGTAGTCTGCCTGGGAGTATGCTGATACCCGTGCCCGCTTCGACCAGATTGAGGATGGCTCCAAGACTGTTGCATACATTGAGGCGGAGACCGAGCTCGCGGTTACCGCTGAGAGCAGTCGTTGTCAGGGTGTGGAGATTGGATGGCGCGGGTGTCGAGAATATCCGTTGTCGCAGGAGCATCGCGTCCGAAACGAATTCGCGTGGCATTTCAAGTTTGGGGCTGGCAAACCATTCCACCGTCTGACGGCCGAGGAGTTCCAGCGCAACGTTGTCGTGCTCAGGTGGCGTCGACAGAACGGCGATATCGAGAAGTCCTTCGGAAAGCTGTCGGGCGAGGCTATGGCTCGTGTCGACGGTAGCTGCAATGCGGCTTTCAGCAAAGCGTCCATCCAGTTCGTCCAGCAGTGCCGGGAGGCAGACTGCGGCGAAACTATCCATCACACCCACTCTGAGCGTCGGCAGGCGCGTATTGCGTGTCTTGATATTAGATTCGATATCTCTGGCAATGCCGATCATCGCCTCGGCGTAGTGCTTGAGTGCTTCACCCTCGCTGGTCAGCTGCAGCTGCCGTTTTTGCCGAATGAAAAGCGGAACACCGAGTTGTTCCTCCAACTCCTTGATCCGATACGAAACAGTCGGCTGCGTGATGCTCAGCTTCTCTGCCGCGGCGTTGAAGCTGCGCAACTGAGAGGCCCAATAAAAGGCTTCGACTGCCGAGAAACTGAGAGCCATTTTCTTCCATAGAAAAATTCGATCGATACCTGCCAATATCCTAATTGGATTTTGAATTCATTCAACCTTAAGCTCGCTCAATAAGCAGTTTATTCAGGTGATCAAAAAATGTACAAAACGATTTCGCGTGAGCATATTCTCGAAGATCTGCCTGAGATAGCAGATATCCAGTCGGACGAACTTCGAGAGAAGGTTATCGACGCCTGGGTTTTTGCTCTCGAGCGCTCATCTTTTGATCGCGTCACCGACATCCAGGGCGAGGGAAGCCCAAACATCTTTTCGCTCAAGCGTGGTACGCAGGACGCGCATCTGCGCGGCGTGACCCGGCTTGCACTGTCGATCTACGAGGAGTTCAAGGCCACATATCCCGAAGCCAAGGTTGATCGCGACATTCTCCTGGCCGGCGGGCTTTGCCACGACATCGGCAAGACCTGGGAATTCGATCCCGTCATGCTGAAGCGCTCCGAAGAACGTGGCGACCGCTATGGCGATCCCACGTTCCGCCACTCGGCCTACGGCGCGCATGTCTGCCTTTCCGTCGGTCTGCCCGATGAGGTCGGCCATATCTGCATGGGTCACGCAATGGAGTTCGGTCAGATCGGCCACAGTACAGAGTGCTTCATCATCCGTCAGGCCGACCACACCTGGTGGCTCGTCGCGGCAGCCCTCGATCTATGCCATCCCGATACGATCGCACAGGCGGGCAAGAACATTCGCGTCCGTCCCTTGGGCGCCGAATAAAACCGGGCACGGACTGTCACCATACGCGAGGGCAAAATGGCATATACATTCCAGTTCGCATCGTTGGTCCCATATCTGTCGCAGTTTCTCAGCGGTCTCTGGCTGACCATGCTGCTTTCATTCGTGGGCATATTCGGCGGCTTCGCCCTTGGCGTCTTCTGCGCGGTCGTTTCCACGCTTCCCGGACTTGTGCCGCGCCTGCTTGTACGCTGTTACGTGGAACTGATGCGCAATACGCCGCTGCTGGTGCAGATCTTCGTGATCTTCTTCGCACTGCCAAGCCTTGGGCTACGGCTTTCTCCCCTGACATCGGTGCTGGTCGCGCTCATCCTGAACAATGGCGGCTATATTGCCGAGATCGTTAGAGGCGGCATTCAGGCCACTCACCGGAGCCAGTTCGAAGCCGCGGAAAGCCTCGGGCTGACGTACCTCCAGACACTTCGGTTCGTGATCCTGCCGCCCGCACTGGAGAAGGTATTCACGCCGGTCGTTTCGCAATGCGTCCTACTGATGCTATCGACCAGCCTTGTATCGGCGATCGGCGTCGAGGACCTGACAGGGGCTGCGATGATCGCAAGTTCCGAGACGTTCCGGACGATGGAAGTCTATCTGGTAATCGCCGGGATCTACGTAACCCTCAACTTTGTCTTCCGAGCCATCCTCAACGCCGCAGGGCTGCTGATATTCACACGTTCGCGCCGTAAACTCCTCGGGAGGGCATGATATGCGCACATTCGGTACCAACGAATTCCTCTTCATCGTCTATGCCCTTCAATGGACCCTGGCCCTGACCGCAATCGCCTTCCTAGGCGGGGGGATACTTGGGGCGGCACTTGCCCTGCTGCGGATATCGACCAGCCGGACACTGAGAACTTTGACATCGGCTTACATGCAATTCATCCAGGGATTGCCGCTGCTGATCCTGATGTTCATCTGCTACTACGCGCCGTCGCTTTTCGGCTTCGAGCTTAGCGCGATCACGGCGGCCGCAATCGCCTTGACCATAAATTCGGCAGCCTTCCTCGGGGCCATCTGGGAAAGCGCCTTGCGCGCCATTCCCAAAGCACAGTGGGAAAGTGCCGAGGCACTCGCCATGCACCCGCTGAAGGTCCTCCGCTTCGTCATTGTGCCGCAAGCGGTCCGGCTGGCAATGCCTTCGACTGTCGGCTTCCTGGTGCAGATCATCAAACAAACGTCGATTGCGTCGATCATCGGCTTCATCGAGATCACACGTGCCGGACAACTCGTCAGCAATGCCACGTTCGAGCCGCTGAAATCCTTCCTGGCGGTTGCCGCACTCTATTTCATCGTCTGCTTCCCGCTGACACAAATCAGCCTCTGGCTGGAGCATCGAGCCGCCAAACGCGGATCGCGCGCCTAAATTCTTAACGACACGCAGAAGGTCGTTTTCACTAAACCCGGAACTCAAAAACTGTGAGGATTAAAATGCGCTTTAAATCTCTACTCATGCCCCTTGTCGGATTGGCAATCGCGTTTGGAACAACCGCTGCTTCCGCCTCATCGCTCGACGACATCATCGCCCGCAAAAAGGTCATGATTGGCGTGGATCTATCCGTTCCTCCCTTCGGAGTGACCAATGAGCAGATGCAACCCGATGGCCTTGACGTCGATGTTGCGAAGCTGCTCGCGAAGGATCTCGGCGTCCAACTCGAGCTTGTGCCCGTTACCGGCCAGAGCCGCATCCCGTCGCTTCAGACCGGCAAGGTCGACTTCGTTGTTGCCAGCTTCGGCATCTATACCGAACGCGCCCTGTCTGTTGCTTTTTCCAATCCGTACGGCGGGCACAAGTCGGTCATCATCGCCCCCCAGGGTACCGAGATCAAAAGCCTCGAAGACTTGAAAGGCAAGCGCGTCGGCGTGCCTCGCGGAACCGCGCATGAGAAGATCCTTTCTGCGGCTAAGATCGACGGTATGGAACTGGTTCGCTTTGACGACGACAGCACGACGCTAAACGCACTCGTTGCCGGGCAGGTCGACGCAATCGGGACCGTCAATTACATCGCAGCTCAGCTCCAGCAGCGCTATCCCGATAGCAAGTTCGAGGAAAAGGTGACCTATCTTCAGAGCTTCTACGGCGTCGGCATGCGTCGCGGCGATCCGGATCTCCTGCACTGGTTGAATACCGTCCTGTTCGTTCACAATCAGAGTGGAGAGCTTGGCGCGATCTACGAAAAGTGGATGAAAACCCCAATGCCAACTCTACCGTCCTTTTAAGCGCGGCCCTTCGCGAGGTGTCTCGTCGCACCTCGCGTTCCCACCAGGAGATTTGAGATGACCGTAGTAGTCGCAAACAAAATCCGGAAAAGCTTCGGGCCGCTGGAGGTGCTGAAGGGCGTTTCCCTGACAGTTGCGGGCGGTGAGGTGGTCGCACTGATCGGCCGAAGCGGGTCTGGGAAAAGCACCTTCCTGAGATGCCTCAACGGTTTGGAAACGATCAACAGCGGCGAGATTCAGATCGCGGGTCATGGGATGTCGCGAAAGCCTGGAGCGCTACGCGAATTGCGGCGCGACGTCGGCATTGTTTTTCAGAGCTACAATCTGTTCCCTCACCTAACGGCAGGCGAAAACATCATGCTCGCGCCCATTCAGGTAAGAGGCGAGGCTAAGGCTGCGGCCCGTGAAGAAGCCAAGCGGTGTCTCGCACTGGTCGGCCTGGAAGATCGCTTCGATGCCTATCCCGATATGCTATCGGGTGGACAGCAGCAACGTATCGCCATCGCACGATCACTGGCCATGCATCCCAAGGTCCTTCTGTTCGATGAAGTCACATCCGCACTCGACCCGGAACTGACCGGCGAAGTGCTTGCTGTAATCGAAAGCCTCGGCCGTCAGGGCATGACGATGCTGTTGGTCACCCATGAAATGGGTTTCGCTCGTCGGGTCGCCAACAGGACGATCTTCATGAAGGACGGAGTGATCCACGAGGAAGGCCCGTCTTCCGAATTCTTTTCATCGCCGAAGACACCTGAGCTCCAGGCCTTCCTACGGTCTGAAGTCGGCTGATCGAGCCGTCCATTCTATCGCGAAACATTGGCTGCCTTTGGCAGAAGAGGAATTGCTATGTCCACGAAACGGAAAATCGCGCTCATCGGCTGTGGTGTGATGGGAAATGCGATTGGTTCGCGCCTTCTGTCAGCAGGGCATGATTTGATCGCATTCGACCTGGATCAGGCCAAGCTCGCGCAGCTTGAGGCCAAGGGCGCATCCCCGGCGACGTCGGCATCGGATGCGGCCGCTCGCGCCGACGCCGTTGTTCTCAGCCTGAACTCGGCGCGGATCGTTCGAGAGGCCGTCTTCGGCGAAAAAGGGGTCGCAGAAGGAGCCCGTCAGGGGACCGTGGTCATCGACATGTCGTCGATCGATCCGATCGCAACACGCCAGCTCTGCGCGGATGCCCTTGAGTCCGGTATGAAGTGGCTGGATTGCCCGCTTTCGGGCGGCGCACCGAAGGCGCTGGAGGGTAAGCTCACCGTCATGGTCGGGGGCGACCCGGTTGATTTTGCCGAGGCGAAGCCAATCCTCGATGACCTGTGCCAAAACCTGACTCTCATGGGCCCGAGCGGCGCGGGGCAGACGACCAAGCTTATCAATCAAGTCCTGTGCGCGCTCAATTTCGTCGCCGTGGCCGAGGCGACCAAGCTGGCAATCGATTCCGGTGTGGATGCGCAGCGGATTCCCGCGGCGCTGAGTGGCGGCCGCGCCGACAGTGCGATCCTGCAGGAGTTCATGGGTAAGATGGCGCGCAACGACTACTCGCCGACCGGCCGCATCGACAACATGGTCAAGGATCTCTCAGCCGCGCAGTCACTAGCCATCCACACCGGCACTGCAATGCCCATGACATCGCTTTGCATGGAGATCCATCGGCTGATGGTCTCCGCAGGTCTCGGTGCGGCGGATAATGCCGCCCTGATGAAGTTTTACGATGGCCCGAAGGCCTAACGAGGAGGAATGACATGCTGATCCGCTACGCAGAATTCGTTGGAACGATCAAGGCCGGCAAGGAGGACGAATTCTACAGTTTCGTAGAGAAAACGCTGACGCCGCTATGGGCCAAATTTGACGGCGCGGTAAGCGTTGCCGTCTGCCGCGAGCTCGAACGCGACGAGGGTGCGCCGTCCATGCCCCTGCTTCTGGCCATCACCTATCCGGATCAGGCCGCGCTCGAGCGCGCCATGGCCTGCGACGCACGCTTCCAGTCGCGCGAACAGACACAGCACCTGCTGACCATGTTCGACGGCAAGGTCTATCACCGCGTCACCAGTGCCGCGATCCACGATCTCTCGCCACATGGGTAAGGGCAATGACGTTCCCGCTTTTCGACCTTGCCGGTCAGTCACTCCGGCGGGCGAAGTGAAGGACTGTCCGACATCGCTGGCCGTTTCAACTTTTTCATCCAGCAGCGCTTGAAAATTCGCGACGCTCGTATCAGTGCCGCTAGCAACCACCAACGATTGCGAGGACCACTATGGATCGAGAGATCATTATACCCGACGAGATGCAGGAGATCGTCAGTCGAGCCGGCTATGCTCCCGCGGTTAAAGTCGGAGACACAATTTACGTTGTCGGCCAAGTTGGGCGGACCAAGGATCTCAAGATTATTCACGATCCTTTAGAGCAATTCAGAGCCATGTGGGACAATTTACGGATTGTCCTCGAAGCCGCTCATTGCATGTTCGATGACATCGTGGAAATGACAAGCTATCACGTCGAAATGTCGAAGCACATGGACGTGTTCCGGACAGTCAAAAACGAGGTGTTTCCGAAGGGAACCTATGCGTGGACCCGGATAGGTGTCTCTGAGCTCGCGCACCGGGGACTCCTCGCTGAGGTGAAATGTGTTGCCGTAAAGCGATGATGGAACCTTTGTGTCGCGAACGAACCTTTCCACGCTGAGCATTAAAGTTACAGCATCTTAGTGTATCGGAGGCGGTGGACTTTGGTTCGATTCCCTTCAAGGCGTGCTTGTCCAAATGTGCTAGACAGAATTAGGACGCCCCCGTCGCCACTACCCGCAACTGACGACGCAAGGGATCGGCTTGTGGGTGCAGCAGCAATTCGTTTGGTCCTGCGGTCTCGACGCGATTCCGCCCAAGGGCTTTCGCCCGGTACAGCGCGCCATCGGCGCTTGCAAGCATCCCGGCGAGGTCGTGGCGGTCAGGTGCCGCAAGGCCGATACTGACGGTGGCATGGATTTCCAAGCCCTCTGCCCGAGCGGCTGCTTTGGCGAACCGGCTTGCGATCGCCAAGCCGCGACTGAGAGCTTGGGAATGGTCGCACCGTGGCAGAAGCGCAGCGAATTCCTCACCGCCCAGCCGGACAATAAGCGCGTCGGGCCCCGCTTCTTCGCGGGCGGTTTCGGCGAACAGCTGCAAAACCTTATCTCCGGTTTGATGTCCATGACGGTCGTTGATCGCCTTGAAGTGGTCGAGGTCGAAGGCGAGCAGTGAGACGGGGTCACCATGCCGCTCCCGGAGGATCCGAGATGCCTGCTCAAAAAAGGCGTGACGGTTTGCAAGCCCGGTCAACTGATCGGTTTGTGACATGCGGAGCAGGTGGAGCTTTTCCTCCTCTCGAATAATCATCAGAAAGGACATCGGCATCGCTACCGAGTACAAGACGGCCTCGTACATCGTCGCCTTCCCGACGATGGAGATTATATCTTGCCCGTACCGCTCAAGGAGAACAGGGACAATGAACGCTCTGCCAAGGTAGAACACGGCATGGACCGCCGAGATCGATACTGCGATCGGACGTGAGCGCAACCGCTGGACCGTGCGGCTGCGCAGAAGTGTCCATGCTGTCAGGCCGCAGGTCAGCGCGATGGGGATAGACGAGACATGGTTCCAGAAGGCGACCGGGAAGTGCGTGCCAGCGATCGCCCAGGCGATGGCTAGGAAGCTTAGCGCCGCGACGGACGACCAGAGATACCTTTGACCGTCGAGGCCGGCGATGGCGTTAAGGACTAGAAGGTAGCCCAACATCATTAGGATGTTGATCGCCCCCATGCCGAGCGCGACCGGAAAGTGGCTGCGGTTCATTGCAAGCATGCAGCCGAGAACGAACGCGAAGAGTGCCGCGGCCAGAATACCGAGCACGCGTGCGCGACCTGGATGAGCCTGCCTTTCCCAAAGGAGAAGCGACGCTGACACCAGGAGCGTTCCGACGGTCAAATACCAAAGGGTTTGTAAATCGATCTGCATTGCTCTGCCTGCCTTACGTCAAAGCCTACAGGGTGGTGTTTATAAGATTCTTTACGTCGCCTCTCATATTGCCGACATGGTTGGCGTAGCGTTAAGGGTGGTGTTGAGTGCCAGCACTGAAGCTAAGAGTGCGTCCCGCGAAAGTGTTTGCCGGCTGATCGAATTCGACGATACAAGGGGGCTTGTCTCGCGAGAGTATTATCGGTGCTTGGACTATCGCCAGATACGGGGAAGCCCGCTGCATTCGCTTGCCGAGTAAGTCCGCGCATTTAGGTCTGCCTCCACAATGGGCAGGGCATGCGTCGGGATCGGGAAGACTATGGTGAGAAGCGGGCCACCCACAAAACTAGCGGATGGCCCGATCCGCATTTGCAGCCGCCATACCGCCAGCTTTTGCTACGCCGGGAACGGATCAGGCATATCCTGCCAGCGCTCCGGAATGTATCCGGTGTTCTCGATCAGGCATT
Organism: Agrobacterium sp. A3-95; assembly: GCF_053521785.1. Taxonomy (NCBI): domain Bacteria; kingdom Pseudomonadati; phylum Pseudomonadota; class Alphaproteobacteria; order Hyphomicrobiales; family Rhizobiaceae; genus Agrobacterium; species Agrobacterium sp. A3-95. The sequence goes on along the minus strand of NZ_JBNWDR010000006.1, from coordinate 333,275 downwards.
TATCCCGCTCTGCCCGAATTGCCGCCTGGTTCATGGGATCTGCACCGATGAAGACGATCTCCTGTTGCCCGTCACCCACTGAAGCAGAAGCTGGATGACAAGCAGATTCGACCCCGGGCCCGTTATATGGGGCTATAGGCGCTCATTAGAAAAACGCTGGGCTGCTCCGGAGCACGAAATGCTCCGGAGCAGGATTTTCAGAATTCTTCCCAGTTGCCTCGCGTACCACCGCCAGATCCAGCAACTCGGCGTGCTCTTGGTATGCCCACAATGTCGTTAGATGGCAGCGGCGGCGCTGCGGCCATTGCACGGGCTGAAGTGCGGAGTGCTGTGGACTGCACCGAGGCCATCCTGGTCAGATTGAATTGCGAAAGCTGGGCGGTCAGTGACGCAGCTTCTTTTGCAAGACTGTGACTGGCAGCGGTGGATTGCTCGACCATAGCGGCATTCTGCTGCGTGCCCTGATCCATCGCGTTTACAGCGGTGTTGATCTCCTGGAGACCGATTGACTGTTCTCGCGATGCTTCAACGATCGCACTAACATGCCGGTTGATTTCCTGAACTTCCGAAGAGATGTTCTCCAACGACCTGCCAGCCTCTCCCACCAGATCGACACCGGCCTGCACGTGGTCACCCGAACCGCGTATGAGTGTCTTGATTTCCTTTGCGGCAAGAGCCGAGCGTTGGGCCAACTCGCGTACCTCCTGAGCGACGACTGCAAAGCCCTTTCCAGCTTCACCCGCGCGAGCGGCCTCGACACCGGCATTCAATGCCAGAAGGTTCGTCTGGAACGCAATCTCGTCAATGACGCCGATGATGTTGCTGATCTCCATGGAGGACCTTTCGATCGCCTGCATTGCTGCAACAGCGTTGCGAACGACCTCACCCGATTGTTCCGCTCCCTGACGCGCGCGCCCCACCAGAGCCCCAGCCTCTTCTGCACGACGGGCGGAGTCCTTTACCGCCGTTGTGATCTCTTCGAGCGCCGCGGCCGTTTCTTCGACAGACGCAGCCTGCTGTTCCGTTCGTTTCGAAAGATCGTCTGCAGCAACGCGAATTTCGTTTGCACCGGCGTCGATCCCATGGGCGTTCTGACCGACCTGAAGCAGCGTGTCCTCAAGTTTTTCGAGTGAAGCGTTAAAATTCTCTCGCAGCCGATCAAGCTGTGTCACGAAGGGAGTGGTGATGCGATAGGCGACATTGCCCTGGGACAGCTCCTCCAGGCCGGTTGCCAAACCATCGACAGCGAACTGTGTGTCCGCAGCCTCACGGGCTTTCTGTGCCTCGCGTTCAAGCCGCTCCTTATCAGATAGCGACCGGTTGTTATCCGCCTCATGTTCCAGCCGCAACCGCTCGATAGCGTTGTCGCGGAACACAGCCACGGCTTTGGCCATCTCTCCGACTTCGTCACGCCGATCGGTTCCATGAACCGGTGCCTCGCTCTGGCCTCCAGCGAGCGACAACATACGTTCGCGAAGGGCAGCGATTGGGCCCGTAATGCCGTGTGAGATAAGAACGAGCGTCAGCACAATGCCGACGGCAAAAACAGAGCCGACGACGAGAAGGCTGTAAAAGATCGTGTTTCTCGTTTCCACGCCGAGCGCGGCCGTTTTGTCGGCTATGCTTCTGGAGTAGGCGTTGATCCAGCCGCGCATTTTCGGCAGGGCGACGGCAACCTTTTCATCGGCTTGGGCGAGAAGCTGCTTTGCCTCTGTGTCGCGGTTCGCGGCCCCGGCTTCAATAGCCTTGTCAGTGATGCTGAAGACTTCCTTCGCGTCCGTTTCAAAGGCGGCGAAACTACTTGCCTCGCTCGGAAGTAGGCCTCTGGAATCGTTGATAAGTTCGAAAAAACGCTTCGTGCTTTGCTGGTAATCGTCCTGCGCTACTTTGAACCCATTAGTAGCCGCGTCGTAGGCAAAAGCCTGGTAGGCATCGTAGACGACAGCGACCAACCTTTGGCTGGCAATCGCCATGTTTATCTCGGCCGAGGTCTCGTTTGAAATGAAGTCCGTATAGGTCTCGCCGGACGAACTGTAGTTTTTCGCGATGAGAATATCGCCGCCAATACCGACAAGACAGAGTGGGATTATGAGCGAAAGGATCTTCGTACGAATGCGGGCATGCTGAAGGAATGACATAGGGGGGTGCCCTTCGATTCAATGCGGGGGACTGAGCAAGACATTCATTGTCCTGGTCGCGCGCGGGGCATATCAGCTGGATCGCTGCCATAATTGTTATATAGTAAATTTGTTATTTTATTCTTAAATATAAATTAACTTTCTAGTTGAACATACACGGCGATTCAAACATTGATTGCTCACCGCTCTAGGGGGGTGTTGAACCAAGATCGACGCTTACCCGATAATATGTTCGGATTGGCTCCGGTGGCCACTACGCGGAAATAATTTCCGTTTCCGGCGGGTGCACGGGTTCACATCCTGTCGCACGACAGTTTACCGGACGACCATCTTTATTACTCAACAGCGAAGTCGGTCGACACAGAGACGGTGCGCTATTCGGAGAGAATGGCAGGGCTTCTGTCAGTCGCAGTCCTCGTGTCCACGATACTGTTCTCGACCGACGTGCTTGTGAGGGCCGCCGTGCGCTCAAGCAAGCGGTGACATGCGGAAGCACCAAGTGAAAAGATCGCCATAGATCGACGTCAGCCAGGCATCACGATCTTGATGGGACGCGTCCCGATGGGTTCGCCCGTGGTTCTATCGATCATCACCGGCTCGATTTCCGTGCCCAAGCCTTCATCGAAGAAGCGGGTGAACTCGCCACCGCCGCGATGCTTTCCGCCCCACGCCGCGAGCGCGAAAAGGACCGGGAGAAAGTCCCGCCCTGCATCGGTGAGGACATACTCGTCGCGAGGTGGGCGTTCCGAGTAGCGGCGCTTTTCGAGAAGTCCTTCTTCCGTCATGGCAGCCAAACGTGTCGCCAGCGGTGTAGGCGCAATTCCGAGGTTTTTGCGAAACTCGTCGAACCGCGTGGACCCGGCGTGGGCGTCGCGCATGATCAGCATGCTCCATGCATCGCCTACGAGAGCAAGGCTCCGGGCAATGAGGCATGGCTGGTCCGAAAGATTTTTCATGTTGATCTCATTTTGGTAGTGACTTACTCTTAAAATGATAGTAACCCTTTATCCATCGACATTCCAGCGTAAATTTCTGTTGGCCGTCGAAAACAGCCGGTGCCCAATCCCCATCAGGAAGACGACGATGAAGTTCTATCTCTGCAAATACATACCCCCGCGCCCGGATTTCCTCGCCACGATGACGACCGACGAAAAGACCTGGATGGGCCAGCACGGCACTTATCTCGACAGGCTTCTCGGGGAAGGTAAAATCGTGGCGCACGGGCCTGTCATGGACCCCGCTGGCGGTTACGGCGTCTCGCTTTATCAGATTGAAGACGACGAAAATATCGAGGCGCTGACCTCGCTTGACCCGATCGTGCAAAACGGCGCTGGCCACTACGAGCATTATCCCATGCTTCACATCAAGCATCGCGGCTGAGTCCGCAAACCCCATGTCTCCTCATGCCACCAATTATCGGCCGTCACGCGACCGACGGAAGGAACCTCTATGACCATCGCACTCATTACCGGAGCGTCCAGCGGTATCGGCGCCGTCTACGCACGACGGCTAGCCTCTCGGGGACACGACCTCGTTCTCGTCGCCCGGGCGACCGATCGCCTCGAAACGCTGGCCGCCGAACTTCGCCAGACATATGGCATCGCCGTCGAGAACATCACGGCCGACCTTACAGACCCGACGCAACTCGGCACGGTCGCCGAACGCCTGAAGGCAGAGCCGTCTATCGACATTCTCGTCAACAACGCCGGGGCAGGATTGCTCGGCGGATTCACGTCGGCCGATCCTGCGGCGATGGAAACACTGCTTCGTCTCAACGTCGTCGCTCCGACGCTACTGGCTTCCGCGGTAATCGCGGGCATGGTGGAACGGGGCAGCGGGTCGATCGTCAACATCGCCTCGGTGCTGGCGCTTTTACCCGAATATTCCCACGGCATCTATGCCGCCACCAAGTCCTATGTGCTGACCATGTCGCAGAGCCTAGCCGCAGAAGTCTCTTCCAAGGGCGTATACGTCCAGGCTGTCTTGCCCGCCGCGACACGTACGGAAATCTTCGAGCGGGCAGGAGGTGACATCAACCGTGTCCAGAACCTGATGAAAGTGGAAGACCTCGTCGACGCGGCGCTGATCGGGTTTGACCGGAAGGAGCTGGTGACGATCCCGCCCGTGCCCGACGTCGCCGCATGGGATGCCTTCGAGCAGGCGCGCGGCGTCTTGGCCGCAGGCTTTAGCAACTCCGAACCCGCCGCGCGATACCGCTCCAACTCATGACACTTCGACCTCGCGGGGACCACTTGCAACTCCCGCGTCATCAACGCCGCCCTGTATCGGGCGAACGAAAGGAATTGAAATGAACACGAACAATCGTAGCGTCGCCGTCGTCACCGGCGCGGCAACCGGAATCGGTCTTGCCACGGCAAAGGCTCTGGTGTCGGCCGGCTACCAGGTCTTTGGAACCAGTCGGAAGGCGAGGTCGGGGACGGTCGCGGGGATCACGATGCTTGAATGCGACGTGACCGACAGCGCTTCGGTGGCTGCAATGGTCGCCGAAGTCGTCAGCCGCACGGGCCGTATCGACATCTTTGTTAACAACGCGGGCGGGGCTCTCATCGGTGGCGCCGAGGAATCATCCGTTGAACAGGCGCAGGCTATCTTCGATCTCAACGTCTTCGGGATCGTCCGGACGACTAACGAGGTCCTACCGATCATGCGCAGGCAGCGTAGCGGGCGCATCATAAACATCAGTTCGGTGGTTGGCTTCATTCCCAGTCCGTTCAGCGCGCTTTACACCGCCACGAAACATGCCGTCGAGGGTTACTCGGAGTCTCTCGATCACGAAGTCAGATCGCTCGGTATCAGGGTCCTCCTGGTCGAGCCTGCCTTTACGAACACGGCGCTTGACCACAACGCGAAACAGCCCGACCGCATGACGAGCGTCTACGATGCGGGCCGCAAGACAACGGAAGCCGTGTGGAACAGTGCCATCAAGGCAGGCGATGCGCCGGAGCTTGTCGCGGAAGCCGTCGTGAAGGCGGCGACAGTAAAGTCTCCGAAGTTGCGCTACCCCGCCACCAAGGCGGCGCGGCAACTGCATTTCCTGCGACGCTTCGTACCCGCAAGCGCGTTCGACAAGAGCCTGCGCAAGCAGATGAAGCTGCCTGCCTGACGGCGGCGGCACTCGGGAAGACGTCTCCTGACGATGGAAACGTCTTCAACTCAGCGACCATAGTGGATATCCGAGGGCGTTGTGGGCAGCGAGATCTGGCCATGAGGCGATGGCAGCCCGGAGGCCATGAATGGCTCGCTCGACGTTTTTTGCAAGTGCGCCCTCGGTTTGGGCAAGGCCATTTCAGCGACCATCGACGCCGATGCCGCAATGGCCGAACTCGGACAAGGCAGCAGATCCGTCGATGTTCACTCTTACCTGTGACACCCCAAAATCAGACAGCCCCGCACGACACCCTTCCCGACATTCCAAGTGGGCCAGGTACTTGATCTGGCGCGGTTATCTGCCAGTTCGCATTTGAAGTAGTGGCAGGTCGACGGCTCGATTCCGTCCAAGGCGGTCGGTACGCACACTGCATGCCTGCCTCGTTGATGAAATCCAGTTTGGATGACACCCAAGCTTCGCCGCGACTTTGTGACGTTCCGATCGGATGGTCCTAAAGAATAGTCAACTGTGATCAGTCGACAGCGTTTAAGTTGAGCGTCGAACGACAAGCTCTCCCCGAAGAGTTACCGTCTTCAAAGCCGAACTCCCCTTGATCATATTCAGAATTGCATCAATCATTTCGTCGCGCGGTTGCTCGTAGGTGGTAATGCCGTATCCGAACGAACCGGATATCTCGTAGTTGTCGAAACCCACTATCGCAATATCTTCGGGAACTTGAAGGCGAAAGTTTGCCCGGATCTCATCCATTGCGCCCATTGCCAGGATGTCGTTTTCGCACATTAGCACATCGACGCGATCTTGCGGTGAAGTCTCGCTTAAGTACTTCCTCACCGAGGCCGCACCAGCGTCCAGACTGTATTTTTCCGCGCTCATTTGGACGATGTTTTGGATTCCTTTTTCTGCCCAGAACTCCGTGAAGTAATGGCTTCTTTTTAAAGCCGTGGACAAAGCGGCAGCACCGCTCATGAAGCCCGGGCGTTTGTATCCCTGCGCATGAAGGTGGTCGACGATCTCCCTGAGAGCAAGTTCCGCGTCGCAGACAACCGCTGGCACGCCGTCGATCTGACTGTCACGTGCAAGCACGAACATAGGCGGCATGCCGCGTCCGTGCTGCAGGTCTGTCAGGGTTTCGTCGCGAAACGCTGTACCAAACAGAATGATGGCATCGACCTGACGCTGGTCCGCATGGAGAAGTGCGTTCACATGGTTAAAGTGGCTATTGATATTGATCAGCATCACGACCAGGCCTGCGGCCTGGAGCTTCTCGGTAAGCGCCTCAAGGAAAGGAAGCTTTTGCGGGTTGGAAAAGTCGTCCACGAAGACAGCGATCTGCCCCGTCGAGTTGGTAGCAAGGCTTCGTGCAAGAAGGTTCGGCGTGTAGTTCAAAGCTGCAGCGGTCTCCAGTACCTTCCGCTTGCTTTCGTCGGTAATCGAAGCTCCCGGTGTGAAAGCTCGTATCACGGTCCACTTGGAGACTCCCGCCGCATCTGCCACCTGTTTAGCCGTTGCTCTTTTCCGCATAAACTCTCCGGTAATGGAACATAAATTCCATTTTTTTGATTCAGTGAAATGAATGCTTGCTTTTAACGCATTCTGACATAACATGCACCTGCTTGCACCCGGTAGCAAACACATTTGCACCCGGTAGCATTCGAATTCGTCACTCAGAGGAGTGGGTGACATTGAGGAGGAAAAAATGAAATCCATTTGGAAGAATTTCGCTTCTGCGGCTATTGCCGTGTCACTGATTGGCGCTTGGTCGGTTGGCGTCAAAGCCGAGGAGCAGCCCAGCATCATCGCCGTCACTCATGGACAAGCTTCTGACCCCTTCTGGTCGATCGTGAAAAACGGAATGATGCAGGCCGGCAAGGACATCAATGCCAAGGTTGACTACCGGGCACCCGAGACCTTCGATATGGTCGCAATGGCTCAGCTCATTGAGGCCGCAGTCAATCAAAACCCGGCGGGCATTGTAATTTCCAATCCCGATCCGGATGCGCTAGGCCCGGCGATTGCCAAGGCCATCGCGGCGGGTATCCCCGTCATTTCCATGAACTCCGGCATTGCCGCAACGGAAAAGCTTGGCATCAAGCTTCATGTTGGCCAGGACGAACTTACCGCAGGGGCCAAGGTCGGCGAAAAACTCAAGTCTCTCGGCATGAAGCATGTGCTGTGCGTAAACCAGGAGGTGGGAAATGCCGCCCTTGACCAGCGCTGCGCAGGTACCGCCAAGGGCTTCGAAGGTGGAAAGGTAACGGTCCTGCCGACTTCCGCCGACCCGGCGGAAATTGAATCAAAGATCCAGGCTGCTTTAACCTCGGATTCTTCTGTCGATGTCGTGCTTGGCCTGTCGGCACCGCTCGTCGGTGAGCGAGCGGTTGCTGTTGTCGAGAAGATGGGCAATGGCGACAAGGTTAAGGTCGCTTCTTTCGATCTCTCGGCCAATTTCCTGAAGGCTGTTTCGGAAGGCAAGGCGCTTTTTGCCGTGGATCAGCAACCCTATCTCCAGGGATATCTGCCAGTCACATTCCTCGCGCTGAATGCAAGATATGGCACGATTCCTGCTGGAAACGTTGCCTCGGGTCCGAGCTTTGTCGAGAAGGATACCGCCGCTTCGGTGATTGAGAAATCCTCCCAGGGTATACGCTGAGCGGGACCCATCCGGCAGCTCCCGCACCTCCAGCGGGGGCTGCCCTCATCGCCCGACATCCGATCCGCGTGAAGCGTGAACGGCAGCCGACGGCGCACGTAAACAACTGACATCTGAGGTACGACCATGACGCTGGCCAACGAACAGAACGGGTCCCCGACTCGATCCGACGAGCGCCTGAAAAAGGTTTCGACTTTGACCGCGCTCGCGCGACGTCCGGAACTCGGCGCAGTCGCAGGACTGGTGCTCGTCACAACATTCTTCATGCTGACCGCAAACCCTGCCATGTTCACACTTGCAGGCGTTGTAAACTTCATGGCGCCAGCTGCTCAACTGGGGATTCTTGCGGTTGGCGCGGCACTCTTGATGATCGGCGGCGAATTCGATCTGTCGATCGGCTCGATGGTCGCGTTCGCAGGGCTAGTTTTTGGCACGGCCCTTGTGGTCCTTAATCTGCCGCTCAGCGTCGCGATCCTGATCGCGCTTGCTTTCGCCGTGGTCATCGGTGTCACCAACGCCCAGCTCACCATGCGCACCGGACTTCCATCGTTCATAGTAACGCTTGCGTTTCTCTTCATTCTTCGTGGCCTCACGCTCGTCGGACTGAAGTGGGCGAGCGGCGGTTCAACACAGCTTCGCGGCATGAGGGAAGCTGTGGCGGACAGTCCCCTTGCGCCGCTGTTTTCAGGCGATGCCTTCCCGGGCCTCTTCACGTGGCTTGGCAGTGCAGGCGTCATCGAGACCTTCCCCAATGGAACGCCGAAAGTCCCCGGTATCCCCGTAGAAATCCTCTGGTTTGTGCTGATTGCACTCGTCGCGACCTGGGTTCTGCTGCGCACGAGGTTTGGAAACTGGATCTTTGCATCCGGAGGCGACCCGAAGTCAGCTCGCAAGTCGGGTGTTCCCGTCGCGCGCGTAAAGACGACCCTTTTCATTGTTACCGCCATGTGTGCCACTCTTGTCGCGATCCTCACCGTGCTTGATGCGGGTTCAACGGACGCACGACGGGGATTCCAGAAGGAGTTCGAAGCCATCATTGCGGCGGTCATCGGCGGATGTCTCCTGACTGGAGGATATGGCTCGGCAATCGGTGCGTTCTTCGGATCGATCGTCTTCGGCATGGTCCTGATCGGTCTCACCTACACGTCAATCGACCAGGATTGGTACCTCGTCTTCCTCGGCGGGATGCTGCTGATTGCGGTTATTTTCAACAACATCATTCGCAAGCGTGTGACGGGAGAACGCTGATGAGCACGACCCAGACACCACTCGTCGAGGTCAAGAACCTCGTCAAGCACTTCGGCTCGATTATCGCACTCAACGGCGTTTCGCTGAGTGTTCACGCAGGAGAGGTTCTGTGCCTCCTCGGAGATAACGGAGCCGGAAAATCAACTCTGATCAATACTCTTGCCGGCGTTCACAGACCGACATCCGGCGACTTCCTCGTCGAGGGGAAACAACATCTCTTTACCGGGCCAAGAGACGCGCTCGATGCCGGGATTGCTACCGTCTACCAGGATCTGGCGATGATCCCGCTGATGTCTGTCACTAGAAACTTCTTCATGGGGCGCGAGCCGTTGAAGGGCTTCGGTCCGTTCAAATACATGGACATGGAATTCGCGGATCGCGTGACCAGCGAAGAAATGAAGAGAATCGGCATCGATGTTCGTGAACCCGGGCAGGCCGTCGGCACGCTCTCCGGTGGCGAACGTCAATGCGTGGCGATCGCACGCGCCGTGTATTTCGGGGCGAAAGTCCTCATTCTCGATGAACCGACATCTGCACTCGGTGTTGCACAAACCTCGATGGTCCTGAAGTACATCGATCAGGTTCGTCGCAAAGGTCTGGGCGTGATTTTCATTACCCACAACGTCAGACATGCTTATGCCGTCGGCAACCGTTTTACAGCTCTGAACAGGGGAAAGACGCTTGGCACATTTGCCAAACATGAAATCAGCCTCGATGGCCTGCAGAACCTGATGGCCGGCGGCAAAGAACTCCAGTCGATCTCCGCGGAGCTGGGCGGCACCATTTGAAGACACTTGGAAACATGAATTTTGGCCCGGCGCGTTCGCCGGGCCTTGGGACAGTCATATCCAAAATCCAGGGAACCACCCCAAATGAGCAGTACGAATAACACCCCGTTTCCGTTAGCCGCCTGCGCGGAGATGCTGTGGCGGGACAAGCCTATCGAATGGCGCGCTTCCCGATTGAAGGAGCAGGGATTTGGCGTGGGCCTCTGGAATTGGCCAGAGCACGACATCGCCAAGCTCGAAGCCACAGGTGCGACCTTCACAATTATGAACGGTTACCTGACCGGGCGTCTTACGGATGAAGAAGGTGCAGCCGAACTTTTGAGAACCGCGCGCGAAACAGCTCAGATCGGTAAACGCCTTGGCGTGCAGCGCCTCAACCTTCACGGCACTGGCCTCGGGGATCGTGGACTACCGATTCAGCCTGTCGAGGTCGTCACGGGAGCCATGTGGCTGAAGGCTCAGGATACGCTACGCCGAATCGTCGACCTCGCGGAAGAAGAAAACGTGGTTTTCACGCTGGAAAACCTCAATCTTCCCGTCGATCACCCCGGCGTTCCGTTCGGGCGCGCCGAAGACACGTTGGCACTCGTATCGAGCATCGACCATCCGCGCCTGCGTTTGAACCTGGACCTCTACCATGCGCAGATCGGTGAGGGGAACCTGATCGAACTTTGCCGCAGGAGCCTGCCGTGGATCGGTGAGATTCAGGTGGCCGATGTACCCGGGCGATTTGAGCCGGGCACCGGCGAAGTGAACTGGAAGGGGATCGCAAGAGCCCTGAGCCACATGGGCTACTCCGGCCCGATCGGGATGGAAGCATGGGCATCCGGAGATGCTGACACCGCGCTCGCTGCCTTCGGCGAAGCCTTCACTCTCTGATTTCAAAAACAGGACTAAAAATCATGACCAAGGTCAAAACAGTCAACGTCGGACTTATCGGGGCAGGGCGCATCGGTTCGTTTCATGGTGAGAGTGTCGCAAAAAGGCTTGTGGACGCGGAGCTGATAGCCGTCGCCGACCCCGCCCCCGGAGCCGCTGCAAAGCTTGCGGAGAGGCTGGGCGCCGACGCTTCTTACACCGACGTTGCAGAAATGCTTTCTCACCCCGGTCTGGATGCGGTCATCATTGCGACACCCGCACGCTTTCACACCAATATCCTCGTGCAGGCTGCGGAGGCCGGCAAGGCGATATTCTGCGAGAAGCCAATGGCGCTCACGCTTGAAGATGCGGACCGCGGCATTGCAGCCGCAAAGGCCGCAGGCGTTCCGCTGCAGGTCGGTTTTAATCGTCGCTGGGACCAGGCATTTGCCGAAGGCCGCGAAGCGATCGATGCCGGAAAGGTCGGCGCGGTTCAACTCATCCGGTCGCTAACGCGTGATCCTGGTCCGTTCGGCGGCGACCCAGAGAGGATTCCTTTGTGGACCATCTTTTATGAAACGTTGATCCACGACTTCGACACCCTGCTTTGGTTGAACCCCGGCGCAAAGCCTGTCGAAGTGTTTGCAATGGCAGATGCGCTGGTTCGCTCGGACGCACGCAATACAGGCTTCCTCGATACCGCCGTCGTCAATATTCGTTTTGACAACGGCTCGATCGCGGTTGCGGAAGCAAACTTCTCTGCAATGTACGGCTACGATATTCGCGGCGAAGTATTCGGCTCCGGCGGAATGGTTGCTATGGGCGACGTACGACGTTCTAGCATGACGCTGTTCGACGCTACTGGCGTATCCAACGACACATGGCGGCGTGATACGGACCACTTCGTTCAGGCCTATACGGCGCAGCTTGCTTCCTTTGTCGATGCGGTTCGTAACGGCGTTGTTCAGAATGCACCAACAGGAGCTGATGCTCGCAACGCTCTGGCGATTGCACTTGCTGCGATTAAATCCGTGTCGAAAAAACAGCCGGTTCCTGTGAGTTGAAGGCATAGATGACAGGGGCCGATAGTGCCCCTGCCATCCCATAGGTAATAGAAAAATCAGCCGCTCAGAAACGCATCGGCGGGGCGAAAGACAATCGTCATGGCAACGAAATCAACAGTTCAGAAGCCCAAAACAGTATTTGATTTGAGAAACATGTTTGAGATCAAAAGCTTGAGGCTATCGAGCCATCAAGAGAGAGTAGCGCGAACTGCTGTCGCTTGCCCGGAAGTCTCAATCCACCCGGACAACCTCAGCGAATGAAGTTAGCCCATCGAACAGTCACAGAAACCGCTTCACTTTACAACAAAGGCTAAATTGATGCAGATCGCGAAGGGCAACTTCTGTGCTTTTCAGCTGTAACCTCCTCCGCTCATTGCAATCCACGAAGTGTCGCCGCAACGACACGCTCAAGTGTCGTCACCAGCGTTTCCCTGTCTTCAGGTTCCGAATGCATAATCCGGATGAGATTGCCCTGAATTGCTTCGAGGATAACGAGCGTTGTGGGGTCGACTTCGTCCTCTGGAAGGGTTGGCACCGCCCAGATAGTGAGGACGCGCAAGAGCTGCGCATTGGATTCCGTGTCCTTCATATCAAGAACGCGAAGCTCAGGATTGCCTCGCAGGCTGTCCCAGATGATTGCTGACACCGGTGATTGCAGCAAAAAACGCGCCATGTCAGTCACAAGTGCGGCAGCTACCACCGCGCGGTCGTCCTTGTTTTCCGGTGCTGTTGGCAGGTGCGACATCGCTTGGACTATCTGATCGCGCAGCTCGGACAAATGCTTCATAGCTAAGGCCCGCACAACGGAACTAACTGACGGAAAATAATGATAAACGGAAGCGATAGGCAACGATGCGCGACGAGCGAGCTCGCGCATTTTCAAGCCTTCGATGCCCGTTTCAGCGATCAATACCTCGGCTGTCGAAAGCAACAGCTCGACACGCTCGCGACTGCGTGCCTGGACCCCTAGGCTTCGCATGGTTGTTCGGTTGTTCATGTCTTCCTTGTTCGCACGAGATTTTGACACTGACTTCCTCTTTCCAGACATCTTAAGATTCGATCAATGATCGGTATTGACATAAAACAAAAGTCGATCAATGCTCGAATTAACAAAAATATGACATAGCAGGTCAAAGGGGAACTGCACTATGCAAATAACAGACCGCAACGCGGTAGCCTATCCGGCTGCCGTGAAGAAGAAAAAATCGCTTTCAACAGGTGGCGTCGTCATCCTGGTGATATCTGCTGCCGCCCCACTGGCGGCAATGGTGGGTAATAGCCCGCTCGCTCTGACGACAGGCTTCGGTCTTTCGATGCCGGCCGCCTTTCTATTCGTTGGGCTGACACTCCTTTGTTTTTCGGCCGGCTATTCCGCGCTTAGCCGAGAAATCGTGAGCAAGGGTGCCTTCTATACGCAAGTTGGACAGGGGTTAGGCCGGCCGATCGGCGTCGTTGCAGCCTACGCGGCGAGCTTTGCCTATATGGCCTATGCCATGGGAATGGTCGCGGCTTTCGGTTACTTCGCCTCGCTCCTTTCAAAAGAGGTGGGGTACGAACTTCCCTGGCTAACCTGCGCCACTGCCGGCATCCTTTTTGTAGCGTTACTTGGTTACCGCTCGATCGATATGTCCGCCCGCGTTCTGAAATACTTCATGATCGCTGAGTTCGGCGTACTTCTGGTCTTCGACCTTCTCGTTCTCTACAATAAGGGGTTGGCGGCGCTACCGCTGGACATCTGGTCGTCAGCGAATGTCCTTAATCCTGGAATTGGCGCCGTCATTCCCTTCGTGATCGTCTGCTTTCTCGGTTTCGAAGCCACGGCGCTTTATGGCGAGGAAACCCCAAATCCGCGCCGGTCGATCCCACGAGCCACCTTCATTGCTCTTACAACGATCGTTGTCTTCTATCTCGTCTCATTGTGGATCATCATCGGCTCGATCAACACGGCACCGATTGAGGACTTCGCGCGGCAGGAATCGGGCAACATGCTGTTCACACTCGCGACCGCCTACGGCGGCGAGGGCCTGACGGCAACAATGGGAATTCTCCTTGTCGCGAGCATTCTGGCGAGCTTCCTTGCTGTCCATAATGCGGCCAGCCGCTATTTCTTCGCCCTGGCGAGCGACCATCTGCTGCCGGCGGCGCTGGGACAATATCATCCACGGTTCCATTCCCCCCATGTCGCCAGCATTGTGATGACAACGCTGGAGCTCGGTGTGGTGGTGGGGCTTGGGGCCTATGGTGTTTCCCCCTATGTCGGCATCGCTTCGTCGACGATAGGACTCGGCACGATCGGCATCATTGCGATGCAGATCGCGTCCTCGCTTGCTGTGCTTGGCTTCTTCGTGAAAACAGGACGGGGTTCGCTGCTGGCAACGCGGATCATGCCGTTGGTTGCCGCGGTCAACCTCACGGTTTGCCTCGTCCTGGTTATTGCAAGTTATGGGACCTTGACGGGCACGGACAATGCGTTCGTCAACGGGTTGCCGTGGCTGTTCCTGCCGCTGGCCCTTGCCGCACTTCTTTATTCGCTGTGGCTGAAAGCACGGCGGCCGAACCAATATGCCCGCATTGCCGGGGCTGAGTATCGCCACGTCGAGGAACGGACGGCAGTCGAAACGGCCTATGAAAATCACTACTGCATCATTGGTGCGGGACCGTCCGGCCTCATCATGGCACGCGCGTTCGTCAAGGAAGGAATTCCGTTCGATTGCTTTGAAAAGCACTCGGACGTGGGCGGGCTGTGGGATCCCGAGAACCCCGGAACGCCGATCTACGAAAGCGCCCATTTTATCTCGTCGAAGTGGACCTCCTACTTCTATGGTTTCCCGATGCCGGATCACTACCCGGACTATCCTTCCTACAGACAGATCCTCGACTATATTCGTTCGTTTGCGCGTGCCTTCGGTCTTCATGACCATATCACCTTCAATACAAGCGTGGTTTCGGCCGAACCTGTTGACGGCAGGTGGAAAGTGACCCTGTCGACAGGGGAGGTGCGCACCTATGCCGGTGTCGTTGCCTGCCCGGGCGTCACTTGGCACGCGAGCATCCCGAAATTCCCTGGGATGGAGAGCTTCAAAGGCGAGATCCGTCATTCGGTCTCCTACAGACGGCCAGACGAATTCCGCGGCAAGCGTGTGCTGGTCGTCGGCGCGGGTAACTCCGGCGTGGATATCGCCTGCGATGCCGCCAAGTTTGCCGACCGGGCCCTGTTCAGTGTGCGCCGTGGTTACCGTTTCGTGCCGAAGCATCTCTTCGGCATACCGACCGACGTTCTGATGAGCGGCGAGGTCCTGCCGCCAAAGGGTGTCTCGCTGTCAACCGATCCCAATGCGATGCTGGATACGCTCAACGGCGACCTCACGCGGCTAGGCCTCCCAAAGCCGGACCATGACGCGCTGGCAAGCCACCCGATCATGAACACGCAGATCCTCCACTACTTGCAACATGGAGATTTGCACGCAAAACCCGATATCGCCGAGTTCCGCACCAGCACTGTCCTGTTCAAGGACGGCACGGAAGAACAGATCGACCTGGTCTTGCTGGCGACCGGTTACGAATACGGGATGCCGTTCTTCAACCCTTCCATTTTCGAATGGAAGGGGGGGCGTCCACAGCTTTATCTCAACGTGCTCCATCGCAGCCATAGCGGTCTCTATGTCCTGGGCTTCACCGAGTTTGCTGATGCCGCCTATCGTCGCTTTGACGAAATGGCACAGCTCATCGTCGCTGACATTCACGCTACCGAAACGGGAACTGCCCGCAATTGGCTTGATGATCAGCGCGCCCATCATTTCCCTGACTTGCGCGGCGGCAAGGCCTACATCGACTCGCCGCGGCACGCCAATTACGTCCACACCGACACCTTCAAGCGGCTAATGGCGGAGTTTCGGCGAAAGCTGGGCTGGCCCGACCTGGACGACAATTTCTACGCCGATCTGCGCCGGCCGAGCCCCAACATCCATTCCCTTTCAGCGCACAGCCGCAAGCCGGCCGCGGACAAGTCAGATCAAAAAGGCAATCCCGTTTCGGAGGTTCGTAAATGAGCAAGTTGCAGCAAACAAAAGACAAGACCGCATTGGTCACCGGAGCCGCTGGCGGGATCGGTCAAGTTCTGACGGAGCGCCTTGTCGCTCAGGGATACAAGGTCCTGATGCTCGACATCAACGCCCAGAGCCTTGAGGCATGTAAGGCCCGGTTCGGCGACGCTGTGACGCCCGTCATATGCGACTTGACGGATCGCGATTCGGTCGCGAAAGCGCGGAAAGAGGTGGGTATTGCCGTCCGCAGCTTGGATGTGATCGTCAACAATGCCGGCTTCATCGTGCCGGGGCCTTTCATCAAGGCCGAAGCGGACGCTATCGAAAAGCAGATGCAGATCAATCTGCTCGGTCCACTGCGGGTGCTGAATACTTTTTTGCCGTTGATGGTCACGAACGGTCACGTTGTGAACGTGATTTCCATGGCGGGGATCCTTCCGCTCAAGGACAGCTCGGTCTACGCCGCAGGCAAGTTCGGTCTACGTGGTTTTACCATTTCACTGGCGCTCGAACTGAAGGAGCGCGGCATTAAGGTGTCGGGCATCTATCCCTCGTCAGTCGATACGCCGATGCTCCAGATGGAGGCTCGCAACGGCGGATCGCCCCTGAATTTTCTTGCAGAACCACTGTCGCCAGAGACGGTCGCCAACGCGATCATGCGCGCGATCAGGGAAGGCAAGCTAGAATATTATGTGCCCTACGGGGATGGTCTTCTGTCGCGGATCGTCTCTGCTTTTCCATGGTCGATCGCCCGTCTGCTACCGCGCTTCGAGAAGAAGGGAATGGTTGGAAAACAACGTTACCTCGCCAAAATCGGCAAGGGCATACAATAACCGCGACGACCAAAAAGGGGACATCAATGCGGAAATCGGGGATATTTAGTGCAGCGATAACTTTTGGTCTCATGGCCGCAACCGGGGCAACTTACGCTGGAGAGGGCGGCGGCAGCAATATCATGCTGGGTGGCACAACCTTCCAGACGCCGGTTATCCCGGAGCCCGGTTTCTATTACAGCACCTATGTGAACTACTACCACGCCAACCGGATAAACGACGGCAATGGGGATAATATAGCCCCCGGGCTGAAGCTCGACGCCGTCATTGACTACAACCAGTTTGTTTATGTGACCCCATTTGAACTTTGGGATTTAAAGCTGGCAGTTGGCGCGGTGGTGCCTTTGGTGACAATCCGTCAGGAGGTGGGAGGCGCAGTCGGTCGGGAAAGCGGGCTCGCCGATATCCTGCTCCAGCCTCTGATTGTGGGTTGGGAGAAAGGAAAGTTCCACGTTGCGCTCGCGCAGGGCTTCTACCTGCCCACCGGCAAATATGACGCGGAAGCGCCGATCAACATCGGCCGCAACACCTGGGCCTACCAGCCCCAGCTATCGCTGGGATATATTGACCCCGAGGGATGGGAAGCGACCGCAACTTTCTCTTACGTCACCAGCAGCAAGAACAAGGATGCCATGGTTTCGCTGCTCAATCCAATGGGTGCGGACTATCGCAGCGGCGACGAACTCGGCCTTGACTTCTCGGTGGGTTACAACTTCACGCCACAGTTCGAAGTCGGACTGACTGGCTACTACTACAAACAGCTTTCCGATGACAAGATTTCCGAACCGGCTTCGGACCAGGCCCTTCAGGAATTTGCCAACGGCTTGCGCGGGCAAGTAGCGGCCATCGGTATCGGAGCGAGATATTTGAGCGACTACGGCGAGTTCTACGTCCACGTCGACCGCGAATTCGCCGCCCGCAACCGATCGGAAGGCACATCGACCTGGCTACGCTGGAATATCGCGTTCTGAGGCGTTCCAGCAACTGGCACCCAGGCAAAAACGGCGGCAATCGGACCAATGTCAGTGAGCGTTGCGGACTGTTCGCTCTCGCTTTTGGAGATTGTCGTCGAAGTTTTATGGGTCGCTTGAAATGTCGTGAGGTAAAGGTCTTGCGGCGCACGATCAGTATCTCGATGGCGACAAGGCCGATCGACGCCGCCATGTTTCCTGGGTTCCACATGACAGTGATCACTCCGGAGAGCGCACCGACAATGCCGGCCATCCGCATGGCGGATATCTGCTCGCCGAGGAACAGCACCGAGAGCATTGCGGTCAGCGGGATGCCCAGCTGCAACACGATCGCGGCGCTCAAGGCCGAAGCGGCAGAAAGGCCCAGAAACAGGAAGCGGAAAAGGTTGGCGCCGACCAGTAGCACGACCTGCAGTACGCGCTGCGGAACGGGGCGAAGCAGGGGGGAAAGGACAATCGCCACGCCAAAGAAACGGATCGCGGCATCGTAGAAAGGCGGGACGGCGTAATCGCTCAGCATGACCTTGCCGACGATCACATTAAGGGCCCAGATAAAGCAGACGCCCATCAGCAGCAGAAAATCACGATAGCGCATCACTGAATTCCAGCGAGCCCAAGGGCCTCGTCTTCGGGATGATGGCAGGCGAAGAAGTGCCCGTCGCTGTGCCGTCTCAATGCCGGTTCCAGCCGGGCGCATGCTTCGGTCGCCTTCCAGCATCGCGTGCGGAAACGACAGCCGCTGGGTGGGTCCATCGGGCTTGGCACGTCACCCTGCAGGAGGATGCGGCTGCGCTCCATCTCGGCGTCCGGATCGGGCAAGGGTACGGCCGACAGGAGCGCCTTGGTATAGGGATACTGGGGCCGGGTGTAGAGATCCTCAGCGGTCGCGATCTCGACAATGCCGCCCAAAGTAGCGGGGAATCGACCATCACCACGGCGTCAGCCCGATGCTCGCCAGAGTTCGTGCGTTTCTGGACTTCGTTCATTGGCTTGTCGTCTGATCCTGCGATACCCTGATGCCGCGCAGCTGGAATGCCGTAAATCGGTCATCCGACTTTCAGTCAACGTTCGCCACGGCTTTGCGGTCGTCGAATTCATGGTGTGACTTTCGCGACAGCGATGTTGCTCAGCACTCCCGCCTGCAGCAATCCGCCACGACCAGGTTCTGGTTTGGCCAGGAATGTGTTTCCAAGCGCTTTCAGAATATCGGCGTTCTGTGCAAATGCGCTGTGTCCAAGAGCATCATCCTGCTTGGCATCGGACGCATCGATCACAGTGATCCCGTACTGCTTCAGCAATTTTTCATAAGGCCGGAAATCCGTGGCTCCCAAACGCTGCACGTCGCCCGCAAGCCAGGTCGAAACCTTGAGCGCCAGATCGTTTTGGGACGAAAGGATGGTAATCTGCGGACGCTTGTCGCCCATCTCAAGAACTTGCCGCTGGAATACATCGACATCAATATCCGGAGACGCCAGGAAGACAGAGCGAATTTTGGAGGGGACTTTCCGGTATTTTTTCCCCATGTCCCGCAGGGCTTCCATCGCAAGTCCGGTCCCCATCGAATGGGCAAGGATGGTCACATCGGAGACATCGGGACTATCGACAGCAGCTTTCAGAACCTCGCCGAGGCCGAACCGCGAATAAATGGTGCTCTCGCGATCATAGACGTAATCGAGCACATTCCCGCGTGACGGCCACGTGAACAGAACGGGCGCTGCGTCGATGCGCGCGTCGTGGACGAGTTGCGCGAAGCGATATACGGATTCGGAATAGTCGTTGTTGAACCCATGAACGAACACGAGCACGCGCTTTTTGCCGTGACTTGTCTTTTGAAACCAGGGCATGACCTGATCGTCGTTCAGAAGATCCGCCTTAACCGTAACGAAGGAACGACGCGGATCTGGTTTGCCACGGTCCGGCCATTGGACCTGACCAATCTGCCGGTCTTTTTCCGGCGGGATAGACACGACGATATTGTCAACACGCAGGTCTTCACCGCGTTCTCCGGTATAGCGCAGAGCCGGATTGTCAGAGGGCTGGCGGGTCGTTGCTACCAACATGTCCACCCGCTCCGTCTGGGCTTCAGAAACCGGGACCGGCACCATCACGTCGGGTCGATGGCCACACCCCGTAAGGAGTGTTGCCGTCAATAGAAACAGACTCAGTCTGGCCACACTACGTCTGCGGAAAAAAGGTGCGCCGCCGCCTCCGACCAGAGGAGAGAGAGAGGCGGCGCGGGCGCCAATTACCGTTCCAGAGGGGGCGTGGAGGATGGCAAGCGGCGTCCTATCGGGCATCTGCTGGAGCTCCATTGTCCAGCGCCGGCGCGGACGCGGATCGGGCGTTTTTGTTACCTTCGGCCCTGAGCAGCCAAAGCATCAGGCAGGGAAGCAAAAGAAGCGTGAGTACGGTGGCAATCGCAAGACCACCGATGATGGCATACGCCATTGGCCCCCAGAATATCTGGACGGCGATCGGGATCATGCCGAGAACCGCGGCGCAGGCTGTCAGAACAATAGGGCGGGCGCGATGGATGGAAGCGGCGACCACCGCATCCAGCGGCGCTTGGCCTCTGGCGACATTTTCATCAACTTCCTGTATCAGGATCACCGCATTGCGGATAATCATGCCCGCCAACGCAATAACGCCGAGTTGCGCCACGAAGCCCATCGGCGTCCCGGTTGGCAACATCGCAGCGACGACCCCGATCAGTCCGAAGGGTGCCATCAGCATGGCGAGCCCCATGCGGGTAAAGCTCTGCAGTTGTACCATCAGCAGCGCAACGATGACGAACAACATCACCGGCAGGACTGCGAACACCGAGGAGCTGCCTTTTTGCGATTCCTCGACAACACCGCCCGTTTCGATGGAATAGCCCATGGGTAGCGATGCCCGCAGTTCATCGAGCTTTTGATTGATAGCAGCCGTAACGGTCGCGGGTTGTATGCCCTGAAGAACATCGGACTGGACAGTGATCATCGGTTTGCCCTGCCGGCGCCAGACGATTGGGTCTTCAAGCCCGTAGGCAATCGTTGCGACTTGCCGGAGTGGAACGGATGCGCCGTTCGACGTGCGAAGCTCGAGATTGCCGAGCGTAGCGATAGAGGTCCGGTCGGCCTCAATCCCCTTTACGACGACATTCACAAGGCGATCGCCATCGCGGACCGTGGTCGCCGTCGTACCCGCGAAGACCGATGCGATCTCACTGGCGATCGATTCCGAACTCATCCCAAGCGAGCGTGCCTCGACTTGATTGACCATGACGGTCACGCTTCGCTGCGGTTCGCCGGCCGTCAGATTGATGTCGCGTGTTCGCGGATCTTCGCCGATGACATTGGCGACCTTCAGCGACAATTCTCTCACCTGTTGATAGTCCGGTCCAAGGACGCGAAACTTGAGGGGCCAACCGACCGGTGGGCCGAGCTCCAGCGGAGAGGCTCGCGTGACGATATCTGCAAAATCGGTTTCGAATGCCTGCTCCAGGCGCTTGCGAACAGCATCGCGCTCATGGATACCCTTGGTTACGGCGACGGTTTCGGAAACGTTGTCGTTCTCCAACAGCACATCCATTGGAAGATAAAAGCGGATTGAGCCGGAACCCACATAGGTGGTGAAGTGGTCTATATCCGGATCAGCCTTCAGTATTTTTTCGAGTTGCCTGGCACGCGCGTCCGTCGCCTCGCGCGACGCGTTTTGCGGCAACGTCAGGCTGACCAAAAGTTCGGGTCGATCAGAGGCAGGGAAAAACTGTTCTTCCAGCTTGGCCATGCCAAAGATTGAGAGCCCAAAAGCAATCACGGCGACCACGAGCGTCAGCCAGCGATTGGTCAGCGACCAGTCGAGTGATTTGCGGTAAGCTCTCATCACCCGTCCACCCTCGTGGCTGCCGTGGCCCATGCGGTCCGGCAATATCCAGGTACCGAGCAGCGGTGAAAACAGAACGGCGACAATCCATGACGCGACAAGCGCGATCAGGACGACCATGAACAACGAGAAAGTGTATTCACCGGCGCTGGAAGCGGCAAAGCCGACAGGAATGAACCCGGCGATCATCACGAGTGTGCCGGTCAGCATCGGGAAGGCTGTCGTTTCGTAGGCATAGCTGGCGGCTTTCGCCTTTTCATCCCCGTGTTCCAACCGCGACACCATCGCTTCCACGGTGATCATTGCATCGTCGACCAGCAGACCCAGGGCAATGATCAGCGCCCCAAGGGAAATTCGTTGCAGACCGATACCCGCCATGTCCATGCCAAAGAAGGTCATTGCGAGAACAAGAGGAATGGAGGCCGTAATGACAAGGCCCGCCCGCGTTCCAAGCGACACGAACGACACGGCCAACACGATTACGATTGCTTCGATTAGAACCTTGACGAATCCGCCGACGGCTTCCTTTACCACTGTCGTCTGGTCCGCAACCTGTTTGACTTCGATGCCATGTGGAAGCTTCTGGGCGATATCGGCCATCATCGCTTTAACCGACTCGCCAAAATCCAACAGATTGCCGCCTTGAGCCATCGAAACCGCAAGGCCGATGACCGGTTCGCCGTTGACGCGGACGCTCGGCGCCGGCGGATCAACAAGACGGCGTGAAACACTGGCAATGTCCTCCAAGCGCACGTAACGGCCATCGACCCGGAATGTGAGGTCGTGGAGCGCCTTTTCCGAAGCGAACGCCCCGCTGACCCGCAGCGAGATTTTTTCAGCGTCGGTGCGCACCGTCCCGGTCGGGGCGACAGCATTCTGCGCCCGGATCGCCTCGATTGCCGCGGACGGGTCTATACCAAGGCTCGCGAGCTTGGCGGAAGAGAATTCGATGACAATCTCCTCCTCCTGGACTCCCAGGAGATTGACCTTGCCGATATCCTTCAGCGTCAGAAGTTCCGCTCTGATAGCGTCGACGCGATCGCGAAGCTCCCGCGACGAATATCCTTCTGCGGTGAAAGTGTAAATGCTGCCATAGGTATCGCCGAACTCGTCATCGAAAAACGGACCCTGAACGCCAGCCGGCAGGGTGGGAACGATGTCGTTGATCTTCTTGCGGACCTTGTACCAGACGTCGGGAACCTCCGCGGGCGGAGCGCTGTCGCGCAGGTTCACCATGATGACGGATTGGCCGGCACGGGTGTAGCTCTGGGTAAAATCGAGATAGGGGGTTTCCGATAGCTTCTTTTCCAGCTTGTCGGTCAGGAGGTTGACGGTGTCCGTCGTACTCGCTCCCGGCCAGACAGCCGACACCACCATGGTCTTGATGGTGAACGGTGGGTCTTCGTTGCGCGAAAGACGCTGATAGCTCCAGGCCCCACCCAAGATGGTGGCGATCATCAAAAAAATCACGAAGGACTGGTGCTTCAGCGCCCAGGCTGACAGATTGAATTTGTGTTTGAGGGAAGGGGTCTGGCTCATTTGATGCTCCCTTGCTCGAGCAGAACAGCCTCGCCATCGCGCAGCTTGCTGACACCGGACGTTGCAACAAGCTCTCCCTCAGCAAGGCCCTCAGCCACGAGAACTGTCGTATCCGCATACCGCTCGACGCGGACATCGCGGTACCTGACAGACTTTGCCGCGGGGTCGAGAACGAAGACGGCGGCCTTTCCGTTGTTTTCCGTCAGCGCCGAGGCAGGAAGTTGGACCAGCTTTTTCGCGTTGAGAATCAGCGACCCCGTCACTGCGGACCCAAACTGCATTTTCTGGCCGGCTTCATCCAGCGCCACCTTAATACGGTACGTGCGAGTTGTTGGATCGGCCGATGGCGTGACTTCCCGAACGCGACCGCTTGCCTTGACGGAAGGGTCGGACAGCAAGGTGACCTCCACAACGGGATCACCAAGATCCATTCCGACGAGTTTCTCCGGTACATCGAATACAGCGTCACGCTCGGCATCTGAAATCACTGTCACGATCGTCTGACCTGCATTGACCACTTGGCCTTCATTGGCGCCAACGGCCGAAACAACTCCGTCCAGCGTTGCCTTGAGATCCGTGTATGACAAGGTGTCTTCGGCATTCGAAAGAGCAGCTTCCGCAGCCGCAAGCTTTGCACGGGCAGTGGCCAACGTCGCTTCCGCCTGCTGCAGTTGGGCCTTCGAGGCGACGTTCTTGTCGAAGAGAGCGCGATTGCGTTCGGCAGTAACCTCAGCCAATTCCAGATCTGCCTTGGCTGTCGCGAGGTCAGCCTTCGCTGACAGAACACCGTTTCCACTCGGGACGCGGTCGAGCCGGGCAACAACGTCACCGGCTTTTACCGATTTTCCAATGTCCACGCGGAACGTCAGTTGACCCCCTAACCGGAAGCTCATTGGTGTTTCCGTCCGGGGCCTGACCTCACCGGTCTGGACGATGGTTTCGCCAGCATCCTGCAGATGTGCGGTCACAGTGCGGACCGGCCGCGGAACTTTTTCGGCTGTCTGTTCTTCCGAGCAGCCAGCCAGAATCACCGCCGCGAACGCGGCGACGGCAAGAACTGTCTTGTTCATTTTTAAGTCTCCTTAGCCGAAAGGCCACGCATGAGAGCGTTGATTGTTGTGTCGAGGAGGTCGGCCTTGAGCTCGATCTCCTTTACTGTAATCAGCAGGGTTACGGCGCCGTGGACACCGGCCCATAACGTCTGGGTTAGAAGTTCGGCGTCTGTGGACAGAAAATGGCCGTCTTTTAACGCCCGCTCGATACGTCTAAGCACGAGGTCGTATGGCGCAAAGCCAGCACTGCGCTGGAACAGTTCGGGCCCAACCTCCTGATCCATTTCGAGGAAAAGAAGACGAAATCGATCATGATCTTCCAAGCAAAAATTTGCATAGGCATAGAGCATGTGACGAATCGCGGCAGGCGTATCCGTCTCCGAAACATCGATTGCTGCGATGCGTTCGGCAACCGCTTGAAGTGCATCTTCCCAATAACTCAGCAGTATGTCCTGCTTGCTCGGAAAATAACGATACAGCGCGCCTGGAGTTAAGCCGATTCGTTGCGCGAGACCGCGCATCGATAGTCCAGCGATACCGCTTTTTCCGACAATGATCGCCGCCTCAAGCAGTATACGGGTACGCGTGACCTCTAATTCCTCATCAGTCAGTGGTTGGCGTGGCATCGTTGCTCCTAATTAATATATGCGTTCACTAAACGCGTATATTTAATGAGTCAAGTGCTGTGGAGCCGTCGCGTTTCGTTCGATAGTCTTTTAAGACACCGCATGGCGATGTCACGTTGTCTGCGACTTAACGGTTGGCGGATAATTGGGCGGGATGAGCTCGACGACGATCAGTTACAAGAACCACCGCTTTCCGCCGCAGATCATCGCCCATGCGGTTTGGCTGTATTTCCGGTTTCTATTGAGCCTGCTGTTGGTCGAGGAAATGCCGTTGGAGCGAGGCATTGTCGTATCTTAAGAAACGATCCGGCGATGGGGCCGTAAATTCGGGGCGGCTTATGCCAAGCAGTTGCGCAGAAAGAAGCCGTCACAAAAGGATATCTGGTATTTGGACGAGGTGGCGATTTCCATCGGCGGCCTGAGACATTGGCTTTGGCGCGCCGTTGACCAGGACGGCTACGTTCTCGACGAGATCGTCCAGGCTGGCCGCTATACCAAGCCAGCCAAGCGATTGCTGGTCAGGGTGCTGAACAAGCAGAGCCAGTCGCCGAAGCACATCGTCAGGGACAAACTGCGCTCACATGGAGCAGCAAGGCGGGATGTAATGCCCGGCGTCGAACATCGATCACACAAGGGCCTGAACAATCGCGCGGAGAATTCTCACGTGCCGCTTCGAAAACGAGAGCGGATGATGCAGGGCTTCCGTTCCGTCGGCGGCTTGCAACGTTTTATCCCGGTCCTCTCAGCAGTCAGAAATTTCTTCGTGCCGTCACATCAGAAACGCTCAGCCCTGGCCACCCATATTCATCGCATCCGCGCAATGGCGCATTGGAAAGTCGTGATCGGCGCAACTGCGTAAGCTCATCGGCAAACGCCTTGTCCGGGATTAAGCAAACAACGTGACATCGCCGCCGTGAGACTAGCTTGGGCGGCAAACGCCGGTATAGGGAATGCGTTCCGATCAGTTGAGCACAGTTTCGATGCGATCATCCGTTGTGACGTTGACCTGGACTGACATGCCCTCGTAGTCAGCGGCTGTTCCGTCGTAACTTCCCCACAAAGGAACTGCCTGCTTCGGATCCCGCGCCACCCCAACACGGATAAGATCACGGTTGCCCACGATACCGTTGGTTGGGTCGAACTCAGCCCAACCGGCGCCCGGCAAATAGATCTGGCACCACGCATGGGTGGAACCGCCGCCAAGGGTGGTGGATCCGTCTCGGTCTGGAACGTAGATATAGCCCGTGACGAACCTGGCCGCGAACCCAAGTGATCGAGCGGCCTCCATCATAAGTAGAGCGAAGTCGCGGCAGGTTCCCTTGCGAAGCTGCAGCGTCTCGGTCGGCGCTTGCGTTCCATGCTCTTGTCGTCGGGAATAGATGAAACTTTCATGGATGGCGTAGCATAACGTCATCAGCAGGTGCCCGGTTTCAGTGGGTTGCCCGGCTCGCACGAATTGGCGCGCCCATTTACCGACCTGATCATGTGGATCAGCGTAATGGCGCTGGATGGTTCGTTCCAGATCCAGCGCTTCGTCTGGATCATATGAAAACGGGTAAGTCAAAGCGTCCTGATCGATTTGCAGATCAATTGCGACATAGGGTGTATGGTCAAGGCGAATGACGGTTTCGAAGCGGAGCTCACGTGAGGGTTGAGCAAAGCCGATAACTGCGACGCAGTTTCCGAACACATCATGGATCCAACGAAGATAGTCCGGTTCCGGGTCGATGAGGAGTCGGGAGCTCAGCAGCGTCTGATCGAAACTGTCTCTCGGTCTGAACAAAAGTCTGTGCTCTCCGAACGCAACCGGCCGTTTATAACGATATGACGTGACGTGTCGGACGGTAAATATTGTCATCGATCACCGGGGGGTACGAGGTCCAGGACGGCTGGCACCGTATCACTCTAAAGAAGCACATGCATTGTTACATCGTTCCAGCTGGCATGAGATAATCCGCGCGGGCGATGGCCCCCAACCTATTGGTGACAATCCGGCTGAGGTTGAAAACCGTGATGCAGCCTATCAAATGTCCCGAAGAAGCCCACGCCTAATCCACCTTGAGCCCGCCCGATGCGTTCGCGACGTTAAGCTAAAATCACTCTTTGTCCACTTTCAGCCGAAGCGAAAGATAGTTTTAAGTCGAAACTTCCGAAGAGGTCGTGATAACGCAACGGTCTGTCAGGGTAGATTCCTACTTCCGCGGTGTGGGGGTCAGCGGTTCACCTCTCATCAAGAGCAAAAAATGTACCTGTTACCCGTCTCAACGGCAGCGAATCTCCTAAGTCAAGCGTACTTTCGCCCGTCTCGAACGCTGAACCGGCGAGCCGCCTTAGCTCGACTGGGCGGCCGTGCTGAGCTTGCGACTTCCTTCAAGCAAATGACGCTGCAAAATTGCACTTGCAGCGTCGATATTCCGATCTCTGCAAGCCTTTAGCAGAGCGCGGTGCTCCTCCTGCGATTGCTGCTCATAGTCCAAGCTGGATAGCAATACACGTACGTAGCGGTCGGCTGCATCATGGTGGGTAGCGATAAGGCCGATGAGCCGCTCATTTTGGCAGGCGCCGTAAAGTGTCATGTGGAACTGCTTATTCAGCGTCCCCCAACGTCCCACATCCTTCTCAGCGTCGATCTGGGCGAGAAATGTTGCCGCCCTGTCCAAATCGGCTGTCGTCAGCCCTACATATGATAGGCGCAAGGCTTCCGTCTCCAGTAGCGAGCGAATGGAATAGATCTCCGCAATCTCCTTGGCATCTATTCTTGCCACGAAGGCCCCCTTTGTCGGGTGAATGGTTACGAGGCCCTCGCTTTCCAGAAGCCTCAAGGCATCACGCACAGGCATGCGGCTGAACCCAAATCGTGCGGCCAGCTCGTCTTGTCGGAGCGCGACGCCACTGCGAAGCTCTCCACCGGAAATCGCTTCCCTCAGAACCCTTGCGATACGATCCGCCACGGTCTCCGGCCGGATGGTTTCAACATTTATTGCGACGAAATCGTTCATGGCCAACCTCCTCCGAGACAGCAATCATCTTGATCATGCCAAGCAACCTCGTATACGAGTATACCGTTCAGGAGATTTTTGCCATGCCCTTATCATCAGGCGTCGTTCCTTATTTCAGTCAGTGGGAAACACCGGAGATGACATTGCCCGTGCTTGCCGAAGGATCTGCGGCGCTGCTGCGCGATCCGCTCTGGCGGCAATCGGGTGCCGAGACGATCGAGGAATACGCGCGCTGGGCGGTCAATGTCTGCGGCATGGCCTGCCTGAGGATGATCCTGGCAGCGCGGGGCGACCTGCATCCGACGCTTGCTCTCGCCCGTGCCTGCACCGCCTATGGCGGCTATGTCGTCAACGAGCTGGATGCTTCGATCAAGGGACTGATCTATGCGCCCTTCGTGACCTATGTGGGCGAGCGCTTCGGGCTCTCGGCAGAAGCGATGACGGGTGTCGCAACAGAGAGCATCCCCGGTCTGCTCGCTGAACGCCCGTTCTTCATCGCCTCGGTCAATAGCGGCATACGCTGGCCGGAACGCATGCCGCCCTCAAAAGGCGGGCATCTCATTCTGGTGACGGCAGCCTCGGCTGATACGGTCCGTTTCCACAATCCATCCGGTCATGATGCTGCGAGCCAGGCGGATGTGCTGCTACCGCTTGCCATATTCGACCGCTTCTTTGCCAATCGCGGCATCGCGATCAGCTTCTGAGATCTATTTAGACTATTTAGAGACCAGATTATTTTGGGGGTTTTCATGACATCTTCCCGCGGCAAGCCGCGCATCGCCGTTCTCTTCGGCGGCCGCTCGGCCGAACACGACGTCTCCGTCATGTCGGCGACGAATGTCGTGGGGGCACTGGAGCCCTCGAAATACGAGGCGGTACCGATCTTCGTTACGCGGGAAGGCGAGTGGCTGCTCAGCCATTTTGAAAATGGCGTGCTCGCCAGGCCGGCAAACGGCACCGAAATCGCATTGGTGCCCGGCGGGCGTGGGCGGATGATCGCGATCGACGGCGGCAGGATGAGCGATGCCGGCAAGATCGATATTCTGTTCCCGGTTCTGCATGGTATTTTTCGGCGAGGATGGTTCCGTGCAGGGACTGGCGGAGGTGGCCCGCGTGCCATTGGTTGGCTGCGGCATCCTGGGTTCAGCGACAGCGCTTGACAAGGATATCGCCAAGCAGCTGCTGCGGGCGGCGGGGTTACCGGTGGCGCGTGCTGTTACCGTGCATGCGGATCGGGTGCCGTCCTTCGACACGCTTGAGATCGCGTTGGGTTTGCCGATGTTCGTTAAGCCGGCGCGTCAGGGGTCTTCGGTCGGCGTGGCAAGGTTTCCGACAACCAGGAATTTGCGCCGGCGCTCGCGGAGGGCTTCAAGCATGACCGCAAGCTGCTTGCCGAGGAATTCATCCGCGGCCGCGAGATCGAGTGCAGCGTGCTTGAGGACGCCAAGGGTGGCCTGTTCGTCTCTCGCCCGGGTGAGCTCATCCCGGCCGAAAGCCATGGCTTCTATAGCTACGATGCGAAATATATCGACGACGATGGCGCGGCGGTGACGGTTCCGGCAGAGCTTCCGCCAGAGGTTGAGACGAAGATCCGCGAGACGGCAGCACTCGCCTTCCGGGCGCTCGGTTGCGACGGTATGGCGCGCGTCGATTTCTTCCTGACCGAGGACATGGCTTTTTTGGTCAACGAGGTGAACACCATTCCGGGGTTCACCGATATCAGCATGTATGCGAAGGCGATGGCGGCAAGCGGCGTCAGCTATCCTGAGGTAATCGACCGGCTCGTTGAACACGGTTTTGCGCGCGCCGGCCTCTGAGCCGCAAAATGCCTCTTCCCGGTGTAGTAGACATGCACCGGGAAGAAAAACGCCGCAGCTTCGTCTGCTCTTGTGACAAGAACTGGAATAAGCCGGATTAATTGCCGTTGCATGCCTGCGTCTGCTGTGTTTCTTGCGTTTTTGGCGGGTATGTATTACATAACTTATTGAAAATTGGTGGTGATAACGATGTCTAGCGTTGCGATTAAGGTACTGTCGACGGTGAACGCCCCTTACGGGACGAACCTTTCGGCTGAGCAACTCGCTTCGAAGATTTCGGATTTTGCGAGCGTTGAGAATTTCGATGCTTCGGCATTCTCATTCTATTCCGAAGTGAAAGCCGAGCTCCAGCACCAGTTTCTGGATGAGATGGAAATCGACCACGGTACAGCATCCGAGATTGCCCAGAAATTCTCGCAGCTAGCTGGATATCCCCTCGCCCTAGCCGCCTGAGGGTTGTCCTGATGAGCCAATGGGAAAGCCTTTTCGACCAGGCTGCGTCAATTATCAATCAGGCGAACTCTTCTTTTAAACTCCTCGATAGCTGGACTTTCGGGGGTGGCACCGCCCTTATGCTCCAGATAAACCATCGTGAAAGCTTCGATATCGACATTTTCGTCGATGATCCGCAGGTCCTTCCATATCTGAACCCGACAACACAGGGCTATACCCTGCAGGTGAACCCAGATGAATATGTTTCGGACGGGACGCATGCGTTGAAAATCGTGTTCGCGGGCATCGGTGAAATTGACTTCATTTGTGCTCCAAGTCTGACCAACGATCCAACATCCCGTGTCGCAGTACGTGGAATCCAAGTTGACCTTGAGACCCCGGGCGAAATCATCGCGAAGAAGGTTCACTATCGAGGATCCTCTCTTCAGCCACGTGACATGTTCGATATCGCGTGCATCGCCAAGGCATGCGGCGATGGATACGTTCTCGAAGCTCTCTTGCCATTCAAAAACAGGGCCGCCGTTGCATTGGCAGTCGCCGAGAGAATGGATGCAGGCCTCGCTAGCACAGTTATGGGGAAGCTTCAGTATAGAGAAGGATATGCGGGTATTTCGAAAACTGCTCAAGCGACGACAATCTCGCTTTTGAAGGCGGTGTGCGATCACAAGCCATCGGTATCCGCAGCGCCTTCCTCTACGTCTCCGCGCTGATTTCTACGCAACTTGGCGACCTTAGCTATACCGCCGTTCGGTCGATCATTCTTTCGGTGCGCATCATTCTGATTAGCCAGCAAAACCAAGTTAGGGCGGCGCCAGCGAGTGTGAGTGAATTGCGTCGCAAATGCTTAGCCAATCCACGACGCGTGGACGACGGTTCGAATCCGTTCAAGAGCCACAATATTGCTGGGCGTCCTGCGTTACTGGGCTAATGAGAGGCTTGCGCGTGCGGGTAAAGTGCCGCACCAACTTTTTGCGCTGCGGCCGCTAGGCGCTTATCTCTTGTCCACAAGCTTGATCGCCGGTCGAGCAACGTTGAAGTCAGTAAATACGCATCTGTGTAACCAATCCCCATGCTGAATATCGAATGACGATCAATGACCGTCATTACTTCCGCATGGGTCGCGATTAGCGCCTCGCGTTGAGCTGTTAGGAACTCTAAAACTGCAGCCCGCTCTCTTAAGCTGCCGAGCGCCAATTCGGTTACAACGAAAGGGTGGCAGAGCAGCTGGTCATCATTGATGATTTTTCGTAGTTCTGAGTCATCGTATCGAAAATGATCTATCCAGATCGAGGTGTCTACCAGGATCACTTTGCCACATCGCTCCGTCGTCGAGGCGACGCTTCAGCCTCAGGCATAGAGCCGCCAAGCGCGATCAGCCGTTTGCCGGATTCCACACGCACGAGTGTCTCCAGCGCTTGCCGCACGAGAGCTGCTGTTCCCTTGGTGCCCGTGAGGGACTTGGCCCGTTCCATAAGGTTGTCGTCGATATTTATGGTTGATCGCATATTCGAGCCCCCGTAAATGAGTAGCTCGTATGGCACCATTTGGTGCGAAAATCCACGACTCATTGCGTGCGGCTAACATCTTCATGTTTCACGGATGGTTGATTCGTATCCGTTCAAGGCGTGGGTATTGGTGTTTTGGGGACATGCACTTAGAAATAACGCGCATCCTCTCAATAGCTTCAACGCCGAAAATCCAAATGATTGATACAAAGGGGGGCTGTCGATCCCGGATCCCAGCGCTACCGTCGCCTCTCTGATCGGCTGGGTGAGGTCGAGCCCTTTTTCGACCTTGTTCCTGAGCGGGACGACGCAAGATCCATCGTCCGTAGTAGGCCCATTGTAGTCACGGCACGTGCTGCAAGGGCCGACCAGTGTTGAGAAATTCGACTACTCGGAAAATCACCTCGCGAAGTAGCGGGTCGGTGTTGTTCCCAATGCCTTCTTGAACATGACGATAAAGGCGGTAGGGGATTCGTATCCCAAGTCGCTCGACACCCTCTGGACCGTCGCGCCGCTGGCCAGTTCGCGCAACGCGATGACCAGATGCAGTTGCCGCCGCCATCGGCCGAAGGTAAGTCCCGTTTCCTGGACCATCAGCCGCTTCAAGGATCGCTCACTGATGGCAACGTGTGTCGCCCAATCCACGAGCGTGCGACGATCGCTCGGGTCCGCCATCAGGGCAGCGGTGATCGCGGCGATTTTGGGATGGCTGGACGCGGGTAAGTCCAGCCCCTGTATCGGCATTTGCGCGAGTTCGTCCAGCAAGACCTGCACCATACGGCCGACATGATTGTCCGGAGGAGAATTGACGGGTACATCCGCCAGTCGGAGGATCATCTCGCGGAGCATCGGTGACACAGATAAAGTACAGCACTCATGAGGCAGTGTCGCTGCGCCTGGTTGAACGAACAGATAGGACAGGCGTGCGTTGGACGTCACCTGGTTGCTGTGGGGCACGCCGCCGGGTATCCAGACTCCGCAGTCTGGTGGGACAATCCAGATGCCATTTTCCGTCTTGCAGGTGACGGCCCCATGCAGGGCCAAGATGAGCTGCCCTTCCTTGTGCTGGTGCTGGGGTACTTCAGCCTCATAGTCATTGAAGTCGAGGCGAACAGCGAAGGCCGGACGATCCGACTGGTCGAGATCAATGTCATCGTAGCAGGAACGCAGCAGTTTTGCGGATTGGCCCGATTTCGAGATCATTTGGCACTATCTCCAAATTCGTACGTACAGCAATAGTCTACTAATCGGCGATCAACAACCGCAAGGAGACTGTCATGCGAATTTCTGTCGTCGGTGCCACGGGACGAGTTGGCGCTAAACTTACCCGGAACTTACTGAAGGCCGGGCATCAGGTTAGAGCATTGTCGCGAGGTGGCCCCGCGCTGGGCGCGCTGGTCGAGCTTGGTGCAGAGCCATTTCTGGGAAGCTTTGACACCGGAGAGGGAGACCTTGACCAATTTTTTCAGGGGGCAGATGCCGCGTTCCTGATGGTGAAGACCGATTGGAACAACATCGAGGGGCATTACCCCGCTGTCGCCAAGCGCTTTGTCGATGCGCTCGAAAAATCCTCTGTCAAACTGGCCGTGAACCTGACGGCCATGGGTTCGGACGTGAAGGGGAAAACGGGCCATTTCGAATGCTTCCACGATCTGGACGAAAAGTTAAACGAACTCGGCAACATCGATTTGGTCCACCTGCGCGCCGCTTGGTTCATGGACGACGTATCGGCGTGGACGGGGCCGGTTGCCAAATACGGTCGAATTGCCTGGTTCTGCAAACCCGATTTGAAAATGCCCTGGGTGGCGACCGATGACATTGCGTGGCTGGCGGCCAAGGAATTGACCAATCCGAGGGGCAGACACCGCGTATACCTCGAAGTAGGCTCGGAAGATGTCTCGATGAACGAACTGGCCGAAACCATTGGCAAGAAGATCGGCAGGCCGGTGGATTACCGATACATCGAAACGACCCGTAAAGACGTCGAGGCTGAATTTCTGGCACGGTTCGGGACGCTGGAGAAATGGCAGGACGACACCCTCAGTGCTGACGCTTTGAACAGTGGCATCGTAAGGTTCCATGGGGAGCACGAGTATCGTCCGAAATTGCCCACGACGATGGAGACGTTCATTGGTGATGTCTGGAAGACCCGCTATCTGGACGCGGTCAAAGCGGGAGAACAGCGAGAAACGTTTTTCATGTGGGCTGCCAGAGACTAGCTATGGCGGCTCTTTTGAACCGTCCCCCACGCGTTCCACCATCCAGGATGCTACCGCAAATTGTTGATGTGCGGTAGCTAAATGAGCGAAATTTGCGCAGCTTGGCCATCAAACCGAGATCACACCACTGCACTACGGATCAGTCTTTAATTTCCATCGCCGCGCCCTTGAGAGCTCAACGAGTTAACTCAAAGGATTTCTGGTTGGGATCCAGTCTGCTGACTGTCGCTGCTCAGCATTTCAACGATCGGTTCATAGCCGTAGAGAGTAGCGAGGCTCAGTGGTGTTAGGCCCGAGTGAGTTTTCAGATCACGGCGAGCACCAGCGCGCACAAGGGATGCAACTGCATCTACGTATCCATGCCAAACAGCATCGTGCAAAGCGGTCAGGCCATTGTAAGGACCCTGCGCATCGAGCTCAATCTGTGTGTCCCCCTGTTTTGCTGCTGACGTCAGAATATCGATGTGATCCGCCTTCCCAAAATAGGCAGCATCGTGAAGTGGCGAACCGCGCATGAGACCGATGGTGCGGCGAGGATCTGCCCCAGCATCCAGCAATAGGCGCACGATTTCGGCATGACCTTCGCGAACTGCAAGACCGAGAGGCGTGTAGTCGTCATCGAACGTCCCGGTTATCGGCACCCGAACCTCAAAATCCGCGCCATCTGCGATCAGCCGCTTCACCTCCTCAATATTTCCGGCCTTGACTGATGAGATGATTGACAAGCTGGCGATGTGCTTTTCATCCGCCTCATCTCTTTCCTCAATCAGCGCTGCGATTGCTTTCAGGTCGTCATAATTGGCGATGTCGAGCGCGGTCTGTTGCCAGTAATTCCGTATCGTGGTGCGCGCGCGGCGCGACAGCAAAACCCGCACAACAGCTTCGTGCTTGTGAAGCACGGCATCCATCAATGCGGTATTGCCAAGAACTGGCGATTGCTGATTGATGAAGGCTCCGTGGTCAAGCAGAATCCCGATCACGTCGGCGCTGCCGGACTGTGCCGCTTTGTGGATTGCCGTTGCTCCCATTCGAGGGTCCGCCGTCAGCACGTCCGCGCCGGCAGTAAGGAGCAAAGCAACAGCTTGTGCCTGCCCAAGCGCAGACGCGATCATCAACGGCGTGAGACCATCGGGGCCTCTAGCGTTAACGTCCGCCCCGGCGTCGATAGCTTCTTTGACCGAAGCAAGATCGCCTGTACGAAGTGCGTGAGAAAGTATCATGGTTCTATGTTCCTTGATCGATTAGACAGTTGCTGAAGCGGCGGCATTCAGGCCGTTCAGGAATTTGATGATTTCGGCATTCACGCGTTCGCGGGCCTCATGATGAGGCCAGTGACCTACACCTTCCAGGCGCACGACATCGACGAGCCCGGGCGCTGTCTTGCGCATCTCTTCCACGGTTGGTGGGACCGGGTGGAACAGTCGGCACAACCCATCTGCATCGCCCCAAATATAAAGCGATGGCTGCTTGATCAGTACGTCCTTGTACGCGGCGAGATGCTCAAACGTCGCCTGCACGCCACGGTACTGGTTCAGACCGCCTCTGAATCCCGTTCGCTGGAACGTGTCGATGTTGTGCTTCACATAGGCTGGATCGGCCCAAGTCGGCAGCACGTCAGGGGCAGGTCGAAACATATTCCGCTTTGCGTCGATGGGGTCCCAGCCGGTTCCTTCGGCGGGTTCGCCCGAGAGCCAATAAAGTGCACTCGGAATAGTCTTGCTGGCATCACGGATACGGTCATCCGTCTCCGGCTTCATCATGTCGAAAGCATAATAGAGATCGCCGAGACCGCGACTGCGTAGCAAGTCCCATGTACTCAGCTCGCCACGCGGCAGGAACGGGATGCCGAGCGTTATGATGCCGTTGAAACGATCCGGTCGCATGACCATCGCCCGTTGTCCGTGGTCGGCACCCCAGTCATGGGATATGATGGTTGCGGTAGGCACCTGCAACGCATCAAGGATGCCAATCAGGTCGCCAACAATTAGGGCCCCGCTGTAAAGTGCGGGATCGTTCGGGGCATAGCTGTCGCCGAAACCCCTCATGTCGAGCGCGATCGCGCGGTATCCGTTTTCTGCGACAACTTGCATCTGGCTACGCCACGTTTCCACAGTGTCTGGAAATCCGTGCAAGAAGAGCACTACTGGACCGCGGCCTTGTTCAACCACATGGAAAGAGGCTCCGTTGGCCTCGATTTGCGAATGGTGTACGGGATGATCCGTGGCGGCTGATGCTTTATGAGTGTGGTTCATTTTCTGCTCCAGGTTATGCTTGATCCGAGCCTTGCAGCGCGTGTTGGATCGGCTACAATTCAATGACTTCACCGCCTGATGCGCGAAGCCGCTCAAAGTATGTGGAGTGGTCGATGAGCTGGGCCGGGAAATAGAGGCCCGGTCGGGGCGTATCGCCCGCGAGACCAGCCATGCGTTCAAGAACGAGCGCTACACCCAGACCCGTTAGCGGCATCTGCCCGCCGGGGTGAACGATCGCGTGACGTTTCCGAAGCTGCTGCCCGGCGTGATCCAGGCCCGAAAGGTTGATAATGATTTCAGTCGATACCGGTCCGCCATTCCGGCGGGTGGAGCTCATTCCAATGGCCAGGTCGAACCGAATATCGGGAGCGCCGGTTGCGTTTGCCAACAACAAGACGTCGTTTGGCGAAAACACGTTCGCGTCCAACTCGGTGCCGTCGATTGCGCGCACCTTCGATCTGGTCTCGGCGCCATGGTACCATCGCCACGCGCCAACCGTTCTCAAAAGAGCGGCAGCACCCGCATACATCTGGCGCTCAAGATCTGCATTCGCTGCAGGTCCGAACGCATCCTGTTCATCGAGCACTGCCTCGATATGAATGTTTTCCAGACGACCAAATTCTCGGGCGAACAAGAGTGACGGTACGCTTGTCGCACCAACGAGCCATTCTGTACCAAGGACGACTGGCGCGGCGGTAGGTCTCTGCATGAATGTAGCAGTTTCCAAGCCCAGCTCGCTTATGCTTGGTGAGATGTTGACGTGCCCAACGCCCAATTGTTGGGCCCAGCGGAGAGCTGCCCCGGTTTTATCCGTAAAGAGCGTTGCGACCGCCGACACACGTTGCTCGCCTAGCCCCAGGTCAGATGCAGTGAGGTCCACTCCCACCGCAGACGCGCCGTCGACAGCTGCTGCTGCTCGTATCGCGCGTTGTTCGTCGCGACCGCCAATGAGGATTGGTACATCAGGATATTGCTCACGCAAGAAGCGTGTGGCCCATCGCCCAACCTCGCCGGCGCCGCCGATAATAAGTATTGGGTCGTGGAGACTTCCAGAAGCTTGTAACATCACGATACCTGTGGTTTACTGATTCCTACACATGGTAGGTTACTAAAAGTAGGTATGCAAGTGGAAAAGCAAAAAGCTGCCATCGACAATAGGACTAAAGGCCGACTTTCGAAGTCCGAGAGGCGTCAGCAGCTACTAGAGACGGCGCGCCTGATCGTTCGGGAAGAAGGTGCTGATCGGCTGACACTAGGTCACCTGGCAGTGCGGGCGGGCGTTTCCAAACCTGTGACCTACGAGCACTTCGAGACCAGGACAGGTTTGTTAATTGAACTCTATCGTTGGATAGACACCGAACGCATTGCCGCGTTTCGCACACTTATGGCTCAGGGAAATCGACCGGCGAAACAGACTATATTGGCTTTGGCTAAAACTTATCTGGCCTGCGGAACCGACCAAGGTGACGAATTTCATGCTGTCGGCGCAGCGCTTGCAGGAAGCGAGGAGAAAGCCAACGTGTACCAAGAGCTAGTCGATGCTGTGATCGAAATGTTCATGGATGTTTTACGGCCTCACTCAAACTTTCAGCCGGAATCGCTGGCATTGGCCTGCGCGGCATTGGTTGCGGCAGGAGACGCGTTGACAAGCGCTGTTACACGGGGAAACTGCTCCGCTTCCGAGGCCGAGGGGGTGTTTTCGAATCTTATTGGAGCTGTGGCCCAGGGTAAAGCGTAGGTAGAGGTGCCGCTTCATATGGCCGAGAGATAGCCGAGTTGAGGGAAGAGCATTCGCTGCCGAACTCTTCGGACATATTTATACGAGAAAACACCCAGCGCTGGCTCCTATGATGTCGACCTCCATAGAGCCGTCCTACGGACCGACTGCATCGGGAAGAAAGAAGCGTGCCAATGGTTAAATCCCCTCAAGAGCCAAGGCATAAGCTTGCAATGTAGTGGCCCCATAAATATCCGTAGAGTCAGTCGCACTAAGCTGACGAACCAAATCATATTGCTAATGCACGACCTTGGTCCTCTCTTGACAGCAAGTGTCATAAAATGAAGTTGCTGCGATTATAGATATGCACGAAACCCATTTTCGCTAAATTGGCGTTCGAGATGTTGGCCTTTTCGGCCGATGGCACTTCGGTCTCTACCACGAAAGTCGACACGCCACGGTCTGCGCCTTCCTTTAGACGAGCTTGAATTAGGGCCTTTTGTGAACCTCTATTTCGAAAGCTCGGCACGGTCGTTCCACCGCCGAGCCACGCGAAGGATCCTGAAGCGAACATCGCTCCTGTTCCCACGGGTGTGTCTCCATCCAACGCGTAGAAACAAGACCATCCGTCGCGTCCCACGATTGCTGCCCATAGAGCAGTGAGGCTTTCCGGAAAGCCAAAACCGGCACACATCATGGCGCCGAATACCTCGGCTTCGTCGGGCCGAACTTTTCGTGTTTTCACGGTGCCTGGCGATGGAAGAGGGACCGTGTCCGTGGATCGCCGAAGCTTCGCCCATCCAGGTCCGTAGGCAACCAACCCCTTCGTCTCGATCCACTGTGTCAGCTCGTCCGATGCAGTGTCGGCATTGACTTGTAAGAACCGGTTCCCCGTCTTTCCCCTCATCCAGCTGTAGGCCTTGTCGAGATCTTCACGTGTGGTGAGGCCAAGGATACGGTTGAGGCCGATCGCAGGCGCGCTCGGTAGTGAGATCGTGCATCCACCATTCATGGAAACGCATGCGAACCGCTCCTCGTCCGTCAATCGGCCGCGGGCGGCCTTGTGCAGATCAATGAAAGCTTTGGCCTCAATGGCATCCTCCTGCGTGAGGCAGGGCTGATCAGAAGAACAAGAATCCAAGAGAGTACTCCAAAGGCCGACACTTCGCCGAAAGCAGATAACGGAACTGTCGGATTAAAAATAGAACAATTTCATCGGCGAATCCTGCACGCCCGTTTGGGCCAGAAATGCCGTTGATGAGGATTTGCGCCGACTTTGGCGTTGAGTGATTTAAGCGAGCTAGACGATCTTCCAACGCCATCGAAGATCTGCGAAGAGGCCTGGCAACCTTCATCTTGAGCCAGCCTGCGGTGCAACCTGTCTCCATACGCCTTGAAAACTGGCCAGGGCGGTATATCGTTAAATTTTTTAAATTGTGAGAGCAGGGTGTCACACGATCTCGGGTTACAGACATTGTCGAAACAGACCGCTTTCCAGTTTGGAGATTTCCGTTTTCTGCCAGAAGCTCAATCCCTCCTGTACAAGGGGCAACCCGTCGGCCTCGGTGGGCGAGGTTTCGACATTCTGACCCTGCTCGTGGCGCGGGCGGGCGAGGT
This sequence comes from Agrobacterium sp. A3-95, assembly GCF_053521785.1. Classification (NCBI taxonomy): domain Bacteria; kingdom Pseudomonadati; phylum Pseudomonadota; class Alphaproteobacteria; order Hyphomicrobiales; family Rhizobiaceae; genus Agrobacterium; species Agrobacterium sp. A3-95. Next base: position 293,892 of record NZ_JBNWDR010000006.1, on the reverse strand, counting down.
TGTCAGCAAAGCCGATCTGTTTGCGCATGTATGGCCAGATTATATCGTCCACGACCATAACCTGAAGGTCAATGTCGGCAACCTTCGACGCTCGCTGGCCGAACTTGATCCTACCATGGAGTACATCGCAACCATTGCTGGGCGAGGTTACAAGTTCGTCGCCGCCTTGGAAAGCGATCGCCCGGCGCCAGCCCGGCAAGTGGTTGCCAGCACAAGCCGTCATATCGCGGCACCCCAGGTTCGGCCGCTCCTCGGCCGCGATGAAGCGACCCGGCAGATCTCGGAAAAGCTTGATCAAGCGGGTTACGTCACCATCGTCGGGCCAGGCGGCGCGGGAAAAACGTCTCTTGCGGTTACGGTTGCTGAGCAATCCTGCGGGGCAAACGAAGCCATCGCCTTTGCGGATCTCTCGACGCTGAGCGATCCGCGATTTGTGGTTCCGGCGATCGCGTCTGCCCTCGGCGTGTCGCTTGGGTTTGATGATCCCATCGCAGGCGTGATCGACGTCCTTCGCAGCAACCGGCTGCTTCTCATCATTGACAATTGCGAGCACGTTGTCGCGATGGCCGCGACGATCGTTGAGCGGATATCCGCGGACGTTCCTTCGGCGCGGATCATTGCGACCAGCCGCGAGCCGTTACGGACGCGGCACGAGCAGATTCATTTTCTCTCAGGATTGGCTTATCCGCACCAGACGACGACAATGTCCATCAGCGACGCGCTACAGTTTCCGGCAATCCAGCTGTTCATTTCAAAGGCGTACGGTTTAGGCGATATAAAGCCTACTGATGAATATGTCCGCAGTGTTGTTTCGATCTGCTCACGGCTGGACGGCTTGGCACTCGCCATCGAACTGGCCGCCGGTACGGCCAGTGTTCTTGCACCCTCGGCGCTCGATGACCTCTTCAGGGATGGCTTTGATACGATGAACCGGGGAGCAAGGGATGCACCCTTGCGCCACCAATCCTTGGAGGCGACGCTCGACTGGAGCTATCGGCTTCTTCCTGACCGTGAGGCGGTCTTGCTCGGTCTGCTTTCGGTATTTTCCGGCCGTTTCAACTCCGACGACGTGGAGGCGATGTATTTCGCCGGCGCCCTGGAGCCGATGACCGGGCGAGACGCACTGTCGCAGCTCGTGGCAAAGTCGCTGGTATCAGCGGAATACGACGGCGGGACTGTGCATTACAGACTTGCCGAAAGCACGGGTGCCTATGCCGCGCGGCGTCTTTCAGGTTCCCTCTACAGAGAGAAGGCAAGACGACATTTTGCCGTTCGAACAAAGGACAAGCTGCAGATTGCCGAACGGGATTGGTCGTCGCAGACATCTCGCGAATGGCTCGGCAAATATCGGAGGCAGATCGACGACGTTCGCGCGGCCATCGGTTGGGCGTTTGATCCCGCAGGCGATGCGGCTTTGGGTGTCGAATTGGTGGTCGCTGCCTTGCCGCTGTGGCAAGAACTATCGGCGTTTAGGGAAATGCTGGAGGCCATCGACCTTGCCGGGTCAAACAGCGCTGCCCTCATGGGGCTCGCGCCACTGGGCCGAGCCAAGCTCTCCACGGCTCGGGCCTGGGCCATGACACTGGCGCGCCATATGCACCCGCAAACCGATGATGCTTGGCGCGAAAGCATCTTTCATGCGAACGGGTCGCGCGACGCGGAATTTGAAATACGATCGGTGTGCGGACAGGCCGTTTTTCTGGCCTATTCCGGCCGGCCCCGCACGGCATTGCGCAGCATGAACGAGTTTGCGGCAGCAAAGGCTCTGGACTGGTCGACGGCGCCCGACGGCAAACGACTTTTAGCGCATATCAAGATCTATGCAGGCGAGTTCAATTCGGCATCGGCCGACCTGGAGGCGCTGATGGATGATTGGGGTCACCTGGAGGAAGGGCATGGCTTGTCCAGGTTCCAGGTCGATTTGCCTGCCGGTATTCGTTTCTCTCAGGCATTTCTGTATTGGTTACAGGGTGATTCTGATCGTGCCTCCCGGCTGGCCGGTCAGGCGATCGATCGTGCCGCCGATCTCGATCACATGATCTCCTTGGGCAATGCAATTTCGCTTGCGGCCCTTCCGATCGCTTTCGTGGAGGGTGATCTCGAAACTGTTTCGCGGCTTCAGCACCAACTGGCCGACGTCAGCCGGCGAGAAAGCGTCGGCATTTACGAGGGGACAGCCAAGTTTTTCGCCGGTGCTATCCAGTCCTCTCGAGGTGAGCAGGCAGGCTTTACCCTGATGCAAGACAGTATCAACGGATTGCTTCGGGGGAACTGGCGTGCTCGCGTCCCCTTCTACCGGAGCCTGTTGGCGGAGGCATATCTTGCCGCAGGCGAACTGCAGCTTGCGGAGGATAGTCTGCGCACCGTGCTTGCAGAAACTGGCATACGTGAAGAGCGTTGGTGGCATCCGGATCTTTGGCGCGTTGCGGGAATGATCGCAGCCGGAAACAGTCGGCCCGACAAGGCGATGCGCTATTTCCAGACGTCATTGGATCGTGCCCGCGCCATGGGTGCAGGTGCTGCTACCAAACGGACCCGGCTTGCCATCGATGCAACGGACTTTGGTTGACCTTGCTGCACTCACCCTGGGTTTGTGCTTAGTCTTTTCGTCGCAAGTCGAGGCGCTCCCGCAGTGACGCATTTTCCTGCTCAAGCTGAGCGACCTTGTCCAGAAGATGTCGCGAGGCGGCCAAAAATTCGGCTTCGGTGTAACGCGGCACGATATGCTGCGGACAGTTCCAGTCGAACGCCTCGAGCTTCAACCTGAAAATGCGTTCAGCCTTGGCTCCATAAGCACCATCGGTGATGGCCTCGGTAAGTACCGGATCGGCGTCAAGGGCCAGCTTCTCGGCACGGGCATAGATCTTCAGCCGGGTGCGCGCGGGGTAGTCGATCAGGAACAGGCATGTCCGGTCGTTTTCTGTCAGATTGCCGGTGGTGATATATTGGCGATTGCCGCGGTAATCGACGAAGGCGAGGGTGCGATCGTCGAGGACCTTGAGAAAGCCGGCAGGTCCGCCTCTATGCTGAACGTAAGGCCAGCCTGTTTCCGAAACGGAGGCCATGTAGAAGCTGTCGCGTTGTGCGATGAATGCAGTCTCCTGTGCCGTGAACCGGTCGAATTCGCGGTGTCCCTTGAAGTCGGACCAGAAATGATCCGCTCCCATTTCCGCTTGAGCCCTGCGAACTGAAGGCGTGATCGCGATATCCATGAAACCGTAACTCATATCATATCTCCCTAAAGTGTGCTCTGTTCGCAGGGCGTCGGATGCACAAAGTACTAGATTGCCTCTCTAGCGGCCTGCTGCGCGCGGGCATAGCTCTCGGCCACGGCGGCATAGTTCGGTGCGGCAAGTCCGTAGAGCTTGCCAAGCTCGGCAGCCTCGGGACGCGCCCAGGTGCGGTGAAGCTCAGACAGCAATGCATTGGTCGATGTCGGCTTGACGCCGCCCTGCACGAAGCGGGCAAGTGAAATCCGCGAGGCCATTTCGCTCGGATCCCCCGAGGCATCAAGCACCGCATAGACATCGTAGCCAGCAGTGCGGGCATCGAGCGCCGGAAACATCACACAGACACTGGTCCAGACGCCTGCCATGATGAGAGTTTTGCGGCCGGTTGCGCGAACCGTTGCGACGAAATCGTCATTGTCCCAGGCGTTTACTTCTCCCTTGCGCGGCACATAGTCGGCGTGCGGCGCCAATTCATGGATCTCGGGCATCAGTGGACCATTGGTGCCGGCAGGTTCCGAAGCAGTGGTGATCACCGGGATGTTCAAGAGAGTGGCTAGCCTGGCGATCATCTCCACATTCCGGCGCAGATCAGACACGGATATGTCCTTGACCGTCTGGAACAGCCCCGACTGATGATCGAGAAGCAGGATCAGCGCGTCGGAGGGATCGATGAGGGCTGCGCCGCCGCCGGTGGGAAGGACGCTCGGCTTGGATTTGCTGTTATACATGGTCATTTTCCTTTTCTTGGGTTCCAATTAACGGATCAGGTTTCGGGCGAGGAAGTCGTGCATGACCGGGATCATCTCGTCCGCCTTGTCCTCCAGGGCGAAATGTCCGGTATCAAAAAAATGAAGCTCGGCTTCGGGCAGGTCGCGGAGGAAGGCGCGTGCGCCTTCCGGCAGGAAGATGGGATCATTTTCGCCCCACAGGATCAGGGCCGGCGGCTGATGGGCGCGGAAATAGGCGTGGAAGTCGGGGTAGAGCCCGACATTGGTCCTATAGTCGTAGATGATGTCCAGCTGGATGTCCGTGCTGCCCGGGCGGTCGAGGAAGAGCTGATCGTATAACCAGGCCGCCGGATCGATCCGCGTCTCATCTTTTGTGCCAGTGAGATATTGGAAACGTGTGCCGTCAAGCGATAAAAAAGGCCGCAGCGCGTCGCGGTTTACCGGGCCGTTGTCGGCCCAGTAAGCCCGCGTCACTCCCCAGAAATCCCCCATGCCGTCTTCATAGGCGTTGCCGTTCTGGACGATCAGGGCGGCCACCCGATCCGGATGCGCGAGCGCCAGACGAAACCCGGTTGGCGCGCCATAATCCATGACATAGAGCGCGTAGCGTTCGGCGCCCAGCTGTTCGAGGAGACCGGCGATGACATCCGAGAAAGTGGCAAAGCTGTATTCGAACTCGCTGGAAGACGGCATTGCCGACAGACCGAACCCCGGAAGGTCGGGCGCAATCACATGATAGTGGTTGGCAAGCGCTGGGATGAGGTTGCGGTACATGTGCGAAGAGCTTGGAAAGCCGTGCAGCAACACTACGACCGGGGCGCCTTTCTCCCCAGCCTCGCGGTAGAAAATTTCCACGCCTTCAACGCTGGTGGTTCGGTGATGGGTGACGGGCCGGGTCATTGTCCGGCACCTTCGGTCGGCGTTGCGGCCAAGGCGGCGGCTGCGATGAACGCCGCGACGTCCTGCGGGCGCGACAGCATCGCGGCGTGACTGCTGTTGATCTCGGTGATCGCAGCACTCGCACGCTTGGCCATCCGGCGCTGCGCGCTAGGCGGCACCATCCTGTCGGCGGAAGCGACGAGATAGAAGCTGGGTTTGGTCTTCCAAGCTGCGTGGGTAAGGGGTGCTATGACCGCTGCAAGGCCCCAGGGCAGTTGCGCCGCCGCCATGAAGCGCGTGGTCGTGATGTCGACATCGGCGGCAAATGCTTCCGGAAAGCTGGCAGGATCGACAAAGAGGTAGCCGTCCTGCGGCGGCAGCAACGGTGCCTTCGTTTCGCCGGGCTCTTCCTGAGCTTCGTTCAGAGCGGCGACGGATTCGCCCGCATCCGGCACGAAAGCCGCGATGTAGGCCAAAGCCTGGACTTTCGGGTTGACGCCAGCCTCGGTGATGACGGCTCCACCGTAGCTGTGGCCCACCAGGAGAACCGGGTGGCGAGCTGCGGCAATCAGGCGCTCGGTCACGGCAACGTCGCCTTCAAGCGAGGTCGTCGGGTGTTGAGCGACGAGCACTTCAAAGCCGCGGTCGACAAGTTCGCCATGGACCTGTTGCCATCCGGAGCCATCGACAAATGCGCCGTGCACGAGGACGATCGAGAGGGACGGCGCACCAGCTGTCTGGGTGCCCGAAACGGGATTGGTCATGATCTTTTCCTTTGATGGGGGAAGTTGCGGGGCCGCTGGCCCCGCGGAACGGATTGGCTATCGATCAGTTGCAAACCTTGCGGTCGAGGAAATCCCGGATGAGCGGCGCCATCACATCGAGCTTGTCTTCGAGGGCGAAATGGCCGCTATCGAGAATGTGCATCTCGGCATTCGGGAGATCGCGAAGATAGGGGTGCGCGCCAGGTTCCGGAAAGATCTTGTCGTTCTTGCCCCAGACGATCAGCGTTGGCGGTTGGTTGTCGCGGAAGAAGGCCTGGAATTGCGGGTAAAGCGGTACATTGCTGCCGTAGTCGCCCAGGAGATCCAGCTGGATGTCCTTGTTGCCCGGCCGGTCGAGCAAGGCCTGATCGACGACCCAGTTGTCGGGGCTGATATGTGAGACATCGCCCATTCCGTCGGTATACTGGAATTTCGTGGTTTCGAGCGTAACCAGACCGGCGAGCGCTTCTCGGCGTTCCGGCGTCTTCTCGGCCCAATAGGCCTTGATCGGATCCCAGAACGCGGCAAGGCCTTCGGTATAGGCGTTGCCATTCTGCACGATCAGGGTTTCAACCCGCTCGGGATGTTTGAGCGCGAGCCGGTATCCGATCGGTGCGCCGTAATCCATCACATACATGCTGTAGCGATCGGCGCCGACTTTTTCCGTCAGCTTGTCGACGACGTTGGTCAGGTTCTCGAATGTGTAGGAAAATTTGGTGTGGTCGGGCGCATCACTCTGACCGTAGCCGGGATAGTCAGGCGCGATCACGCGGTAGCGGTCTGCAAGCAGCGGAATGAGGTTGCGGAACATATGGGACGAGGTCGGAAATCCGTGCAGAAGCAGTAGCACCGGTGCGTCTTTGGGGCCGGCTTCACGATAAAAGACTTTTACGCCATCTATCGTCGTGTTTTTGTACTGAATGACGGGAACGGCTTTCGCGGCGATGACTGGGGTGTTCGGCACGCAGCGGGCTTCAGCCGCAACGGGAGAGATGGCCATGAGAAGTGCGACAGTGGCGAGCAGATGCTTTTTCATGATGCTTTCCTTTTCCAAATTGGGTGCCGATCCACATCAGCGCCTCTGGAAAAAGGACTAGCACCGCCGGTCCTCGGGCCTGGGATAAATAAGGGTAAAAAGTTGAACAGTTGGCCGTCAAAGCACTAACAATGAGCAGCGTGAATGGCTCGATCCAAACGAAAGCCGATCCGTTTAAGCAGCCTCATGGGAAGCTCTCCACGTCTGCGGTTCTTTAAACGACCGATAGCTTTGACGATCATAGAGAGTGTTTTTGCGGTAGAATCAGCGTGATAGGTTCTTCGGTTTGCCGGTTCTGGGTTTGATTCCTGTCAAGGCGTATGATGCGGAGTATGTCCAAATTGAAAGCGGTCGCAAACAATGAGGACTTGCTGCAACGCTGCATCTGCCTGCGCACCAGACCGGCTAGTGGCAAACCAGCAGTCACGACTTGACAACCTCACTCTGCATCTTGTCGCGATAAAGGGAACGGTAACGCGCCGGCGATTGGCCGATGGCGCGGCGGAAGCTGGCGGCAAAAGCGCTGTCGGATCCATAGCCGAGCGAATGTGCAATCCGTGGCAGTGGCTCGTTGCCACGCCGCAGCCGGGCGGCGGCAAGCCGCATCCTCCAGTTCGCGAGATAGTCGATCGGCGGTGCTCCGACGGTGGCACGAAATCTTTCGGCAAATCCGGAGCGGGACTGGCCGGCAAGAGACGCCAGTGCTTCTACCGTCCAGCGGCGCGATGGATCGGCGTGGATGGCCCGCAGTGCCGGCGCCAGACGAGCATCCGCAAGGCCGGCGAGCCAGCCGGGATGCTGTGATGTCTGGCGCGCCATATAGGCACGCAGGACATGGATAAACACCAGACGCAGCAGGTCGTTGCAGGCGACGCGAGCACCCGGTGCTGCGCTGTTCCACTCCAGGTCCAACTGTTCGAGCAGCCAGCCAATCGGTCCGGCCTCTTCGTGGTCAATCACTACAACAGGCGGCAGGGCGTCGGTGAGGAGTGAGCCATCGACGGTATCGAGGTTGACGCTGCCGCCTAGGAGCACGAAATCCCGACCATCGCCCACTGAGACATCGAGATTACCCCCAGCGAATACCTCTGCCGCTGCTATCGGCGTCACGTTGGGATCGCTGCAAAGCGTAAACGCCTTGCCGCTGACCACAAGACAATCGCCGGCTTCAATGCGCAACGGTGCCTCTCCCTCCGAGATCAGCCAGGCAACGCCTTCACGGACTGCATTGAACTTGAGGTAGCCCGGTGGTGGAAAAGCAACAGACCACGCGCCTCCGGCTGCAAAACGCACGGAGAACAGCGCACGCGCATCGATGGCGCTGAGCACGTCGGACAGGGGATCCTGGATGTTTTGGACGATCACGACAGAAATCCGGATCCTGCAGGCTGGGGACTCCGAGAAGCTACCCGATATAGGGGACGGACACCAGAGCCACAAATGAAGGAGTAACAACATGTCCGAACAGAAACCTATTGGATCTCGTTTCAGCGCATCCAGCACGGCACGCGAGGTCACCGAGGGTATCGACCTTTCCGGCAAGACGGCGATTGTCACCGGCGGCTATTCCGGTCTCGGCGTCGAGACGACGCGGGCGCTCGCTGGTGCCGGCGCTCGTGTCATCGTACCGGCTCGCAATCGCGAAAAGGCCGAACGCACACTTGCCGGTATCGACAATGTTGTTATCGAAGCGATGGATCTTGCGGATCCCGCATCGGTTGCCGCCTTTGTTGACAGGATCGTTGCGGCGGGCATGCCCATCTCAATCCTGGTCAACAGCGCCGGCATCATGGCGACGCCGCTTGCCCGGGATCAGGCTGGGCACGAGAGCCAGTTTGCCACCAATCATCTCGGCCATTTCCGATTGGTTGCAGGCCTGTGGCCTGCGCTGGTCAAGGCTGGCAACGCGCGGGTGGTCTCTGTGTCATCGCGCGGCCATCAAATCGGTCCAGTCGATTTCGACGACATTGATTTCAAGGCTCGCCCTTATGACAAGTGGCAGGCCTATGGCCAGGCGAAGACGGCAAATGCTCTGTTTGCGCTTGAACTTGATCGGCTTGGAGCAGGGCATGGCATACGGTCATTTTCCTTGCACCCGGGCATCATCCTGACCGATCTCGCCCGCCATCTTACCGAAGACGAGATCAACTCTTTTGATGTCTACGACGAGAATGGCAATCGTCGAGTCGATCCATCGCGCGATCTCAAGACGCCGGAACAAGGGGCAGCAACAAGCGTCTGGGCAGCAACGCGACCCGAACTCAACGGGATTGGTGGCGTCTACTGCGAAGATTGCGAAGTCGCCCTGCCGCAGGCGGAGACGGATGGGACCAGAGGTGTGGCGCCTTGGGCCATGGATCCACGGGCTGCTGAACGGCTCTGGCTGATTTCTGAGCATTTAACGGGCTTGTCAGTACGTGATCGTCGAGGCTGAGCGCATATCGGCACACGAGTGATTTGCGGTGTTGTCAGGCGAGGCCTTCGGGCAGTCGAAGGCCTGCTACATCGTGGTCAGTCGGTTTCACGCAGGAGTAGAACAGCGGCTCACCTTCATAAACACTCTGAAGTGTTCGATCCGGATAATGCCTTCCGTGTCTGGGAGATGGCGACCGGGATGGTCGCATCTGCAGGTCGAAACACCCTGTCGGACCTCGACGGCCCGGCAGGGAGGTGCCTATGCGGTTGCACTGTTAGCGCGATCACGCCTTGGCTGCAACCGGAAGCCGGAATGGCGCTCCGAGACGATTGAACGCGTTCATCGCAGCGATCGTGATCGTCAGATCGACGAGGTCCTTCGGTTCGAAAGCTGCGGCTGCGGCGGCATAGGCCTCGTCCGAGGCGTGGGTCTGGCTGACATTCGTGACTTCTTCAGCCCAGGCCAGTGCTGCTCGTTCTTGGTCGCTAAACAGGTGAGGCACCTCATCCCAGACAGGAACAAGCGTGATCTTATCGACGGACATCGTCTTGCGCAGATCGCGACTATGCATGTCGATGCAATGGGCGCAGCCGTTGATCTGCGACACGCGCAGGAAGACGAGATGAATCAGCTCCTCAGGCAAGTTCGTTTTCTTGGTGACGTAGTGATGGACGCCGAAGAGCGCCTTGGCCCCCTCGGGGGCGACTTCGGACCAGTTCATGCGGGACATATTGTTTTCCTTTCTCGTGGACACGGTTCTCCGTTCGCCGGAGAAACCGTCGTTGCTTGTGCTAGGTGAGGGGGTAGGTCTGGTAGGTAGCGCTACGGCTTTCGCGGTGTCGTCAGGGCGGTGTCATCGGTATCGACGACGAAGACGGCAAGCAGCTTCGCCGGCTCGGTCTTGCTGGCGTTGGCGCTGACGTCGTGGCGGTCGCCCGGCAGCTCGGTGAAGTTCTGCCCGGCGATGAAGGTCTTCGTCTCGCCACCGTTCACGGCGCTTTGGATGGCGCCTTCGAGAACCGTCGCATAGATCAAGGCGGATTTTGCATGCGTGTGAGCGGAACTGTAGCCGCCGGGGCCGTACTCGACGAGGACGCCCTTCACGCTCTTTCGGGGAACGTCCGGGAGGGGATGCTCGTAAACCAGCGTCACCTTCGCGTCCTTCGTATCATATGCAAGTCCAGGCTTGGCGACGTCATGAGCGGAAGCTGTGGCCAGAGAGACCGCAAGGGCTGAAGCGGCATGGAGGATGGTCTTCATGATTGTTTCCCTCCTATGTTCTGAGCCACTCGGCGATCGTGATCGCACCCTTGATGTAGTCTCCGCCGGGAACCAGCGAGCCGGCGACAACGGAAGCGCCGAAGTAGTCGACGGCGGCGTCGGCGTTGACCGGACGAGCGTCGCTCTTGGCATCGAGATAGGTCCGGATGAAGGATTCGAACGGTGCCCGTTCGGGCCCGGCAAGATCGACGGATGCGTTCTTCGGCTCCCCGAGCGCGGCTTCCACCAAAGCAGCGGCGACGTCGTCGGCCGCGATCGGCTGGAAGTCGATATCCGGCACTTTCACCGCGCCGTCGGCCGAGTAGGCGCCCACCAGTGTCTCCGTGAATTCGTGGAACTGTGTCGCGCGCACAATGGTGTAGGCCTGGCCCGATGCTGCGACGGCGTCTTCTTGGGCGAGTTTGCCGGCCATGTATGGGTTCGCGGCGAGGCGGTCCGCGTTGACGATCGAGAGGACGACGTGATGGCGCACGCCCGCGGCTTGTTCGGCACGTGTCAGGTTTCGGCTCGACTTGTCGAAGAAGTCGGTTATGACGGCCTTATCGAAAGACATCATGTTCGACACGTCGATGACGGCGTCGGCGCCCGCAAGCGCCTCGGCCAGTCCTTCGCCCGTGTAGGCATTAATCCCGTTGCGGGAGCTTGCGACGACGGCTTCGTGGCCGGCGTCCTGTAGCAGCTTCACTGCCTTCGAGCCGATCAGGCCCGTGCCGCCGATGACGACGACCTTCTTCATCTTGGTCATGGTGCTTTCTCCTATGACGAGGCGCGATTGCCCGTCTTGCGTTCGTGGAGTTCAAGGAAGGCGCATCCCCGGGCGGCGATACCACCGTCGTCGGCTGCACCAAGGTCCGCCAGAAGGTCCGCGACGGACACCTTGGCGAGTTCTGCGCGATAGGCCTTCTCGGCTTTCAGCATCGCGGCGTTGATTTGGCAGGGCTTAGTGAAGTAGCGCGCCGGAAGTGGATTCGGCCCGCGCTGGCGGATCTCGGCGCACCGGAAGGCGGGCGCTGGTCCTTCGACCGCGAGGACGATGTCGAGCATCGTGATGTCCTTTGGCGCCTTGGCCAGCCGATATCCACCCTTCGGACCCGGCGTCGTTGCGACGATCCCGGCGCCGGAAAGCGCCTGCAGATGCTTGAGGAGGTAGCTCGTCGATACGCCGTGGAGTTCTGCCAGTGCTGCCGCCGACAGGACGCCGTCTTCGGACAGCCCCGCCAGGAATGCCGTGCAGTGAATGGCCTGCTCGACGCCTTCGCTCAGTTTCATGGTGCATCTCCTAATCGTGGATATAAAATATCCACGATTAACTTCGATGTCAATCCGGGATCATATAGACCGTTCAAAATTCGGAATATGACAGAAAACCGCGCTCCGGCGGCCGGGGCTTGCCACAGTCAGGAAGCTCGCACTCTCATCGACGCCCGAACATGTTGCACTTGCCCCGGAATATTTCCGCCGCAAGGTGGGAATTTAATTATTGACTGATCAATCAATAATTGGTACGTCGTCCGCATGGCAAGACCGAGAGAATTTGACCGCGACGCAGCGTTGGAGAAAGCCCTGAGGGTGTTCTGGGCAAAGGGATTTGCCGCGACCTCTACCGATGATCTGCGTGTGGCGATGGGCATCGGCAGACAAAGCCTCTACGGCGCCTTTGGCGACAAACGTACTCTTTATCTGGAAGCGCTGGATACCTATCAGCAGCGGACAAACACTGGGCATGTCATGAGGTTGAGCGGCCCGACATCGCCTATAAAAGGCATCGAAGACCTGCTTTCCGGTCTTGTGTCGGAAGACGATTGCGAGCGGGCGCTGGGATGCATGGGGGTTGGATCAGTCGGCGAGTTTGGCGTGACAGACCCGGACCTTAATTCGCGCCGCAACTCTGCCAGTGCGGCGTTAGGTCGACGCATATTGGAGAGAGTGTTGGAGGGCCAGCGTTCGGGGGAAATCAATCCCGCTCTCGACGCTGAAGAAACTACCGCGTTCATTCAGATGACGATGACCGGCCTGCAGGTGGCTGCGCGTGGCGGCGCAAAAGCTCTCGATCTGAAGGCGATGGCACGATTTGCAACACAGCGTCTAAAACCATAACGCGGCCTCCGCAACAAGGAGGCTTTTCATTTGCTCAATTATGGACTGATCTGTCAATAAAAGGAGAATCCCATGACAATCGAAGAACGAAAGACCGCCCTCGTATTTGGAGGTGCCCGTGGTATCGGCGCCGCTGCGGTCGAAAGACTTTCAAAAGACGGCTACGATGTCGCCTTCACATATGTTTCGCGACCGGACAGCGCAAAGGCGCTCGTGAACGAGATCGAGAAGAGTGGGCGCCGCGCGGTGGCCATCCAGGCCAATAGCGCAGATGCTGCCGCCATTCGTGGCGCGGTGGCAAAGACTGTCGACATCTTCGGGCCAATCGACGCCGTCGTCGTCAATGCAGGGATTTTGCGGCTCAACAGGGTGGATGCTGTCACTCTCGAAGAGCTCGATCTAATGATCGACATCAACATCCGCGGCGTTTTCTTGTCCATCCAGTCCGCAGTGCCGCACATGAAGGATGGCGGCCGCGTCATAACGATCGGGTCGAACACGGCGGAACGGACTGGAATGGCGGGAGCAAGCGTCTACCAATTCTCCAAGGCTGCGGTCGCAGCGATGGTGAAAGGCTTGGCCCTTGATCTGGCTCCGCGGCGCATCACCGTCAACAACATCCAACCTGGTCCAACGGACACTGACATGAACGCCGGCGCCATTGAGATGTTGTCTGACCGCAGCCCCTTGAAGCGCGTTGCCGACCCCAAGGAAATTGCGGGAATGGTGGCCTATCTAACGGGTCCCGACACGTCTTTCATGACAGGATCGAGCCTGACAATCGACGGAGGCTGGGTGCTATAAATTCAGCGCTCCAGGGGTAGGGCCGTTCACAGCGGCCCTCTCCACCACTCCGGCATCTTTCCTCGTGCAAAAGTCTGCTGGGCAAAACTCACCGGCGGTCAATCTTTTGGCTTATCGCGATGCAATTCGCGAGTTCCACTCAGTCCAAGAGCTCCCCGCGTATCCGGCATCACCCATGAAAATCGTCAAGAACGATCTTGCCGAACACTCCGCCGGCTTCCATCCGGCGATCGGCATCCGATGTAGCTGAGAGTGGATACAGTGCCCCGACAACGGGCTGAAGTTCTTTGCCCATCATTGGCAGCACATCGTCCCTGAACCGGCGGATCATAGCTCTCATTTCTGAGCGAGATCTGGATTTCATGGCCGTGCCCAGCAATTGTAAGTGATTGTGAAGGACAGTTCCGAGCGGAATGATGGCGTTCTTATCTCGCCCCAACAGGCCCACTTGGACAAGCCGACCACCAGGAGCAAGACTACGAATGTTGCGGACGAGGTAGGACCCGCTGACAAAGTCGATGATCAGATCGACCCCACAGGATGCCGTCGCATCGACGACCTCCGCCTCGAAGTCCGACCGCTGATAATCGAACACAGCTTCGGCGCCCTGCGAAAGCACGTTCCCGATGTTGCCCGCCAAAGCGGTGGCTAGCTAGGTTGCTCCAGCCGCTTTGGCGGGCTGGACTGCCGCCGATCCGATGCCGCCTGCAGCAGCATGAATGAGAACGGTCTCGCTTTTTTTCGGTTCGTCCGAGATGTGCAAGAGCCTCCCAGCCCGTGACGAAGCTCTCCATGACTGCGGCCGCCTCGATGAAGGACATTCTGGTCGGAATGGTAGCCGCCATCCCGCCGCCGACAATCCCCATGACACGGTCGCCGACGGCAAGGCCGGTTACTTCGTTTCCGACGGCTGTCACTTCTCCCAGCGACCTCAAGGCCGAGGATGTTACTGTCCCCGTAAGTCTGAGCGCCATAGACGCCTTCACGTTGAAGAAGGTCTCCGCGATTGACCCCGGCCTGTCGGTTTTCAGCTGGGTTTAAGCCAGTTTTTCATTTGGCATTGTAACAACACATTGCTTCTATGGTATTGACCGAAAACTTCTTTCCGAAGTGAGAGTGGATCTTTTCGAAATGGAAGATTGGATCATATTCGTGCGATAACCAACAGCCATTTGTCGCCGAGCTTGCCGATCGATCGCTTCCGGATTTCATTGGCAAAGTGCCTGTCGAATTTCTCAGCCCAAAGTCTCACGGTCTGACGAGAGACGATGACCCCACGAGCTGCCAGCACATCCTCGGCCATTCGCAGACTGAGCGGAAACCGGACATAGAGCTAAACGGTATGGGCAATCACGTCAGGTGGAAATCGGTGGCGACGATAAAGAGGATCACGGGCAAGTCTGGTCATGTAGCCTTATTCGACGCCCTGTTAACGTGACACTGCCTTCAGTAGCACTTCCTTCTTGCACCACCAGGATCAGGCAGAAGCCTGTGCACCTAGACCAAACGAGACCATCGCCGCTTCACACGCACGCGTAAACCGCATCGACGGACCTTCTTTGCCGACGGCAAGTTTGCTGACGCGTGCTCCCTCTAACAGCATGGATAGCGTATCAGCCAAAAGTTCAGGATCGCTTACACCTGTCGAACGACAAAGATCGGCAAGCCGGGAATGCTGTTCCATCTTCAATGTTTCTATTATCGCATGTGCAGGGTGCCCTTGCTCTTTCAACTCTACCGCAGCATTGGCCAAATCGCATCCATAGGGTTCGCTGGAAAGACATTGTGCGCGCGCTTTAACCCATGCCGTGAGCTGAGCCCTCGGGTCGCCCGGGTTCTCTTTTTCGAGATCTTCCCAGGCTTTATCGAGCGTTCGAGAACTGTGCTTGAGCGCTTCACACACAAGATCGTCCTTGGAACCAAAATGTCGGTATAAGGTCATCTTGTTGGTTGAGGCGGCTTCGGCAATGGCATCAACACCGATGCCGCGTATCCCATGTTCACGAAACAGTTGGCAGGCCGTTGACACAATCCGGTCACGAGGTGCGATTTTCTGCTCAGAAGCACGATCAGATGTCTCGGATTTCATGAGTTTAATTTTTACCCTCAAGCGGTGTTGACATGCGTGTTACCGATCGGTAACTATCACAAAAGTTACTTACCGGTAACACCTTGGCGCGAGCCCGTCAAGCAATCGCCCGCTTTCACAGCTTAGGAATTATCGAAAGGAGACTGAGATGAGACAGACGATAGACGAGATGACGCTCGCCGAGATTTTCGCAGATCCACTGATCCGTTCAGTCATGCGCGCCGATGACGTGGGCCTGGACGATTTCAAAGAGTTGATGCATTCAGCGGCGACGTCCTTGACGACACGCGATGGCGCAGCATTCGCTGGACAGTTTGAAACGAGCGGGCCTGCAGCTTCATCGAAGCGTACACTCGTAACCGCCGTACAGCCCTTGTTCGCAGGTTTCTTTAAGCCTTGCGCTGCCCATATGTGAATGTGGCCTGCATCACCATCCCACAGGTCGGGCTTATCCGGGGTGGGATGGCTAATCGCACGCTGATCTTTCAGATATTGGTATCTCCTGCGCCCGTTTGGGCATGAAGAAATTGTAAAGTATTTAACTATAACTAATCGCAAGAAAACCAGCGAAGCACGGCCGTGGAACAATTGGTTCTAGTCCGTGTTTTGCGAAATGCGGCCCGGCGTTTCCGCCTGTTGGCGGGGCTGTCGTTTCGCCCGCGGAATGGTGACCTGCCCGTATTTGAAGGGGGCAGGCCGGCGTTTTTCGGCGCATGCATGATGCAGTTGCGATCAGAGCCGATGATGCGGCTACCGAAGCCTTGATGATCGAGGTTACGCGACGTGCAATGTCAGTCTTGCCGAACACCTCCGGCACGGGGAAGGAGCGGTATTCATGCCCTGAGGTTATCCGTGTCATTTCTCCAGAATGCCAGTATCCGCACCAAAATTCTGTCGCTCATTTTACCGCTCTGCATCATCGGTCTGGGTGCAACAGTATATATGTCCGCCCGTTACAAAAACGCGGACACGCTCTATTCAGAGTTCATTGCCGGCGATAATGCCGCGCTTGTCGAGCTTTCTCGCGCCAACCGCAATCTTCAGGCGGTGGCTTACGGTGCTTATCAGGTAATGGCATACGACACCTCCATACCGGATTTCGCCATCGCCAAAGGCGAGTATAATACCGACAAAGGCGAACTGATCTCGCGATTGAACAACGTCAAGGCCATATTCCCGGAAGAGACGGCCACAATCGACAAACTGCTCAAACAATCTCAGAGCATCATCGCAACCACTGATAAGGCCGTCGAGCTTGGCTCCGCTAATCGTAATCAGGAGTCCGCGGCGGAACTCCTGAAGGCTGATGGGCAAATTCGCGCGGCCGGAAACGAAATAGGCTCTTTGCTGGACAAGCTTGCCAAGGGTGTTGCAACAGGCAGCGACGATCTGACGGATCAGACGAATTCCACGATCCTGACCTCGCTTGTTGTGGTTGGCATCAGCTTTGCAACCGGCATCATTCTCGCACTTTTCGTGGCCTCACGTGGCATCACAACGCCGATTGCCCGGCTGCGGGAGCGCATGGTGTCGCTGGCAGGCGGCGATACGGCAGCCGAGATCGATGGCATGGACCGCAAGGATGAAGTCGGCCAGATGGCGGTTGCTGTTCAGGTGTTCCGCGAGAGTGCGATCGAGCGCATTCGTCTCGAACAGGAAACCGAAGCCAATCGCAGCCTTTCGGAAAAGGAACGCATCGCGCGCGAGCAGCAGAAGGCCAAGGAAGCTGCCGACGTCAAATTTGCCGTCGACAATCTTGCAACCGGTCTTTCGAAGCTTTCGGATGGCGATGTGTCCTACCGCATCGGCCAGCCGTTCACGGCGACACTCGACGGCGTTCGTAACGACTTCAACATGTCCGCCGAAAAGCTGCAATCGGCATTGACCCGGGTTGCGCAGAATGCTGGTGGCATCGGCGCGGGCGCAAACGAGATCAAATCGGCCGCCGACGATCTGGCCAAGCGTACCGAACAGCAGGCCGCAGCCGTGGAAGAAACCGCTGCCGCTCTGGAAGAGATCACCACGACAGTGAAGGATTCCACCAAGCGAGCGCAGGAGGCCGGCCTGATCGTCAGCCGCGCCAAGGCAGGTGCCGAACAATCCGGCGAAGTGGTACGCCGCGCGGTGGTCGCCATGGAGCAGATCTCCAAATCCGCCAACGAGATCAGCAACATCATCGGCGTGATCGACGAAATCGCCTTCCAGACCAACCTTCTGGCGCTCAATGCCGGCGTGGAAGCTGCGCGTGCGGGTGAGGCGGGCAAGGGCTTTGCCGTCGTCGCGCAGGAAGTGCGCGAACTGGCGCAACGCTCCGCCAATGCGGCCAAGGAAATCAAGGCGCTGATCACCACCTCGAACGATCAGGTGCAGCAGGGTGTTCAGCTGGTGGGCGACACCGGCAAGGCACTGGCGACGATCGTATCGGAAGTGCAGGAAATCAACCGGCACGTCGTCTCCATCGTGGAATCCGCGCAGGAGCAATCCTCCGGCCTCCAGCAGATCAATACCGCGGTCAACCAGATGGACCAGGACACGCAGAAAAATGCGGCGATGGTGGAAGAGACCAACGCCGCCAGCCACAATCTGGCCAAGGAGGTAGCTTCGCTCAACCAGCTTCTCGCGCAGTTCAAGCTCGCCGATACCGCCTATCAGCAGAAGAGCCAGCCCGCTCCGGTTCGCAATGCCGGCGGCAACGACAGATATGTGGCATCCCCCGTACGCGCGCTTGGCCGCAAGCTTGCATCCGCATTCTCCGGTAACGCTGCTGTCGATACGTCAAAGGACGACTGGCAGGAGTTTTGATCGGCGATCGGTCAACGACATGAGCATCGGCGGGGGATATCCCCGCCGCCAATCAAGGACTATGCCACGCAATCGGAAATCGTTTGCGTGGCATAGTTTATGCCAGAGGGGTGACGAACATGTCTGGCAATCTTCGCAATACATTGTCCTTCACGCAGCGCGTCGCGACTATGGCCGCGGGATCTTTTTGGGCACTGACTCATTCTCGATGATGTTTCGGATTCAATTGGTGTGATTTTCGAAGGAGAATCAGCGCCATGCGAGCCCAGTTTCGACTTCCGACCTGATCCCGGCCGGTTTGAACGTTGAATCGGTGCATGATGCCACCGACGCGATCGTTGTCACTGCGTCCGCCGGGTCAACGGACTCCATATGTCCCCACTGCGGGACCGTTTCCCTCCGGTGATCGGTGATCTGCCGTGTATGGCTCGACGGATCGAATTGCATCTGACCGTCAGGCGCTTTGTCTATAGTGCTACCAACTGCCATCGAAAGATTTTTGCCGAGCGCTTCGGTGACGGTGTGGCCTCACGCTCCCTAACGAACTTCACTGCCTCAAGCTTGTACTCGCGGCTGGACTTGCTTCATTGCATTTATGCACTCCAGTTTCGTTGGAAGCACCTTAACTTGGTGTCCACGAAACTGGCAGCAGGCCAACACTCACTTTACCGAGTTTATGATCACGGGTATCCGTTGAGTCGGGCAATAGCCCCACCAGCAGTGATGCAAGGGCAATTCCGGAGACAGTGCCGTGGACGTTAATCTCAAAGAAGCCGAGTGGCTGAATAAACCTGTAGTGTGGGAAGCCACCGAGACGGGTCTCTCTTTAACCACCGAAGCAAACACTGACTTCTGGCGTGAAACGCATTACGGCTTCACGCGCGACAGTGGCCATTTCCTAGGCGTAACGGTCGTGGATGGTTTCACAGCGAGTGTCCGTGTCCAAGGCGAATTCCGGTCTCTCTACGATCAGGCCGGTCTTATGGTGCGCATTGATGAAAATCGATGGGTGAAGTCAGGCGTTGAGTTTACAGATGGCGAACGGTTTCTCAGCACAGTCATCACCGATGGAAAATCCGACTGGTCAGTGTCCCAGCCCTTCAAGGAACTTGAAGATTTCTATATCCGGATTACATTGAAGGAAGGCACGATGCGTATTCAGGCATCCTCCAATGGGAGCATATGGCCGTTGCTGCGGCTTGCTCCGTTTCCTAAAGTTCCCCATTATTTCGTTGGGTTGACTGCATGTACGCCTGAGCGTGGCGGACTGGATGTCCGGTTTTCGGAGTTTTCAGTCGGTGCGGCGATCACTACCGATCTCCACGACCTGTCTAGCTAGCAGCTATTTAAGAGAGTTCTTCGCAAATGCCGTCTCGATCTATCGTCCTTGTAACAGGTGCCAGCAAAGGGATAGGTGCAGCAACTGCAATTGCGTTTGCGCGGGCAGGATACGATGTGTGTGTGAACTATCACTCCGACGCTGAAGGCGCATCTGCGACGGCCGAGCGTTGCGAGGCCGAAGGCGCGAAGGCAATCGCTGTTGGCGCTGATGTCTCGGATCGCAACGCGGTAAAAAATCTCTTCCGCACTTGCGATGAATTACTCGGCCCGATCGACTGCCTTGTTAATAATGCCGGGATCATCGGAGGAACGTCCACGCTCGAAAGTTTGACCGAGGGTGCCCTGCAAGCCACTTTCGCGACCAACCTTTTTGGCACGATTTATTGCCTCCAGGAAGCGATAGAGCGGATGGCGTCCGATCGTGGTGGTGCGGGTGGCTCGATTGTCAACATGTCGTCCCTCGCGGCGACGCTTGGTAGTCCAGGGGAATATGTGCATTATGCGGCTTCCAAAGGCGCGGTGGAAACACTGACGATCGGTGCCGGCAAGGAGCTTGGTTCCGTTGGAGTTCGCGTGAACGCGATCCGCGTAGGCACGACGGCGACAGATATCCACGCGCGTGAGGGCAACCCAGATCGACCCGGGAAAGTTGCGCGTGCCACCCCGTTGGGGCGCATAGCCGAGCCGGAAGACATCGCAGATGCGGCGATCTGGCTCGCGTCACCAATGGCCAGATTTATTACCGGGACGATATTGACCGTTGCTGGCGGAATCGCACCGTGAACGCACTCACGGTCAGACACGACACAAATCAGTCTTGGCCAACCGGTTCGCCCGATTTCGACACGACGGTGGACCCGTACGGTTCTCGCGACGAAATAATCAACGCATCGTTCTGAAGCGGGCGGACAAGATGTTTTGCCTCGTCCCACGGCGCCCGCATCCAGATGTCCGTGTCCTCCTTCGTCAGCAACAGAACCGGCATGGCTTTCTCATGGATCGGTTTCACGAGATCGTTGGGATCCGTGGTCAGAAAACCATAGAGGTCGTCGATCGTGAGTCCGTCCCGAACCTTCCGGACGCTCTTCCATTGCGGCACATGGATGCCGGCAAAAAACATCAGGGATTTCTCGTCATCGCGGGCAAACCAGGCATTGGGCACATTGCCGCCTTCCTCTCTGCTCGCCGGATCGGGTTCGGCAAAGCTGGTGACTGGGACAAGGCATCTGTGTTCGACGTCGAACCATCGCGTCCAATGCGGGAAATTGAGCTTACGCACGTTTGTCGTGCCGCGGTCGGCCTCCATGCGGATCAGCTCCTCGAGATCAAATGGCTTGCCCTTGGCCGCGAGCTTCTCGGCCTTGGCTTTGGCCGCTTTCTCCAAGGCGAAGCGAGGGGACGGTAATCCCCATCGCGCATGCACAAGCTGCTTCTTGCCTTCCGCCGTGTTGCGCACGATCGGCCCCATTTGGTCCGGGTTCATCTGATAGGCTGGCATTAGGTTGATCAGGCTTTCGGCGTCCTGGGCCCATTTCGAGACCCAGTCCTTGTCTTCCATCCGATAAAGGTTGCACATGCTGGAAAGCCCTCCGCTTAAAGCAGATGCGGTGTGTTCACGGCATCGCGCCTACTTCGCTACTGGAGCCTGTAAACGTCGGCATTGTCTTGTCGTTCCCGCAATCCCTTGTAGGAAGCATGGCGTAGCTTGCCGTCCGCCGTCCAGGCCCGAAACTCGATCTCGGCAATCAAAGTCGGCTCGACCCAAACGATGTCTGCCTTTTCGGCATATGGAACAGGCGGCTGTTTCCGTTTCCAGCGCAGCCTGTCGATCATCTTGCGCAGCCTGTTCATCTCGGCTTGCCTGAAGCCCGTCCCGACGTTCCCGACATGAACGAGCTCGTCACCGCGATAGGCAGCAAGCACCAGAGAGCCGAAGCCGTCGGGAGATGCCGTCGATGGCTCGTAGCCAACAACCATGAAGGCTTCGCTCTTAACGCACTTGATCTTGACCCAGTCGCCGGTCCGGCCGGAGCGATAGGGTTGATCCAATTGCTTGCCGACGATGCCCTCGAGGCCAAGGCTGCCAACGTGTTCCAGCAGGATCGCGGGATCGGCGTCAATGGTTTCCGAAAGGCGGATCGCGCCGTCGTGCCCGTTCAGCGTATCCTCGAGAAGATGCCGGCGCGAACGGTACTCCACGTTGCGCAGGTCATGGCCGTCGAGATAAATAAGATCGAACGCGTAGAGGATGGCGTCCGAAGCTCGGTTGCCAGCCGTCTTTCCAGACGCACCCAACGATTTCTGCAGCAGCCCGAAATCCGGCCGCCCTTCATCGTCAAGCACAACCGCCTCGCCATCAATGATCATCGTTGCCGGACCAAGCGCCCGGGCAGCCTGCTCGATCGCCGGAAACCGGTGCGTCCAGTCATGGCCACCACGCGTGAGGATGCGGACCCCTGTCGGCTCGATATGGATAGCGAGGCGATAGCCATCCCATTTCAGCTCCCAGCTCCATTGGTCGCCTTGTGGAGGGTGCGCCTTCAATTGGGCGAGCGCCGGCTCGACGCGATCGGGCATCGGATCAAACAGCAGCTGTGGCTGTGCGGGATTGCGCTTCCGACGCGGCTTTGACCGTAGCGGAGCTTCGGTATCACGAAGGAGCGGCTTTGATCTCGGTGGCTTCGTCATGCAAACGAGTTCAGCACGAAAACCTTAAGAAGATTGTGACGCCGTTCATCTATCCCCGCTATCCACCGTTTTGAACCCGACGGACGCCAGGGCTGCAAAAATTTCTGTTTCCCCTTACCTCCTTGAATCCTTTTCGAATCTTCGACTTTGCTAATACTGGGATAATATTCCTCAACCATGTGGTGCTTGACTCTTTTGCATTACGAGAACAAACAATGAACATATAGCCCGTACGACATAATGTCGATCCTTTGAACACGACCTTGAAGGGAGCCGTGAACGATGACTGCTGCCCGTCAGAGGGTGATTTGCGACTTGCGAGACCGCATCGCGTCGATGGAAGGGGTATCCGCGAAGCGGGCCGGAACACTTTCTTTTGGCGTTTCCGAGATCGATGCGGCCTTGCCCGGCGGGGGCCTCGCCTATGGCGCGCTGCACGAGTTTGCAGGCGGTGGCTCCGGTACTGTCGATGGTGCGGCGGCCGCCCTTTGTGTTGCCGGCATTGCCGCAAGAACAAAAGGCCCCGTCATCTGGTGTCTGACGCGGCCGGATCTTTTTTTTCCAGCTCTTGCCCATGTGGGTCTGCATCCCGACCGCGTCATCTTTGTTGAATCCGACAAGGAAGAGGATGTGCTGGCCAATATGGAGGAGGGCCTTTCCTTCGGCGGACTTGGTGCCGTCGTCGGTGAACTTGTTCGCCTGCCTATGGTCAGTTCCCGCCGCCTGCAGCTTGCAGCCGAGCGAACCGGAACCATGGCGCTCGCGGTCCGCCGATGGCGGCGACAGACGGAGGCCAATGACTTTGGGCAGCCGACGGCCTCGACCACGCGGTGGCGTGTCAGCGTGATGCCGTCAGAGGAGTTGCCGGTACCGGGGGTGGGCAGGCCTCAATGGTTTCTGGAATTGATGCGCGTGAAAGCGGGTGAGTGTGCTGAGTTTCTCGTGAGGGCGTGCGATGACAAGGGTCGTCTCGATCTATCTTCCGGATCTGCCGACGGATCGCATTCGTCGGGCCGATCCGTCTATTCCGCCTGAACAGCCAATCGCCGTGATCGCGAGAAGCGGTTCGAAGCGATGGGTGTCTGCCGCCGATCCGGCTGCCAGAAAGGCGGGCGTGCATGCCGGCATGGCGGCGGCAAAGGCGCAGTCGCTGTTTCGCGGCCTGATGCTGGTTGACGCAGATTCGCAAGCCGATCAAGCCGCGCTCGAGCGCATCACGCTCTGGGCGCTGACGATCTATTCGCCGATCGTCGCCGTCGACGGGATTGATGGTATCGTCATGGATACGGAAGGCGCCGATCATCTGCAGGGTGGTGAACTGCCGATGGTGACAAAGATCGCCAACCAGTTTCTTGCCCGAAAACTGACGGCGCGCGTGGCGGTTGCCGACAGCTGGGGTGCTGCCCATGCTTGCGCCCGCGCAATCAATTGCGAAACGATTGTCGTTCCTCCGGGCGAGACGGCCCATGCCGTCAAAAAACTGCCGATTTCGCTTCTGCGCCTGCCGTCAAAGATCGTCTCTGATCTGCGCATTCTCGGTTTCCAGACAATCGGCGAGCTTGCCAACACCCCGCGGGCCCCGCTGACATTGCGCTTCGGTCCGGAGGTCGGCCGCCGTCTCGACCAGATGCTCTGTCGTGTCGCTGAGCCGATCGAACCGATCCGGACCGCAGAGCTGGTTGAAGTCTCCAAGGCCTTTGCCGAACCGATCGGGGCTGCGGAAACAATCAATAAATATGTTGGCCGTCTGGTCGTCCAACTCGTTGACGAACTCCAGAAGCGCGGGCTTGGCATTCGCCGTGCCGACCTGATCGTCGAGAAGGTCGATGGCACGAGACAGGCCATCCGCGCCGGAACCGCCAGGCCCGCCCGAGATGTCGCCTGGCTGACAAAACTGTTTCGGGACCGGACGGAAAAGATCGAGCCGGGCTTCGGGATCGAAAAGCTGATCCTGCTCGCCGTGATAGCCGAGCCTCTCGAGGAGGCTCAGAAAGCCTCTGCTCTGGTCGAGGATGACGTCACCGATGTCACGCCGCTAATCGACCTCTATGGAAACCGGGGGCAGAGGGTCTATCGCGTCGCACCGGTCGCATCCGATGTGCCGGAACGCTCTGTCCAGCGCATCAGCCCCGTCGCCGAACCGATCGCCGTTGCCTGGGTCAGCCATTGGCGCCGCCCCGTTCGTCTCTTACCGAGACCTGAGTTGATCGAGGCGATCGCGCTGATGCCGGACCGGCCCCCAGTCTCCATCGTCTGGCGTGGCAAACGCCGCAAGGTCAAATGTGCCGACGGCCCGGAACGCATTTTCGGGGAATGGTGGCAGCGAGATGCCGAAATGGACGCCGTGCGCGACTATTTCGTCATCGAGGACGAATCCGGTGAGCGTCTTTGGGTGTTCCGCTCCGGCGACGGTATTAATCCGGAAACCGGGTCACACCGCTGGTTCTGCCACGGGATATTCGCATGAGCTATGCCGAGCTCCAGGTCACGACACATTTTTCGTTTCTGCGTGGTGCCTCGTCGGCGCAGGAGTTATTTGATACTGCAAAACTCCTTGGGATCAGTGCGATCGGCGTCGTCGATCGCAATTCGCTCGCAGGCATCGTCCGCGCCCTTGAAGCATCCCGCGCGACAGGTCTCCGCCTTGTCGTTGGCTGTCGCCTCGACCTCGCCGACGGTATGTCGTTGCTGGTCTATCCGATGGATCGTCCGGCATATTCGCGGCTGACCCGGCTCATCACGCTTGGCAAGTCGCGCGGCGGCAAGAACAACTGCATTCTGCACTGGGACGATGTCATGGCTTACTCGGAAGGCATGATCGGCATTCTGGTGCCGGATCTGCCGGACGCCACATGCGCCGCGCAGCTTCGCAAGTTGGCGCACGTTTTTGGTGATCGAGCCTATGTATCGCTGTGCCTGCGCCGGCGACCCAACGACCAGATGCGGCTCCATGAGATTTCCAACATGGCGGCACGGTTCAGGGTCAAAACCGTCGTCACCAATGACGTGCTGTTTCATGAGCCGGGTCGGCGGCAGTTGCAGGACATCGTTACCTGCATCAGGCACAATACCACGATCGATGACGTCGGCTTCGAGCGAGAGCGTCATGCCGACCGATATCTGAAGCCTCCGGAAGAAATGGCTCGCCTATTTCCACGTTATCCGGAGGCCCTGGCGCGAACCATGGAGATCGTGCGGCGCTGCACGTTTTCTCTCGAGGAGCTGACCTATCAATATCCGGAAGAAGCTATCGTGCCGGGCAAGGATGCCCAAGCCTCGCTTGAGCATTATGTCTGGGAATGCGCGCCTGACCGCTATCCGGAAGGGCTGCCGCCCGACGTCTTGAAAACCGTACGGCATGAGCTCGATCTCATCCGCACCATGAAATATGCGCCGTATTTTCTGACGGTGTTTTCGATCGTGCGCTTTGCAAGAAGCCAGAGCATTCTCTGCCAGGGCAGGGGATCGGCGGCCAACAGCGCCGTCTGCTATATTCTCGGCATTACCTCTATCGATCCCTCGACCAACGACCTTCTCTTCGAGCGCTTCGTCAGCCAGGAACGCGACGAACCGCCGGATATCGATGTCGACTTCGAGCATGAGCGGCGCGAGGAGGTCATCCAATGGATCTACAAGACCTACCGACATGACAAGGCAGCCCTCTGCGCCACCGTTACGCGGTATCGTGCCAAGGGAGCGATCCGCGATGTCGGCAAGGCGCTCGGCCTGCCGGAAGACGTGATCAAGGCGCTATCATCAGGCATGTGGTCCTGGTCGGAGGAAGTGCCCGACCGAAATATCCGGGAACTCAACCTCAACCCCGACGACCGGCGCTTAGCGCTCACCCTGAAACTGGCGCAGCAGCTGATGGGTGCGCCACGCCACCTTGGCCAGCATCCAGGAGGATTTGTCCTCACCCATGACCGGCTGGACGATCTCGTGCCGATCGAGCCGGCAACGATGAAGGACCGCCAGATCATCGAATGGGACAAGGATGACGTCGAGGCGCTGAAGTTCATGAAGGTAGATGTGCTCGCACTCGGCATGCTCACCTGCATGGCAAAGGCGTTTCATCTCATCCGTGAGGATAAGGGCGAGGATCTCGATCTGTCTACGATCCAGCAGGAAGACGCAGCCACCTACGCAATGATCCGAAAAGCCGATACGCTCGGGACCTTCCAGATCGAAAGCCGCGCGCAGATGGCGATGTTGCCGCGCCTGAAACCCCGCACCTTCTACGATCTGGTCGTGCAGGTGGCGATCGTCCGGCCCGGTCCTATCCAGGGCGACATGGTGCATCCCTATCTTCGCCGCCGCGAAGGCAAGGAGCCGGTAGAGTATCCCACACCCGAGCTTGAGGCCGTGCTCGGCAAGACGCTGGGCGTGCCGCTGTTTCAGGAGAGCGCCATGCGGGTCGCCATGGTCTGCGCCGGTTTTACCGGTGGCGAGGCCGACCAGCTGCGCAAGTCGATGGCCACCTTCAAGTTCACCGGCGGGGTCTCCCGCTTCAAGGAAAAACTCGTCTCCGGCATGGTCAAGAACGGTTATTCGGCGGAGTTCGCCGAAAAGACCTTTTCTCAGCTCGAAGGTTTCGGCAGCTACGGTTTTCCGGAAAGTCACGCGGCATCTTTTGCGCTGATCGCCTATGCATCGAACTACATCAAATGCCATTATCCGGATGTCTTTTGCGCGGCGCTTTTGAACAGTCAGCCGATGGGTTTTTATGCTCCAGCCCAGATCGTCGGTGATGCGATCAAGCATGGCGTCGAAGTGCGACCTGTGTGCGTCAACCGCTCGCGCTGGGACTGCACGCTGGAAAAGATCGGCAGCACCAATCGGCATGCTGTCCGGCTTGGGTTTCGGCAGGTAAAGGGACTGGCTGTCGCTGACGCAGCGCGGATCGTGACGGCACGCATGAATAGTCCTTTCTTATCCGTCGATGACATGTGGCGCCGGTCCAGCGTGCCGACGGAGGCCCTTGTCCAGCTGGCAGAGGCCGATGCCTTTCTGCCATCGCTCAAACTCGAGAGGCGCGACGCGCTCTGGGCCATCAAGGCGCTGCGTGATGAGCCATTGCCGTTGTTTGCCGCCGCGACTGAGCGCGAGATGGCGGCAATTGCTGAGCAGCAGGAGCCGGAGGTCGCCCTTCGGCAGATGACGGACGGGCACAACGTCATCGAAGATTACAGCCATACGGGCTTGACGCTACGGCAGCATCCGGTTGCGTTCCTGCGCAGGGACCTGTCGGCACGCAACATCATCCCTTGTGCGGAGGCGATGAATGCTCGGGATGGGCGATGGGTTTATACTGCAGGTTTGGTGCTGGTGCGCCAGAAGCCCGGGTCGGCCAAGGGTGTCATGTTCATCACCATCGAGGACGAAACAGGCCCTGCCAACATCGTCGTCTGGCCGTCACTGTTCGAGAAGCGCAGGAGCGTGGTGCTCGGATCCTCGATGATGGCAATCAATGGGCGGATTCAGCGGGAAGGGGAGGTCGTGCACCTCGTCGCGCAGCAACTATTCGATCTGTCAGGCGATCTCGTTGGCCTGGCCGATCGGGATGTCGAATTCAGGCTGCCAACGGGGCGAGGCGATGAGTTTGCCCATGGGGGCGGTGGGCCGGACTCTCGCGATCGGCCGAGGCCGGTCGTCCCGCGGGATATGTTCACGCCTGATCTTCATATCGATACGCTGAAGGTGAAGAGCAGGAATTTTCAGTGATTTTTCGCTATCCCGGGAGCCGCGCCGCTTGGCGTCCCTCGAGGGCCCCCGCAGCATTTTTTGGGAAAACAGTAGAGTTGGCGTGCAGCCATGGGTGCCACATCAGCGCGATCATTACCGAACGAGGCTGAGCATGTATGGGAGTGGGACGACAGCGCGCTCTACAGCGGCGAATGGTTCGAGATCGCCGACGCATCCCACGACTACACGTTTGAGATACTGCCGCCGCTCTCGATCAAGGCCGGGATATTCGCCATGCGCGAATTCCCGAACGGTTTGGTCACCAGCATCCTCTTCTCTCTGCCGGTCGACGGGTGCCTCTGGCACTTCCGCGGTTATTGCGACCTGGCCGACAAGAGCTCGCCCGAACGCATGCAAAGCGCTGTCATCGAACGCGAATCCAGGCCCTCCCTTGTGATGAAGCACGACGAGAAGCTGGAACATATTTGGTCGCGCACTGCGGACGATTGTCTCGGTTATGCGGCATAATTCCTCCGTCGATGGACTTTCGTGAACGCTCGCGCGACAGGAGGATGCAATCGCATCATTGCGTGCCCGTGGACATCTGCCGGGTGGCTTAGGCCAAACGGGACCACGAGCCGATAGTGACGTCGGCGGTTGTGATGACTGTGCAAGCTGCGGCTTGGACGTTGGATCGGCGCGGCCTGGCGCAGGTCTAGCGTGGTTTCCTCTCAGCTTCGGCATCCGAGGTTTGCCTCTGGCCGTTCCGTCCTTCGGTTTCGTGGCGTCTGAACCGGCGCCCGTTCGGTTCAAGGCCGCTGTCGCGCCGCGGGGCGGCCGGTCATGCCGCTCTCGACAAAGCAGGCACGCGGGCTTCGCAAGGGCTTGTCACCCCTGCTTGACCGCCTGCCTGCTTCGCTCGATCTGGCCTGCCCGGGCCCTGATCCGCCCGGATTGCGCCTGTTCCTTTCGACCGCACCGAAGGACAGAGCGGCCAGGGGGCCGACACTTCGGCGAAGCAAAGGAGACCACCATGGCAAAGTCAGCAACCCAATCCCGTCAATCAACCCGCCAATCCGCCCGCGTCGTGCCGCTGCGCAGAGGCGCCACCCTCGAAATGGTCCGCCTTTCATGCCCCGATGAAACACAGGCGCTTCGGATCGCCGAAAGCTTCGGGATCGCCATTGTCGACAGCGATGGCATCCGTGGCATGCACGAGCGCCTGATCGTCGAAACCGCCACCGCACTTTCCGATGGCCTTGGCGACCGGGCGATGCAGATCCATCTGCAGCGCATCGTCGGGGCCTATGTCGGATCGGCCCATGGCGCCGGCCAGTTCTACTCCCGCGCCGTCACCGAGGCGCGGAACGCCACCGCCAAGAGCGCTGCGGATGCCCGCGACGACGATCTCGACGGTCCGGTCGGCTATGAGAGCGCCGCCCAGCGCAAGCGCGAATTCGCAGCCGACATGGGCATCCAGGCACATGCGCTCAGAATGGCGGCCGTCGGCGCTGTCGCAGCCTATGAGCAGGTGGTAGGCGAAACATGGAAGCCCTTCGACCGGCCGGTCGAAAATCCCGGCCAGACGCTCGACCGCAAGGCGGCAGCCGTCCAGCTGTCAGCCTTCGAATAACAACCATCACGGCGGGGCTCCGGCCCCGCCTTTGTTCACGTCGACGAAGGTGTCCTGTTCTCGTCAGCTCGAAGTAACGAGGGCCTGTGCCGGCCACCGCCTTCGGATCAACGACGGGACGCGACTTCAATGCGTCGACAGAAGGTCCCAACCTCAACCGCGCCGTTGCTAAGATTCCGTCGGCTGCCGTGCGGCAGAAAGTGGTCTTGCTGGCGAAGCCCTTGCATTGGCTGCGGATGAAGATCGGTAATCTGTCCATTGCTACCCCGTTCCGCCTTCGGTCTGCCGGGCCGAGGGTCTCGCGCAAGGGCTTCGCCCTCCTTCACGTTGTTACGGCGCGTTCCGCGTGCGCTCATCCCTGATCTCCCCGGCTTTTGACCGACGTGACGGGGTCGCGATGGTCGCGACCTCCGAAAACGGAGGTTGAAGGATATGAAAAGAAAAGGGCAGGGCGAGCGCGCCGATCTCTATGCGCGGATCACCGACAGGATCGTTGCGGATCTGGAAAAAGGCGTCCGTCCGTGGATGAAGCCCTGGTCGGCCGCAAACACGACCGGACGGATCACCCGGCCGCTGCGCCACAACGGCGAAGCCTATAGCGGTCTCAACGTGCTGCTGTTGTGGTCGGAAAGCACAGCGAGGGGCTATGTCTCGCCGACATGGATGACGTTCAAACAGGCCTTGCAGCTGGATGGAGCTGTTCGCAAGGGCGAGACCGGAACGACGGTCATCTATGCAAGCCGCTTCACCAAGTCGGAGGCCGACAGCAATGGCGGCGAGGTGGAGCGCGATATTCCGTTCCTTAAATCGTACACGGTGTTCAACGTGGCGCAGATCGACGGCCTGCCTGACCACTATCATGGCGTACCCGAACCGCTCCTGAGCCCGATCGAGCGCATCGGTCACGCCGACGAGTTCTTCCGCAATACCGGCGCAGTCATTCGGCACGGCGGCAACCAGGCATACTATTCTCCGGCCATGGACTATATCCAGATGCCACCGTTCGAAGCCTTCCGCGATGCCGCCGGGTATGCGGCAGTCCTCAGCCATGAGGCGACCCACTGGACGGCGGCAGAACATCGCGTGGGACGCGACCTGTCGCGCTATGCCAAGGACCGGACGGAGCGCGCGCGGGAAGAACTCATTGCCGAACTTGGCAGTTGCTTCCTCTGCGCTGACCTCGGTATCGCGCCGGAACTTGAGCCGCGGCCGGATCACGCGTCCTATCTGCAGTCATGGCTCTCGGTGCTGGCCAACGACAAACGTGCAATTTTCCAGGCGGCCGCGCATGCGCAGCGGGCGGTCAATTATCTCCACGGTCTTCAGCCAAGGGCGGATGCCTGCGCGACGAGGGACGCAGTGTAATAGCGCCCCTCTCATTTTAGCGCGTCCTTTGGTACTGCTCCCAAAATCTGAATCCGGGCAGCGCGGATTGACCGTTCGGGAGGAAAGCGAAGGCGATCTTGTGCCGTGCGGACGCGAGCCAGTTTTGCTGCGACTGGCCCTAATGCGTCCTGCATCAGCAACAGGTCATTCTTGCGGATACGAGCAAGCATGGGCGACATGTGCCAGATTGAAAACCGGAGCCGCCATCGAGAAGGAAAGTTCGGCGACGCTCACCGGACTTGTCGCATTGGCCCGGCAATGCCCAAACGATCGATGTGGCCATTGCTGCCATCTATTCGGGCATAGGAAGTGGGCGCGGCCAACGCGGCCTCGATTTGACATGTCCGATCGAAGATCGGCTGCGCCTCGATCGTTCTCCCGCAACGGCATCGCCCCCTTTCTTCCCCTGCGACCTGCGTTCGCATTCCTCGCGGTCCAAGAAAGCCGTCTCCCGCCGCCCTCCATTGCATTCCGGTCCCTTAAGGATGCGGTCCGATCGTCCCCGATCAAATCGACAGTCATCGAGGACGCGATGGTCGCGGCCCGATCAAACCGAAAGGATCACGACAATGGCAATCATCGGCGAATTCACCACCAACGGCAACACCATCCTCGGCCACGTACGCACTCTGACGGTCTCCATGAAGGCCCGTCTGAACCCGATCGAACGCACATCCCGCGACGCTCCCGACTTCCGGATCATGTCCGGAGCGGCCGAAGTCGGCGCCGCCTGGAGCCAGGTTTCCGGCGACGGAGAGCCCTACATCTCGGTCAAGCTCGACGATCCGAGCTTCCCGGCCAAGATCAATGCGGCACTTTGGCCG
The DNA here is from genome assembly GCF_053521785.1 of Agrobacterium sp. A3-95. Lineage (NCBI taxonomy): Bacteria > Pseudomonadati > Pseudomonadota > Alphaproteobacteria > Hyphomicrobiales > Rhizobiaceae > Agrobacterium > Agrobacterium sp. A3-95. The sequence continues at coordinate 262,212 of NZ_JBNWDR010000006.1, read as the reverse complement.
ACCGAGAGGGAAGGCGACTATACGTTGGTCTGGAACCGCCCGAAGCGCGACGCCTGATCAAAGACGAAGCCCTGCCGGAAACGGCGGGGCTTTTCCCTTGTTCAAACCAAGAAGGAACCGGGCATCTAGCCCGCTTCTTCTTCTGGTCGCGATACGGAGAGGCGGGGTCTGCTCAGAGTGACCAATCGTGCCGCGAGCAAATGCCGGCCTCAAGGACTTCGCGTGGCCCCCCGATTTTGCTTCCGCTCCGGTTCCCTGCGCTTCAACAAAACCGGCACCCCACTCGCCGCCTCTGGCGGTCGCCGACGCGATCCCTGACCCCGTCATTTCCTCACGCCCCGCGGCGTCATCTTTCTCAAACGTCAAGGAGATGACGATGCTACTGGAACAACATATCGAAGAACTGCGCGCCGAGATGAACCATTGCCACCCAGACGAGCGTCGCCAGATTGCCGCGGAGCTGGAACTGGCTCTGGCCGAACTGGCCGTTATCATGGCCGAGCAGGACGGTTCCGTTGACGCCGTGCCGCCCTTCTGAGGGTGGCATATACCCGCAATGCTGCCACCACCGTCCGATTGCCATCGAGATCGAGATCAGCTTAAGCGTGATGGCAAGCAGCGCCGATGACGCTGCGCCGTCTGCCTTTGGCGGCTCCCCCCTGATGACCCCGCTTACCGCGGTGCGGCTCACTTGTTCAGCACATCTTTCAGTGCTTTGGCAGGCTGGAACGTAAGCTTCTTCGCAGCGGCAACCTTGATGGTGGCGCCGGTTGCCGGATTGCGAGCCTCACGCTCCGGGGTATCCTTGATCTTGAACTTGCCGAATCCCGGGATAGATGTTTCCGCTCCGGACGTGGCTGCCGTCGTGATCGACGCGAAGACGGTTTCGACGATCGATTTCGCCTGGGCTTTGGTCAGGTTCTGTTCGGATGCGATCTTTTCGGCGATTTCATTGGTTGTGGTCATGACGGTTTCCTCGTTAAAGACGGGAAAACCCTTTCAGGCGATCGCGACGTTGTCATGCGGCGTTGTCCTTAGAGTGGCGCTCCTGCAGGGGTTTCCACAGCTTCTTGCCGGTTGATAGCCCCTTTTGCGCTTCTGCAGTAACAATTCGAGAAAGCGCGATATCGCATCATTCTCATTGCCGAACACCTCGGTCATCTCCCCGCCAGCCTTGCCGATCCGTCCCCAGCTTCGCACGACGGCTATTTCGCCAAAAAGGGTTGGCCGGATCGCAAGCGCGTAATATCGGGCCATGTTCCTGTTGGCGTCGATCCTCTGGCAATAAAGCTGGTAGTGGTGTGTTCCCATCCCCGCATGATCGGCGATGCTCGCGATCTGGTCCAACGAGACTTATGAATCGAGAGGTCGCGTCCGATTCATTTCTGTGATGGATGCCTGTTGCGGTTTCGGCAGTGTCCGATCATCCTGACGCTCAAGCTTCCCGGTCTGAACGGTACGTCCGGGCGCGATCGTCAAGGTGAGCACAGCCGGTAAATCAGATGGCGAGCTGTCTTCGCTTCCAATCGTCAGTCGGTCCATGTTCACGCATCGCATGTTTTCGAATGAGGACCAAATGTCATCCATTGCGGAAGCGGCAGCCGCGACGACTACGATACAGGAGCATCTGTCATCTACACTGGAGAGGCATTAGGACGGGTTGAGCTCGCACATCGTCAATTCTTCGGTGTCCATGCTCATCCTTCAACGAGACACAACGACCTGATCGAAGCGCTAGAAGGCGATCGACGCGGCACTGGCGCTGATGAAGGCAACGAAATGGCCAATAGAAGCCGAATATGGTCCGCAAGAAAACCCCTGAGCCGTCAAGGTCCCAGCTTGGCAAACCTGTTCGGCCTGGCGTGCATATCCATGTCCTTCCGCCTGAAATAGATCGCCCGTCCGCAGCGGATCGGACTGTGGCCCTGGACGATAATGATCTGCTCGTCCTTGCGCATCGATTGTGTGATTTCGTGCGGCATGATCAGCGGCCGGCGCTGGAAATTGATGTTTTCTGATTTCCGCGATGCGCTGTTTTTCGTACCCCAGCCGAGATTGCGAGAACTGCCTTTGACTTCGACAGTCATTTCTCCACATTGGGCAGAGACGTTGCGGGCGGTATCCAGTGCCTTGATCGCGGCGTAACTCGCGAAAGCGCAGCCGTCGATCCACGACACCGCACCGTCTTTTCCGAAGTGCCGTTCCAGTTGCCCGACGGACTGGTACATCAGCATCATGCTAACGCCATACTTGCGACCGCGATCGCGCGCCTCTTCAAGCACGCGCATGTAGCCAAGCAGATCGACTTCGTCCAAAATGAATAACGCTCGCCTCGTGAACGCACCATCCGCTTCGATCATCGCGTTGATCAGCGAGCCGATGATCACCCGACCGATACCGGGATAGGACCGCAGGATCGATGCGGGGATGTTAATAAAGACGTCTTTCTTTCCGCCAGCGATCTCGCTCGATTTGAACGTGTTGCCGCAAACCAGTGCCGCGTAATTATCGAGCGACAGCCATTGCGTATCCTTCGATGCCGTCGAATAGACGCCTGAGAATGTTTGCTCAGTCATGTTAACAAAGACGCCGAGCGTTTCACGGATGAAGGCGGACGCGGAGTGTTCCTGTACGTCGCGTAGCATGGCGAGCACGGAGGTTTCCGGCTCGGAGACGATCTGGCGCAGGCTGCGCAGGTTTCGCCGTCCTGCATATTCCGGTGACAGCATCACATGCGCCAGAAGACCAGTCAGTAGATTGTGCGCCTGCGATTGGAAGTAAGAGCCAGTCGACGATTCGAAGCGCAAGCTTTCCGAGAGTAACATGTGCGCGGTGCCGACAATGTCCTCTTCCTTTTTTAGCGAGTGCTCGATGCCGTCGAGCACGTTAAATCCCATGACCGGATTTGCCGGATCGAGCACCACAACCTCTCGGTCGAGTTTATCTCTTCGGTGGTCAACGACCATCGGGGCCACCTCGGTGGACGGATCCAGGCAAATGAGGGGACCCGTATATCTGAGCGCCGTCGGCACGACGTTGCTGGTGGTCTTGAAGCCACCGGAGCCCGCGAAGAAAAGCATGTGAGTCGAATCGAAATCCTGGGCGTAGGTCAGCAGCGGGGCTTTGCCACCGCGTCCCCAGGTGGCCGGATCGTTCGGATCGAACGGCAACTCATGGACGAGTTCCTTGTCGACCCTGTAGCGCTCGCCGATGACGATTTCGCCATCATCGGGAAACAGCCGTGCCGCCGCCGACATCGGCAGCCAGTCTGCATCTCCGAATGTTCCGCGCCTGGCGCGCGTCACCTGTTCGGGCACGACGCTGGAGATGCGCGCCGCGACCGCGGCCGCCATGAATCCCATCGCTGCGCCAACGACCGCAATCATGTCGACGAATGATAGCGCCTGATCCCAGGTCAGCACACCGCTCTCTACGAGCGGCTGAAGCCGCCCGAACTCGCGCATCCCGTAAAAGCCGGCCATCAGGAGAAAGCAGAGAAAGCTTGCCAATGCCACGGGCCTTCGCCGATGGAGGGGCAGCGCCCAGACCGCCAGCAGTCCAGCCAGCGGCCCGAACAAAAGGACGGGCACCGGTGACGCCCGAAGGAACCAGTATTGCGTCTTGCCTGTGATGCCGGTCGCCAATTCAGGCCAACGCCAGTGGGCGACGTAAAAGGAAAATCCGGTGACGGCGATGGGAATGATGATAAGCAAAAGGCTCGGATGCTGTTTGGCATTTCCCTTCATTCCGCCACCTTCAAAAAGCGTTCTAACCCGCCGTTGGATACCGCATCTCTGAAGGCCAGCTCTCCGATATCGCACAGACGCCGATGTTCAGGTGTCCCCGGCACGACCCGCTTCATTTCGAGAAGCCCGCCAAGCAGGAAAGCCCGATCGGCGTTCGACAGGCCCGCGCGAACGACAATGTCGCCGAGCAAGAACTTTTCTCTCGCTCCCTTCTTTCGGTCAGCTGTCATGTGGAGCCTCCGTTTCCGAACCAGTCGCTCCATTTGCCTGTCCACGCGGCGAAGCAGGTGAGCCAGCGGCCTGCTTCTTCTCGCCGTTGCGAAATCGCGCTGCGATCTCGTCGAAGATGCGATCCACCTCCTCATCAGCGATCTCCATCTCTGCCAGTCCCGACTTCGTTGCCGCACGCGCGAAACGATCAGCTGATTTTACTATTAAAGTTTTTCTTCGTTCGCGAAGCTTCTCGATTTGAGCATCAATATCCATTAGCGCAGGCTTAGTGGCCATAGGCAAGTCCTTTCAACGTCTTTGGAAATTTTCATTCAGTCATTTAACTGACTAGAAAATGGTAGTCAAAAGCGCTACCGTACACAAGCCCCCAAACGTCGATATTGGAAATCCCAGCAGGGCCGTCTTCCGGAAAAGCAGCATCGGTCTTGTCAGGCCGATTGATTTGAGGGCGCAATATACGTCGCTGACGCGACGTGCCTGGAAGGACTGGAGACGTTAGTGGCGATCATGTTCGTCAGAGCGCAGGTGATCGGCAGGGGAGCGGGACGCAGTATCGTTTCGGCCGCCGCCTATCGTCATCGGGCGCGGATGATGGACGAACAGGCCGGAACCTCCTTCAGTTACCGTGGCGGCGCGGCCGAACTGAAACACGAGGAGTTGGCGCTACCGGACCAGGTACCGGCCTGGCTGCGCGCGGCCATCGATGGGAAGAGCGTCGTTGCGGCCAGCGAGGCTCTTTGGAATGCAGTGGACGCATTCGAAACTCGTGCCGACGCGCAGCTTGCCCGCGAGTTGATCATCGCGCTTCCGGAAGAGTTGACGCGATCAGAGAACATCGCCCTTGTGCGCGAGTTCGTCCGGGACAATCTGACGTCCAAGGGCATGATCGCCGACTGGGTTTATCATGACAGGCAAGGCAATCCACACATCCACCTGATGACCGCGCTTCGACCTCTGACGGAACGGGGTTTCGGGCCGAAGAAAGTGCCGGTGCTTGGCACCGACGGCGAGCCGTTGCGGGTCGTCACGCCGGACCGACCGAAGGGCAAGATCGTCTACAGGCTCTGGGCCGGAGACAAGGAGACCATGAAGGGCTGGAAAATCGCCTGGGCGGAAACAGCCAATCGGCATCTAGCGCTTGCCGGCCATGAGATACGCCTCGACGGGCGTTCCTATGCCGAACAGGGGCTCGACGGGATTGCCCAGAAACATCTCGGGCCAGAAAAGGCAGCGCTTGCCCGCAAGGGTGTCACGATGTATTTCGCGCCGGCCGATCTCGCGCGCCGGCAGGAGATGGCCGACCGGTTGCTGGCCGATCCGCATCTACTCCTGAAACAACTCGGCAACGAGCGCTCCACCTTCGATGAACGGGACATCGCCAAGGCTCTGCACCGCTATGTCGACGATCCCGCTGATTTCGCCAATATACGTGCCAAGCTGATGGCCTCCAATGACCTCGTGCTGTTGAAGCCGCAACAGGCGAACCTGCAGACCGGCAAGGTGGCCGAACCTGCGGTCTTCACCACACGCGATGTCCTGCGCATCGAATACGACATGGCGCAGTCGGCGGAAGTTCTGGCCCGGCGCAAGGGCTTCGGCGTCGCCAACGCGAAAATTGCGGCGGCTGTCAGAACCATAGAAACCGCCAATCCGGAAAATCTGTTCACGCTTGATCGCGAACAGGTGGAGGCTGTCCATCATGTCGCTGGCGACACTGGCATCGCTGCTGTGGTCGGGCTTGCCGGTGCGGGCAAATCGACGCTGCTTGCCGCGGCGCGCGTCGCCTGGGAGAGCGACAACCACCGCGTCTTCGGGGCGGCGCTTGCCGGCAAGGCGGCCGAGGGGCTTGAGGACAGTTCCGGCATCAGATCGCGCACGCTCGCCTACTGGGAACTAGCCTGGCATAACGGACGCGATCTCCTCGACCGGCGGGACATCTTTGTCATCGATGAAGCTGGCATGGTCTCGTCGCAGCAGATGGCGCGTGTGCTCAAGCGCGCCGAGGAGGCCGGAGCCAAGGTGGTTCTGGTCGGCGATGCAATGCAGCTTCAACCGATCCAGGCCGGCGCAGCCTTTCGGGCAATTTCCGAACGGATCGGTTTTGCCGAACTTGCCGGTGTGCGGCGCCAGCGTGAGGAGTGGGCGCGAGAGGCCTCCCGTCTTTTCGCCCGCGGCAAGGTCGAGGAGGGGCTGGATGCTTATGCGCAGCGGGGGCATATTGTCGAGGCGGAGAGCCGGGCTGAAGCTGTGGAGCGCATCGTTGCTGACTGGACGAGCGCTCGCCGCGACCTCATCCAGCAATATGCCGATAAAGAACAGTCGGTTCGCATGCGTGGTGACGAACTGCTCGTTCTCGCCCATACCAACGACGACGTAAGGCGGCTCAATGAAGCGCTGCGCAACGTCATGAAAGATGAAGGCGCCCTGACCGTCTCTCGTGAATTTCAAACGGAACGAGGCGTGCGGCAGTTCGCCGTCGGCGACCGGATCATCTTCCTCCAAAACGCCCGGTTCCTCGAGCCGCGTGCGCAAAAGCTTGGACCCCAATATGTCAAAAACGGCATGCTCGGCACGGTCGTCTACACCGGCGACACGCACGGCGACCCACAACTATCGGTCCGTCTCGATAATGGCCGGGATGTCGTCATTAGCGAAGACAGCTATCGCAATGTCGATCACGGTTATGCCGCGACCATTCACAAGTCCCAAGGTGCGACCGTCGACAGGACATTCGTGCTCGCAACCGGCATGATGGATCAGCACCTGACGTACGTGTCGATGACCCGCCATCGCGATCGGGCCGATCTTTATGCCGCTCGCGAGGACTTTGAGCGGAAGCCGGAATGGGGGAAAAGATCCCGGGCCGATCATGCCGCCGGCATCACGGGCGAGCTGGTCGAAACCGGCAATGCGAAATTCCGGCCGCAGGAAGAGGATGCCGATCAAAGCCCCTATGCCGATGTGAAAACGGACGACGGAAGCGTGCATCGGCTCTGGGGCGTGAGCCTTCCAAAGGCCCTGGAGGAGGCCGGCGTGTCGGAAGGCGACACGGTGGCGCTGCGCAAGGACGGTGTCGAACGGGTGACGGTGACGGTGCCCGTCATCGACGAAAAAACCGGAGAGAAGAGGCTCGAGGAACGGACGGTCGATCGAAACGTCTGGACTGCCAAACGGATTGAAACGGGAGAGGTTCGCCGGCAGCGCCTCGAGGAGGAGAGCCATCGGCCGGAACTGTTCAAGCAACTGGTGGAGCGTCTTGGCCGCTCCGGCGCCAAGACGACGACCCTCGATTTCGAGAGCGAGGCCGGCTACCGGGCGCACGCCCGCGATTTTGCCCAGCGTCGCGGTATCTATACGCTCTCCGGGGTCGCAGCCTGGATGGAGGACGGGGCGGCGCGGCAGCTGGCGTGGCTGGTGCAGAAGCGCGAGCAAGTGGCGAAGCTTTGGGAGCGGGCGAGCGTGGCGCTCGGCCTCGCGATCGAAAGCGCGAAGCGTGTTTCCTATAGTGAGGAACGCGCCGAAACCCGGACGGCAAAAATTCCGACGGATCGACAATATCTCATCCCGCCGACAACATTATTTTCCCGTGGTGTCGGCGAGGATGCCCGCCGCGCGCAGCTTCGCTCGGATCACTGGAAGGAACGCGACGCCATTCTTCGCCCAGCCTTGCAAAAGATCTATCGTGATCCTGAAGGCGCGCTTGCCAGACTGAACACGCTTGCCTCCGACGCGCGGATTGCGCCCCGCGAGCTTGCCGACGACCTTGAGGCCTCGCCGCAGCGCCTCGGCCGTCTGCATGGATCGGATCTTCTTGTCGATGGCCGCGCGGCCCGCTCCGAGCGCAATGCGGCGGTGTCGGCCTTGTGCGAATTGCTGCCGCTGGCGCGTGCACATGCCACAGAGTTCCGCCGCCAGGTCGAACGCTTCGGCATGCGAGAGGAGCAACGGCGCGCGCATATGTCGTTGTCGATCCCGGCGCTTTCCAAACCGGCTATGGCGCAACTTGCCGAAATCGAAGCCGTACGCGAGCGCGGTGGCAAGGATGCCTACAAGACGGCCTTCTCCTACGCGGCGGAGGATCGCCTTTTTGTTCAAGAGGTGAGGGGGGTCAACGACGCTCTCAACGCTCGCTTCGGCTGGTCCGCCTTCACCGACAAGGCCGACACTATTGCCGAGCGTAACATGATCGAGCGCATGCCGGACGACCTTGACCTCGACCGGCGCCAAGAGCTCAATCGTCTTTTTGCCGCCATACGCCGCTTTGCCGAAGAGCAGCATCTTGCCGAAAGGAAAGATCGCTCCAGGATCGTTACCGGCGCCAGCGTCGTGCCTGGGCAAGAGACGGTGCCGGTGTTGCCAATGCTTGCAGCTGTAACAGAGTTTGAAACCTCGATCGACCACGAGGCGCGGGAGAGGGCGCGAGCTGTTCCTCACTACAGTCAGAATCGCGCCGCCCTTGGGAACGCGGCAGCGCGAATCTGGCGCGATCCGGCAGGTGCTGTCGGAAAGATTGAAGATCTGATCCTGAAGGGCTTTGCCGGTGAGCGGATCGCTGCGGCCGTCAGCAATGATCCCGCTGCCTACGGCGCGTTGCGAGGCTCCGGCCGTATCATGGACAAATTGCTCGCTGTCGGCTTGGAGCGGCGGGAGGCTTTCCGTGCCGTCCCGGAGGCGGGAAGCCGTGTCCGATCATTGGCCACCTCATTTAGGGCCGCATTTGATGCAGAGAGGGAGGCGATCAATGAGGAGCGCCAGCGCATGAGCATTGCCATCCCGGGACTGTCGCCGTCCGCCGAAGATGCACTGAGAGAACTCTCAGTGGCGATGAAGAAAAAGAACGGCAGGCTCGACGTCGCTGCCGGCTCGCTCGATCCCGCCATTAGTAAGGAGTTTGCAACCGTGAGCCGCGCCCTCGACGAGCGCTTCGGCCGCAATGCTATCCTGCGTGGAGAGCTGGATGTTATCAATCGCGTGCCGCCTGCTCAGCGCCGTGCGTTCGAGGTAATGCGGGAACAGTTGAAGGTTCTGCAGCAGGTTGTCCGCATGCAGGCAAGCCAGAACATCGTAGCAGAGCGCCACCGGCGTGTACTCGACCGCGCCCGCGGCGTTATCCTCTTTAACCAATGAATGGCTAACACCTGTGCTGAGCTTGTCCCTCATGCTGTTCGCTTACGGCAATGCGTTGCGTGGCCGGAAGATGGTCAGCCAAATCAGGAGCTTTAATGACCGCTTCAGTAGAGTAGCTGGCACTTTCAAGGGCAGTTATTTAACCCACTTTGATGGGTTGAATAAATTGAAAATATGCATTATTTGAACCATTGAAAGGGTCAATTAATGCGCCTAACCCTCCAGACCCATTTTTATGGCCAGTGGCACCACGCCGCGACGCTAGAACTTAAGGACGACGCGGCCGGCTACCAGGGCGCGTCCATCGTCGATTACGATCTCGACTATTTCGTCACAGTTGCATCTGCGGAGTTCGCGGGTGGAAAAACGGTTCGCGACCATCGCGCGTTATCTGTCCGATATCCCGTTGATCTCGAAAATCGATATAGCCGCAGCTGGCCGCCCTTCCTCTTGGATCTCATGCCCCAGGGGCATGCAAGGCGAAAGCTTGCCGAGCATCTCAGTCTTGCTGAAAGCTTGCGTGCTTCTGATCTCCCGCTGCTTCTGCGATCGGCGACGGGCGGCATAGGCAATATCCGGATCAAAGAAGCGGCGGAGGCCGAGACGGAACGGCTGCGCGGTGTTGAGCGCCAAGGGGTTACAGAAGCGGAAATCCTTGAGCGCTCGGATCGTTTCATGGAAGTCGCAGATCGATTCGGAATGCTCGCCTCTGGCTCAAGCGGCCTGCAAGGCGAATGGCCTAAGGTCTCGATGACCCAAGCGAATGACGGTCTCTATTATCCCGACAGCTTCGTGACTGATGATGAGGCCGTACGCCACGTCATTGTCAAGCTGGTCCGCAGCAACGAGCCCGTGGACCGCCTTATACTCGAAGGCGAAGCCCTCTATTCGCGGATCGCTCAAGAGATCGGCCTGAATGTGGACGAACCTTCGACCTACGCCGAAAGTGTCCTGATCATTCCTCGGTTCGACCGGAAGAAAAAAGAAGGTGGCGGAACCGTTAGGCTGGGCCAAGAAAGCCTAGTATCCGCGATCGGCATTGCTGATTTTGGTCATGTCGGCTCGCACGAGGCCTACATCGACGTTTTGCGCCAATATTCTGCCACTCCTTTCGCGGACATTGTCGAATACCTGAAGCGGGACATCGCCAATTTGGCGCTCGGCAATCCCGATAATCATGGCCGAAATTCTGCACTGAGTAAGCACCAGGACGGCACGATCCGCCTGTCTCCGCTCTTTGATTTCGCGCCAATGCGGCTTGCCAAAGAGGGGATCGTTCGTTCCACCCGCTGGGCCATGATGCGGGACGGTGGTCGCGATCACCTTCCCGATTGGAAACGCATTTGCGCTGAACTGATCCCCGATCCTGATGAGCAGAATGCGCTCGCAGCTGAGCTTTCCGTGTTTGCCGAATACCTCCGGCAAACACCGGCTATGGCGAAAGATATGGGTGGGTCTCCGGAAATTCTAGAGCGTGCAATGGGACGCTGCATTGAAATCGCGGAGAGCGTTCTGGCGGCGTGTCAGTGATGCCGGAGGACATCTAAATGGCTCGATGGAAAAAGCCAACGAAAGAGGAAATTCTTGAGAACCGGCGAACACTGGCGGAACGCGCTCGGACTGGCGACTTGAGATTACCTGAGGCTGTTGTTGAAATCCGAAGGGGGCTTGGTTTGACGCAGGACGAATTCGCCAAGACGCTATCGCTCACCAGGCGCCAAGTTGCTGAGATCGAAGCCGGGACGGCGAACCCAACGCTCGAAACTTTAGGGAAGATTGGCCGATTGTTCGGATTTACTGTGGGGTTTATTCCGAAGGCGCAATGATGGCTGAATTTTCTCGGCGGATGGGCGTTGGTACTACGCAAGGAAGCGACGGCGAGGATCAAAAATCAATCTGCTGCTGGAGGCCGCTGGCTGGCGCTTCTTCGATGACAAGCGGTCCCGCGAATGTCGTTCTTGAGCCGAACGTCAAGCTGAAGCCTGAGCACATCGAAAGTCTCGGTGAGCGGACCGGCACTTTTGCAAATTGCCAATAATTGGCGCCACTTCGATACCTAAATGTTTGGCGTTATGCCGAGAGCTCTCCAAAGCATAGGTGTCACGCGATAGGAGGCGTCCTCAGTGATTTGAACTGGAGCAACAACAGCGTCGTTTCTGTAACTTGCATAAAACGTTTCCTGTTTGCTAAGTTTCAGCTCAATTGCACCTATTTTGTAGAGAACACTTACGATGCAAGCTGAGAGCTCGAACAGTTTGCGGTAGTTTTCCCTTTTTAAGTATTGCGCTGCTTTCTCATAGCACTCGTCTTTATACTTGTCGGTGCCTTCCAATTCGGCGAGCTCGAAGCAAACTTCCAACAAGCGGTCGCGCGCCGCCAGTTCCCGGACTTCATTTTTTCCTGTTTGGCGACTTATGAGCGAGATGTAGGCATCTATTTTAGGGTGAACTGAACGCCACTCGGTTCTAAGGGCATCAAGCCGTTTGCGAGAGTAATCAGCTTCGACGTCCGATATCGTTTTTTGAGAGATGTTTGTAGATCCTGAGGCTTTATCAAGGATCTGATTTACGAAAAATATCAGGTCCCTCGGTCTCATTAATGTCCGTTCAACAAGATAGTCAAATCCGGGAGACGAACGAATCCTTTCTGGAAAAACGTCATAAAATCTGACGTTGGTTTTACCACTGTACTGTCTTTTGAACATGTAGGAGAGACGCTTATCTAGCATGTTCCGAAGAGATTCACGTTCCCACTTTATGGTAGTTATAATACCTTCGTATTTTTCGGGCTGAACGCCCTCATACTCGATTGACCCGATAGATTTTTCGTAGACGTCTGATCGCAGCGCGACTAATATTTTAACATTCCTAAGTTTTCTAAAATTTTTAACTGTCTCTATTAAAGATTGAATCAGTTTGTACTGCAGAGATGGGTCTACCCAGTCCAGATCTAGGTCGTCTACGAGTAAATAAAAATGTCGCTGCTTGTTGCTCATCAATTCGTTTAAAGCATCTATCGCTCTGTTCATGTCGCGCATTTGCAACTGTGATACAGCATGCTTGACCCGACTTTGAATCTCCCGCTTCTCGGAACCAGATATGCTTTGGCCGGCCGAAAGAGAAGATTTGATCTGCGCTACTTTATCGACACCAAGAGCGAGCTCAAGACCCTCTAAGACTTTTTCTTCGAAGCTGCTGGATATCTCTTTGATAACCACATCCTGCTCTATCCAAAATGTTTTTTGATACCTCTCAAAATACAAACGAGCCGGGTTGTTCCTATCAAACAGGTTATCGATAGCGGTTTCAAAGCTGTTTCTGTCTTTGAAGTACTTCTTGATGCTGCTGCTAAGGAAAACATGTTTCCATAGTAGCTGGAATAATAGATTAACGTCGCATCCTAATTCTATAATAAATCTAAGTATATTTGAGTTTGAGATGTAATCAAATGCCACATCTTTAGGGTCGACACGTATCGTGTCGTCTCTTGTGCGTTCAATTTGCTTTAGAACAGCGGTTTTTCCAGATCCTGTGCGTCCAAGAATTATAGATTTTGAAGAGTCCATGTCTAGGAGCTGCGAATAGAAATCTTGCGCGACGAAGCACTCCGTTAAGAAGACTTCATCGTCCTCCGCAGATATTTCTCCAATATGCACGCCTTGCCGGTAAATAATCCCGTTGATCATTATGCATCCGATGCTGCCTACAAATTTAAGTAGAAGCTAAAATGATTCTCAATCAGCGTCCATTAATCACAATCGGCAATCAGCTAAATATTTTCACCGGCAAAAGTGCGGACAAGTCGATAAACTTGAATTCTGGAGTGACGAAGCTCGAGAGCTATTGCGGTAAGAGGTGGCAATACGCCCGAAACTGTTCAAACAAACCGAGCCACCTCTTTCATTTTGAGGCAGGTCGACGGCGGCGTGCCGGTGCCGGCGATTTGCCGGAAGGCGGGGATAGGCGACTTCACAAGTTGGTCGGTTATGCCCTTAGCTCGCTTATCTTTCCGGGAAGTTGAGAGGCTACTTGATCCGTTGCGGGCGCGCCCTCTCTGGGGTCCGATCCCTTGGGTGGCTCGTCACGGCAGGATTCCACTCGAGCTCCGAGATTTGAGGTGTAGGGACCTGTGAGAAAGCTGCCTGCAGCACGGACCGGATCCCGAGGAGTGTTAACGGATCCTTGGCCTCCACATGAAGGTGAAGGCCACCAACTGCATGAGTGATGATAGCGCATCCGGAGTCAAAGGCAAGAAGTCGTTCGGAACGATTGTTGGTGATTGAAAAACACCAGCCGCGCAAGGTGGCGCACAGCAGATCGAGCGTCCGATCCGAATCCGCGATCGACACGAACGTTTCGGAAATGTGTTTGGCCATAACAAATTCTCGGCGACCGGTCACGCAAACAGCAAGGCCGGAGCAGCCGCAGCGCGTGACGCAAACACGGGTGGGCGATAATGTGGTTCACGCACCCGCGGTTTTCCTCCAACGATAGCCAGGATGCTGCATGAAGTCTCGTACGCGACGCAACAGACGGTCAAAGTCCCGTAAACTACAGTTTGACGGTCATCATTCCTTCCCGGATTCTTCATTCGGAACTCCACCAATGGGCGGCTAATGAACGACAGTGCAGCTAGCCGCCAAGGTCCACCACCAAGTTAAAGTTAATTTGGGAAAGCGCTTTAGCCCGCTATTCTTCAGCCACGCCTTCCTCGGCAATCTCACGACCGGCGTCTGCCTCAAGCCTCGATATGTGGTCGCGGCACACCTCATCCGCCAGACCAAGTAGTACCGTTGCTCGCTCGCCAATCCAGTCAAGCGCTTCACGACTGATTTTGTACTGGCTTGAATAGCGTGCCTTTACATATGCTTCGTTGATCGTATTGAACCACGCTCTCTCCCGATGGTGATCGCGAGGGAAGGCCTCGATCAGTCGACGATCCCGTTCTTCTGCGAAGGATCGCAGGACCTTCAGGTTGTGAGACGCCGGCGTGTAGTTCGTCAGCGTTAAAAGAACGCTGGCATAGGCCTGCTCGATCGCCTGATGGAGGAGGAATGCAGCTTCACTGATCATGTCTTTTTGTAAAGCGGCTTCAGAAAGCGCCGCAAAGTTTCTTCCCGCGCCAAAACGCTTCTCAAAATGTTCTGTTGCCACTCGCAATTGCTCTTCCGGTGTCAACATCTTGGGTTCGGCGAGAGGCTTGTCGTCCAGCTCGTAGAGAACGATGCCTTCCTTGCGGATGTCGGAAAAGAAATGCTGGCTCGCCTGCAAGGATGTGTTCACTTCTCGCAGCGAGTGGACGATGATCTGCACGGGTCTCTTTATCATCTTGTCACGGATCAACCTGTCGGCAGCCTTGTACCAATATTCCGCAAAATCCGTCAGCTTGCGGTTGTTGACGATCACAAGAAGATCGAAATCAGATCTATACCCCTTGGATGTGAACGGTTCGTCCACCTGCGTACCCCTGGCATAGGATCCGAAGAGGATGATCTTGAGGATGCGGCCACGCTTTTTGAATTTCGCCGTGCCGCCCTCCAGGGCATCCTCGAATTCTTCGTGAATAATCTCCAGCGCGCGCTGGAGCTCCGTTTGTATTTGCGGGGGAATATGATCGAGCGATGTTTTCATGGTCGGCAAATGTCTTCTCTTCTCCGCAACAGGCTGGATTCGTCCGCCTCAATCTGTAGTTTACATCACACTTTGCTGGCAACAAATGTTGCTATCCGCAAAACCCGCCGCTCATTCTCTTCGCAAGACCGGCCTTCTGAGCGACTACAGACTGATGCGGACTTACGATATTGCCTGGTCATCCATGATCTCTGACAGAGCTGCGCAAAGTCCCGTGATTTCCTCAGGTGTATGGTCCGAGGTGACACAAACGCGAATGCCGGCGTTCCCCTTCGCAACTGTCGGGAAGAATATCGCCGAGCCGTAAATTCCTCGATCAAGCAGCGCCCGGGTCCCATTGACGGCACGCTCTTCGGTGCCAAGGTTCACCGTCCGAATTGGCAAGGGAGCTCCGCTTTGCTCTGTCACCAACATCGAGTCCAGAAATTCTATATTGGAACTGAGAGCCAGCTGTCTTCGCAAAAGCTCGTCGCTGCGGTGTATTGTCAACGAACCTGAAACTGCACCAATTGCCGCCACATTCAATGACGCAGAAAAAGCGTGCGCGACAGCAAAACGACGGAATAGTTCTTCCTGACGCGCCGTACCAAGCATCAACATTCCGCCCGAGGCGCCAAAACCCTTTCCGAGCGACGCGGCTATGATAGTTCGCTCGCCGAGTTCGTTTCCGTATTGTGACCTCACAAATCCTTCACCGTCCTTCCCGCAGATTGATACGCCGTGAGCGTCATCGATGTAGAGAAACAGACCGTATCGATCCTGCAAGAAGCGCAGATCCCGAATGGGCGCGTTTCCACCCATCGAGTAGACGCCGTCGCAAACGTAAGCCACGGCCCTGTTGGACCGGCACAACTCCTCCAATGCATCTAGATCATTGTGGGCCAACGTACGGACCTGCGTTTCCAGAGCAATTGTGCCCTTGTGAAAGGCGAGTGTTGCGTGCGCGTGGCGGTCAAAAACCATCATCGGCCTGATGCCGCCGGTGAGGTGTCCGGAGGCGACGATAGGTAATGCTCCCATGTTCGCCGCCAGCACCGTTGTGTAGGTGATGACCCTCGCCTGGAAGAGATCTGAAAGCGAATTTTCCAAGTCGCGGAGGATTGCAAAATTCAGTCGGGTCCTTGCACATGACCAGTGCAGTGCCCGGTATTCCTCAATCGCCTTGATCGCGCCGTCTATGACGAGCGGGTGATTGTCGAGGCCCAGATATGAACAACGCACGAAATCAGTGATGCGCTGTGATGGAAAGCCGTCAAAAACGATGTCTACCTGCCTCGCAGCCCTTGGCCGCGCATATAGGGCCATCAAGCCCTGCTGGTGAGCCGCGTTGAAGTAGTCTTCGGCATGATCTATCAATCCCCCGGTGTTTCGGCTTGCGTGCTGCAGCGTTTTGTCGGTCAACATTTCTCAGGTCCCCTAACCAAAAAGATGCATGCAGGATCGGCAAATTATCGCAACGATCAACAAACGCTCTCGGAAGATTTTGAGAAATCTCTGTAAACCTTTGGCGTCATAAACCAGAACGGCGCTTACGCCGGCCGCGCGGCTACATCGATGGCGTAGCCGCTTGATCTCGCAGTTCTGATGATGTCGAAGCCCGCCGCTTTCTTCAGGTGCCGCCTGATACGGCCAATGTGAACGTCAACCGTCCGTGGTTGCACGTAAACCTCATTCGGCCACGCCGCTGTTATCAACTCGTCTCGACTGAACACTCTCCCGGGAGCCGTAAGAAGGTGTTCGAGCAATTTGAACTCGATCGGTCCCAAAGTGAGCTCGACGCCGCTAACCAAAACGCGTTTGCGTTCTGGCCAAAGCTCGATTTCGCCCAGTTTAAGGGATGCGTTTTGTGACGTTGTCGCGACTGGTTGTTGCCGTACAGGGTTTATGCCTTCGAGAAAGCCCAGCAGATGTGGCGGCCAGAATGGGCGGATCAGGCACTGATCCGCGCCTGCACGCATGAGTTCCATATAGGCTTCGGTGTCGCCGTTGGGAATGATGGCAAGTACTGGCAGTTTTTCCGTCTTGTCACACGATTTGATGCGTTGGCAGATGATGGCTGCCCCATGGTGATCGCGATCCACATCGAGGATCAGTCCGACGATGTCCGGCTGGGCAACTTTGTCGCCGATTTCGTTTCTATCGCAGAGAACCGCCCGCGTGCCCTCCGTAGAGAGAATGTGCTTGAGCATCGCAAAATAGTCCGCGTTCTCCGTAAGAATTGCGACTGCGGCTTTGGTTTCTATCCCGTGCTGCATCTCAGATCCTCAATACATAACGTCTGTTCGTAGCCGTCATATGATGTCACAAAAAATAATGCAATCACTGGTAGTCATTTATGTAAAATAGAATAATCAACAAATTATCCTCGATATTCCGGCAATTCGCTTGAATTCGGAGCGTATTATGTGACATCATAAAGATGCTTTCTTGAGGCCCATTGCGCTTCATGGGCGGGAAAGCCGTGACCTGATCGAATAGCCATGGGCGAACATGCAGGCGCTGCGCTCTGCATCTCTGAAACGAGCCTGAACGCCCGGCATATTCGTTGTTCCGCGCCGGGTGGCTCGGAGGTTACATGCGTAGTTGGAAAAGTACAGGCATTGCCGATAGCGCCGGCGATGACATTTTCACGTCTTGCGATGAAGCCGACGCCACGGCAATTGCCAGAGTGATTTTCGGTACAGATGCCGCGCTCGCCGTCGCCTTCAGTGCTATTGATGCACGCCTCGACGGGAGGGATCGCGATTTTCTTTTTTGGGTCAGAGTTTTTCGGTCGCTTACTGACGTATGAATTGTGCGCCGGATTATAATTTTGTGGCCGAATATCCTGCGGAGCGCACGGTTCTGATGACGTTATGGCCGTGTCGGTTCAAAGACCGTCTTATTTTGCCGATGTGAATGTCCACCGTACGCGGTTCGACATCGGCATCCTCGGGCCAGCAATTCCGGATGAGTTCGTCACGGCTGACGACCCTGTCTGTGTTTCTTGCAAGATACAACAGGATCCTGAAATGCAGGGGCGATAGACTGATGTGCGTCTCACCCCGCCGGACCCGGACGGATGCAACATTGATTTCCACGTCATCGAGAAAAACGCTGACATCAGTTGGTGCGGTTGTGTTGCAACGCAGGCCAAACTTGAGAAACTCGAGCAGGTTGCCGGGGTCAAAAGGGCGCCTCACCAGATAGTCAAATACGGATGATTGAACGCCGTCTATCTTTTTATTGTCAAGTGGGAAGCCGACAACTCGGATGTCCGGCTGTTCTTTCTTTATAAGAACCGCTGAGCGGAGCAGATCGTCCATAGCAAGGCAGATCAGTACCGTGCGGCGTTGTGGCTGACTATTCGCATCATCCGGTAAAAACATGTCGAGGCTCGGCAGCAGGTCGACGTCGTGGCCGGCCTGCTCGAGAATGTAACGCAAAATCAGGTAGAGCTCCGGGTCAGTCGTGTGGATTAAGATCGAGTGACGCACGAGCATCTCCCTTCGCTTTGTTTTCTGCGTCTGACAATTTGTGGGTTAGGCGGGCGTGTACTCGCCGCCGTTGATGTCTATGATCGCTCCATTGATGAAAGCGGCTTCATCGGAGACTAAAAAGCCGACCAGCCGTGCCACTTCTTCAGCCTCTCCTAGTCGCCCGGTGGGTATTCGTTTTGCTGCGTCGAGATTGACTGGCGTCGCCGCGGTTCCCGCCATTGGCGTCAAGATGCGACCCGGAGCGGCGACATTGATTGTGATACCGTCGGCTGAAAATTCGCTGACGAGCGCACGGGCCAGGCCAGCGAGCCCGGCTTTTGATGCTGCATATGCCGCGCCGGCGATCATAGGCCGTGTTCGACCTGCAAGCGAGCCGATGAGGACAATCCGGCCAAATCCCTTGTCGACCATACTTGGTAAGGCTGCTTGACAGCAGAGCATGGCGCCCGTCAAATTCACGTCCAGCACATCATTCCACTCGTCCAGGTCAACCGAGGTAAATCGCTTGGCCACACCGTCTGTTGCTTTCGGCGAAATGCCCGCGCAATAAACCAGTAGCGCAGTGGACGACCACAAGGTTTCGACATCGCGAAAGAAATCGGCAACCTCGCCTGGATTTCTGACGTCGCAACAACCGACCAATAGCTGGTTAGATGTTATCTCAGCCTCGAAGGACGAGCGCGCGGCCTTCGCCGCGCTTTCTGTCTGCCCAAAAACCGCGACCTTGTGGCCAATACCGAGTAAATGTCGTGCAACCGACAGTCCGATACCTGACGTGCCTCCGGCGACCACTGCGACTCGGCTCTGGCGATCCCTCGTCATGCCGCACGGTCCATCTGAGCGAAGAGAGAAAGTGCCGGGTGAGCTTCGGGATCGGTCATAACCTCTATCAGCAACGGCAACTTTCTTTTCTTGACCTTTTGCATATGGGCCTTGAGGTCCTGCGGTTGCGTGACCCGGACCGCATCGCATCCGCACGCGTGTGCAATCTTGACGTGATCGACCTCTGCAAAATGGCAGGCGGTTGTGTACCTTCCGAATTTTACAGTTTCGGCATCACGCTGGAAGCCAAGAATTCCGTTGTTCAGCACGATGATCGTGATCGGAATTTGCATGCGGACCAGTGTTTCAAGCTCGGCCCAGCTGTGCGCAAATCCCCCATCTCCCACCAGCGCTACAACATCGCTCTCAGGTGCGGCGACCTTGGCTCCGATTGCAAGGGGAACTCCCCACCCAAGTCCTGCAAGACCCCGGGGAGTGAGCACACGTGTCCTTTCGGAAGAAATTCTGAGTTGTCCGAGGACCCACATCGATGAATAACTTGCGTCCGCCACCACTGTGGTGTTTTCATCGATAACTCCCTGAAGTTCGGCCATAATCCGTTCGGGACGAAGCGGTGAGGCCTCAGAGCTGTAATAGACTCGGCGATCATCATTGAATTTCCTCCAGCTTTCCCGAAGACGGTTGCAGACGGCCTCTCGGGAAACGGTTCTGAGGCGCAAGTCACAAAGCCTGATCGTTTCGCGTAGGCCGGCCAAGGTCTCCCGTGCGTCACCAACAAGACGAATTGCCTCAAAATTTCGGCCGACCTCCTGTGGATCGGTATCTATGTGAATAATCCGGGCATCGGGACTATACTGGCGCCAGTTGTCTGTTCCATTCTGGTTCGTCCTCGTGCCGATTAAGACGACAAGATCCGCTTCGCGAACGATCTCGACCGTGTGTTGACCTAGTGACTTCGGACCGACAAGAGATGCCAGTACGCCTCCCGAAAGAGGGTGCCACTCATCAACTGCGCCCTTGCCCATATTCGTTGTGAACACAGGTATTGAGCATTCGTCCTGCAGCAGTCGCAACTGCTGGGCAGCCCCGGAGGCGTGGATGCCGCCGCCTGCTATCACGACAGGTGCGCGTGCGTTCGCAATCGCTTTCGCAGCGATATCAAGATCTTTGTCGGCGGGACGTGATCTGTCGAGCGGCCAATGGCCGAGATTGTTCGTTCTTCTCCTTGAAGGGGTAGTAGATACGGATCGCAAAAGATCCGCAGGAAGAAGCAGGACTGCGGGACCTGCTCTGCCAGACGAGGCGGCGGTGAACGCGGCATCGATGTAATCGTCTACCCGCTCTTCCACGGAAACACGACGAACCCATTTTGTGCATGACTGAAAGAGGCTGATGTGATCGAGGTCCTGAAACGCGTTCCGATCAGTCTGATCACGCTCCACATCCTGGACAAGTGCAACGACCGGGACGCTAGCCTTGAGTGCTTCAGCCAGCGGAGCAACCAGCAGCGCCGCCGCGGGCCCGTTCTGGGCTGCCACGATCCCGATTTTGCCCGAACGCCTGGCGTAACCATCGGCCATGGCGCCACCCATGTTTTCCTGACGATAGGCAATCTGCGTTATACCGATCTTTTCGGCCGCCAAAATGACCGCCGACGGAAGGCTTTGTCCAAAGATCACCTCCACATCATGGCGCCTCAACGCTTGGGCAATACGCTCAGCGACGGTTGTTTCATGAACTGCAGTATCCATTATGCGGCCTCCCAGGCATGTCGATCGAGATTTACGAGGAAATCGTCAAAGACGGAAACAATGTCACCCATGTCATTGTCCGTCATGGGCGTTGATAGCGACGCAGCGGCGCCGTAGGGCATCAAGATCCCATTGTTTGCAAAGTGCCTGCGCAGCAGTTTCAGAACGACGTCTTCCGAAGCTGTCGGAATGCTGTCCTGGTAAGAAGCCGGCGCCACTTTCTTGGCGTGTATTCGAAAAAGCGAAGCCGCTCCCGTCACGCTTAGATTTGCGCCGTGACGTTCGATGCGTGACCTCAACCCCTCGCGAACCAGGTTGCCCATATGTTCGAGACGTTGGAAAGCATCTTGCGTCAGGGCTTCCATCGCAAGACGGCCAGCGACCATCGACACGGGATTTGCAGAAAAGGTTCCGCCTTGCGTCAACGGTGCCTTGCTTCCTTGCTTGCCAAAGGCCGACATGATCTCCTGACGTCCACCGACTGCCCCTACTGGAAAGCCACCGCCGATGATCTTCCCCATTGTGACGAGATCCGGCTCCAGACCGTAGCGCGCTGACGCTCCAGCGAAGCCCTGGCGGAGGTTCAGTACTTCATCCGCGATAATGACGATCCCATGTTGCTTCGCCACCTTGTTGATTGTTGCGATGAACTCCTGTGTCGGCTCTATGAGACCTGCCCGGCTGGGCATCGGATCGATAAGAATAGCGGCAAGGCGCCCGGCATTCATCGCGATCTGTTGCTCCAACTGCGCGGGGCAGTTAAATTGAAGGAGCACGACGTCATCTATGACGCTTGCTGGCATGCCTGGATAGGCGGCGCAGGGCGTATTCGACGATGCGTGCTGGCCCGCCTCCGCCCAGTCATATGCGCCGTGGTACGCACCCTCCACCCGAGCGATTGCGACCCGGCCGGTCGTTGCTCTAGCGGCTTTGATGGCAAACATGACGGCTTCCGTTCCACTCGCGACGAAGCGGACCTGCTCAACAGCCGGAATCCTGCCTACTAGCAATTCGGCCAGATCGATTTCATGGTTCATCGGATTAGCAAAGCAACTGCCTGTTCTTAGTAGTCCGGCGATCGCTTCAGTTATGGGGGGATAGGCATGTCCGTGGATCAGGGTCGTGAAGTTATTGTTTAGATCCAGCATACGGTGTCCGTCGACGTCGGTCACAAACGCGCCTTCCCCGTAGGCAACAAAGATCGGGTGGGGATCCAGCTCAATTGTCGCGCGTGTGACACCGCCTGGAAAAACGGTGGAGGCGCGTTCAAAGAACGCGATGGACGTTTGCCGGTCGGTGGGACCTGTTAGCGGGGTATTCGACGATGACAGCATTGAACCATAAAACCCTTGTCCTGGAGGAAGACAGGCACACTGCGCCCGTCATTTGCAATTTTGTTGCAACAAAAATTTGATGAGTCAATATGTGACGTCAATTTTAAGCTCAGGTTATAATTCGTCTGTCACCGATACGGCGTTGCGAAGTTTGCGGTAACCCTCCCTGATATCGTTCTCTATCGCCGCCCGCACGCCGGCCGGGTCTTTGTCAATAAGAGCCTCAATCGCGACCATGTGATTGTGGACACCCTGGCGGTTTTGCGCGTACTCGGGGTAGAGGTTGAGAAGTGTAGGGCCAATGCGCGCCCACAGAGTTTCAATCATGCTGAGCAGGCCGGTCAGTCCGGATAGATTATAGATGGCAAAGTGGAATTCCTTGTTGTGCCACAGAGCATCGTGATACCGGCCCGCCGCTAAATTATCGTTTATAACTCTTTGTATATCAATGAGTTTTCTATTTGTCGCTTCGTCGGGATTCCTTGCTCCGTATTCCGCGGCGGTTCCTTCTAGGGCGATCCTCGTAACGGTGATATCGCGTAATTCCGCCTTTGTGAGCGTCGGAACGATGAGCGTCTTGGGGCCGGAAAAAACAAGTACCGATTCGGTTGTCAGGCGGTTCAACGCGTCGCGCGCAGGCGTCGTGCTCACGTCGAGTTCGCTGGCTATCCCCCGGACAGTAAACTTGTGCCCGGGAGGGTAGCTGCCGCGGATCATTCTCTCCCGTAGCACGTCATAAACCATGCTCCCCATTCGCTGGCCTTGGGCGCCGGTATCGCTCTCATCACGTAAAATGTCGATCATTTTCCCCTCTTGTTCCGTTGACTCACCACATTTTTGATGTCACAAAAATGGAATGCAAAGTTTTTGCGAACGCTATGTGACATCATAAACGCTATTAGCATCCAATCTGTTACGCGTCGCTGGCTTGGCAAGATAATCTTGAAAGCTGCTCCGAGCACTCGTTTTCACGCTCGTCGCGGCATTAAAAAACGGAGGGGTGAGGTATTGATAGGTGAGACTCTAAATCTTGACGGGCTCGCGAAGAGCTATGGCAACGTCGTTGCAGTCGCTGGTGTTGACGTCCGCGTGGAGCCAGGCGAGTTCGTGTCAGTGCTGGGCCCATCTGGGTCAGGCAAGACCAGCGTCCTGACGATGATTGCCGGTTTTGAGCGTCCCACGGCAGGCAGGATCGTGATCGGCGACCGAGACGTGACCGACCTTGCGCCGAATAAGCGAAATATCGGGATGGTCTTTCAGAAATACGCGCTTTTCCCCCATCTCACTGTCCGCCAGAACATTGCTTTCCCGCTAAAGCTTAGATCGCGGTGGCGCTCCGGATGGAAGAAGCGGGCAGACGACATGCTTGACCTCGTTCACCTGGCCGGTTTTGCTGACAGGTTTCCTTCTGAACTGTCGGGTGGCCAGCAGCAGCGTGTGGCGGTCGCAAGAGCGCTTGCGTTTGAGCCGCCCGTTATGCTGATGGACGAGCCCCTCGGCGCGCTAGACAAGAAATTGCGTGAAGCCATGCAGTTCGAAATCAAGCGCATCCAGAGACAGGTGGGAGCAACCGTCCTTTATGTAACGCATGATCAGGAAGAAGCGCTGACGATGTCCGATCGCGTTGCGATAATGCAGGGCGGAAACATCGTTCAGATAGGGGCTCCTTCCAGTCTTTACCACGCGCCCGCAACCCGTTTTGTTGCTGATTTTGTCGGAAAAATGAGCTTCGTCGGAGGAGAGATTGTTTCTTTTGAAGACGACGGGATGCTCGTGCGATTGGCCGACGACGTATTTGTCCGGACCGCTTCTGTCGATGCGGCACGGGCGGCACTCCGGCTTGGTGACGAGGTAATTCTTGCTATGCGTCCCGAGAGGATCGCCTTGAAAAAACGAGGTCCTCGAGGTTTTGGGGCAATACCAGCTGAGATCGAGAGTCTTGCATTCGTTGGATCATTCCATGCGTTCATGGTCCGTCTGGACCTGCCTGGATCACCGCTGGTGGAGGTTCAGGTCGTGACCGGAAGTGAGGTAAATTTCCGCGCCGGTGATACGGTCGATCTCGTACCCGACCCGCAGGCTGTCAGCTTTTTTTCAAAAGAGGAGACGTCTGCGGCATGAGCGCTTCTTCACCCGCTTCCAGAGCACTCGCCAATTTACAAAGTGTGATGTTTTCTACGCCCTCTGCAAAAACATATTCCCATGCAGGCGCATTGCTTTTGCTTCTGCCAGCTGCACTCATGCTTTTGATAGGGTTCGTTTATCCTCTGGCAAGGCTCGTCGCACTCAGTATGCCGGACATGAGCCTCGAGCTGTACATCCGCATCTTTCGCGACCCGCTTTATCTAAACGTCCTGTTCTCCACGACGGTCGTGGCACTTGCGGTTATGTGCTGCTGCCTGCTCCTAGGCTTTCCTGTAGCCTACGCGATGGTCCGGATCAAACACCCCTGGGCCCTCATATTGACGGGATGCGTGCTCATTCCGCTCTGGACATCGGTCCTGGTCCGATCATATGCCTGGATTGTGCTGCTTCAGAGAACCGGCATTATCAACCAGGCACTTCTCTCGAGCAAGCTCATCGACGAGCCCCTGCGCATGATCTACACACAGGGTGCGGTCATCGTCGCAATGACCCATGTCCTTCTTCCCTTCATGATCATGCCTATTTTTGCGGCACTGCGGGCTATCCCTCCGGAGTACGTTCAGGCGGCAATGAATCTTGGCTCAACTCGATTGCACGCTTTTCGCGCAATCATTGTTCCTCTGAGCCTTCCTGGGATATTTGCGGGCTGCGTTATCAGTTTCGTTCTTGCACTTGGTTTCTACGTCACCCCGGCGTTGGTAGGGGGAGCAGGATCGCTCATGATGGCAACGCTCATCGGTCAACAGACGACTGTCCTGCTCGATTGGCCTTTTGCGGCTGCGCTCTCAACCTCACTGCTGGTCGTCACGCTTGCCGTCGTAATCATATTTCGAAGAACTCTTTCGCTAAGCAAGGGGCTGAACAGTGGCATCTGATAGTTCAACATTTCCGGTCCGGCCTTCTTTGGCGCGGCCACTGCGCAATGCCGTCGGAAGGTATTACAATATCGTACGGATCTATACCGCAGGCTTCTTCGTCTTCCTGATAACGGTATTCTTGATCCTGCCGACATTTCTCGTCATCCCGATGAGCCTGAATGACGGCAGCTACCTTGCGTTTCCACCGCAAGGCCTCACTTTAAAATGGTATAGGGCTTATTTCTCTGATCCTGACTGGATGTCGGCAACATTGTTCAGCCTGCAGGTCGCCTTCGCGACAGCTATCGTGGCAACAACCATTGGCACGACAGCAGCGCTCGCGCTCGCAAAGAGCAGATTGCCTTTTAAGGGGCTTCTGCAGAGCCTTGCGCTTGGACCAATGATCGTCCCGCACGTGGTTCTGGGTGTATCGCTTTACCTGGTGTTCTCACCGTGGAGAGTAACGGGGACGTTTGCAGGCTTTGTTCTCGCGCACACGGTTTTAGCCATCCCCTATGTCATGATCGTGGTGGGTGCTGCGGTGCAGAAGTTTGACCCTTCGCTCGAACTCGCGGCTCTCAACTGCGGCGCAAATCGATTTCAGAGCTTTTTCCTCGTGATGCTGCCTAATATTGGCCCGAGCGTCGCCGCGGCTTCGGTCTTTGCATTTCTTGCGTCGTTCGATGACGCGACGGTTTCGTTCTTCATCTCTGACATTGGCGGGAAGTCGATTGGACGCAAGATGTTCGAAGATATCGATTTCAATCTCACGCCAGTGATCGCCGCCGCGTCAACCGTGCTCGTCGCGATCTCGCTCGTGCTCATGACGGTGGCGCAACTTCTGACTACTCGAAGCAGACACTAACTCCACATTAACTGAAGAGGATTTGAAATGATCAGATCGGATCAGACGCCGAAGGCTTGCCTGAAATCCGCGTTTTACGTGTTCGTCGCCTTTGCTCTCATGTTCGCTCTTGGGCTTGAAAAGGCGAGTGCCGAGCAACGTGTGGTCATTGCTACGACGGGAGGTACCTACGAAAAGGCCCTGCGTGAAGCGTGGTTCGAGCCCTTCACGAAAGCGACAGGAATAAAAGTCGTCACTGTTTCTGGAACAGATGCCGAGAAGCGGGCGAAGGTCACTGCTATGGTTCAAACAGGCAACGTCACCTGGGACCTCTATCTGGATGGCGAAATCCAAGCTGGATCCGACGCACACTTCGCCATAACGGAAGACCTGTCAGACTTTTGCAAGCAGTTCATTAACAGCACGGACCTGCTGGCCGACTCTTGTACGCGCGGCGGGGCGAAATTGCAGTCAACCTCCACCCTTTTGGCTTACAAACTGAATGAGAACGGCAGCAACCCTCAAACTTGGGCTGACATGTGGGATCTGGCGAAGTTTCCGGGTGCTCGAAGTTTTCCTAATTTTGACGATCCATGGCGAGTGTTGGCCGCAGCATTGCTCGCGGACGGAGTGCCGAGAGAAAAACTTTTCCCACTTGATGTAGATCGAGCATTTCGCAAGCTTGATGAAGTCAGGGACAGTGTACAGGTTTGGTGGAGGACGGGAGATCAAAGCGTTCAGGCGTTTCGCAATGACGAGTATCGCGTTGGACAGATCTGGTTGACGCGCGCGAAGGCCTTGAAAGCAGAAGGTTACAAGATAGGCTGGAGTTACGATGGCGCATTTCTTGTGGGCGATCGAATAGCGCTCGTGCGTGGCGCACCGAATCGGGAAAATGCGCTGAAGCTCATTGAGTTCTGGCTAAGGAATCCTGCGGTGCAGGCCAAAGCCTGCGAAACGCTTTCTTGCACTCCTCCAAGTCAGAAAGCGATTTCGCAGATGTCATCTGAGGCTCGCGCCACCCTCCCATCTGCGGCAGATGTTGAAAACCGGATCATCGTCCCCGATGCACAATGGATCAACGCGAACATGGGCATGCTGGTGCAGCGCTGGAACTCATGGATACGCTGAAAAAACCGAGGGAGCCAAGGCACCTTCCTTGAGGCTGCGAGCGGATGCGCAGACGGCTCTCTTTGGGCGCCTGCGCCGACCGCGTCACCGCATTCGCAAGACCACAGCAGAGCAAGAGCGGGTTCAGATGTCGCGTCTTTCTTTTATGCAGAAGAGATTTTCGCACGATGAACCCGTCATTGTGCAGTCCGCTGTCTGGATGGTGCCCGGCTCAGAAATGATCTAAGGGGCCGCGACATAAACCGTCACGTTGATCATGTAGTTCGTTGGTCAATCCGGCCCCTGGAGCCGCCATGACTGTCGGAAGGCTACGGCGAGTGTTTTTTGTGTCGGGTGCCATCTCACGTTCGGAACGGGAGGGGGTAGACGCCAGAGGGGAGGGCGACTTTACAGCCAGAAACGGTGCGGTCGTTTAGGCTGCGCGTGGAATATCGGTATCTAAACCGGTTGAGATCCGCCAGCATATCGGTCCATATAGGACGAAGCAGAGATCGAAGAGCCATGGTCCTTTCACTTTCCGGCATCAAGAAATCCTACCAGACAGCCGAAGGCAATATCCCGGTCCTGAACGGCGTCGACCTTTCACTTGAAGCCGGCGAAAGTCTTGCCCTGACGGGGGAATCCGGCAGCGGAAAGAGTACGCTTTTGCATCTGGCCGGCGGCCTTGATTTGCCCGACAGTGGCATCATCACGGTGAGGGGTCGGAAAATAACCGATCTCGACGAGGCCGGTCGAGCGAGCTTCCGACGCCGGGAGGTGGGCTTAATCTTCCAGCAGTTCAATCTCATTCCGAGCCTCGATGTCGGATCCAATATCTCGTTTCACGCCCGGCTGGCGGGCCGTTTCGACCCGGTCTGGGAAAAAAGCCTGGTCGAGGCGCTGGGGATCGGAGAGCTGCTTGCACGCTATCCCGAACAGCTCTCCGGCGGTCAGCAGCAAAGGGTGGCGATCGGACGTACGCTTGCGGCAAGACCGCCCCTCATTCTTGCCGATGAGCCGACAGGTAATCTCGACGAGGCGACGGCTGATATCGTCATCGATATCATGTTGAGACTGACAAAGTCCGCGCAGATCACACTCCTCTTGGTGACCCATTCCAGCCGGCTGGCGGTAAAACTCGATCGGCGTATCGCGCTGAGTGGCGGGAAGGTTTCGCAATGAACTGGACCGCCTTCCGGGCGCTGCTCTCACACTGGCGCTACCGACCGCTTCAGCTTCTCACCCTCATTGTCGGCGTCACGCTTGCAACCGGCCTCTGGTGCGCGGTCCAGGCAATCAATGCCGAAGCCAGAGCAAGTTATGACCGGGCGGCCTCGGTCCTGGCGCAAAACCAGCTGGATCAACTGGTGGCAAAGGACGGCGGCAGAATTTCCTCGCAAACATATGCCCGGCTTCGAAGGGCAGGTTTGCACGTCTCTCCGATCATTGAAGGCGATTACAGGTTTGGTACGACGCGTATCAGGCTTATCGGCATCGACCCCCTGACCATGCCGTCCGACGGAATGGTGCCTGCACCATCTGATCCGTCCGCGCTGGTGGAATTCGTCCAGACGCCCGGACAGATGATCGTTTCGCCTGCAACGGCTGCCACATTGAAAGATACCTCTGGCCTTTCCCTTAAGGCACGAGCGGATCTCCCCGACGGCGCAGCATTTGTCGATATTTCCACGGCTGACCGCCTGTTGAAACGCAATGGTGAACTGAGCCGGCTTATCGTTTCGCCATCGCAAGACCCCGATCTTCCGACGATCGGAAACATAGCCTCTGAACTTTCCCTCGAACAGGCAAGAAGCAGGCCCGACGTCGCAAGCCTCACGGACAGTTTTCATCTCAACCTGACCGCATTTGGTTTTCTTGCCTTCGTTGTCGGTCTCTTCATCGTGTATTCGGCAACAGGCCTGTCGTTCGAGCAACGGCGTGGGTCGTTCAGGACCATGCGGTCGCTCGGGGTCTCGCTTCGCTCCCTGACCACGGTGCTGGTTATCGAAACCGCGCTCTTTGCGCTGGTATCGGGAGCGCTGGGCATTGTCGTCGGCTACGTGGTCGCATCGGCTCTATTGCCGGGCGTGGCCGCGACCCTGCGTGGCCTTTACGGGGCCAGTGTTGCCGGTTCACTCTCGCTGCGGCCTGAATGGTGGATCGCCGGCCTTGCAATGGCGCTGGTGGGGACCGGGCTTTCCTCGCTTCAACATCTCCTCCGCGTCTGGCGGATGCCCATACTGTCCACGGCACAGGGCAGGGCGTGGGCGATGGTGTCCACGAAAAGCCTCCTCCATCAGGCGGCCGCCGGGATGGTTCTGCTTTTTGTATCCGGCGCGCTTGTGCTGCTGGGCGGCGGTCTCATTTCAGGTTTCGCAGTGCTTGCAGCGCTTCTTCTGGGCGCTGCACTCATTCTTCCAACCTTGCTGGCACTGGGCATGAGAGTGGCCGAACACATCTCCGGACACGGACTGACCCGCTGGTTTTTCGCCGATACGCGCCAGCAGCTGCCAGGTCTTTCCCTTGCGCTGATGGCATTGCTGCTCGCTTTGTCGGCCAATATCGGGGTCGGCACCATGGTCTCAAGCTTCAGGCAAACCTTTGTGGGATGGCTCGATCAGCGCTTGGCCGCAGAGGTCTATGTGACGGCCCGTGACGAGGCTGAAGCTGCGCATCTGCGGCAGTGGTTTCCACACCATGCAAGGGCGGTTCTACCCATCTGGAGTACGGAAGGGGAAATTTCGGGGCAGAAGGTCCGCATCTTCGGCGTCGCTGACGATGCGACATACAGGGATCATTGGCCGTTGATTTCGGGTTCGCCCGCAACATGGGACGAGATTGCAAGCGGGAAGGGTGCACTGGTCAACGAACAGTTCTGGAGGTCGGGAAAGGCGTCGCCCGGCGCAGAGATAGAAATGCCAGGTGGCTGGAAAGCCCGGGTCGTCGGGGTGTTTTCCGACTATGGCAATCCGAGGGGCGAGATCATCATTGGTCTTGATGCCCTCGTCCAGCACTACCCTGACATTGAAAAGCTGAGATACGGCCTTCGCATGCAGCCACAGGAGGTTGCGGGCTTCAGACAACGCCTCATGACGGAGTTCGGCCTGCCCGAAGCCAATATTGTCGACCAGGCCTCGCTGAAACGGCAGTCTGCTGCAATCTTCGAACAGACGTTTGCAGTCACCGGCGCGCTGAATGTGCTCACGCTCGCGGTGGCGGGTTTTGCCATGTTTTCGAGCCAGCTTACGCTCGCTTCACTTCGACTGCCGCAGCTTGCTCCTGTCTGGGCACTTGGACTTCGTCGCCGCGACCTTGCGATGCTGGAGGTCCTGCGAACTCTTGCTCTATGGCTTGTGACATTCATTGCCGCCATTCCTGTCGGGCTGGGACTGGCCTGGGTTTTGCTGGCAATCATCAATGTAGCGGCTTTCGGATGGCGACTGCCGCTGATCCTGTTTCCGCTGGACTGGCTGAGGCTGGGTCTTGTTGCCCTGCTTGCCGCCATCATTTCGGTCCTGATCCCTGTTCGACGGCTTGCTAAAACCGCGCCGGCCGATCTTTTGAGGATATTCGCCAGTGAACGCTAAAGCCGTCCTCCTGCTCCTTTGCGCTTCATGCACTTCCTTGCCCACGCCGGTCATGGCGCAAGGCTTTGCGGGCCTCGGGTCAAATGCCGAAGGCTTCAGCATTCCCACACGAGGCGTTGAACTTGTCTTTCCAAAAGACCACAAGCCGCATCCGGATTTCAGGATCGAGTGGTGGTACGTCACTGCAAATCTGCAGACGGCCGATGGACAGCGCATGGGCGTCCAATGGACACTCTTTCGTTCTGCGCTTGAACCTGTCGAGCGCCCCGGATGGTCCGACCCTCAAATTTGGATTGGCCACGCAGCCGTCACGACTGCCAGCCGTCACCATGTTGCCGAACGGCTCGCGCGGGGAGGCGTGGGACAGGCGGGGGTCAAAGGCGAACCCTTCGACGCCTGGATTGACAATTGGCAAATGAAGGCAGGAGCTGACAATGCACGGGACGACCTCGATCAGCTTGATTTGAACGCCAGTGGCGAGAGCTTCCGATATCGTCTGAAACTTCAGGCCCACGGGCCTTTGGTGCGTCAGGGGGACAACGGCTACTCGGTTAAATCGGCAGAGGGTCAGGCAAGCTATTATTACTCCCAGCCATTCTACAGTGTCAGCGGCAGCGTCTTTCTTGATGGTGAAACCCATGAGGTGACGGGCGAGGCGTGGCTCGATCGGGAATGGTCGTCGCAACCGCTAGCCTCGAGCCAGACGGGATGGGACTGGTTTTCCCTTCACCTCGCATCCGGCGAAAAACTCATGGCCTTCCGTCTGCGTGACGACAAAAGCGGCTACATCTCCGCTAACTGGATTTCCGCCGATGGAAGGCCGTCTCCCGTCGATCCGAAAGACGTTTTGCTCAGTCCGTTGCGAACCGCGGATATCAACGGAAAGAGCATTCCGGTCGAATGGAGCGTGAAGATACCCAGCCGTGGCCTCGACATAAAAACGAAGCCCCTGAACGAGAAAGCCTGGATGGCGACGTCAACCCCCTACTGGGAAGGGCCAATAGAGTTTGATGGAAGCACCTCAGGACAAGGTTATCTGGAGATGACCGGATATTAGCCAGTGCAACTGCGTTTGCCGAGATATCGGCTGGAGCAAGGCCTGAGCTAACAGGCGCCGTCTTATCCGGGTAGTCGCGACACCCAGGACACGCTCCGAAGGAGTCGTCTTGTGATGACAACCCATTGTTCGGCTTCGTCCCAGCCAGGAATAAGGCAACGCGGTGGATCGTGCATCTGCGGGCCGAGGTCTTTTCACTTGGTGCTCAACACATCAGCGATGTATTTTTTTGTTTTCGATCCGGAGTGCGCCCGGCGCAGCCGTACTCTACACGCGGGTTACCTGGGGTTTCGGTGCGCTGGCCCCTACAGCAAAGCTGGGCTCGTCGGCATCGACTATACCGCTACGGGTTACGACTAGTCTTTCTGCGATCGGTACCCAAGCTTTTCAGAAAGGG
Source organism: Agrobacterium sp. A3-95 (assembly GCF_053521785.1). Classification (NCBI taxonomy): domain Bacteria; kingdom Pseudomonadati; phylum Pseudomonadota; class Alphaproteobacteria; order Hyphomicrobiales; family Rhizobiaceae; genus Agrobacterium; species Agrobacterium sp. A3-95. Next base: position 230,134 of record NZ_JBNWDR010000006.1, on the reverse strand, counting down.
CGTTGGCTGTGGTGCGAAGCTCCTCACCAAGGCTAGCGATTTTTTCGTCGCTGGCTTCGCTGCGGATCAGACTGATTGCAATGCCGGCAGATGCGGCTCCCGAGTAATCGCGTATCGCTGCGCCAATGCAAAGCATACCTTCGCGGATCTGACCATCGTCGATGGAGTAGCCGCGAGCGCGCGTCAAAGCCAGTTCCTCTTCAAGCTGCGAAAGGCCAGCAACGCTCCTTGATGTCAGAGGCTGTGGAAACTGAGAAAACAGCATCCTCAATTCACCGGGCCCCAGATCGGACAGGAGGATCTTCCCGGTGGCCGTAAATGGCGCCGGCAGACGCATACCGATCCGAAACGTGTGTCCAAGCGGCTGGGCCGAGTTGCGACAGCCGATGTAAACGACTTCGCCACCCTCGCGGACGGTGAGGGTCACCGTGTAGGGATCGAGGTCGTGGCGCTGGGCGAGATGGTCGTTGAATGTCGATACTATATCGAGGTGCGACAGAAAACCGTTCGCCCATCTGAGCGAGTGGGGTCCAATTCGCAGGGTTCCATCGGCAGATCGCGCCAGAAGATCAAGCTCAGTCATCACCGCAAGCAAGCCATGCGCGCTACTTTTGGGCAAATCCAGAAATCGTGTCAGCTCGGCGGCTGTAAGGTCCCGCGGGGAACCTGCCACAAGATCCAGAATACGCACGGCGCGTCTGAGTGCCGGTACAGTGTCTGATATTTGCGACGATTGTTGATCTTCAGCCATGCACCTTCCTTGACACGCTTGGCCGCTTTGGCCCATAGTTCACTCTAATGATTCAAGTTCAATTAGTTGAACTATAGTGCGGGAGAGGTCTATGATCAAGCTAAAAAATGCGGCGCTGTTGCGTGATGCCTGCCTGGTGAATGGTCGCTGGCTGAAAGCTGCGGATGGCAAGACGATTGCGGTGGAAAATCCCGCCAACTCGATGATCATCGGTCACGTTCCTTCATTGTCGGCAGATGAGGTTGAAGCTGCAGTCGAGTCAGCAGGCAAGGCATTTTCCGAGTGGAGCCGCCGGGCTGCGAAGGACCGCGCTGCCATATTGCGTCGATGGTTTGATCTCATGGTGGCGAACGCTGACGATCTTGGTGCGTTGATGACTGCCGAGCAGGGAAAGCCGTTTGCGGAAGCAAAGGGCGAAGCCATTTATGCGGCATCTTTCGTGGAATGGTTCGCGGAAGAAGCCAAACGTGTTTATGGCGATACCATTCCTTCGCCGACCACGGACAAGCGTATTACCATCCTGAAGCAGCCGATCGGTGTCTGCGCCGCGATCACGCCATGGAACTTCCCGGCCGCGATGATCACCCGCAAGGCGGCCCCGGCACTTGCCGCAGGCTGCACGATGATCGTCAAACCGGCTGAACAGACGCCACTCACCGCACTTGCTCTGGGTGTTCTCGCCGAAGAAGCGGGCGTTCCCGCCGGTGTCTTCCAGGTGGTGACGGGCGCCGCACGCGATATCGGCAAGGTGTTTACCGAAAGCGACACGGTGCGAAAGATCTCCTTTACCGGATCGACCGAGGTCGGTCGTCTGCTGATGGCGCAATCGGCCCCGACGATCAAGAAACTGTCGCTGGAACTTGGTGGCAATGCGCCTTTCATCGTCTTTGATGATGCCGATCTGGATGCGGCCGTTGAGGGTGCGATCGTGTCGAAATACCGCAATGCCGGACAGACCTGCGTTTGCTCCAACCGGATCTATGTCCAGGATGGTGTTTACGACGCATTCGCGGAAAAGCTGGTCAAAAGGGTCGAAAGCCTGTCCGTCGGTGAGGGCACGGAACCTGGTGTTCTGATCGGTCCACTGATCGACCAGGATGCCGTGGCAAAGGTCGAGGATCACGTTGCTGATGCCCTTGGCAAGGGAGCAAAGATCGTCACCGGTGGAAAGCGCCATGCTCTTGGAGGCACGTTTTACGAACCAACGGTTCTGACTGGTGCAACCCAGGCCATGAAGGTTGCCCGTGAGGAGACCTTTGGACCCGTCGCCCCGCTCTTTCGGTTCGGGACGGAAGACGAAGCGGTCGCCATGGCGAACGACACCGAATTTGGTCTGGCGGCCTATTTCTACACCGAGAATGTCCGCCGGACATGGCGTGTCGCAGAAGCGCTCGAATACGGCATGGTGGGCCACAATACAGGCCTCATCTCCAACGAAGTCGCACCATTCGGTGGCGTGAAGCAGTCCGGCTTGGGCCGCGAAGGCTCGCACTACGGCATCGATGAATATCTTGAAATCAAATACCTGTGCTCGGCCATCGGCTGAGATCACGCTGGGAGGATCAGATGACCATCAACCCTTTCGAATTCCGCACCGTTCCCTCCATGCAGGTTGCCTGGGGTGGCGCCCAGCGCCTCGGAGAGATTCTTTCCGGCAGGTTTCAGGCGCGCAAGGCGCTGCTGATTACCGATGCAGGTCTCATCAAGGCCGGCCTCATCAAGCCGATTGCTGACGCACTTGCGGCCAGCGGCTTTGACGTCACGATCTTCGACAAGGTCGTTGCTGATCCGCCAGAGCACATCGTTGCCGACTGCGTCGAGTCCGCAAGGCAGATCGGAGTCGATATCGTCATCGGTCTTGGCGGGGGCTCATCGCTCGACATCGCCAAGCTCGTGGCTGTCCTTCTGGTCTCCGACCAGACGCTTGCCGACATGTACGGGATCGGAAACGTTAAGGGATCACGCCTGCCGCTCGTACTGGTGCCGACCACGGCCGGTACCGGTTCGGAAGTCACAAACATCTCCATCATCACCACGGGAGAAACCACCAAGATGGGGGTTGTTTCTCCGCAGCTTTACGCTGATTTCGTTCTTCTGGATGCTGAACTGACGGTGGGACTGCCGCAGGTCCATACGGCTGCCACCGGTATCGATGCCATGGTGCATGCCATCGAGGCTTACACCAGCAAACACAAGAAGAACCCGCTATCAGATGCTCTGGCGCGAGAGGCACTGCGGCTGCTCGGTGCAAATCTGATCGCCGCCTGCAAGGACGGCACCGACCGGAAAGCCCGTGAAGGCATGCTTTTGGGTGCGACATTGGCAGGTCAGGCTTTCGCCAACTCACCGGTGGCCGCCGTCCACGCGCTCGCTTATCCGCTGGGCGGCCATTATCACGTGCCACACGGGCTTTCCAATGCCCTGATGCTGGGGCCGGTTTTACGCTTTAACGCGAAGGCTGCCGCGTCGCTTTATGCGGAGCTTGCCGACGTGCTGGGTGTTCCGGGTGAAGGGGATGCGGCAACCCGTTCGGATGCGTTCGTTCAGCATATGGAAACGCTGATGGACGAAAGCGGCGCGCCGCGACGTCTGCGCGATGTCGGCGTGACGGACAACACGCTCGCCATGCTTGCGTCCGACGCAATGAAACAGAGCCGTCTGTTGGTCAATAATCCGGTCGAAGTCCGCGAAGAGGATGCGCTTGCGCTCTACCGCGAGGCGTTCTGACCCATTTCTTACAGCAATATCTTCAGTTCCAAGGGAGGAAAACGAGTGACCGATATCAGACTTTACATGCTTCAGTCGGGTACGCTGAAATGCAAGGTACACAACATCAAGATGAACCAGGGGAACGGTGCGGACTATGAGATCCCCGTTCCGTTTTTCCTGATTACCCATCCGGCTGGGCACACCGTGATCGACGGCGGCAACGCGATTGAAGTTGCAACGGATCCGCGTGGCCATTGGGGCGGCATCTGCGATGTCTATTGGCCAGTGCTGGATAAGGACCAGGGCTGCGTTGACCAGATCAAGGCGCTTGGTTTCGATCCGGCCGATGTCAAATATGTTGTGCAGTCGCACCTGCATCTCGATCATACCGGCGCCATCGGTCGCTTCCCCAACGCAACCCACATCGTGCAGCGCTCTGAATATGAGTATGCCTTTACGCCCGACTGGTTTGCTGGCGGCGGCTATATCCGCAAGGACTTCGACAAGCCGGGTCTGAAGTGGCAGTTCCTCAACGGTACGCAGGACGATTATTACGACGTTTACGGCGACGGCACGCTCACCACGATCTTCACGCCCGGTCATGCGCCAGGCCACCAGTCCTTCCTGGTGCGCCTGCCAAACAGCAAACCGCTTCTCCTGACGATCGATGCTGCCTACACACTGGACCACTGGGAAGAGAAGGCTTTGCCTGGCTTCCTTGCCTCGACCGTTGACACGGTCCGTTCTGTTCAGAAGCTCCGCACCTATGCCGAAAAGCATGATGCAACAGTCGTCACCGGCCATGACCCTGACGCCTGGGCGAACTTCAAGAAGGCTCCCGAATTTTACGCGTAAATAGAACGCGCAAGTCAACCGCCAGATACGGCGAGGTTGCATGCAGCCTCGCCGATTTTTATCATATGAGCCAAGGGCACCGAGCCGAGCGGGACCGTGTATTTCGGCGCATCGGCCTTTTCCGGATATACGCCTTCGTTCAAGTCGCTCGCGTTGTCGCTCCGAATGCCTGAAAGCTATCCTCTAGCTGCGCGAGTGTGCTCATACGGCGTTTTTCGCCCCGGCGTTACGTTGAGCCATCGGGGTTCGGGCTGACAATTTGCCAATACCGGATGGCTTAGAGTGAGCTTGTCTCTTTGATCCAAACTGTCTGCAAATCGAGCAGATCATGGCGCTCACTTAGCGTTCCCCACGTGTCGGGCAAGCCATGCTCCCCAAAACAGGCTTGCAAAAAACCGAAGCGGTTGGTTGAAACCAACGCCCTCCAGCAACGAAATGACCTCGTCTTCCGATCGGGGTGGCTCCGCACCCTGCAGAATCTTGCCCATTTTGGCCTGGACCTCTTCAGGCCCGGCGCCGTTCATACGCCAGCGTGCTGCCCAGGCTGCCATGAGCAGGGGCTGAGAGGCATACGCCCGATAATTCCCCGCCACAATCAGGGGCGCGTCAGGATACAGCCGCATTGCAATCTGCGCCAGAACATCCTGCTTTGCGGCGTTCCCTGGCAAATGGTGCAGCACGCCGATCATGATTGCAGCGTCAAACGATGGAGCTCTATCCAGATCGGAGACGGTTCCGAGGACGGTCTCCACCCGGTCAGACACTTCGGCCCTGACCAGATGATCGCGTGCAAGGTTGAGCATCGGTGCTGAAGGATCGACGGCGACAAAGGACCATTGCGGTTCCAGCCGAGCGGCGGCGATGATTTCGCCCGCCGTACCGCCAGCCCCGACAACCAGCACCCGTGCCGACGTTCCTTCGCCCAGAGCTGCAGACAGCATGCAGGCGGAAAGCTCGTGGCAGGCGTCATATCCGGCCAGCGCTATCCTGCTCTGTCGTGCGTATTCCCCTGCGCGGGAGGCGTGAAATTTGGCTGCAGAATCCTGTGTCATGCTGTCTCTTGTCTGTTTAGGCGTGCTGGCGTGCTTCGCTCAAGGAGGATACAAGATTTGCGATCAGGAAAGGGAGGAAATACATGACTGAAAGTTCAGATTCCGGGCGAAAACATGATCGGTTGACGGCTTTCCTGAAAGCCTTTCATCTTGGCGCATCACGTTGCGATTGTGCTGAAGCCGCTAACCTCCTGATCATCAATGTCCATGCCGCAGGTGAACCGACCCATCTGCTTTATCGCGCCAGATCCACGGCGTTGCTGCCGGATGGCGCAGTTATATGCGCTGGCGCCACAGTGGATTTTGGCGGTAGTGCCAATCCGTTGGTCGGTGCACTGCCAGACGAATTGTGCCTTTCACTGGCCAACGAACCGGAATTGCGCGGTTTGTCTCAACTGATGGTGGCCGAAGTCGAGGTCGCCCGCTGTGGTGGCGGTACTATCGAGGCGCGTCTATGCGAGATCATCGTCGTGCTTGCGATCCGCAAGGCAATAGCGATCGGCACGGTCGATGCGGGATTACTGGCGGGTCTGGCGCACCCCGCACTGCATCCCAGCCTTGTGGCCATACATGACAATCCGGCGCGAAATTGGCGGATTGCGGACCTTGCCGCCATAGCGGATATGTCGCGCGGACAATTCATTTCCACCTTCACGCAAACCGTTGCCCAGTCGCCTATCGCCTACATGAATGGCTGGCGCCTGGCGTTCGGACGAGCAGAACTGCGCGCCGGACGAAGTGTCAAATCGGTCGCCGCCTGGGTCGGCTTCGGCAGCGCCGCCGCATTTTCCCGCGCCTATTCCCGCAAGTTCGGCTCACCGCCGGCCCAGAGTAAACCACGAAAATGAGGCAGAGGATCTTAATTCCCTACAGCGCTTCGGCCCTCTCGGCCAATACTGAGGCCACTTTCCAGGGCACGCCCGCCGATGCTCGTGTCGAGTGGCACAATCTGGGAGAGTTTCCCAGAGGAACGTTCGATTTGGCGACCGTCATGTTTCTCACACGAGATCTTGGGGAAGCTGCGAGCGCGGCATGAAGACGGAGCGCAAGGCAAGCTTTTGGATTAGCTGCTCGCGGCGGCTTTTGGGCGTTGGCGTTCTGGCGCCAAACGGCCAGAATGGGATCGGGTCTGGCAAGCTGGCAAAGCGGCTTCAATCGGTCGTTGGCCCGCATTAAGTTCACGGAAGCTTTCGTTCGCTAAACCAGCCGATCCTCACAGACGCATCGGTTCACCTTTGAATGCGAGCTAACCAATGGCGTCGACGAGGCGACCCATCGGTTCCTCTTCAGGCGCGCGATCGACTTGCGCGAGAACGCGGAAATGGCAACGCTGCTCTATTGCATGCGTCGTTACCTTTACAGCTAAGGCCCCCCCCGCGATGATTGCTTCCGGGAAGTCAGCCCGCATAGTGAACGGCGGTAATGGGGTCGGCTCCGCCCAGTCGGCAAAGCGCCTTCGTGTCGGTCACAGAGGCCATCATGGGACGCGCCTGAAAGCAGGCAACGCTTCGCAGCGGCGTAAAACGTCACCTGTGCGCCAACAGCGGACATTCGCTTCAAGGAAGGGCAGTCTGACTTGGGGCCGGGAGCGGAATGCCGGCTCCTTGGCGGCGGACGCAAGTAAGCCGACACTCACCGTAGTCACGCGTGCTACGGCGCATGCCGGGGCCAGAAGGAGCTGTTACTAGCGTTGAAGTTTGCCCCCCTTTTCGGCGCGGAACGATGACCCTAGTCTGGGCAGGTTAACCTGTGATCAAGTCGCGACTTTTTAGGCATGACTGGGCTGAACGCGGTCAGAGTGAGATTGCTGGGCAAAGCAACACACTGACCACCACACAGCTGTAGCAAGGTTTACCCTCAAAGGTCACAATTTCGGGGATGACCGCAACCGCCAATCTTGAATGGGTGTTTGGCCGGAAGTACATTCGGAGCCATCAACGGGACGGCGGGGTTGCATGCCTAAGAAAATTTTGACTGTCGGATTCGACTTGGTAGGGGACAACATCGAGAGCGCAACTTTCAGTGATAAAAACTCGCTCCTAGATTGGGACATCGTCCTCTTCAGACCCAATATTTCCCAGATCACTACCTACGAATATGGCAATGACGAATATCTCGGCAAACTCTGCCTGAATGACAACAAATCATTTGCGCTCCGGGAAGCGTGCGCGCACTGGCGTAGGGAAATCACGCAGGCTGTAGACGCGGGCAAACTGGTTGTTGCCTTTCTTTCCCCGCCTGCCGAGGTGTATGTCGCGACCGGGTCGAAATCCACTTCCGGGACTGGTCGCAATCAAAAGGTCACGCGACACGTCGAATTATGCACAAGCTACAATGCGCTTCCGGTCGCGTCCAAATGGACTGCGACGCAGGGATCTTCAATGGCGCTCAGCCAAAGCACGCAAGAATTGTTCGCGGCGTACTGGCAAAAGTTTGGAAAAGCCTCACGTTATAACGTCGTCTGGCCAATAACGAGCAAAGGTGTGTGTGTTCAAACACATACCGGGCACATCCCCGTGGGGCTTTTTCTGAGAAGCAAGGTCTCCACCGGTGCGCTTCTGCTTCTTCCCGACATGGATTTCGACCGGGACGAGTTTAGCGAAGAAAATAAAGATGGCGATTGGGTCTGGTCTCAAGCAGGCCAGCAATTCAGCGCGTCACTAATTGGGGAGATTGTCGCTCTATCGAAGGCAATTGCCAGCGACGGTGAGAAAACGCCGCAACCCGAATGGGCGTCGGCTGAGGAATTTGCACTCGCCCGTGAGGTCGAGCTTCGCCAGCAATTGCTCCAGGCAGAGACAGAACTGGAGAAGGCCCAGCGCGTGAAGGATGATCTATCCAACCAGCTAAAGGACGCAGGACAGCTGCGCGCGCTGCTATTCGAGAAGGGCAAGCCGCTGGAGGCGGCGGTCATCACCGCGTTGACGGTGCTCGGCTTCAAAGCAGAACCATATGAGGACGGGAAATCGGAATTCGATGCAGTCTTCGAGAGCGCGGAAGGCCGCCTTCTCGGTGAAGCTGAAGGCAAGGACAACAAGGCAGTAAACATCGAGAAGCTGCGTCAGCTGTCAACCAACCTGCACGAAGACCTGCAGCGCGAGGAAGTCAGTCAGCCGGCCAAAGGCATTCTATTCGGAAACGGCTATCGCCTGACGAAGCCGGGTGAGCGCGCGGATCAGTTCACCGACAAGTGCATCACCTCGGCCACATCAATGTCATACGGATTAGTGTCGACCGACCGACTCTACGCCGCCGCACAGTATCTTTCCGGCACTTCAGACGACGAATTTGCTCGCCGCTGCCGTTTGGCCATGATCGAAATGTCAGGCACTGTAAAATTTCCGGATGTTCCGGTCACCGCTGGCGAGGCTGCAGATGGGATTCAGGTAGCCGAGTCTATCGTCGATTAGGCATTCGACCATTCAAAGCTCCATTAAGTCAATCTTGTTCTGGCTGGTAGACCGGGCGGAAGCACAGAAGGCAGGTCCGCTTTGTGGAAAAGCCGCAGGAGCGCCGAACGACCAAAACGAAGGCGCATTGCCGCCCGGCAGCAATGCGCTCGCATGTCGGTCGGTGGTGCCTCTGATGGAATTTCTGCTAAAGCTGGAGAGCAAATCGCCCGTGATGTCACCAACAGCCGAAGTGTAGCGGGCTGATGGACCTCTCGCTGATCGAGTCTGTTATTTTGAAGGAGGAGCGCTAGGATGAACACTGACCGGGAGACCGTGCGGTCCTATGATACGGTAGCGGCGGAGTACGCTGCCGAGGCCGCAGCGATGCCCGGATGGGTCGCGACAGAGATCGATGTGTTCGTGACCGAGCTGGGTGGCTCTGCCAGGGTGCTGGAGATCGGAAGCGGTGGCGGGCGAGATGCACTTGAGCTTGAGAAGCGAGGGATTAGCGTCCGGCGCACCGACATTTCGAAGGGATTCGTGAAACTGCTTCGCGGGAGTGGCTTCGAGGCCGACCTGTTGGACCCGCTGACCGCAGACTTGGCCGACCCACAGCGTCCCGGCACGCCCTATGACGGGATCTGGGCCTGTGCCTGCCTGATTCATGTCGCGCGCGATGATTTCGGTACGGTGCTTGGACGGCTTGCCGAGGCGACCCGGACCGGTGGGCGACTCCACGCCTCGGTTAGAGAGGGCGACGGCGAGGATGTGTCCACACACGGCAGTGCTTTAGCGTCGCGGCGCTACGTCGAGACATACTGGCGCGAGGCTGCCTTGCGGTCCGAACTTACCGAAGCCGGCTGGATCGTCAGCGAGGTCCGTCGGTGCGTCGGAAAACCCCATGATCATTGGCTGAGCGTTCGTGCGCGTCGGGCGTGACGCCCACTGACCTGCGGGATTGGTCGGTTGTGGCGTGACCATGAACTTTAGGTGGTCGCCGCATGTCCGCTTCTGGGCAAGGGCAAAGAGGCCGAAATATCTTCGCTGTCGTCCTACGGTCAATTCTCCCCACTAGACTTTGAGTCCGTCTCGGATGGCGTGGGCAAGATGTGAGGCACAGCTGCGAGAATGACCAAGACGATCGCGGTCGATAAGACGGCAGTTACCTCCAATCCCAGGCCGGCCATCACGCCGATCGCGGCTGTCGCCCAGATACTGGCCGCCGTGGTGAGCCCTTCTACCTCGCGCCGCGCCGAGCGGATTATGATAGCACCCGCGCCGAGGAAGCCTATTCCCTGAACGACACCCTGCAGTACCCGTGACAGATCGCCGATCTCCATGCCGCTCTGCAGTGGACCTACAACGAAAAGCGCAGCACCCACGGCAACCAACATGTGAGTCCGCAAGCCAGCACTTCTGCCCTTGCTCTCGCGTTCGAACCCGAGAACGCCACCGAGTACCGCCGCGATCACAAGGCGCACAGTGATGCGAGTTATGGCCGACGCGTCTGGAACGTCAGAGAATTCTTTGACTAACGTCCCCCAAACTTCGTCTCCCACCGTCGCCTCCTTATGTCGTTTGCAAATTTGGCATGTAAACGAGGTGCCATACAAACGCTGCGCTGGCAACTTCACTGCCGCCATCGTCACCCGTGAGGGTAGCGTTTTTGCTGATAGGGGGAATAACAGCCATCTCGCACCGTCAATTGCCGCGGGATGCCTTCCCCGAAACCGTAGCGATTACTCGTGCGAGCGGAAGCAGCAAGCACCTGGATGTAAAGCCGTGTCTGCATTTAGGTACGGGCAGACACGGTGTCTATGACTGGAATGAGGGCGCAAAACCGCGCTGTAGCATTGGGCCGCCAATGACCGGTTTGGGCCGACAGGAGACGCTCTGCTGCAAGAAGGGTTGCCGTCGGCTTTTCCGTCATCCCCGTTGCTCGGTTTCTTGCAATTTTTCGCTGAGTGTATGGTGAATCTTACATCCTGCGCTCGGTACTCTTCAGTGAGCTTGAGAGCCCGGAAACGCGACTGGCCTCACGCTGCTGCAAGACGTGCCGGGATTCGGCCAGTATCTCGCGATACCTTTGGATCTTGGTTGCTTTCATCCTGAATAAGTCGTCGACTGATACCGTTGCCTGCTGCACCGGAAAAGCCACTTCGTTTTCCAGAAGGTCGAGCAAAAGGTTTCGCATCACTGCGTTTTCTTCTCGAAGTTTCGCGAGCTCAATAGCCTTCCCACTCGACTCAAATTTCCGTGCGATAGCTTTGTCGATATCGTGTTCGACAAGCAGAATCTTGGCGGCATAGTACCGGCAAGCAAAGAATGCTGTTACGAGCGCGCATAACGCGATGACAATGTAGATCATTTCGACCTCCAGGCTATCCTGAAAGTCGATATTCGGAAGCCGGATTTCAATACGCGATTCACTCGGCAAACCAAAATGGCTCCTTTTTGATGAGGAACCGGGGCCGTAAACATCGTGATTGAAACGGTGACTGTCAGTCGCTTCAATCTTACATATTTTGGCGTCTTGTTACCTTAGCAGGTACTTCGCCTTCCTCACGGGGTATGCGAGAGGCTCACCATTTTCCAAGATGAAACCCATACGGTACATGCATCTGCGCATTTCGGGAGAGCCATACGCACCTGCATAAATACCGACGGGGTGGTATGATGGGTAAGATTCAAAACTGCATCTGTCGAGTGCTGACCGATAGGCGATCTCACGTATGTAGTCACCCGTCACCGGAACGGTACCGTAATGATGCAATTGAGTCCGCGCTTCCGCGACTGTTGCCGTGAAGGTAACGCTCAGAATCACGCTTAGAGCCAGCTTGAGTTTCATCACACGCCTCCAAATGAACAATTATGACGAGCAACGGAGATTTCGTCCGGTTTGTTCCCTCGCTCAGACGCAGTTGCGCAATTGTGGTCTCTTCGCCCCCACGGTCGGAGTACATGCCACTTTCTTTTCCCCTTTGGGCCAACTTCGGGAGTGACGTCAGCTTTGCGCCTCCGTACCGGCTATTCAGATCAGTCCCGCCATCTCCTGAAATAAGACGTAAGCAAGAAGTCGTGGCGTCGTTCTTGTCAGGGACAGTCTAGCAAAATTTGGCAACACTACATTGTTGCCGATTCTCTACATTTCCAACGAGCGCCAAGCAAAAACCCCGCCGGGGATGGCGGGGCCGATAACGCCGTTTAGATGCAGGATTTAAGCGACAGCGAGTGCTTTCTCGATATCCTGTACAGAATGGCCAGTCAGATCTTTATCCAGTTCTCCAATAAGAACTTCCGACAACGACTTATGGTAGCCCTTGCGCATCTCACCCAGTGTGCGCGGTGCCGCGATAATCACCAGACTTTTAATCTTGCCCTCAAGCACCTGCTTGTTCAGCATATCCGTAACACCTGCACCAAACCCGTCTTCGTCTTGCTGGCTATCGTCGGGATTAGCCGAGCTACTGGAATGTCGGGCGCCGGAAGAGATCTTCGAGTTGTCGATCGCCGGGTCTGGCAACGCTGTCAGATTGACAGTCGCCGCATCTCCGTCGTTCCGAAAAAGGCTAAGCTTTTCGCCATCGGCAACGGCAACGACCGTATTCTGCGGAAGGTCCATGTTGATCTCCTTGGTGAGCAGCTCGAGCCCAGATGACCGACCCTGCTTGTTTCTGTCAGAGAATAACCCCGCTACAGACCATCCGTTCCGCAGCCGGCCCGACAAAACTACAGGATTGGCGTATCGCCGTGATCAGTCGCCCCAGCAAATTCTTGATGCCGGCCTCGCGCCATTCCTCCGGCAGAGGGCCAGACCGAGGCTGCTGTTTCAGGCACAGACCGCCGGGGTGAACTCGGCAGTATGCCTCGGCAGCGAAAATCTTCCGCGACAATGCTGGTGAGCGGTACGGCACATGCCGACCCTTTAATGTAAAACGGCGTCCACATTAAATACTGTATAAAACATGCTTGGTAAAATCACGCATTTCCGGCCGCCGCGGCACCACCAAGCGCGGCAAAAACTTGCGGGGAAAACTCAAACTGTCGAGCCGTTCCTCGTCCCATTGAGTTTCTTCCCAGCGTTTCCGTAAGGATGCCCCGTCGGACCAAGAGTTCAATGGTTTCGATCACCCCACCACGCGTCATGCCGGTAATATCAATTACATTTGAGAGTGTTAACTTCTGATGCGCCTGGTGCATCAGGTAGAGAATATTCATCATGCCGATCTGTTTGATGCGCGACTGCGCCGATTCACCGTCGATCGGCTTCTCCAGGATTTCACGCACCGCAAAAACGGACAAGGCCTGACTTTGCCATCTTTCACTTAAATTGCTTGCCATCGTTTTAACTATCTATTATTTGAATAGTCAAATAATTGAGACGAGTCGCCGTTCAGTTGAGGCGGACATTTAGGAAGACGGAGAGTAGGGGGCATGAAGGGCCTTTTCTTTCGAATGATCATAGCAGCGTCAGGGTTCGTTTCACTCTATACCATTTCGGAGCGAAGCGCTCGTGCCGACGAATGGGGGTGCCAGGTTATCCTGTGCTTATCCAATCCCGGCGGTCCGACCCAGTATGGCGAATGCAGGCCGCCCGTCGAGAAGCTTTGGAGGTGGTTGGCAAAAGGGCGTTCGTTTCCAACTTGCGCGGGCGTGGGTTTTCAGACCTCTCGCCCTTTTTACGAACCATATTACTGCAACGCCGGCTACCGCTTATCTGCTGGCTACGGTCCCAGGGGACGTGACGCGACGTGCATTTCCACGTCACTGCAAGCCGTGAGCGACAGCTTTTGCCGGCGAGATCGAGACGGTGGCGATCCGAACAAAGGCTCTGTCACGTCACCGAGGTGGCAAAGGGTAGACGGGCGATACCAATGCCTGGCCAATACCGTGGCGCGACCCCTGGTCCGCGAGAAACCTCGATACGTCGATGTGACGATTGAGGGCGTCGGCACGCAGAGGGTGTGGTTCTGACATGCCCGTTGTCTTCTCAGATCTTGCGCAGACCTGCGCACCCTTCGTTGCATCGGAGGCTCTTGCGGGTGTGGTCAGCCCCGAAAGCCGGTGCGCTCCGTTCACCATCAGGATCAACAGCCGTGCACCGCTCGGGCGGCAACCTGCGACCAAGGCCGATGCAATCGAAGTCGCCGCATCCTCGGAGGCAACATGCCATGACATACACATTGGTCCCGACGGGGTCGGGCCGGAAGAACTGTGGAGATTGAACCTCTCGATACCAGCCGCTTTCGCTCGCTGCCTTAACCTGAAGGCTCCAGCGACGCCATCCGACGGCTATTGCTGCCTCTCGGTGAAGGAGGGTGCTGACAGTCCCAGGGCCGAGCAGGTGCTGCAATCCTGCTATGGACGTGACGATCCGTCGGTCGGGGGCGTGGTCAACTATGGCGATCAGGTTCGCCGCGAAATCGAACGGCTCGGACCGACAGTGGCTCGATTTACAATCGGCGACACGGGAAAAGGGTTGCAGACAAACGTGTCGGCGAATTCTTCCCAAGCAGACGTCGTTGCCGAAGTGGTGGCGGAAAACACTCCGGGGGAAGCACACGCGATCTCGGCGGCGTCCGCGTGGGACGTCTTCAAGACCCGAAGCCGTTCATCCGTCCTGGTGTTTCAAGACAATCAATTGGAATTGGAGCAGAGTGAATGATAATTAGTTCCCGGATCAGACCCGTCGTCGCCTCGTCCGTCATGGCTGCCGCCATTATAGTGACGATGGTTGAGCCCGCCTTCGCGCAAGCCGCCGGCATCGAAACCGTCCTGCAGAACATCGTCGACATGTTGACGGGAAACATTGCTAAGCTTCTCGCCGTGATTGCGGTCATCGTCATCTGCATCGCCTGGATGTTTGGTTACATGGACCTGAGGCGGGCGGGCTTCTGGATCATCGGAATTGGCGGCATCTTTGGCGCCACCGAACTCGTCAACACCATCGTCGGAGCCTGAAGATGGTGGGCGGACAAACGGTTCTCGAAGAAGACACACTCTTCATCGCGTGTACGCGTCCCGCGATGATTGCCGGTGTCACGATGGAGGCGATGGGCTTCAACATCATGGTCACGACGATCCTCTACATCGTCGCCGGATCTATCGCCTACGCGTTCGTCGGCATCGTTTTCCATCTCATCTTCAAAGCGCTCGTCAAGCACGATCACAACATGTTCCGCATCCTGTTCGCCTGGGTCGAGACACGCGGCCGTTCACGCAACGGTGCCTATTGGGGCGGGGCAACACTTTCCCCTCTGAGGCTGACACGCCGCTTCGACGAAAGGGATATTGGAATTGCCTGACATCGCCACCCTTAGATCACGCGAACTCACGCCAGAGGCTTTTATCCCTTACGTGCGGCACATCGACGAGACGACAATCGCGCTCGAGTCCCGGACACTCATGGTCATGGTCGCGCTCGCAGGCGTATCGTTCGAAACTGCTGATCTGCTCGACATCAACGCGCTCCATCGCGACCTCAACACGCTCTATCGAAATATTGCCGATGAGCGGCTCGCGATCTGGACCCATCTCATTCGGCGCAGGGACAGCGACTATCCGGGCGGAACGTTCGCAACGCCATTCTCCGCCTCGCTCAACGAGAAATACCGGGAACGCATGGCGCGCGAGCACCTTTTCCGCAACGATCTCTATCTGACCGTCCTTTGGTCGCCAGCGCGTGGCCCTGCAGACAAGGCGGGGAAGCTGCTGTCGTACCTTCGACGGTCAAAACGACTCGATATGGAGCTGGATGAAGAGGCTCTGAAACAGCTTAAGGACAAGGTCGTCAACGTAGTGGCGGGCTTGAGGCGCTTTGAGCCAAGGGTCCTTTCTCTTTACGAACAGGAAGGCATGCTCTTCTCTGAACCGAGCGAGGTGCTACACCAGCTCGTCGGCGGGAGGCGCGAGCGTGTGCCGCTTACCGAAGGCCGCGTCGCCTCGGCAATTTACTCTGATCGCGTAATCATAGGTCGGGAAACGATCGAGATCCGGCATGAGGCAGAAAGCCGCTTTGCCGGCATGCTGAGCTTCAAGGAATATCCAGCCCGCACCAGGACAGGCATGCTGGACGGAGTTCTAAACAGTCCGTTTGAGCTCATTCTCTCACAGTCGTTCTGCTTTGTGTCGAAGGCGGACGCTCGCGTCATCATGGGGCGTAAGCAAAACCAGTTGGTGAGCAGCGGCGACAAGGCGGCTTCGCAAATCGATGAACTTGACGATGCGATGGACGACCTGGAGTCCAACCGCTTCGTGATCGGCGAGCATCACCTGACACTCTCCGTCTTTGCGACCACGTTAAAGGAATTGACCGACAATCTGGCAAAGGTTCGCGCCAGCCTGACCAATGGCGGGGCTGTCGTTGCGCGCGAGGATCTTGGTCTCGAAGCGGCATGGTGGGCGCAACTTCCGGGCAATTTTCGTTACCGCGCGCGCTCAGGCGCGATCAGCTCGAAGAATTTCGCAGCATTGTCACCGTTCCATTCCTATCCGATCGGACAGAAAGACGGCAATGAGTGGGGACCCGCCGTCGCCCTGCTCAAGACCGCTTCAGGCTCGCCCTACTACTTCAATCTCCATTATGGCGATCTGGGCAACACCTTCATGTGCGGTCCGTCGGGAGCGGGCAAAACCGTGATTGTCAATTTCATGCTGTCACAGCTCGAGAAACACGACCCGCACGTGGTGTTCTTCGACAAGGATCGCGGCGCGGACCTTTATGTTCGCGCCGCCGGAGGCACCTACCGGCCGCTGAAGAACGGGGTCCCCACCGGCTGCGCTCCCTTAAAGGCCCTCAACCTGACGCCGGAGAACAAGGTGTTCCTGGCGCGCTGGATCGGCAAGCTTGTGGGTTCAGGGGCGCGGGAACTGACTGTCACCGAACTTCGCGACATCTCCGGCGCGATCGACGGCCTTGCCGACCTGCCCGCTGAGCGACGGACAATAGGGGCGCTGCGGGCTTTCCTCAACAATACGGATCCGGAAGGTATCGCGGCGAGGCTCCGCCGGTGGGAGGAGGGAGGGCCGCTCGGCTGGGTCTTCGACAATGTCAACGAAGATATCGGATTTGGCGATTTCGGCGGATCAGGGAAGTTCATCGGCTACGACATGACCGACTTCCTCGACAACGAGGAAATTCGCACACCGCTGATGGCCTATCTCTTCCATCGCGTCGAGCAGATGATCGATGGCCGCCGGATCATCATCGTCATCGACGAATTCTGGAAGGCGCTACAGGACGAGGGGTTCCGCGATCTTGCGCAAAACAAGCTGAAGACCATCCGCAAACAAAATGGGTTGATGCTGTTTGCCACGCAAAGCCCACGCGACGCGCTGAACTCGCCAATCGCGCACACCCTCATCGAGCAATGCCCGACACAGATCTTCCTGCCCAACTCGCGCGGCAACCATGCCGACTATGTCGATGGATTCAAGCTCACCGAGCGCGAATACGAATTGATAGCGCGCGAGCTTTCCGTTGAAAGCCGGAGGTTCGTGTTGAAGCAAGGACACAACAGCGTCGTTGCCGAGCTCGATCTCAACGGCTTCGATGACGAGCTCGCCATCCTCTCCGGCCGGACCGCCAATGTCGAACTTCTCGACGCGATCCGCGCGGAGGTTGGAGACGACGTCGAGAACTGGCTTCCCATTTTCCAACAGCGAAGGAGTGCTAGCTGATGACTTCCTATCGACTTCATGGCGTACTGCTCAGCGCGGTGCTCATGCTTGCTGCTGAAGGCGCGTCAGGGCAGGGGATTCCTGTCAACGATCAGGCTGCGATTGCCAAGCAGATCGAGAGCATCGCGCAGCTCAAGTCGCAACTCGACGCGCTCAATGAGCAGATCGGCCAGACCCGGCAGCTTTATGGCTCGCTCAACAAGCTGACCGATATGGCGGATGTCGCCGAGGTTCTCAACGATCCGGCGATCCGCAAGGCGCTTCCCTTTGACTTCGCTGCCATCGAGGGATTGCTCAAAGGCAACGGCACCGGCGTGTTCGGTGATTCCGCCTCAAGGTTTCTGGAAGGTAACTCGGCCTACCGCACTGACGCCGATGATTTCTACGCTCAGGAATTGTCCCGGCTTCAGAACAAGAATGCCGGGCAAATGAGCGTTGGTGAGCAAATCTACGATGCCGCGACCAAGCGCATCGACGGGATTGATCAGCTGCGGGGAAAGATTTCCACGGCTGGCGACGCCAAAGAGATTGCCGACCTGCAGGCTCGGCTGCAGGCCGAACAGGCATTTCTTCAGACCGACGTCCTGCGGATGGAGGGGCTGAGGATGGTGCAGCAGGCGCAGAACCAGGTCGACGAACAGCGCAAGGCGGAGGACTGGCGCCAACGGATGGACAATATGAAGGCGGCGCTGCAGTGAAGTGCACCCTCATCGTCCTTTCCCTGGTGCTCTTGTCGGCTTGTTCGCAAGAGGCGGAACGAACTCATACGGTGGACGAGTTCGTCGCCGACACCGAATTGCTGTCCCGTACGATTACCGAGTGCCGCAACAACCCGGGTGCATTGCGCCAGACGCCCAATTGCCAGAACGCGGAAGCGGCCGAGGTTAAGCTCCGGCTCCAGAACATGCGCAAGGCATTGGGAGGCTGACCAAATGTACCAGGTGTTTGAGTTTATCGACGGTCAGTTCAAGCGGCCGTTGGAGACTTTCGTCTCGGATGGGACGTCGAACATAGCAGAATGGGTCGCTGGTCCGTTGACGGTGGCAGTGACCCTCTACGTCGTCCTCTACGGCTATCTCATCCTTCGGGGCTCGGTCCAGGAACCTATCCTTGACTTCGCCTTCCGCGCGATGAAGCTCGCGATCATAGTGATGCTGGTGAAGAACGCCGGCGAATATCAGACCTATGTCACAAACATCTTCTTCGATGTTTTGCCACGCGAGATCGCTCAGGCGCTGAATGCAGGTACGGCGCCGAGTGCCAGCACCTTTGACAGTCTGCTCGACAAGGGCCAGGCCTCTGCGACCGATATCTGGACCAGGGCTTCCTGGCCGATTGACATCGTCACAGGTGTGGGCGGCATCATGGTGATCGGCGTCAGCTTTCTGGTGGCGGGGATCGGTTATGTTGTTTCCCTTTATGCACGGTTGGCGCTGGCGATCGTCCTGGCGATCGGGCCGATTTTCATTGCGCTTGCCATGTTTCAATCGACGCGCCGTTTTACCGAGTCCTGGATCGGGCAGCTCGCAAACTTCGTGATCCTTCAGGTCCTTGTCGTTGCCGTCGGTTCGCTTTTGATCTCCTGCCTCGACTCGACCTTCACCGCAATCGACAGCTACAGCGACGTCCTTATGCGCCCTATTGCTTTTTGTGCCATCGGGATAGCTGCCCTGTACATATTCTACCAGCTACCTGGCATTGCATCGGCGCTGGCGTCTGGCGGCGCCTCGCTGGTCTATGGTTACACGACCGCACGCGATGCGCATGAAGGCATGCTGGCCAGAGCAGCCTCCCACACCGGCCGGATGATAGGGCGCGGTGCTCGGTTTGCCCGCCGCGCCTTCGGATCAAGAAATGCCGGCGTATGACACCCATTCCAGAACATTAGATAAAGGCCTGCTGAATGATTAAGCCTGCCCTGTTACTCGCCTTCTCAGCCACGCTTGTCGGCTGCGCTTCGATGACCTACCCATTGCCGAAGTGCGACGGCTATTCGCGCCGCCCATTGAACCGCTCGATGTGGGACTGGGAGGGCGGCAGCAAGCTGAAACAGCAGCAATCCAACACGAGTTCGTCCACGTCCCTCACACCTTTCGTAGAAGAGGCCAGCGAGACTTCCGCTTTTGCGCATCTGGACATCGACGGTTCCTATCGCCGCTGTGAGGGATGAAACATGGTGACGACAGATAATCTCAAGAGCTACTTCGACAAAGCACGTCGTTTCGACCAGGACCGGATGATCCAGGTCGAGCGATCGAACAGGATTGCCTGGTCGATCGCCATAGTTTCAGGCATTGTCGCCGCTGTAGCCGTCTTCGCGATCGCGTGTCTCACACCCCTCAAGACGGTTGAACCCTTTGTGGTGCGCGTCGACAATTCGACCGGCATTGTCGACGTCGTGTCAGCGCTGACATCGACGGCTGGCACCTACGATGAGGCGGTGACGAAATATTTCGCTGCAAAATATGTCCGGGCCCGCGAGGGTTACGTCTGGAGTGAAGCACAGGAAAATTTCCGCACCATCGCCCTCTTGTCGACGCAAGCGGAGCAAACGCGTTTCGCGGCCCTCTACCGTGGCAGCAACCCGCAATCGCCCCAGAATACTTATGGTCGCGGGGCTACAGCAAGGATCGATATCGCTTCAATCTCCCTCATCAATCAGAATGTCGTTTCCGTACGCTACATGCGAACCATCACGCGTGGCGAGGAAGTACGAACGACCCATTGGGTTGCGTCGATCACCTATTCCTACGCGAACGCTCCGATGTCCTCGACGGACCGGCTCGTAAACCCGCTCGGCTTCGTCGTCAGCGAGTATCGCGCTGATCCGGAGGAGGTGAGATGATGCGCATCCCTCGAATTCCTGCACTCATCGTGACCCTTTCGATGTCGCCGGCGTTTGCGCTTGAGATACCCCGAGGTGCCTCGCAAGACAGTCGTGTCCGGTTCGTGAACTACCAACCCTACAACATCACGCGGGTGGTCGGCACTCTGCGGTCATCCGTACAGGTCGAGTTCGCGGCGGACGAGGAAATCGCCCATGTCGCGCTCGGCAATAGCGTCGCCTGGGAAGTTGCGCCGGCCGGCAACATCCTGTTCCTGAAGCCACGCGAGAGCCAGCCGGTGACGAATATTTCCGTGGTTACGACGCGCAGGGATGGCTCGACCCGCAGCTACCAGATGGAACTGACGGCGCGCGATGGCTCCGTAGAGGCTGGCCAAAACACCTACTTCTACGTGAAGTACAGGTATCCAGGCGATGACGCCGAGCTTCGCCGCCAGCAGGCAGCGTCGAGGGCTCTCGCGGCCCAGGCGAAGGACGCCGACAATGTGCTGGCGCTTCACGAAGCCTATGGCCCTCGAAACTGGCGCTATTCTTCTCAGGGATCGCAGGCACTGGAGCCGCAAAGCGTCTACGACAACGGCAAGATTACAACGTTCGCCTTTGTGGGTAACCAGGAAATGCCCGCGATCTATATGGAGAACTCCGACGGCTCCGAAAGCCTTGTTCCGAAGTCGGTCGATGGAGATCTGGTGATGGTGCACGCGATCAGCCGCAAGTTCATCTTGCGTCGGGGCAAGGATGTGCTCTGCGTCTTCAACGAAGCCTACGACCGCGTCGGTATCAATCCTGACACCAACACAACGTCTCCTTCGGTGGAGCGCGTCGTGAAGCGCGACGTTACCGGGCAATAGGAGAGGGAACAGTCATGGCTCAGGAAGACGAGGATCGCATCCCCGGAGAGCGTGCCGAAACCGTCACCAGTCGTCAGATCGACAACAGCCCTCTCTTGAAACGCGGCGCTGTTGCCATTGCGATCATCGCGTTTGTCAGCTTCGCGCTTTGGTCGACGACGGGAAAGAAGGGAAGGGATGAAAATGTTCAGCCCGAACGGATCATTATTCGTCAGACGACCCCCTTCGAGGCCGCAAAAGAGAAAGTTGAACCGGACCAGGCGCTCCCTGAAGTAAAATTGCCAACGCCTGTCGTCGAACCGGTCATTGAAGAGCAGGATAAGCTGCTCGATTCCGCCCGCCGCGCGCCCGTGATGGCCTTCAGTGGAGGGCAGAGGAATCGGAAAGAGCTGAGGGAAAGCGACAGCTCTTATCCTTCCGACAACAGCAATTTCGTGCCGCTCGACAACAATATGTCTGTTCAGAACCAGCAAAACAATGAGCAGCATCGTTTCGATGGCCTGCTGCGGCCAACGCGGCTTGAAGGCTCAAGGGCCGGTACACTCGGAAACCGCAATTTCATCGTCGCGATGGGAACCTCCATTCCCTGCGTTCTTGAAACCGCGTTAGCATCCGACCAGCCGGGATTTACCACTTGTGTGATCAACCGCGATGTTCTCTCTGACAATGGCAGGGTGGTCTTGATGGAAAAGGGCACGCAGGTTGTCGGCGAATATCGTGGAGGGCTTCAACGCGGGCAAAAGCGCCTGTTCATTCTCTGGAATCGCGCGAAAACGCCGAAGGGCGTTATCGTCACTCTCGCATCACCAGCAACCGACGCACTTGGTCGTGCCGGTGTCGACGGCCATGTCGACACCCATTGGTGGGAGCGGTTCGGCAGCGCTCTTCTGCTTTCCATTGTCGGGGACGCGACGAACTATGCAAGCAGTCGGCTGCAGGACAGCGATGTCGACGCGCAAAAAACAACGAGTGCCAGTCAACAGGCGGCCGCCATCGCGGTCGAGCAGTCCATCAATATCCCGCCGACACTCAATAAGCACCAAGGTGAACCGGTTTCGATCTTTGTCGCTCGCGATCTCGACTTTTCCGGCATCTACGGTCTTAGAGTGACCGAACCCAGAAACCGCGTTTTCGATCGTGCAGTCCTGGGGGATTTCGCGCCACGATCGACGCTCCTAACGAAATAGGGCGCGAAATGGCAGAGAGGCAGGACTCGGCTGTCGTCAGCGAGCTGATGAAACCGTTTTCGACATTCCTTCAGGACAAGTCTCTCCTAGAGGTGATCGTCAATCGGCCCGGGCAGGTCTTGACGGAAGGTCCCGGTGGGTGGCGGACCTATGAAATGCCGGAACTGACCTTCGAAAAGCTCATGCGTCTTGCCCGGGCAGTCGCAAGTTTTTCCCATCAGTCGATTGATGAGACGCGTCCAATATTGTCGGCGACGCTACCCGGGAACGAACGAATCCAGATCGTCATCCCCCCGGCGACCATCAATGACACTGTCAGCATGACAATCCGCAAGCCTTCCTCGGTCGACTTCAGTCTTGATGATCTGGAGGAAAAGGGATTTTTCCAGACAGCGTGCGCAGCGACCAGTACCTCCTCCTCCGCGCAGGATGAGGAACTGTGTGAAACATATCGTGCCGGCCGTTTTAAGGATTTCCTGCGGCAGGCCGTCATCGCTCGAAAAAACATCATCATTTCTGGCGCCACAGGTTCGGCGAAAACGACACTTTCCAAAGCATTGATCAAGCATATTCCCGAAAACGAGAGGGTCATTTCAATCGAGGACACTCCCGAGCTCGTTATCTCACAACCGAACCACGTGCGCTTGTTCTACTCGAAAGGAGGGCAGGGGCTTTCGCGTGCCGGACCGAAAGAGCTTCTCGAATCTTGTCTTCGTATGCGGCCGGATAGGATTCTGCTTCAGGAGCTTCGTGATGGGACGGCCTTTTATTATATCCGGAACGTGAATTCGGGCCATCCTGGCTCAATAACCACGGTCCATGCGAACTCGGCCGAATTGGCTTTTGAGCAACTGGTCCTGCTCGTTAAGGAGTCGCAGGGCGGCGCAGGCCTGGACCGGGCCGACATCGTGGCTTTTTTGAAGGCGAGTATCGATATCGTTGCTCAGTGCAGGCGACACAAAGGAAACTTTCGGCTGTCTGAGGTGTATTTCAGGAGTGAGTGTAGAGCCACGGAATAGCAAACTGAGCGACTCACGGAGTTCCGAGGTGCGGATTGTGGTCCTGATGTTTCTTGTTGGGTGTGTCTCCGTAAAGAGCGCCGAAAGCAGCACGGTAACCGTGTAAGTCGATAAGCGTAGTACACCTTAAGACAACTCTGACGTATGCCTGCAAGATCCTCGTTGTCACTCATCCATGGAGTGTCGATCACAGATCAGGCGACATCGGACAATATGCGGTCGGACAACCGCTTACAATACATCAAGAAAACAGTCTAAAGCGGCGAGGAATCTTGACTGGCCAGCCAGTCCAATCCAGTGAAGCCATCCATAACGTTACCAGCTTCATGCGCCGGGGCGAATTTATCGCCCGCTTGGCGCAGCAGCCGGAGACACAGGCGGCTGCTCGCGGAAAATCGCTTCCAAAGTAGCTAAAATACGCCGCACGGCATCGGAATGGCTGAAATAGTAGATCACCTGCGCTTCACGGCGGGTTTGTACGACGTTTGCATTGCGCAGCTTGGCGAGGTGTTGCGACAAGGCTGATTGGCTGAGGCCAACCCGGTGTGCCAGCTCACCAACCGGAATTTCGGCGTCAACGAGAATCCGCAGTATTGCGAGCCTTTTCGGGTTTTCCATCGCCGCTAAAAGCTTGGAGGCCGAAATAATTGATTGCTCATCCAGACATCTCTGTATCAAATCCGTATCCAAACCACTTTATGTCGCGGACGTTTAGGCCATAATCCTTGGCTAAGCCATTCGACGTGAACCTTTTTTAGAGGGTTAGAGCCGCGACCGGTAAGGCGCCAATGTTTATAATTAAGAATAGTCGAAAACTCTCACTCTCAAAAGGCGCGTGAAGCCGATGAGCCACCTGTAAAGTGCAGGTGTGTTTCTGAGGTGCAATTTTTTTGCGACTATTGCCAGCGTGCCGGACAAATGTCCTCTGAACCGTTCACTAGACATTGAGAAGGTCTTCCGAAACGCAGAGGCTGATTGCAAGCATGACTGATTACGACCGAAATGGAGCAATACCCTCGGTTGATTCCCAGATCTAAATGATGCCGCACCGTTGGTTATTATAGGGACATATGATGCCATTTCAGGTGATTTGAGTTGGTACCTAATGCGCTTTTTATCACGTCAAACTGTGTTGGGATGTGCGGGAAATGTCGGACGGGCTGTACAAAAAGCTCAAGATCTCGTCGAGAGATATTGGGGAAGTCGAAGAGTATCTGAGTGAGGCGTATGCTCCCGTCGCTGTCATGCCACTGGGCTCACACGACAACTACGGGGTCACCGGTCAACTGGCCGTAATCGATGAAGTATTCTTCGAATGGTCGGCGACCATAGGTTCGTATCGCGTTACGCCCATTGCGATGTTCGACGCTGTTCTGTTTAATTTCGCGAGCAAGGGAGCGACCGAATATGACTTCCGGGGTGAAAGGCTATCGATTGCGGCTAATCAGGTCATTGGCTACCGGCACGCCGATAGCGTGGATGTCCTTGATGGTAGCGAACATTCAACAGTCGTTATCTCAGACGCTCTATTATCAAGACGCATGTCGATATTGCTCGATCGGCCTGTGGTTCAGCCGATCGAATTTAGCAAACGCGCTCTGGATCATGGCAAACTCGAAGGGCTTCCGGCTCTTGTTCAAATGCTGAACGGTTCACCGTTACAAGGAATTGCCAGGTCATTGAATAAGCAGTCTCCGAGTATGGGTAATCTGATCGTTGACAGTTTTCTTCTAAACTATCCGAACAACTACACGCAAAAACTTGAGGCGCCTGTGCCCGTCATTGCTCCACGACAAGTCCGTCGAGCGATTGATTATATCCATGCGCACCCAGCGGCTAGAAGCTCTCCTGAACTCTTGGCGGGCCTGAGCGGGGTCAGTGTTCGTTCTTTGCAATATTCCTTTTTGAACTGCGTGGGACAAACAATAAGTGAGTATCAGCTTGCTCTGCGCCTTCAAAAAGCTCGCGACGAGATCGATCGGAATAAGGATCGGTCCGTAAAGGAGATTTCTCAGGCGTGGGGATTTGCAACCCAAAGTGCCTTCACCCAGAGCTTCAAAAAAGCATTTGGGGTCAGCCCATCTCAACACCGGAAGGGCGAACTTTAGGGGCTGGATCGTCCATGGCATTTATCCGCCTCGTTTTTCGGCGTGGCAATGGCGTTGCAGGATGTGTGACATCAGTCAAGCATAACCATCTGAGCCGCCACCTGCTCCTCGAACAACTTCGAGAAAGAGGTGATGGGTGCCGAAACGATTGCGCTTCTAGTAGCTCATTCAGATATTCAGGTGATGTTCCTTTGACGTTGAAACGCAAGGCGGTACGCATGGATCGAAGCTTGCCGGGTCATCCAGGGACAGATGGCCAACCAAGGAGTGGAAGATGAAGCTCTCTGGCATCGATTGGGATCGCAATAGTCGCGATTACTCGCGACGTTTGAATTGTGACCTCGTCAATCGGTGGATGCGGACGGTCGCCGTCAATTTGTAAACGGGTTCTCGTATCATCCGGAATGAGGGTCTTAAGAGGCGTTGACCGTTAAGTCGGCCATCACCTCAAGGACGGTCAACTTGTGTGAATGCCCGTCACGGCCGTTCCACTCGATCTGCTGTCCGGGAGAAAGACCAAGAAGAGCAGCTCCAATCGGGGTCAGCACGCTGACCATTGAGCGTTCGATGTCGGCGAGGCCGGGGTAACAAAGAGTTACCGTCCTTCTGGCTCCGCCTTCCGTCAGGTAGGATACCGTCGAGCCGACCGCCACTGCGTCTGCGGGGAACTGGTCATCCTCTACGACATCAGCACGCTCAAGTTCGATAAGCAACTTCTCGGCATCGTCGAGGTCGCGCCCCGGTGCCGCGAGTGCAAGAGCGGTCAGACGAGCGTGGTCAGTCTGCCGGACGATGATGGACGGCTTTGTGTAATCAGTGGTGTTCATTTCATATGCCTCGTACCGCGGCCGAATAGCTGCGTTTTAAAAAGACTGCTTGTGGAGGGTGAGGTCGCGCAATCCCGCAGGATCAAAGCCCGGGTTCAGACGCGCGACAGCAGTCTACGTCCCGGGCTAGTATCCTTCGACGGGATACTCTCGGCAGAGGCGAAATTTATGTGAATTGCCAATTTTCAACATGGTGCCCTAATCATGGCATGCCTGAGGGGGAAGTCAAGAAGCGCTCCGTGAGACGCTGCCCGGTGCTTTCGATCTCGGCAAGTGCCCTTGACTTCATGGCACCTTCCATAAATGCTAGGTTGATGTTGAACGAGAGCAAAAGACGCGCAGTGAGCGCTTTCAGGGTCTGCCCCATCGCAGGATCGTAACCGGGTCCGGCCACTGTCGCCTGCCGGATCCAGAGTGGCTACGTCAACACGTTCGCCTTACCATCTGCGGCAAGTCTCTCTTCAAACAAGTCAACGCCCTTCCTCTAGCGATAGGGTTGTTGCGCAGGTCACAATAAACATGTCTTCACTCAGCCAAACCATGCCCATAATCGGGGCAACAGACTTTCACACACTTAGCCGCCTGACGCTCGTGGCCCTGACCAATGATTTCGACGTCGGCCCCGACTTGAGTGAGAAGCTGGAAAACTCCTGGGTCTTGGCAGACGAACAGGTCTCGCTCGACACGGTCTGCCTAGGATCAACTGTCTCGTATGATGTAGAGGGGCAGCAACGCCAGGTTACCCTTGTTCTCCCGAATGAAGTGCTGGCAGACGCGGGCCGCTTGTCTGTATTGACGCCTGTTGGCGTGGCGCTCTTGGGCCTTAAGCCCGGGCAGCGCGGGGAGTGGAATTCTCGCGATGGACACAGACATCAATTGACTGTCGTCCGGGTCGGCCGTGCCGGTTTACGACGAGCAGCCGCGGAAGCCTTCAGCCACCTCTGAACGCGATGATATCGACGCAAGAAAGGTCTGCAGGACCGGATGTCTGCGCTTGCTTGCGCACGTTCCTCCGCCCTTTGCACGCACCAACAACATCTGTTTCGTATGGTGCTTCAGATGTTTGGCCAACAAAAGTGGACCAAGGCTCCCCTTATCGCGGCAGCACAAGCTGTCCGGAGCAATCATGGAAAAAGACACACATTTTACTGGAATGCCGGGGCGGGCAGGTTTTGCGCAGGGACTTGGCTGGATGGCGCTGAGCATGGCGTCATTCATAAGCATGGCTGTCGGGTCTCGCGAGCTCGCATCGACCTTGTCGATCAGACAGGTGCTGTTTTTCCGGGCTCTCGTCGGTCTCGGCGTAATTTTGCTGGTGGGACGGTCACTCCTGCCGCAGATCCTTCAGAAGAAACTGTTTCCAAGGCATCTCGCCCGAAACGTCGTTCACTTCACCGCCCAGTATTTCTGGACCATTGGCGTGGTCGCTCTCCCACTGGCCTCGGTCTTTGCACTCGAATTTACGATGCCGATCTGGGTCGCATTTTTCGCCTGGCTTTTTCTCAAGGAGCAGCTAACCGGGCCGCGGCTTCTCGCAACCCTTGGCGGTTTCATCGGTGTTCTGGTGATAGTGCGTCCAGGATTCGGCGTCATTGATCCGGCTGCTGGCTTAGTGCTGCTGGCGGCCGCCGGCTATGGGCTTTCCTTAATTCTCGTCAAGCAGCTCACGAAAGAATGCTCACCAGCAATCATCGTGGTCTGGATGATCCTCATTCAACTGCCGCTGGGACTGCTGGCCGCGTTGACGGATTGGAGGGACGTCAGCTTGTCCGATATTCCGTGGATGATGGTTGCCGGCGTTGGTGCCTTGAGTGCGCATTACTGCCAGGCACAGGCGCTTAAGCGCCTCGATGCATCTGTCATCATGCCCATCGACTTTTTGCGTGTACCCATGGCTGCGGTCGTCGGGTTCTACGCTTACGGAGAAGGCGTAGACGCCTGGGTATTCATCGGCGGATGCATAATCCTGCTGTCGAACTTCCAGGCGATGATGTCCGAGCGAGTGAGGTCAAAGAACCCCGATGTCTGACGAGCCAAGACAGTCACCCTCGCCGCAGTGATCAGGCTGCTTTGCCCATGCCGATCTTCCTTAAGCTATTAA
This sequence comes from Agrobacterium sp. A3-95, assembly GCF_053521785.1. Classification (NCBI taxonomy): domain Bacteria; kingdom Pseudomonadati; phylum Pseudomonadota; class Alphaproteobacteria; order Hyphomicrobiales; family Rhizobiaceae; genus Agrobacterium; species Agrobacterium sp. A3-95. The sequence continues at coordinate 201,758 of NZ_JBNWDR010000006.1, read as the reverse complement.
AAAAACGGAGTATTTGATGGTTCACGTCGACGAAAAACTCGAACCCATTCTCAACGAAGTCTTGCGCCGAAACGCAGGAGAGTTCGAGTTCCACCAGGCCGTGCGCGAAGTCCTGGAGAGCCTTGGAAGAGTCATTGCTAAACATCCGCGTTATGCGGAAAACGCCCTCATCGAGCGGATTTGTGAACCGGAGAGGCAGATCATCTTTCGTGTGCCTTGGGTGGATGACAACGGTCAGGTCCAAATCAATCGCGGATTCCGCGTGCAGTTCAACTCTGCTTTGGGTCCCTATAAGGGCGGCATTCGGTTTCATCCCTCGGTCAACGTCGGTATCATCAAGTTCCTCGGATTCGAACAGACGTTCAAGAACGCCTTGACCGGTATGCCCATCGGGGGAGGGAAGGGCGGATCCGACTTCAATCCGCGCGGACGATCTGATGGCGAAATTATGCGCTTTTGTCAGTCGTTCATGACTGAGCTTCATAGACATATTGGCGAATACACCGACGTTCCCGCTGGCGACATCGGTGTCGGCGGTCGTGAGATTGGCTATATGTTTGGCCAGTACAAGAGGCTCACCAATCGATTTGAGGCGGGAGTCCTGACCGGGAAAGCCCTGTTCTATGGCGGTTCGCGCGCTCGCAAAGAAGCGACAGGTTATGGGGCGAGCTACTTTGTGCGCAGGATGCTGGCCTCCAAGGGAATGGACTTTTCTGAAAAGCGTGTGTCGGTTTCTGGTTCGGGCAACGTTGCAATTTATACAATGGAAAAAGTAAGCGAGTTCGGCGGGAAGATTGTCGCTTGCTCCGATTCAAACGGTTATGTCGTTGATGAAAACGGGATTGATTTCGCCCTGGTCAAGGAGATCAAGGAGGTCCGCCGAGGACGCATCTCGGAATACGTGAAGCTCAAGGGGTCGGACGCTTGCTTTGTAGAGGGAGGATCAATCTGGGATGTCCCCTGTGACGTGGCTATGCCCTGTGCAACGCAGAACGAACTGACTGGTAAAGACGCAAAGACGCTCGTCAGAAACAACGTCATCGCGGTGGGAGAAGGTGCAAATATGCCGTCGACTCCCGAGGCTGTAAGGTTGTTTCAGGCGGCAGGCGTCATGTTCGCGCCTGGCAAGGCCGCTAATGCAGGAGGGGTCGCCACGTCTGCTTTGGAAATGCAACAGAACGCTTCCCGTGACAGCTGGACGTTTGAGCAAACGGAGGCGCGCCTCGCAGACATCATGAGTGCGATCCATGATGTCTGCGCGGAAACAGCCGAGGAATATGGCGCGCCGGGCGATTACGTCCTTGGTGCAAACATCGCCGGATTTGTTCGGGTCGCGGAAGCTATGGACGCGTTAGGGGTCATCTAGGCGATCACGAGCGGCGGCCCAGCTCGACTCATGCTGTCCCGGAGGAACGCATCGGTCATGATTATTGGACCTCAAGCCAGACCGGAGCCGCTGCGCCTCAAAGCAGGAGCGTCACCCGATCGCACGCGCGCGATCGGGTCGTTCGCCAATTTAGTCGCTCCACTGGTCTTTGTTCTCTTTGTTGAGAACAAGGCGTTTTTCAGAGGTTACCACCTTGTTTCCTGCCCTGCTTGCCAAGACCAATTTTGGTCTTGATCATGCTACTCTGGCTGATGTCGCCGCTATCCTATGTGAGGACGAGGCCTGCCTTGCACCGATTGCTAACGCGGCTAACGAGACGACGGGCGAGCCACGGTGGATTGCTCTTGCTTTAATACATGCACTCTGGCGAAAGGCTGGAGTCGCCCCTCAGGTGATGTCCTCCGTTCTAAAAGCCTGGCCGGAGATAGTGGCATCGCTCGAAGCGGTTATGTGTTTCCGGGCGAATGCGGCCGCCGAAGAGAGCGATCCATTCATGTTCTATCAACCTGTCGCCGCCCACTCGATCCCCGTTGCTGGTCTCGATGAGTACATTGATCTGGTTGAGAACCGCTTCATTATTTGGAGGCGTCCCAGCATCGATCGGAAATCTCTGGGAAAAGCAATGTTCGCTGGACGCAGGTCGGACAATGATGCCGCTTATCTTGCCGCCTTAAGATCGCTGCAAGCTCGACCGACATACCAGAGCACCGGGCTTGGCTTTACCGATGGAAGCACGTTCTTCCACGACGAGTGGGGGCGCAACCTAGCTGAGCAGGCGCTCGAATCGTCAGTGCTGTGCAACGACCGGTCAGGTCTGTTGTTCGAGAACAGCTACGTCTGCAAAACCTCCATCAATGTCTCGATCGTCGTCCGCGCGTTCAAGCGAAAAGCTCTGGGTCTGACAGTAAGGCCATAAAGTGACGCAGAGCTTCTTGCCGCTGAGTGGATGTAACGAGGTTCGTTCACGTACGATTTGGCGCGAATGGTCCGACATCATTCCTATCGTGCGGCAAAAGGTCACCTTGCCGTCAACGCGATCCTTGCCCAGATAAGCATCATGAAAACGACCATGAAATCCCTATTTTTCAGGCTTACTGATCAGGCACATTCCCTAACCCGGAGCTGGCAGCACTGAACCTTTAACGCCGCCATAGACCCAGCCGCTCCGGGAACCACGCAATTGAAAGTGCGGTTGGTATGCGTCGCTCGCGCGACGTAGCCATGGAGCGTTTTAATGTCCCACCCTCGCCCCCTTCCAGTCTGTCCTGCCTGCAACCGTCAACTGCCGGGTGCCGCGGCCCGGTGCCCTTGGTGTGAAACCTCTGTTCCACTGAGAGCCGCACGCAAGCCTCATAGTTGCAAGCGCAACGAGTTCCGGCTGCCCTTTCGCTGGCTTGCGGAGACCGCAGGACAATGACACGCGCTACGACAGCAAGCCGGATCGTCTCGTCACCTGATGACAGAGGTCAGTTGCAGCAGGTCGGAGTACTTCCCTGGCGGATCGGGCGCGACGGCGAGCGCAAGGTGCTGCTTGTCACGGACCGTGAGCGCGAGCGCTGGATCGTGCCCAATGGCCCACTCGTGAAAGCATGTCCGCCCCTCGTCATGGCCTCGCAACATGCGTTCAAGGTGGCAGGAATTATTGGCGACATGTCCCCGGCTCCGGTATTGACATACAGATATATCAAGACCCTCAACGATGGGCCTCAGCTTGTCTGCTGTGTCACGATATTCGGTATGAACGTGCGTGGCACTTTGACCCACTGGCGCGAAAAAGCGCACCGAAAAAGACGATGGTTTTCTCCACAAGCGGCGGCGGACAGGCTGGGTGATATCGCGCTTGCCGATTTTGTACGGAAGCTCGATGCAGAGCCGGGGTGCTGGCATGCCCGCCGTCACTCTGGCCGCCTGATCCTGGGGTTGAGCGAGCGGCAAGGTTCTGGTGTCTGACATGCCGACGACGGAGCTAACGGGTTTCGCGCTCACCACGCGTTACGTCTTTCCTATCCGAAGGGTTAGTGCCGGACGCTGATTGCCTGGCGCCAATAGTTGCGACCGCGACATTGGCGTCAGGTTTCTCGCAACCCGACACGAAAACTGCGGAGCAAATCTGGCCGCCTGTGCCATGGCATTGCCCGCATTCGGAAAGAAGCAGTCATGACTTTCAGATATATTCACACCCTTCCTATCAGCGGCCCCAACAAGTTGCCTCGTTTCAGGCGGTGGGCTGCCGAAAATATTCCCGGCATTGCCGTCTCTCTGCCGCCCCAGGTACCGGTTAAGAGCGAAGCTCTAACGGTGCGATTGAGATCGGTCGAGGATCGCAACACGCTGATCGCGAAACTGGAGGGCGTCAGCCTCTAGTGATCTCGTGCCCCGCGGCGTACGGCTGATCCGGATCGAACTGGTGGTGTTTTATGCCGCGCGGTTCTTGTCGGTCGAGCTATGACTTACGCCGCGCGGGCGTCGACTTCGGATAAAAACCGGAAGGCCCATTAACCGGCGAAGGGTGCCGTGGCCTCGCTTGCCCAGGGGGCATCGAGGTATCTCCACAGATCCAGTTCCACTATCGTGATGACTCGGCGGTCAACAGCGCAGGTGGGACTGGATACTCAACCTTGCGCAAGTGGCCGGCCGCCATCGCCAAACAGCGCGATGGCAAACGTGGATATACACGTGCGCGAGTCATGCCAGCCAGATTGCGGTCACAAGGTCCGATCGGCCTTACCCAAAACCTGTCGCAGCCCATCGATACTGAAAGGCTTGGATAATTGCTGCGCATCGGAAATGCCCGAGGCTGTCTTGGCGTTGTCGTCACCGCTTGCAAAAACGATCCGCACGTTTGGCCAGCGTTCCCTTACATGCCTTGCGAGTTCGATCCCGGACATGCCGGGCAGACCGACATCTGTCAGCAACATGTCGATCCTGTTGGTCTCAAGGACGCTGAGGGCATCTTCCGCTGAGTTAGCCTCGTGCACCGTGTGACCAAGCTCCTCTACCATGTCGACCGTCGACATCAGGATAAGCGGCTCATCCTCAACGATAAGGACATGCGGTTTTGCGGACACCGTTGGGCGGCTATCACGCGGCTCCTGCTCGGGTGCAGGCGCGGGCTCCTGGCGCTCCATCCGTTGCAAGGCAATCCTGTGTTGCTGCGCGTTGTTCAGGACGTGGCGGACTTTGCGGGCCAGTGCCTCGCGCGTGTAGGGTTTGGATAGCAACTCGACACCAGCGTCCAACCGGCCGCCGTGGACGATCGAATTTTCGGTGTAGCCTGAGGTAAATAACACGGCCATGCCAGGGAACTGAGCCTTGGCCTTCCTCGCAAGATCTGTGCTGCGCATCGGGCCCGGCATCACGACGTCCGTGAACAGCAGGTCGATCTGAACGCCACTGCTGACGACGGCGAATGCGGACTGTGCATCTCGCGCATTGAGGACGCGGTAACCAAGGTCCGTCAGCAGCGCCACCGATGTTTCCCTAACGCCGTCATCGTCTTCCACCACGAGAACAGTTTCCGTGCCACCCGTCACCGCAATGGCCTCTGGATCACTCAGGCTGTCTTCGACCTGCACCGTGCGCGGCATATAGAGTTTCATGGTCGTCCCATGCCCGACCTCGCTGTAGATTTTGAGGTGGCCTCCGGACTGCTTAAGAAAGCCGTAAACCATCGACAAACCGAGTCCGCTTCCCTTCCCGTCCGTCTTCGTGCTGAAGAACGGTTCCAGGACATGTTCGATGATATCCGGCGATATTCCTGACCCCGTATCGGTCACTGCAACGAGCACATATTGTCCGGGACGGACATCGTCGTGCGAACGGGCGTAATTGTCGTCGAGAACCGCATTTCCGGTCTCGATTGTCAATCGTCCGCGGCCTTCCATCGCGTCCCTCGAATTGATTGCCAGGTTAAGGATGGCGTTCTCCAGCTGACTCGGATCGATCAGCGTATTCCACAACCCGCCGGAGACAACGGTTTCGAGTTCTATCTCTTCGCCCAGTGCCCGGCGCAGCATATCGTCCATATTCTGGATGAGTTTTCGAACATTGACGACTTTGGGCTCGAGCGGCTGACGGCGACCGAAGGCCAAAAGCTGCGATGCAAGCTTTGCGCCGCGGGCAACGCCGGCCAAGGCATTTTGCAGGCGTTGTTCTGCCCGCCTGTTGCCGTCGATATCTTTGGAGAGAAGCTGCAGGTTGCCGCTCACGACCTGGAGAAGATTGTTGAAGTCATGCGCCACGCCACCTGTGAGGTTACCCAGCGCTTCCATCTTTTGCGCCTGCCTCAACGCGATCTGTGCGGTTTCGCGCTCGACAGTTTCTTTCTCAAGCTTCAGAAGTGCTGTTCTCAGTTCAAGAGTGCGCTGCTCGACTTTTTCCTCAAGGGTGTGGTTAAGGCTCTGAAGCTGATCCTCAGCACGCTTCTGGTCCGTGACATCGAAGCCATCAACGAAAATCCCGGTCACTGATCCGTTAAGATCAAAAATTGGCTGGTAGATCAGATGTACGAAGCGCTGATCCGGCTGCTCGTTGCCATCCCGTTCCAGGAAAACAGGCACATAACGACCTATGTACGGCGTGCCCGATCGAAAAACACCGTCGAGCAATTCGAAGAAACCTTGCCCGGCAATCTCAGGCAGCGCCTCTCTGACACTGAGGCCAAGGAGCTCGCGATGCCCGACAAGTTGATTATAGGCATCGTTGACCAGCTCGAAAGTGTGTTCAGGCCCGCTGAGGATGCACATGAAACTTGGGGCTTGCTGGAACAGGGCGCGCATCCGATCTCGCTCCGCGGTCCGAAGTTGCACTTCTGAGGAGAGTTGACGATTGAGCTGCTCGAGTGCCAACGCTGCTTTTTCCCGGATCTCAGCGGCCTCCGCAAGCGCCGCTGCCCGTCGACGTTCTGTTTCGAACGCTTCGGCGCTCGCCAAGCGCGAGGTGATCTGGCCGGCTATCAATTTAAGGAAATCCAGATAATCGTCGCTGACCGCCCGATGCGGATTGAGCCCGGTGATCATTACCCCCTTGGGTTGGTCGCTGGCTTGTCCGACCAAAGGAATGACCGCAGCCTGAGATGGCGCTCTTTGCCAGGGCCCCGACGGGATGACGTCTGTGGCCGACAACTCTATCAGATCCATGGTCTGTTTTTGCCAGGCGCGTTCAAGGTTCCAGATACCCACACCACGGTTTATTGTTACGGGCAATAAAGTGTCGTCTTCAGCTGTGCCGCAAACCCACCGGCGCATCGCATTGCCGTTCTCGTCAAAAACATAAAGTGCGCAGAAGGGAAGATCCTGAGGGTTGTCGTTAAGCGCTTTGCGTGAAGCGTTGAAGACTTCGACCTCTGTGTCGGCCACGGCAAGGCCAGACGCCAGGGTGCGCATGGTTGCCAGGCGGCGTTCACTGATGACCCGCTCGGTTTCTTCCGTGACCGCGCAGAAGACGCCCTCGACCTTGCCACTGTCTCCGATCAGCGGACTGTAAGAGAAGGTATGATACGTTTCTTCCGGATACCCGTCGCGTTCGAGAAGCAAGAGCAGCGCGCGGTCCCAGGTTGCCTCTCCGCTTGAATAAACGGTTTCCAAACGCCCTTTGATGTCATTCCAGATTTCAGACCATAATATCTTTGTCGGCACAGCAAGCGCGTTGGGGTGCTTATTTCCCAAGGTCGGCCTATAGGCATCGTTATAGAAAAAGGCGATGTCTGGACCCCAGCCAAGCCACATTTCAAATTTTGAGGTGAGCAACAGCCGAATTGCGACCTTCAGCGCTTCGGGCCACTCGTCCGGACAACCAAGTGTACTATTCGCCCAATCATGGCGCCGCATCATCTGCGCCATCTCTCCATCGCCAACAAAAATGTCCCGATACCGGTCCGAAATTAATGCCATTCCACTTCCATCCCAATAAAGCACATCCTACGTAGAACATTGATAACGCTTCGCTGGCCAGCTAGTTCTAGATCGATACCAGCTTTTGTATGGGGTGGGAGACATTTGAAATTGAGCGAAGGCACATCACAACCTGAATGGAGTACAGCCGAGCTCAGGCGTGCTATCCAGTCGGCCGGGGTCGCGCTCTGGGCCTGGATCGTCGATGAAGACACGTTTGTGATGGATGCCAAGGCTTACGAACTCTGGGACATTTGCGGCGAGGTAGACCTCACTTTCGAGCATCTTTCCGCCAAGGTGCATCCCGCCGACCGAGACCGCGTCAGGGCGGCGTTCGTCGCAACCCGCGCCATCGACGGCCCGTTTGAAATTGATTTCCGCATTCTCACGAACGCCTCCGACGTTCGTTGGATTTCCGCTCGAGGCCAGGGCAACGAGGGAGACGCTGCAACCGAAAAAATGACAGGCATCTTTCTTGACGTCACGGGCCGCAAGCAGGCGGAGGAAGGGCATGAACTCCTTGCCGGCGAGATGAGCCATCGCGTCAAGAATATTCTGGCTCTGGCCTCTGGATTAACAAATATCACCTCGCGTACGACCGAGACAAAAGAGGAAATGGCAAAGCAGTTGACTGAGCGACTGACGGCCCTCGGCAGGGCCCACGAACTGGTGCGCCCGCTCCCCGATGGCCAGGGGAGATCGGCATTGCTCGGCGACCTCTTTGCTGTGCTGCTTGCCCCTTACGACGACGTCGGAGCTTTTGCTGGTCGCATCCGCGTTGCCGTGCCGCGGATGGGACTAGGAGAGAAGGCTGCAACCAGCCTGGCACTCGTGATACACGAGTTGGCAACGAATTCGCTCAAATATGGTGCCTTGTCGAATAATGCGGGATTGCTCGACATTTCCGGTTCTGTAATCGAAGACGAGGTCGAGATCGTCTGGAGCGAACACGGAGGCGACCCTGCCCAGTCGCCCAGATCGTCAGACGGTTACGGCAGTAAGATGTTGCACAGGACAGTCTCGGGGCAACTCGGTGGATCAATCGACTATAACTGGGTAGAGGGCGGCGTCGTTGTAACGCTAAGGATGAAAGAAAGCCATCTTTCTGGATAAATGATCGGGGACCGAGAGTTGGCCCTCAAGCACCCGGCGTGCCGAGACAAAAGCCGAAGTCCCAACCACCGACAGGCTCGGCGGCCTTGCGGGGAAGCATCGACGCGCGCTCCACCAAAACTGATGAAGCCTCACCGTTCTGAGGGACTGAATATTGGTAATCAAAGTGTTGCACGGTTGCGTGGTGACAACATGGACATCGGTATCCCCGTGTCTTTCGGCCGTCTAAGTGGCGATGACGGCGATTCTCCTCAAGGCAGAGTTTGTCCAATAGGCCATCCGGTGTCTTCGCTTTTGCGGTCGAATAGCGAAAAATACAAATCACGCCGAGGGCCCATTGCTCAGCGCAACCTCGCGCAAAGGAGCACGTGTCTGCGCGTAGCTGCTGGGCGAATGACGAAGATGCTCCTTGAATGCATTTGAGAAATTTTGGCTTGGATTGAGGTCCGAGTGATCATCTCATCTATGCGTTGGAACGGGTCAGTGGTTCTGATCCCTTCAAGGCAGGGATCGTAACCCCTTTTAAACAGGCTTTAGCAAAAACCGTTCAATTTAAGGATTCGATACGCTTCGATCGAGCTTCGAAGTGCATCCTCAGAGTTGCGGTCTCCGTCATTGGCGTCGGGATGGTGCATTTTGAGCCTCTCCTTATAGCGGCTCTTGATTTCTTGGGATGTCGCCTGGGAAGAAAGGCCGAGTGTTTCGAAAGCTTTGGCTTCCAGTACCTTGAGCTTTCTCTGTTGGGCGCCGATCCGCGTTTGCCCTTGCCGATCGGCTTTGCGAGCATTTAGCGTTTTTGCCGAGCCTGAACGAACTGAAGACGGTAACGGAGTTTCAGTCGCCGCGCTCACCCTCTTTCCCCAGGTCGGGCGCGCACCCGTCGTCGCTTCTTTCTGGTAACGGGCGACGTCGGCATTGGAGGGTGGTGTCGTAAAACTATAACCCTTGTTGTAGTCAGTCACATGCTCAAGGCAGAATAAGAGGTAAAGACCTTCTGCACCCGATCCCACCGGCGCACGGTGAGTACCGCTCTTTTCACACCCGTCCCATTGGCATTTTGGGCCTGTGGCTTGGCTGGCCGATGGCGAGCGTTTGCGAGCGGATCGAAGACCTACGAATATTTTCGAATCATGCGTCATTGGAACTATATGGACGCGGAGGACCCCTAGGGCAACATCAGACATGTCCAATCTCGGGCAATACGTACAGGGCGCGACAGCCAACCTCACTGGGGGAAGAGCTGTTTTCTTGGCAAATTGGTCGTTTGGAAATGGCCAACATGGTGGAAAACATCTTACCGATCACACGCGGTTTCTTCTGAAGTCGATTATCGATTCAGGAGAGTTTGAGCCAACTGACGGTCCTGAAAACGCGCAAAGCCACTAGATTCTTGCCCTTGACGGTTGAACCCAAGCCGATCGCTTTAGTTCTTCGTGGCCGAGAATCTATATCCAAGTTTCATCGCGATGCCAGCATGTTAGAAATATTCGCGTAAGGCCTTGCCGTCATCCGCGAAGATCTCGGTGCCGTTGACGAAGCTCGGTCGCGCGACCTTCGCAATCTCTTGCGGCTCGCAGTCGCCTAGGCTGTGGCAGAAGGCGCTGAGTAGCCGGCCGAATGTTCTGTTCTCCAGCGATGTTTTAATGACGTCGGGCTCGCCCGGCGTGCGTCGTGATAGCCTGTTGGTGACATCGGGAGATAATGCCCCAGCCGCCGTGAGCGCCAGAATTTGCCGAAAACCGCAGATGATTAGAAGATTTTTGCTTTCCGGCTTGCTCTTTCTGTGTTTCTTATAATGCTTAAATAGAATTTTTAACGCTTATTAATTCAGAAATAACATGATGGAAGATCGAAAAACCGATGCACTGTCTGTCAATGCGGGCGGCTTGCCGGCGCTGGAGGCGCGGCTTGCGCACGAGCTCGCCCTGCTAGAGCGACCGGCGAAGCCATGGGTGCCGCGGATGGAGATCGACGGTGGCGGAGTGCTGGATGTTGCAGTTATAGGTGCCGGGCTTTGTGGGCTCACCGCGCTTGCCGCCCTCTCATTTATCGGGATCGATAATATCAGGGCCTTCGATAAGGCTTCGAGCGGCTTCGAGGGTCCCTGGGTAACGAGCGCGCGTATGGAGACATTGCGCACTCGCAAGGAACTCGCTGGTCCCGCGCTCGGCGTACCCTCGCTGACATTCCGCGCATGGTTCGAGGCGCAGTACGGCGCGCGCGCCTACGAGGAGATGGTGCTCATACCGCGTCAAGACTGGATGGCCTACATGGTCTGGTATCGCAATGTGCTGGCGCTGCCCGTGAGCAACGATACCGAACTTTCCGGTCTCATTCTGCGCGAGGATGGCCTGCTTGATCTCGAGTTGCAGGGGCCGGAAGGTGCGACCAGAGTTCTGGCGCGCCGGGTGATCCTGGCGACAGGGCTTGATGGCCTCGGTGCGCCGCGACTGCCAGATGTAGCGAAAACGGTTCCTGCCCGCTTCGTGCGCCACAGCGGCGATATATTCGACGTGAGCGCGTTACAGGGCAAGCGGGTCGCCGTGGTCGGAGCCGGAGCTTCGGCAATGGACAATGCGGCCGCTGCACTTGAGGCGGGGGCTGACCGCGTCGACCTTTTCATTCGCAGGCCGGATATTCCGCGTGTTGAGAAATTCGGCGGCATCGCAAGCCTCGGCATGTCCCACGGTTATATCGGCCTGCCCGATGCTGACCGCTGGGCCTTCATGGTCGAGGCGGAGCGGACGCAGATTCCGCCGCCGCGCCACAGCATCCTGAGGGTCTCGCGCCATCGCAATGCGCTCTTCCATCTTGGCAGTCCCGTTATCAGCATCACAGAAGTGGGCGAGGCGGTGGAAATAGAGACTCCGAAGGGGCGCTATCCGGCCGACCTCATCATTTTCGCCACTGGCTTTGATGTCGATTTCGCCCAACGGCCGGAATTTGTGGAGTTGAGCGACCGTGTCCTGCTCTGGCGTCACGCCTATCAGCCTCCCGCAGGGCAGGAGAATGATTCGCTGCGGTCCTATCCTTATCTCGGGTCCGCCTTCGAGTTTCTGCCGAAACCAGGTCTTCCGGCCGCGGTGGCGGAGGCGATTTCCCGCATATATTGCTTCGCTTATCCAGCTGTTCCCTCTCACGGTAAAATCACTAGCGGCATTCCGGCCGTCAGCCAGGGGGCGGAGCGTCTGGCGCAGGGCATTGCCCGGTCTCTCTTCGTTGAGGACCGCGCGCGCCATTTCGAGACCTTTATGAACCACGACGCCGCTGAAATCACCGGCGAGGAATGGCGCGATGCGGACGCGCAGGTCATGATCAAGGAGCATGCCAATGGCTGAACCGGCACTGAAACTGGATGTATTTTACGGCATTTCCTCGCCGTGGGCCTATTTCGGTGCGCCACGCGCCGTGGACGTCGCCCGCACACATGGCGCCGAAATCGTGCTGCGGCCCATCCGCATCATCGAGGCAAATGGCGGCATTCCGCTGCGCAGCCGCCCGGATGCCAGGCAGAACTATCATGCTGTGGAACTGGACCGATGGCGGCGTTATCTCGATATGGCGCTCAACCTGACGCCGAAGTTTTATCCCTGCGCCACCATCGAACGTGCCGCGCAGCTCGTCATCGCCGCGCAGAAGGCCGGGCTCGATGCGATCAGCCTGTCCTTTGCCATCCAGCGCGCCTTGTGGAGTGAGGAGCGCGACATTGCCGATCTCGACACACTGCGTACCATCGCACATGCCGTGCTCGGCTCGGAAGGTGCAGCCCTCGTGCGCGGCCCGCAGCCGGAAGAGATCGTGGCGGAATGGCAGGGAAATCTTGCAGAGGCTGAACGTCTCGGGATTTTCGGCACGCCGACCTATGTGGTGAACGGCGAGCTTTTCTGGGGTCAGGACCGCCTGGAATTCGTCAGCCGCGCGCTCGGTGCTCTAAAGCAGCAAATTGCAAAATCCGAAGTGAGGACATCCGCATGACCGATGCCGCAAAACTTCACAATCAGGCCATCGTCATCGACGGTCTGCAAACCTGTCAGTGGAGCAGGTCGATATTCGAGGATATGCGCGCCGGCGGCCTCACTGCCGTCAACGTATCTAGCGTGATCTGGGAGAACTTTCGCGAGGGCATCGGTTATGTGAGCGATTGGAATCGCTTACTGCGGGAAAACGACGACCTTATTCGCCCGGTGCGTACGGTCGCCGATATTCATGCGGCCAAGGCCGAGAAAAGGACCGGCATCATCATCGGCTGGCAGAACACCTCGCCACTCGAGGACAAGCTGGATTATGTCGAAATCTTCAAGGATCTCGGCGTCGGCATCATGCAGCTGACCTACAATACCCAGAACTATTCTGGCGCCGGATATCTCGAGGAAAACGATAGCGGCCTGACCGGTTTTGGCCGCGAGGTGCTGGCAGAGATGAACCGCGTCGGCGTGCTCTGTGACCTGAGCCATGTCGGTGACAAAACGACGGCGGATGTCATCGCCCGCTCGAAAGCGCCGGTCTGCATCTCGCATGTGCTGCCGCGGGCGCTGCGCGATGTGAAGCGCAACAAGCCGGATGAACTGTTCCGGGCCTGCGCGGAGAAGGGCGGCATCATCGGCATCAGCCTTTTTGCGCCGGGTCTCGCCGCTGGAAACGACGCCACGGTCGAGGATTATCTCGATGCCATGGCCTATGTCATCGATCTAGTCGGCGAGGACCATGTCGGCATCGGCACGGATTTTTCGCAGGAGCGGCCGCGTCCCGGCCCCTGGCAGCTCTGGGCAAACCGTGACAAGGGCACGGCCCGCACGCTGACGGAATTCGCAACCGTCAAGATATCCAAGCCGAAGGGCATCGAGCGCATCGGCGAGGTGCCCAATATTACCGCGCGCATGCTGGCGCGCGGCTGGAGCGAAACGCTCATTCTCAAACTTCTCGGCCAGAACTGGCTGCGCGTACTGGATGCCGCTTGGCGGCCCGCAAAATGAGAATATCGAAAACAATCGGAGGCAACTGAAATGAAAAATGCTCATCAGCGCCGCAAGGCCGCTCTCGTCGTCGGCATCGTTGCTGCCGGGATCGCATCGCTTTCTGGCACCGTCTTCGCACAGGATGCGACCAAGGGCACCGTCAACATTGTCGGTTTCTCCGGCGTCTTTGCGGATAACTACCAGAAATTCATCATAGACGCCTTCAAGGCCAAACATCCCGGCATCGAGGTGAATTATCAGCAGAGCAAGAATTCGGCCGAAACGCTGGCGCTTCTCACGCTTCAGCGCGCCGAGCCGAAGGTGGATGTCGCCCTGATCGACGTTTCGGTCGCGATCAAGGCGAACAAGGAAGAGCTGTTCAGCAAGCTCGACGCCGCCAAGGTACCGAACCTTGCCGAACAGCCGGAATGGGCGCGCATCGATGGCGACCGCGCCGTCGCCTTCTCGCAGGACAATCTCGCCATCCTCTACAACACCGGTGCGGTGAAGGAACCGCCGACGAGCTGGGCCGATCTCGCCGATCCGAAATACAAAGGAAAGATCGCCGCCAAGCTTTCCGATACGCGCGGCGTCATTCTCCTGCCCATCCTCACCAAGCTGAAGGGCGGCGATTACAAGACCTCCATCGATCCGGGCATCGATTTCCTGAAGGAGATTGCGCCGAGCGTCTCGACCTTCGAGCCTGCGCCGGATTGCTATGCGGTAGTGCAGAGCGGCGAAGTCGATCTTTCCGTCTGCTGGAACGGCCGCGCGCAATATCTGCATGACACACAGGGCGGCAAGATCGGGATCGCTCTGCCGAAGGAAGGCTCCATCGGCCAGACGAACACGATCGGTATCGTTGAAGGCTCCTCCAATAAGGAGGCGGCCGAGCTTTTCGTCAATTATGCTCTGAGCGCCGAGGCGCAAGCGACATTCGCCGAAAAGAGCTTCTACGGTCCGGTCAACAGCAAGGTGTCGCTGAGCGAGCCGGTCGCTGCCCGCATCTATGGCAGCAAGGAAGCCCAGGCGGCACAGTCATCGCTAGACTGGAGCTTCGTGGCGGACAAATATTCGGCATGGATACAGCGGATCAACCGCGAGGTCATCGCGGCTAATTGAGACAGGAAGCAGAGGACGCCATGGCCGATCATCATGTCGAGATCGACAATCTCGTGAAGACCTATCCGGGCGCCCTCAAGCCCTCCGTGGATCATGTCAGCTTTTCCCTGCCACGCGGGGAAATGTTGGCGTTGCTAGGGCCCTCAGGCTGCGGCAAGACGACGATCCTGCGCATGATTGCTGGACTTATCCCGGTAACCTCAGGCGAAATCCGTCTGGACGGCCGGGATATCTCTGCAACTCCTGTCCATAAGCGCAATATGGGCATGGTCTTTCAAGCCTATGCCCTGTTCCCGCATATGAATGTTTCCGAAAACATTGCCTTCGGGCTGGAGATGCGCGGCATTGCAAAGTCGAAGCGCAAGGAGCGGGTGGTAAAGGCACTCGATCTGGTCAAGCTTTCCGGTTTCGGCGAAAGACGCATCTCGCAGCTTTCAGGTGGCCAGCAACAGCGAGCGGCAATCGCCCGCTCGCTCGTCATCGAACCGGCTTTGCTGCTGTTCGACGAACCGCTCTCCAATCTCGATGCCAAGCTGCGCGACGAGATGCGCGATGAAATTCGCGATATCCAGAACCGGACCGGCGTTACAAGTATTTTCGTTACCCACGATCAGGACGAAGCCCTTTCGATGGCCGACCGGCTCGCCGTCATGTCTGAAGGCCGGCTGGAGCAGATCGGCACGCCACGCGAGATTTTCGACCGGCCGAAAACCGATTTTGTCGCTTCCTTCATAGGAGCCGGCTCGTTCCTTACGGGCACCGTGGTTGCACCGGGTCGCGCTGAGATCCCAGGTCTCGGCTTCCTGCACTTCTCGGGTGCTGTCCCGGTCGGCCAGAAGGCGCGGTTTCTGGTTCGCCCGCATCGATTTCTTCTCGGTGACGGCGTCAATGCTTTCTCCGGCATTGTCGAACACGTTACCTATCGCGGGCAGATGCTGACGCTTGGCGTGCGCGCGGGGGACCATCGCCTGCAGGCCGATCTGCCCACCCACGCTGCCGCGCTGCCAGCCAAGGGTGAGCGTGTGATGCTTTCCGTTGCTCCTGAGGATGTGACGTTGATCGGGGAGGCGGCCTGATGGCGGTCGCGGGCCATTCTTCCGGTGGCGAAGCATCGCACCGCGGCATTCTGCTTCTTCTACTGCTGCCAGGCTTGATTGCGCTGCTGACGACCTTCCTGCTGCCACTCATCTGGCTAGTACGGGCATCCTTCGCATCTTCGGCCATGGCGGCCCTTCGCGGTGGTGACTGGACGCTCGAATCCTACAGAACCGTGCTGTTCGACCCGTTTTACTGGAAGATCGCCTGGAACACGCTTTATCTCGGCGTGAATGTCGCGGTTCTGGCGGTTATTCTCTCCTATCCCATCGCGCTGTTCCTTGCCCGCACCCAAAGCCGCTGGCGCGGGGTGCTGACAGCGCTTGCTGTTGCGCCGCTTCTCACCTCCTCGGTGGTGCGTACCTATGGCTGGATGGTCATTCTGGGGGACCGGGGCGTCATCAACACGGCGCTGCAATCGTCCGGGCTGACGGATGGTGTCATACGGCTGACCAATAATTATTTCGGCGCCACCGTCGCGCTGGTCGAAATCCTAATGCCCTATGCGATCCTTGCGATGCTGAGCGGCTTTGGCCGTTTGAACACGCAGCTGGAGGAAGCCGCCGCCATGCTCGGCGCGAACCGCCTGCGCGTGTTCACGCGCATCGTGCTGCCGCTTTCGCTGCCCGGAGTTCTCACCGCAACACTTCTCGTCTTCGTCCTGGCGATTTCCTCCTTCGTTACACCGCGCCTGATGGGCGGTGGCCGCGTCTTCGTCATCGGCACGGAGGTCTATAACGAGGCGACGGTGACGCTGAACTGGCCGCTGGCCGCCTCACTTTCGGTGCTGCTGCTCATCCTCTTCGGCAGCGTGATCGTGATTTACCAGCGCGCAATGCGCGCGCTAGAGACGTGAGGCCAGTCATGGACGCAAAATTCGGACGTCTCGCCCACGCGCTTCTGCTGACATTGCTTTACCTGTTCCTTCTTGCGCCGATCATCGTTGTCCTGATCATTTCTTTCGATACGCGGCAATATCTGGCATTTCCGCCGGAGAGCCTGTCGTTCGGCTCTTATGCCAAGGTTTTCGCCAATGCCAAGTTCATATCTGCCTTCTGGCGGAGCCTCGGCATCGGCCTGCTCGTCGGTTTTGTATCGATCTTCGCTGGCTTGCTTCTGTCGCTGGCGCTGTCGCGGCACGAATTCCGCGGCAAGGGCGCGGTCAATTTCCTGATCCTTGCGCCTTTCCTCGTGCCGCATATCGTGCTTGCTGTCGGTGTGATGCTGGTACTCGGGCCGCTTGGCTTGCTCGACAGCTATAGCGGCATTTTTCTGGCACATCTCGGCATCACCACGCCCTATACGGTGCGCACCATCACCATGAGCCTTATGGCGGTGGATCGCCGTGTCGAGGAGGCTGCGCGCGTTCACGGTGCATCGCCCGCCATGGTATTGTGGCGCATCACCCTGCCGCTGGTCCGGCCAGGTCTCATAGCCGGTGCGGTCATCGCCTTCCTGATTTCGTTCGATGAGGCGACCATCTCGCTCTTCATCGTCTCGGTCAAATCCTCGACGCTGCCGACGGAAATCTATCATTATCTGGAATATTCCACCGATCCGCAGATCGCCGCACTATCCGTTATCCTCATCTTTATCTCGGTCGGTGTGGTCGTAGCGGTCGAGCGGCTGATCGGACTGCGTCGGGTGTTGTGACATGACCACCGTGAAAGTGGCAGCTGGTACGTTGCAAGGTATCAGGCAAAACGGAATTCACGCCTTTCTCGGTGTGCCCTACGCCGCGCCGGTAAAGCCGGAACGGCGTTTCGACGCGCCGCAGCCGGTCTCACCGTGGCAGGGCGTGCGCGATGCCACCCAGCTTGGTCCCGTCTGCCCGCAAATTCCAACCTATGGTCCGGTCGGTGCCGCCGCGACCTCTAAACTTGCCTTTGGCGAGGATTTCCTGACCGTCAACATCCGCACGCCTGATACGGCAGGGCGAGCGCCCGTGCTGTTCTGGATCCATGGTGGCGGCTACGCGGTCGGTTCGGCCAATGAACCAGTGCTGCAGAGCGGTGCGTTCGCGGCGAGCGGCATCGTTGAGATCACGGTCAATTATCGCCTGGGCGCGCTCGGGTTCCTCCATCTTGAAGGCAGGCCCGACAATCGCGGTCTGCTCGATCTTGTCGCCGCACTCGAATGGGTGCGCGATAATATCGCCGCCTTCGGTGGCGACCCGGATCAGGTGACGCTGGCCGGGCGTTCGGCCGGTGGCTTTGCGGTTGCGGCGCTGATGTCCATGCCGGACGCGCAGGGACTCTTCCACCGGGCCATGCCGCAGAGCGGTGCAAGCACCGGTGTCGCCTCGATGGACGATGCCGAAAGGCTGACCCGACGGTTTCTGGCGGCCGCAAATGCCGATGAGGCTTCGCTCGCAGCCCTGCCGATGAACCGGTTGCTTGAAATCCAGCGTGATCTTTGCAACCAGTCCTATGAGGAGCACGATTTCGCCCGTGACGGGGACGCCTCGATGCTTGGCGTTCCCTTCGTTCCGGTTATCGAAGGGGCAAGTCTGCCGAAACATCCGGAAACTGCCGCGCGCGAAGGCCGCACCGCCGCCGTGCCAATGATGATCGGCTGCACAACTGGCGAACATGTGACCCACGCAATCGTGCAGCCTAAGATGGACTTCGCACTTTGCGCCGGGCTGCTGCATGAGCGCGTTCTGCCGCGTGGCCTCGCCGGCTCCGATATTGTTAAGCGCTATCGCATGGCTCTGCCCAACCACAGCCCGCGCGGCATTTGGCGGGCGATTGCTGGCGATCTCGTCTTTCAGCTCCCAGCCATACGTTTCGCGAGGCTGCATGCCCGTTTCAATCCGGTCTATAAATATCTCTACGGTCCGCTGGAGCCCGATGAGCTGGGTGCGCCACACGGCGCCGAAGTCGGTTCCGTCTGGTATCGTGATGGTTCGAATGACCGCGAATTGCCCGAGCGCCAGCGCGTGGCGGATCCGGACTTCGCAAGAGCGATACATGATCTGTGGGCCTCATTCATAAAGGACGGACGTCCCCGCGCCCCAAACGGTGCGTGGCCGCTCTATCATGCTGACAAACCAGTGGTTCTGCGCGCAGGCCCGGCCGGTTTTGAATTTACTGCCGACCCCTTCGACGGGCGCGAGGCGCTTTGGCCGCCAGCTGGCCATGACGATCGCGGACCGGTATAGCGCTTGGGTACGACGAGGCAAAAACACAGGTCCTGGGCGGAGTGAAAAATGGCGTCTGACTATCTTGATACGCGGCAGCTAGAGGCTTTCGTGGCGGTGGTTTCAATCGGCAGCATCACCGGTGCGGCGAAGGCCTTGGGCAAGTCTCAACCCGTCGTGACACGCCTCATTCAGGATCTGGAGGGCGAAATCGGTTTTGCGCTGCTGCATCGCAATGGTCCCCGTATCGCCCCCACAGAAAAAGGAGTGGCCTTTTTCGCCCAAGCGGAGCTGTTCCTCGGCGGCCTCAGGACAATTAGCGAAAGTGCGAGGCGCATTCACGCCGCACGGCGCACGGCCATCGAGGTCGCCTCCATTCCGGCGATTGCCGCAAGCCTCCTGCCAAGGGCGCTCGCGGCCCTGCCGGCGGACCGGTTTCCCGATCATGTGCATCTCCAGAGCATTTCTTCGGAAAATGTCGTGCAGGCGGTGATGGCGGGCACCGCGGATCTCGGCGCCGTCAGCCTACCGCTGGACAATCCCGGCGTCGATATTCACTGGCTGGGGGAGGTGCCGTGCGTGGCCGTGCTCGCGGAAGATCATCCGCTCGCTCGGAAGGCGGTCATCTCCGCCGCAGACCTTGCCGGAAACCGGCTTATCGCTTCGGCAAACCCCTTCCGCCTACGTATGCGGATTAATGATGTGCTTTCCAGTCTCGGTGTCGACCCTTCTTCCGTCATCGATAGCAATGCGACCTACGTTTCCCTGTCGCTGGCGCGCATGGGTCTCGGTGTCGCAATCGTCGAGTCGATCACTCTCTGGGGTTTGCCTGTAGAGGGTGTTCGCGTCATACCGCTGTCTTTTCATATCCCGTTCCAGTGGGGCTTCGTGACGGCTGCCGGTCGGCCGGTCATTTTCGAGGTGGAACAACTGGTGGCAACGGCACGACGGCTGGTAGCCGATATTCCTCAAGCGATTATCTACGACAGAATATCGCAGATTCAGTCTTTCGATTGACTTGTACATCTTACTTGCCAGACCCTGCCAAAGGCGACACTGCCGGGAAAAGGCAGCGCCGGCAAAAGATGTAGGCGGCGGCTTTCGTTCTCAGCTCAGCTTGTCGAGGATCTTACACAGCCTGATCATTCTGGCCTCCTTAAAGCCTGTTCCGACGTGGGCGAGCTCATTACTACAATAGGCCGCAGGGGCCAGAGAGCCAATGCCGCCGAGCGACGCGTCGATACCGAGGCCGCCCGTGACAAGCTGCAATGGATATCGGAAGGCACCGCCAACCAGTTCGCAATGGAGAAGGCCATCGCTTCAGGCAATGGGCGCCTCATGCGCAAGGCCAAGCTGGCGGCCAATACTGCCCGGCTCAAACGGCTCCGAGCCGCCTACGAGGACGACCAATATACGGTTCCGTCGCCAGATGCACGATGCCGAATCCGCGGCCAATCAAAGCTCGACCGGTGGCAGATCTGAACGACGAGACCCTCGCGGCGGCTGCATGGCTGCGTTGCACAATAAATGTTTTCCTGATGGTCAAAAATCAGGCATAACGCCTCCAGCTGATGCAGATGACGGTCACCTCCCAGTTCCGTCGCAGCAGCTGTTCCCCTCTGGAGGTTTTAGATCTCCACACTTCATGGGCCGCGGTTTCCGCAGGCCCATTTTTTTATTCTTCGTTCGACCATTCTGAGGGATTTATACCGAGGCGTCTTTAGCGCAGGTCCCGCCGCTCGGCAGCTTGAAGAGCGATCATGTCAAGGTACCTTTCTCGCATGGCTTTCATGTCGATATCTCCGCGGGACCATTGCTCCAGCAAAGCAACGAAGACAGGATCCTTGTCGATCGGCATATCACGCGCTGCCGCGCGAGCAATAGCACGCTGCGCGATGGCCCTGCGGGTTTCGGGGTCTGTGCTCATGTTGCCTCGCCTGATATTCAGATGGACGGGAAGATCTAACAGGGAGTAGTCCAGATCGCGACTTCAAATTGCTCTTCCTCAAAAATATCTGAGCATCACCGCTGAAATTGCAGCGGCGTTGGATATTGTCCCCGGGATACAAAAAGAAGGTTGCTCCCCTCACGGATTGAGCGCCTTTTTCGTATCGGAGGCGCCCGCAAACATGGTCCTGCGCCTTGACCGGAACTGGTGCTTTCCCGCCGCACTTGGCATGTTTTCCAACCCAGTCGCTTGCCACCAAATTGCGGAAGCCGCGGATATTCCACTTTTCGTACTGGTCCTCAATAATTCCGAATGGGGGGCCGTGCGCCAATCCGTGCTCGGGGTTTATCCAAACGGCTATGCGGCAAAGTCGAACGCTATGCCGCTCGTCTCGCTGTCACCTTCACTGGGTTTCACGAGTGTCGCCTCAGCAAGCCGCGCCTGGACGGCCAAGGTCGCTCGTCGCGATGCTGTAAGTACTCGCGGTACCAGCCCCTCAGCGCATTCTTTGTGGGATAACCCAGCTGGCGAATGGTCCCGTTAAGTCGCTCGCCAAGCCTGATGTAAAGCTCAACGGCTCGAAGTCTGTCTGCGTAGGTACACATGAACTACCTCCTTGGTGGTCCAAGTTTTCGTCCGCACCCCAACGGGTCAAATCTTGCTGAAACTCAATACTCTTGAATTTTAGCATCATTCCTGATATTTTGATATCAAAAAAATCATTTTTTCAAGGATGATATCAATGCCGGCAGTCACCATTCGTAACCTTTCTGAAGAAACACATCGCGCTCTGAGGGTGCGAGCGGCTCATCATGGCCGGAGCACGGAGGCCGAGATTCGTGCCATTATTGAAGCGGCTGTTCGTCCTCCGGAACGTATTCAGCTCGGTTCCTTGCTCGCGGCCATTGGTCGCGACGCCGAGCTTTCCAACAGCGACGTTGAAGCTCTTCAGAAAAGTCGCGACAAGACACCTGCTAAGCCGATGACCTTCGAATGATCTTGCTTGACACCAACGTCATATCCGAACCTTGGAAACCGGTTCCGGACGAGGCGGTGATTGCCTGGTTGGACGCCCAAGCTGTCGAAACGCTGTTCATCTCCGCAATCACGATTGTGGAACTTCGCTTCGGAATTGCTGCTATGCCTTCAGGCAGACGGCAAACTATCCTCCGCGACCGTCTCGAGGGCGAGGTGCTGCCACACTTTTCCGGCCGCATCCTGTCCTTCGATCTGACTACTTCTCAGTTCTACTCTGAACTGATGGCACGCGCTCGAGCGTCTGGGAAAGCAATCGGCATGGCCGATGGCTACATTGCAGCCACAGCGGCAGCAAATGGCCTCACGATCTCAACTCGCGATACAAGCCCTTTCGAGGCTGCCGGGGTGAAAGTGATCAACCCCTGGTCCAGATAACCACAATGTTCGTCTGGGCGTGACGCAAGGCATTGTTTGTTCATCGCAACCGAGCCGGTTAGGCGCATAATTCCACAGATGGGTTGGGTGCCATCATCGGCATCGTAGTCTGTTTTCACAGTTGGGAATGAGGCTTCTGTCATTGCCAGCTGGCAAGCAGGACTTCAAGTGTAGCACGATCCTCGTCGTCCAGACGGGCGAGTCCTGGTGCTCGAACTGGGCCAACCGCAAGCCCCTGTATCTGCATCGCTTCCTTCACCACAGTCACATTGGCGCCGTTCCGGTATCGTGTCCGCAGCCGTTCGAACAACTCGATCTTTTCAACGATCTTACGTGCGGTCGAGAAATCGCCGGCCGTCAGTGCATCATGAACTTGCAGGGAAAATTGCGGTGCGACATTGACGAGACCGGATGTGAAACCGCGGGCTCCGACGGCGCAGAAGGCGGGAGCCCAGCTTTCTGCCAGTCCACACACGTAAAGTGAGCCGTCAGGATCGGAAGCGGCGATCGCACGCGACAGAAGCATAATATCGGTCGTCGCGAACTTTATGCCTGCGACATTCGGATGGCTCGATAGTCTGACCATGTCATTGACCGAGAACCCGTCGGCGCGGACATAGGCTACGAGAGGCAATTCGCTGCCTTCAGCCAGGCCGATAAAATAGTCGATTTGTGATTGCGGCGCTGCGAACGGGTCAACCGGTTGGTGGGACATGACCGCAGACGCGCCCATCTCCCTGGCCCGACGCGCCATGGACAGGGCCTCCCGCTGCGAGCGTCCAATCGCTGCAGTAACGGGGGCTTGCCCGTTCACCCCTTCAATCGCAGCTTCGTAGACCTTGAAAATTTCAGCGGGCGTCAACGCGTAAAACTCGCCGGTATTGCCCGCAGCAACGATATTGTGGATGCCCGCCTTTGCTACACGTGCATAAGCTTCGATGGTGACAGCTATATCGACTTCTCCGTCTGTCTCGTAAGCCGTTACGGGGACGCCGGAAATACCGTGCAGAGCCTGGCGGAAATCGAATGTCGTCATCAACTGGTTTCCTTAAAAATCGAAGGGCATCTTCAGATAGAAAATTTGTGAACGGCTACGCCCGCGACAGGCACATCAAACGCAACAAGCGTACCTGGAGTGGTTGTTCCGTTCGTCTCGGTCACAAGACTCGTCAGATAGATCGTTTTGAGGTCCGGGCCGCCGAAACATGGCATGGTCGGCCCTTTGAACGGCAACCTGTATATCTCAAACAGTTCGCCCTCCGGCGAAAAGCGGTTGAGACGCCCGGCCTGAACGCCGGCGCTCCAGTAACAGCCTTCGCAATCGGTCGCCGCGCCATCAGGCCTGCCTTCGTCGGGTGCGAAATCGTGCAGGCGTTCGGCTGGACCGAGCCTGCCCGTCGCGGCATCGAAATCGAACGCCTGATACATCAGACCGCTGCTGTCAGAATGATACATACGCGTTCCGTCCAGATTCCAGGCAAGCCCGTTCGATGTGAACATATCGCCATTGATGACAAGCTCGACGCCGCCATCCGGCGCGATACGATAGAGGCGGGCATTTCCTGTCTGCACGGCAGCCTCGTCGCGGGTTCCCACCCAGAAATGGCCATCGGGGCCGACCTTGCCGTCGTTGAGACGGCTGTCTGCTCGTCCTTCGTCCGGATCGCACAGCAGTTCGAGCGCGCCGTTTGCGGGGTCTAGAAGGTGCACGCCCGTCTTGAGGCCCGCCACAACAAGGCCATTGTCGCAAAGACCGAGGCATCCCACCTGGGCGGGCATTTCGTATCTGTCGAGTTTGCCGCCCGGATGCAGGCAGAAAATGGCGGGGGCGAGAATGTCGACGAACCACAGATTCCCGGTACGCTCATCCCATGCCGGTGATTCGCCGACTTTCAACGGCGTGTCGATGAGAGAGCGGAGTTTGGGCTCTATGATGCGTGGCTGGATCACTGATTATTTTCCCTTGCCCTGTATGGCTCGCCTTTTGAAATGTGGAAAAAACGGTTCTAGCTGCCGACGCCCTGAAACATGCGGGCGCGGGCCTTCAGGATGTGATCTTTCATTGCGTCATGCGCGGCCTGTTCCTGGCGCGCAAAAATCGCTTCCACGATTGCCGTATGTTCGTTCTGTACCTCGCGCACATGTTGCGGCGTGCGCTTGAGGCTGAGGCTGCGTGTCACCGACTGGCCGATCGCGAAATGCGGCTTGAACCAGATCCGCACGGTGATGTGGAACTGGTTATGGCTCGCTTTCGCAATGGCTTCGTGCAGGGCAAAGTCCTCCTCCGCGCCAAGATCGTTGCGCGCAAGACACTGTTCCAGCGCGGTAATGGCCTGTTCGATGCGGGCTTTGTCGGCAGCCTGCCAACTGCGTGCTGCAAGTTCGGCGGCTGCAGACTCAAGGCCGGACCGGAACTCGAAGAAACGCTGCACATCGGCAAGCGAGCCGACAGGAACCTGCTGCAACACGGATGAATCCGGCTGCTGGCGCACATAGGAGCCGGAACCTTTCTGCGAAACGATAAGCCCGTCGTTGCGCAGCCGCTCCAGCGCTTCGCGCACCACAGGCCGGGAAGCCCCGAACAGGGAAGCCAGATTTTGCTCCGACGGCAACCGCTCGTTCACGGGAAACCGCCCATCAGAAATCATTCCGATGATCTTTTCGTAGATGATGTCGCTCAAGCGAGTCTCGCCTCGAGCGGCGGCGGATGCGGTTTGATTGTCCATCAGCAGCCCTTCCGTTGCAAATCGCTGAAGTTAATGGGTTTCCTGCATTTCAATCGCAACAGAAATACCGGGGTTTTCATGAACGTGGTTACTGTCGTGCCGGTTCTTTCCTCAAACCTGATCGTGAAGACAGGTCTACGAATAAAAAATATGTAAAAATCTGTCAATACTTGTAATCATCTGAAAACGCCCATATGGTCTGCCCTGCCGGTGGAGGATCGGTGTGCTGGCTGGCCGGGAGGCTGTTGCGGTTCGGTGAAAGCTGTCTCGCTGCCGGTGATTTTTTGGGAGGATAGTCGATGCGCGATGGCGATAAATTTTCACTGGGCGTGACGCGCCGAACCTTCATGGCTGGGCTTGGCGGCGTCGCCGCCGTGTCCGTCATCGGGAGCTCGGCCCTGGCTGCTGCCGGCAAGGAAGCGCCGGAACTGGCAGCCCTGGTAAAAGACGGCAAACTGCCGCCGTTGGCGGAACGTCTGCCAAGAAACCCGATGGTGGTGACGCCGCATGAAAAGATCGGCACCTATGGCGGCACATTGCGCCGCGGCCTGCGCGGTTCGTCGGACCATAACGGCATCCTGCGCATGGTCGGCAACCAGGGGCTGGTGCGCTGGAACATGGACTTCACCGAAGTTCTGCCCAACCTTGCCGAGAAATGGGAGGTCAATGACGACGCCTCCCAGTTCACCTTCCATCTGTTGCAGGGCGCGAAATGGTCTGATGGACATCCCTTTACCGCAGATGACGTGGTGTTCGCCATCGAGGACTGCATCAAGAACAAGGAGCTTTACAGCGCTACCCCGGCGCAACTCTCCGTCGCCGGTAAGGCGGTTGATGTCGAGAAAGTCGATGATTTCACGGTCAGGTTCAAATTCGCAGCGCCAAACGCGCTCTATCTGGAAAACCTCGCCACGCCGCTCGGCCAGCATCCGACGCTGTTTGCCAAGCATTATTGCAGCAAGTTCCTGCCGAAATACAACACGGCGCTCGATGCCGACGTCAAGGCGGCTGGCGTGTCCAGCTGGACGGAACTGTTCCGCGCCAAGTGCGGCGACATCGAAATTCCGTCGCGCTGGTCGAATGTCGACAAGCCGACGCTCGACCCGTGGGTGGTCAAGGAACCCTATTCCGGCGGCGCGACCCGTGTGGTCATGACACGCAATCCTTACTTCTGGCAGGTCGATACGGAAGGCAACCAGCTTCCCTATATCAACGAAGTCAATTTCGGCATTTCGCAGGATGTCGAATCGTTGATGCTGAACGTCATCTCCGGCAAGATCGACATTCAGGAACGCCATATCAGCGTTCTCGCCAACAAGCCGACGCTGTCGCAGAACATGAAAAAGGGCGATTACCGTCTGTTGACGCTGGTGCCATCGGCTTCGCAGCAGTGCCAGATCTACCTCAACATCACCCACAAAGACCCTGAGATGCGCAAGATGTTCGGCGACAAGTCGTTCCGTCAGGCGCTGTCTATCGCGCTCAACCGCCAGGAAATCATCGACATCGTCTATTTCGGCCAGAGCGAGGGCTATCAGGCCGGGCCGCGCCCGACACATCCCTGGTATCACGAAAAGCTGGCGCGTCAGAACACCGAATACGATGTCGCCAAGGCGAACGATCTTCTCGACAAGGCCGGCTACGACAAGAAGAACGGCAACGGCATGCGGCTCCGGCCCGACGGCCAGCCGATTTTCTTTTCGATCGATGTGATCCCGACACTCTATCCCGATCTGGTCGATGCGCTGGAACTGGTGAAGGCGCAGTGGGCGCAAATCGGCGTCGATATCAAGGTCAACACCATCGAACGCGCGCTGTACTACACACGCGGCGATGATAACGCTCATGATGCGGCGGTCTGGCCGGGTCCGGGCGGTCTCGATCCGATGCTCGACCCGCGTGACTTCTTCGCGTTCCACCCGCAGGGGTCGCGCTACGCCATTCCGTGGGCGCTTTGGTACACATCCAACGGGCAGAAGGGGGAAGAGCCGCCGGAAAGCCAGAAGAAGCGCTTCAAACTGTTCGATGAAGCGCGTTCGACGGCCGACCTTGTCAAGCGCGGCGAGAAGATGAAGGAAATCTTCGATATTGCGGCGGAAGAGTTCGAGACGATCGGTCTTTGCCTTGCCGTTGGTGGTTTCGGTATCATCCGCAACAACCTTCGCAACGTGCCGGAGAAAGAACCCGACAGCTGGTCATGGCCCAACCCCGGCCCGGCGTTGCCGCAACAGTTCACCTTCACAAGCTGACACCGCCACATGGGCGTCGCTTCATCAATGCGGCGGCGCCTCTCAGGTTGCTTCGACCACCCGCAAGCCGTCTCGTAGTGGAAGGCGGCGCGTGTGGTAAAACGTGATTGCGAGAACGTCATGCTGCTATTTATCGTAAAACGCCTGCTGTGGATGATACCATCCCTGTTCGCCGTCAGTTTTCTTGCCTTTGTACTGATCCAGCTGCCACCCGGTGACTACGTGACGACTTACATCGCCACGCTTGCTGCGTCCAACGAAGTCATAGACCACAATACGGCGGCGCAACTGCGAGAGCGCTTCGGCCTCGATGACCCGATGATCGTGCAATATCTCAAATGGATATGGGGCATCATCAGTCGCGGCGATTTTGGCATCTCGTTCGAATGGCAGCAGCCCGTTTCCGGCCTCATCTGGGAGCGCATGGCGCTGACGCTGGTTCTGGCCATAGCAAGCCTTCTCGCAACCTGGGCCATCGCACTTCCGATCGGCGTCTTCTCCGCCGTGCGCAAATATTCAATCGGCGATTATCTTTTTACCGCCTTCTCCTTTTTCGGCCTCTCCATACCGTCATTCCTTCTGGCGCTGGTGCTGATGTATGTCGCGGCGGTGGAATTTGGGGCCGATGTCGGAGGGCTGTTTTCGGCGGAGTACGAGACTGCTTCGTGGAGCATCGCAAAGATGATGGATCTGATGGCCCACATCTGGCTACCAGTTGCGATCCTCGCGGTGTCCTCCACGGCAAGCCTCATCCGCGTCATGCGCGCAAACATGCTGGACGAATTACCCAAACCCTACGTGACAACCGCGCGCGCAAAGGGATTGTCCGAGTTCCGGCTGCTGACGAAATATCCTTTGAGAATTGCGCTCAACCCATTCATTTCCACAATTGCATGGCTGTTGCCCAATCTCATTTCAGGCTCGGTTGTGGTTGCTATCGTGCTCAATCTGCCGACGGCCGCGCCGCTGCTTTTGCAGTCGCTGATGGCGCAGGACATGTATCTAGCCGGCGCCTTTGTGCTTTTGATCTGCGGATTGACGTTGATCGGATCACTCATCAGCGACATCCTTCTTGCGCTGGTCGATCCGCGCATCCGTCTCGAATAGGAGGGCGCCATGAGCGATATCGCCATCACCACCAATACCCGGCCGGACCGCGCTGCCGTCGCCTCGCAATGGCAACTGATCTGGTGGGCGTTCAAGCGCCACAGGCTGGCCATGGCCGCCCTGTTCGTCACCATCGCCATGTATATCGTCGCGCTTTTGCCAGGTTTCTTCGCCATCAACGATCCGGTTCTGCAGAATGCGCGCGCCACCTTCCATCCGCCGCAACGTGTGCATTTCATCGATACGACGGACGGCCTCTCGCTTGGTCTGCACTATTATCCGCTGAAGCTGACGCGTGATCCTGAAACGCTGGCGGCGGTGTTCGTCGAAGATACGGCCAAGAAAATCCCGATCCAGCTATTCGGTCGCGGCTACGAATATTCGGTGCTCGGCCTGTTCACCACGGATATCCATCTGCTGGCCTCGACCGACAAGACCCGACCGCTCTTCCTTTTCGGCGCGGATCGCCTTGGCCGTGATGTTTTCAGCCGGGTAATACAGGGCTCGCAAATTTCGCTGTCCATCGGTCTCGTCGGCGTGTTTTTCTCGCTGCTTCTCGGTGTCGTTCTGGGCGGTATCTCCGGTTATTACGGCGGCCGCATCGATTTTGTCATGCAGCGCGTCATCGACTTCGTTTTGTCGCTGCCGACCATTCCCATCTGGCTGGCGCTTGCCGCTGCCCTGCCGCAGGGTTGGCCGGCAACGCTGCAATATATGATGATCACCATCATCCTGTCCTTGACCGGCTGGGCGCAGCTTGCCCGCGTCGTGCGCGGCAGGTTCCTGTCATTGAGGACGGAAGAATTCGTGGCGGCGGCCCGGCTGGATGGCGTGCCGGAAGGGCGCATCATTTTCCGCCATATGCTGCCGAGTTTTTCGAGCCACATCATCGCCTCGGTCACGCTTGCCGTTCCGGCGATGATCCTTGCGGAAACCTCGCTGTCCTTCCTCGGTCTTGGCCTCCAGCCGCCGACCATTTCCTGGGGCGTGCTGCTTCGCGAGGCGCAGAATATTCGCTCGATCGCAACCGCGCCGTGGCTGTTCCTGCCCGGCGTAGCTGTTGTCGTTGCCGTCATGGCGCTCAATCTGCTCGGTGACGGTCTGCGTGACGCAGCCGACCCCTATAACAAGTGAGGCCCCGGATGAGCGATATTCTCTCCATGAAGCCAGACCGACCGCTGCTTGACGTCCGCAATCTGGTCACCGAATTTCCCGTGCGAAACGGC
Source organism: Agrobacterium sp. A3-95 (assembly GCF_053521785.1). Taxonomy (NCBI): domain Bacteria; kingdom Pseudomonadati; phylum Pseudomonadota; class Alphaproteobacteria; order Hyphomicrobiales; family Rhizobiaceae; genus Agrobacterium; species Agrobacterium sp. A3-95. The sequence goes on along the minus strand of NZ_JBNWDR010000006.1, from coordinate 172,384 downwards.
ATTTTCCGCGCGGTAAACGATCTGTCTTTTTCCATCGATCCCGGCAAGACGCTCTGCGTTGTGGGCGAAAGCGGTTCCGGCAAATCCGTCACCGCCCGCTCGATCCTGCAGATCATCGACAGCCCCGGTTACATCGCTTCCGGGTCGATCATCCTCAACCGTGCTGACGGCACGTCGCTGGATCTCGCAAAGCTCGATCCGCGCAGCCGGGCCATCCGCTCGGTGCGCGGCGCAGATATCGCGATGATTTTTCAGGAGCCGATGTCGTCGCTGTCGCCGGTGCATACCGTCGGTGATCAGATCACCGAAGTTCTGCGGCTGCACTTGAAGATGAGCAAGGCGCAGGCACGGGCGGAAGCCATCGAGCTGCTGCGCCAGGTGGAAATTCCCAGCCCCGAAAAGGCGCTGGATCGTTATGCCTTCCAATATTCCGGCGGCATGCGCCAGCGCGCCATGATCGCCATGGCGCTGGCCTGCAAACCGCAACTGTTGATCGCCGACGAACCGACAACCGCGCTGGACGTCACGACGCAGGCCGAAATCCTCGACCTGATATCGCGGCTGCAAAAGGCTCATGGAATGGCGGTGCTCTTCATCACCCACGACATGGGCGTGGTGGCGCAGATTGCCGATGACGTGCTGGTCATGCATCACGGCGTCGCCAAGGAATATGGCACTGTCGATGAGATATTCCACAATCCACAAGACCCCTATACGCGCATGCTGATCGGCTCGGTTCTGAAGCTGGAGCAGAAGGCGGAAATCCGGCTTGCCCGCCCGCCGCTCGATCTTGCCGCGGCGCCTATCCTGGAAGTGAACGACCTCTCGATGCACTTCGGTGAGATGAAGGCGCTGGATGGCGTGTCGATCAAGCTGCTTCCGGGCGAAACGCTCGGCATCGTCGGCGAAAGCGGCTCCGGCAAGACCACCATGGGCCGCTCGATCATGCGCCTCTACGATCCGACCGGGGGCGAGATGCGCTATCGCCGGGCGGATGGTACGGTGGTCGATCTTGCCAAAATCGAAGGTGCGGAGCTGAAAGCGGCCCGGCGTGAGTTGCGCATGGTTTTTCAGGATCCGTTCGGTTCGCTCAATCCGCGCATGACGGTGGCACAGGTCATCGGCGAGCCGCTGCTGGTCAACGGCATTGCGAAAGGCAAGGAACTGGATGAGCGCGTCTGCGCCCTGATGGAGCAGGTGGGTCTGGACCCTGCCGGACGTGAGCGTTACCCACACGCCTTTTCCGGCGGCCAGCGCCAGCGCATCGGTATCGCCCGCGCCATCACGCTCCGGCCGCGCATCATCGTTGCGGATGAGGCGACGTCGGCGCTCGATGTTTCGGTGCGTTTCCAGGTGCTGGACCTGCTCATGCGGCTGCAGGACGAACTTGGCCTGGCTTACATCTTCATCAGCCATGACATCGGCGTCATCAGATACATGTGCGACCGCGTCGGAGTGATGTATCGCGGCAAGCTTGTTGAGGTGGGAGACGCCGAAAAAGTCTGCAACGCGCCGGATCACCCTTATACGCAGGCACTTCTGTCGGCCATTCCGCGCCCGGATCCGCGCGATCGCGACCGCACGAGAAGGTTCCGCTACGTCGAGCCGCCCGAGATCAAGAACGGAGCTGCTGCCAGATAACGGCGCGGCTGTTGCTTCTCGCAATTCAAGAGGAAGACCAAAGCATGAAAATCGATCGCATGCGGGTATTCGTTACCCGCGACAAGGACCGCCCCCGCGTTATCGTCGCTCTCGATACCGATGACGGTTTGACCGGCTGGGGCGAATGCTACAATCACGGCCCCGATCTCGCATTGCCCCCGGTTCTGGATTACCTCTACGGCTTCCTGGCCGGGCAGGATCCGACTCGGGTCGAGTATCTCTACAATCTCCTCCTCCAACAAAACCGCTTTCCGCCCGGAGCACTTGGTCTTTCGGCAATCTCAGCGCTTGACCATTGCCTCTGGGACCTTGCCGCCAAGGCGGCAGGCGTGCCTGTGTACAAGCTTTTGGGCGGCGAAGTGCGTGACCGTATCAAGGTTTACGCCGGCGTCTACACGGCACCGGATGCACCGGCGGCAAGGGAGGAATTCGATCGTCTCAACGAAGACTGGGGGTTCACAGCCTTCAAGCTAAGCCCATGGCGCGTCGATATTCACGCCCATCGCTGGGGTGAGGTGGTGCGCAGTTCGGCCGAATATTTCCGCTCGCTTCGCGAAACCGTGCGGCCCGACTACGATATTGCCTTCGACGCGCATGCCAAGATTTTCGAGCCTGCTGCCGCTCGTCAACTGGGCAATGCGCTTGCCCCTTACGATCCGCTATTTTTCGAAGAGCCGTTGCGTCCGGAAAATATCGAGATGTGGGGAGACCTGAAGCAGGGGCTGAACTGCACGCTGGCAACGGGTGAAAGTCTTTATAACCGCAATGACTTCCTGCGTCTTCTGCAAGTCCGGGGCGCCGATATCATTCAACCCGACATCTGCGTTGTCGGTGGTATTTCCGAAATGCGCCGCATCGCCACGCTGGCAGAGGCGCATTTCGTCAGCATCGCACCGCACAACCCGATGGGGCCGCTCGCCACCGCCGTCAACGTGCATTTCTCCGCCGCCCAGCAGAATTTCCGTATTCTTGAATACAGGCTGCCGAAAGGGCAATGCTATGTTTATGGCGGCACCGACCTCGAAAAACGCGAGGATGAAACGCGCTATGTTGTCGACCCTTATCTGCCAAAGGATGGCTACCTGGAACTGAGGCCGGACCGACCGGGTTGGGGAGTCGAGATGGATGAAAAGGCCATGCAGGAAGATGGCTACGTTCACTGGCAGCGACGCGTGCCGAAACGGCCTGATGGCTCATATGCTTTTGCCTGAAACGGTTACGATTGCCTTCAGGCAGCTTTCGGCCCGCCTCCGCCCTTCCTGGGGTGGAAGGATGACGCATCTGCACCACGAGGGTCACGGCGATATTCTGGTGCCGACAGCGGGGGAGTCTTTTGACCCGTTGAACTGGCCGAGGGCAGGTGCCTATCCGCTCATTCCTTACCACAACAGGTTATATGGCAGCTCATTCGTTCACGCGGATATCCGCCACGACCTTCTTCCACATCCCGCCCTTTCGCCTGATGCCATGCATGGACCCGCTCACCGACGATCGTGGGATATTTCCAGCCTGGCGGCCGATCAGTGCACGCTGGTGCTTGACTATAAGGCGGATGCTGAGTGGCCATTTTCCTTCCGCGCTGAACAATCTTTTATGCTTGAAAGCAACCGTTTGACGGTGGAATTGTCGATAACCAATCTGGAAAACCGGCCTGTGCCGGTTTCGCTTGGCTGGCATCCCTATTTTTCGGCAGAATTGGGCTGCGACGCCAGCACCGATGCCAAACTGCAATATCCCCTCGATGTGCAGAACGTGCCAACCGGCCAGCAAGCGGTGCCCCGCTCGAAACCTACCATTCCTGCTACGACGGGATACACCTTGCACTTCACCGACTGGTCATATGCGCGCATCGGTTTTGACAGTTTTTCACTGTTGCTCGAGGCGGATCCCGTTTTTAGCAATCTCGCTGCCCACCGTATGGACCGCTATCTTTGTCTTGAACCCGTTTCCATGGTCGCCGGAGCACTTGGCTTACCGGAACCAGAGCGAAATGGCCGCGGCGTCGAAACGATCTCTCCCGGCCAACGACTGTCTGGGTGTATCAGGCTTTCTATTGAAAGTTGACAGGGGCGTAGGTGCCTCACGCACATAACGGCTATTCCGGGCGCTCCGCCTGTCTTGAATCCTGCGCAATCAGTAAGGTTATGCGTTCCTATCACAAGGATATCCCCTGGCGATCAACGTCTTCCGAGCGGCGGCGTACGCCTCCTGCAGCGCCTAGTGGCCTTAGCCCGTCAAGAGGTGTTGTCACGCTAACCGGCTCGCCATTGCCCACGTTTTGGATTGGGCGCGCAGTCGATCAGGATGGCGTCGTTCTCGAAGAAATATTACAGAAGCGACGTGACAAAAGGGAGGCCAAGCGCCTAGTCGTGTCTTTGATGAAGCGCTGTGGTTTTGCTCCCTAGCGGATCATCACTGACAAGCCGCGCTCCTACGAGTGCGGCAAATGCGGACGTGGCTGCCGGCCTTAACAATTGGTCGCACAAGAGCTTCAACAATCGGGCCGAGAACAGCCATATGCCGTTTCGAAACGAGAACGAACCCTGCAGGGTCGCCGATCGCCCGGAGCATTGCAACGGTTCGTTTCTATGCACTGCGGCGCTACCCACATCGCTTTTCTGTTCCCGCCCGCCGCCGCGCCGCACAAACACTTCGCTACCGCCTCGAAGCGTTCGATGCATCGAAAATTGCTGCCTGCATCGCTTGAAAATTCGAGCCGCTGCCTTTCTCGGCCTAGGTAACTTAACGTGACAACATCCCATGAGGTTATGCTTCAAGCCGGCGTCTGTCGTGCGCTCGTCCGCAGGCGAATGTAACGACATTATCTTTACGCCGCTTGTAAAGATAATGTCGTTACGCTATATAAATGCGCTTGGATAGGAGTTTCCCATGCCGACCTCACACACGGGTAAGAGCCCGGACGCAAGTGTGCCGCTGAATATGCGCATCAAACCTGCTACTCGCAACTTGATCGATCGCGCCGCAGAGTTGCTCGGCAAAACGCGCACAGATTTCATGTTGGAAGCTTCCGAGCGCCGTGCGGAGGAGGTGCTGCTCGACCGTACAATCGTCACGGTAAGCCCCGAAATTTATGCCGAATATCTTGCCCGTCTCGATGCGCCTGCACAGCCCAATGAGCGTCTAAAGCGCACGATGTCGACCAAAGCGCCCTGGGATGAGGCGTGATTCTCAGCGCACCAGTTCCCCTGGCCGATCATCACGAACTGGCCGAATTCAATTCTGGAGTGCCTGAACTGGACGACTGGCTTCGGCGCCGTGCCCGGGCCAATCAAGCAGGCGGCGCGTCGCGGACCTTTGTCGTGTGCGACGGGAGCCGCGTCATCGCGTACTACGCCCTGGCCACTGGCTCCGTGAAACCGCCGGAAGTGCCTGGTCGCTTTCGGCGCAATATGCCTGATCCAATCCCAGTTGCAGTGCTTGGCCGCCTCGCCATTGATCAATCCTGTCAAGGGCGTGGTATCGGCAGGGCATTGGTGCGCGACGCGGGTTTGCGCCTGCTGAATGCCGCTGAAGTGCTCGGGATCCGCGGCGTGCTGGTCCATGCGATTTCTGATGACGCACGAGCCTTCTACGAAGCCGTCGGCTTCCAGTCTTCTCCGTCCGATCCCATGATGCTGATGGTCGGTTTGCACGACCTCAATAACGCGCTGAAAACCTAAACGAAATTCATCAATAATTTTCGTTTGAGTCCATTCCACTGTGTTTCTAAGCCAATGGAACTGCTCCAGAAAGTCTGACAACAAATGACGTGCGGTGGGTTCGTACCCCTTTCACAGCGTCGACCCGCGCTAGAGTTCGAGCCGCCTGGGGTATGCCATCGACGCCCTCTTGTTGAGGCCCAGAGTTATCTTGGATCTCGCATTTGGAAATCCGGCCCCGACGTACTTTTTACACAGGTCGCTGATCCCGGGCCAGTCGTTCATCAACAGGGTCATCGCCAAGCGGCCTAAAATTGCCCGATGCGGGGACCCAATCAAGTGACATCGCAGATTCAACTCGACATGGCTGAAGGTGAAGATTCCCCAGCAGGGCTGCCTCGAGTGCAATTAAAGCTACAGGCCTGGACACGGTGTTTCTTCACGGAATGCCACTGTATTTTTGCTCTCTTTGAACCTGCATACCCAGTTCTCGGTATGCCTGAAGAAGTTAACAGACGACAGCCCTTGAGCGAGAAGCCGCCATTGATATCTTGCCCGAACGATAGCGGCAGCATGTGTATTGAGGAGTACGCGGCCGCGTCCGGGGAGGATATCATGAAACTTCTACTGGCCGTTTCGCGCGCCATTGATGCTGCCAATTCAGCAATTGGCAAAGCAATTTCCTGGCTGCTTCTAGCGGCTATTTTCATTAGCGCCATCAACGCGATCATGCGCAAGGCGTTTTCTATGAGCTCAAACGCCTGGCTTGAATCACAGTGGTATTTGTTCTCTGCGGTGTTCCTCATTGCTGCCGCCTACACGCTTCTTAACAACGAGCATGTGAAGGTTGACCTAGTCTACGGAAATCTTCCGCGCAAAGGGCAACTGTGGGTCGACATTCTCGGGACGATCTTCTTCCTCCTGCCTTTCTGCCTCATCACGGTCTACCTCTCCTGGCCGGTCTTCCTGCAGAAGTTCGCCTCCGGTGAAGTATCAAATAATACGGGCGGCCTAATCCAATGGCCGGTCTGGGCACTGATACCGATCGGCTTCAGCCTGCTCTCCTTGCAGGGAGTGTCAGAACTCATCAAGCGCGTCGCTATCCTGCGCGGCGATATTCCTGATCCGGTTGCAGCGGCGGACGCCGAAGCGGCAATGCTCTGATCGAAGGAAAAATAACAATGGCATTCCTTGCGGAAAATCTCGCCCCGATCATGTTCGCGGCGCTCATCATCGTGCTCCTGCTGGGTTATCCGGTGGCCTTTGCTCTGGCTTTTGTCGGCTTTTTCTTCGGTTTCATCGGCATCGAACTCGGCCTGCTACCGGCAACCCTGTTTCAGGCCATTCCCGATCGCATATTCGGTCAGATGTCCAACGAGACGTTACTCGCCATCCCCTTCTTCACTTTCATGGGCCTGATCCTTGAAAAGAGCGGCATGGCGGAAGACCTTTTGGATACGATCGGCCAGCTGTTTGGACCAGTACGTGGCGGCATTGCCTTTGCGGTGATTTTCGTTGGCGCTATTCTGGCGGCCACCACCGGCGTTGTCGCCGCCTCGGTCATTTCGATGGGCCTCATCTCTCTTCCGATCATGTTGCGTTACGGTTACGACCGTAAAATCGCCGCCGGCACAATCGCAGCTTCCGGTACGCTGGCGCAGATCATACCGCCAAGCCTCGTCTTGATTGTGCTGGCGGACCAGCTCGGTCGCTCGGTAGGGGACATGTACAAAGGCGCCCTCGTTCCGGGTCTCTTGCTCGTTGGTGCCTACACGCTCTACATCATCGTGACCTCGATCATCAGTCCGGCAAAAGTGCCTGCACTGCCTTTGGAGGCACGGACCCTGCGGGGCAGCAAATTGCTTTTGAAGGTGATCACCTCGCTGGTTCCGCCGCTCGTCCTGATATTCCTCGTGCTTGGTACGATCTTCCTCGGCATCGCCACGCCCACGGAAGGTGGCGCCATGGGAGCGGTGGGCGCACTCGCCCTTGCGCTCGCCAATGGCAAGCTCAACTTGGGCCTCATTCAGCAGTCGCTATACGCGACGGCAAAACTGTCGTCCTTCGTCCTGCTCATCTTGCTCGGCGCGCGAGTCTTCTCCCTGACTTTCTATGGCGTGAACGGCCATGTCTGGGTCGAGCATCTGATGACATCGGTTCCGGGCGGAGAGATCGGATTCCTGATCGTCGCAAATCTGCTGGTTTTCTTTTTGGCCTTCTTTCTTGATTATTTCGAGCTGGCCTTCATTATCATCCCGCTTCTGGCTCCGGTCGCGGATGCGCTTGGCATAGATCTGATCTGGTTCGGCGTCATGCTAGCGGTCAATATGCAGACCTCATTCATGCACCCGCCCTTCGGCTTTTCGCTGTTCTTTTTGCGGTCCGTCGCGCCGACAAGGGCCTACAAGGATCGCATCACCGGGCAGACGATCCAGCCAATCACATCGAGCCAGATCTATCTCGGCGCCATTCCCTATCTTTTCATCCAGCTCGCCATGGTCATCATCATCATCGCGTTCCCCGGCATCGTGATGCACTACAAGTCGGGCGCCAAGGTGGCCGATCCTTCTGCCGTTCATATCAACGTACCCATGCCCGGCGCGGGAACGGACGCCGATCCTTTCGCCAACCCGTTCCTCGCGCCCGGCAACACTGCACCGAGCTTCGGCAAGCCAAGCACACCGTGACGATTGATCGGGCAGGCAAGCGCCCGACCACGCCACCCGTATTCAACAGGAGGAGGTAAAACTATGAAGGATAATCCAGGCCGCAGACAATTCTTGTCGGGCGGTGTGCTTGCGGGAGCGGCAGCGGCTGCTTCGACGCTAGCAACACCGGCAATAGCCCAATCGTCACCGACCGTTCGCTGGCGTTTGACGTCAGGTTTTCCGAACAATCTCGACACGATTTACGGCGGTGCCGTTGTCATGGCGAATGCCTTGAGGGCCATGACGGGTGGCAAGTTCGACATCCAGGTCTTTCAGGCCGGAGAGATTGTTCCCGGCGCACAGGCCATCGATGCCGTAAAGGCCAACACGGTGGAAATTTCCCATACCTGCGGATATTATTTCACAGGCAAGGATCCGACATTCGCCATCGGCTCGACCATCCCCTTCGGTCTGAATGCCCGTCAGCAGAACGCATGGCTTTACCATGGCGGCGGCAACGAGGCCTATAATGAATTTCTGTCCGACTACGGCGTCATCGGAATTCCTGGTGGTGCGACGGGCGCCCAGATGGGGGGCTGGTATCGCAAGGAGATAAAAAGCATTGAGGATATCAAGGGCCTCAAGATGCGAATTGCCGGGGTCGCCGGGCAGGTGCTTGCGAGGCTTGGCGCCGTTCCACAGCAGCTTCCGGGCGGCGACATTTATCCAGCACTGGAACGTGGTACCATCGATGCTGCGGAGTGGGTCGGCCCTTATGACGACGAAAAGCTCGGTTTTTACCAGATCGCGCCCTATTATTATTATCCAGCGTTCTGGGAGGGTGGTCTGACGATTCACTTCTTCGTCAACAAGGATCAATATGCGGCCCTGCCTGACGAATACAAGGCAGCGCTTGACACCGCCTGCAAGGCGGCCAACATCAACATGCAGGCTCTCTACGACGTCAAGAACAAGGATGCGATCCGCTCGCTCGTTTCGAAGGGCACGCAGCTTCGCCCGTTACCCCGGGACGTGCTCGACGCCGCCTATAAGGCAACCTTCGAACTCTATGACGAGTATACGCAGAAACATCCCGCATGGGCCAAAATATATCCCGAATGGAAGAAATTCCGCGACGAGAGCTATGAATGGTTCCGCGTCGCCGAATATACCTATGACAGCTATGGCTATGCGATGCAGACTGCCGGCAAATAAGCTGGCATAACTGATGTCGAGGCCCCCGGGTGACAACATTCGCGGGGCCTCGATCCCATCGCGCTATTCCTTGATGAGCCCGTGGTCTATCGCATAGCGAATAAGACCGGCGGTCGTCGCAATATCCAGTTTCCGCTTGATGTTCTTGCGATGGGTTTCCATCGTGCTCTCGGCGATATCCAGCGCCGCAGCGGCGTCGCGGTTGCTTTTTCCCCTTGCAATCAGTAGTAGAACGTCCTGCTCGCGGGTGGTGAGTTCCTTCAACCTGCCAGTGGCGCTCTCCATCAGCACGTCCCGGACTCCTGACGAGAAATAGGTGCCACCCGCCGCAACGGTGCCGATGGCTACCACTATTTCCTCGGTAGCCACATCTTTCAGGATATAGCCGGCGGCACCATACATCACCGAGGTCGAAATATATTCCCGGCTATCATGCATCGACAGCATCAGCACCCGCGCTGAAAGCTGTTTTTCCTTGAACAGTTCGAGTGCATCGATGCCATTGATCTGGGGCATGTTGATGTCCATCAGCACCACATGGGGTTGCGTGGCCACAGCCGCGTCAATACCCGCCACGGCAGACACTGCGGTTCCAACGACAGTGATGTGCTCGTACGTTTCGAGCACCGCCTTCAACCCGTCGAGGATGAGAGGATGGTTGTCGACAAGAAGAACCCGGATAGGATGAACGTTCATTCCGCAGCCTCCTGCACACGGTGGCCGCGGTCCTTCATAGCCGTCATGGGCAGGACCGCTCGCAGAACCGTTCCCTTGGCAGAGCTTTCCACATCAAGCCTGCCCCCGAAATGGGTCATGCGTTCCTGCATGTTTCGCAAGCCAAGCCCCTTGTCGGTCGCCATTTCGCTCTCTTCGCGGGTGGCCGGAAATCCGCGGCCATTGTCGCTGACGATCATCTGCACGCGTTCATCCCGGCTGGAGAACCTGATGGTGACCCGCGTCGCATTCGAATGACGCTCAATATTGGTCAGCGCCTCCTGCGCGACACGATAAAGGGCGACACGGGCTTCCGGAACTAGCATGTGCTTGAAGGCCACCGATTCCAGCGTTGCCGCGATACCGGTGCGTTCGGAAAAGCTTGAAATCAGTGCTTCTAAAGCTGCGGTCAATCCCAGGTCATCGAGAACACGTGGGCGCAGGTCGTGTGAAATACGACGGACCTCCTTGATCGCCTCGGTCAGTGCGGCCGCCCCTTTGCCGATAGCCTCTACAGCACCGACATTGTCCGGCGTCACCTTGCGCCGTGCAAGATCGATTGCGAAACGCACGCCGACAAGATTTTGAGAAATGCCGTCATGCAATTCCCGGGCAATGCGCAGGCGCTCCTCCTCCTGTGTATCAATCACCCGCTGCATCAATTCCTTGAGCCGACCATCCGCCATCCTCTGCTGGCGCAGATTGAGCAGCATGCAGGTGGCAAACACCAACAGCACGGCAGGAACCGCAAACAGCGCAACGATCAGAAAATTCCAGGTGATGGAATGGCGCAATTCTTCCTTGGCCGCCGCGGTCGCTGCAAAAACGTCATCCAGATAAACTCCTGTCCCGATCATCCAACGCCACTTGTCGAGACCGGCCGCAAAGGACAGCTTATCGGCCGTTTTCCGGGTCGACGGTTTCTCCCACTTGTACTGAACAAGCCCCCCGCCTTCTTTTGCCTTGAGGATCAGGTCGTAGATGACCCGATTGCCGTCAGGATCATAAAGATCCAGCCAATTATTACCCGGACGGAAATTTTGCCGCGGATGAACGACGTTCAACCCGTCATAATCATAGACGAAAAAATAGCCGTCCGTGCCGTAGTCAAGGTCCATCAGAATGCGCTTGACCTCTTCCTTTGCTGCGTCGTCACCAGGCCCGGCCTTGTCATAAACGGAGCGGATAGCAGATAGGGCAAGATTGGTGAGGTTGAGGAGTTCTGCCTCCTTAGCAGCAAGCATGTTTCGTTCAAACGCGTCGATACTCGTGCGCGCCAGCGTCATTGACTGCCATGTTATGAGTGCCGTGATGATGATGATCGCAAGCACTAGAGGCCCTATGGCCAGCGCAAGGATCTGGTTTCTGAGTCTCATGCGGCCCTCCGACACATTCGCTCTGACGCACCATCACCTAACAATAGTTCGCGCGGCAAGTCGAGCATGTCGGAGGTGATTGCAGGGATAGAGCATAGCACTGGGCACGTGAAGGACGTCGGCCTATTGTCAACTCTGATGTAAGGTCACAATCATCGAAATGAGCCGATATATTGACCTATCAGATATTTCAGGTGGTTCCGGGTCAACCGGCCACCGCCTGTGGCAGCTTTCGAGATGGCGTCACCGCCGCTGCGTGAAGGCAACAGGTTGCTCAAGACCTGCCTGCCAAACGGCCGGCAGCGACGATCTTGGCCGCGCTTGATCGGACTGTCCTTGCCCGACTGTTGCCGGTCCTGGACGCGTCATGATCGCCTTTCCGGGCGCGTGCCGCGACTGAATTTTTTCATTGTATTCGTGGGCTCCAACTCCGTTAGAAACACCTTAATTCCAGTGTCCACGAAACAGGCAGCACGCCAGACAAGCACTTGCGCCGTTGCGACCAAGTATAGCTTGTTAAGCCTGCTCAGACCTTATCGCTAATTCAGCCTGCAAAAATCGGCATTGTCCGGCGCCTCCTGCAAGCCTTTGCAGGAGGTACGCTTCAGTTTGTCGTAAGCAGTTGAGGCGCGAAATTCGATCTCGGCGCTCAATGCCGGCTTGACCCTTTTCGGGTCAGAGGCCCGAGACGCAGGTAATATTTCCGTTAAGCCGTCACTTGATTGTCTCGCAACTCAGCTTGTTTTCAGCCGGTTGACGCCTGCTCGATAGAGTGAGAATAATCGCCCCAGCGACACCTGAGACAAGTGATCCCATCAGGATGCCGATCTTCACGTGATCCTGAACAGAGGGATCGTTGAAGGCGAGCAAGCCAATAAACAAAGACATCGTGAAACCAATACCGCACAAAAGAGCAGTGCCCGTAACCTGACCCCAGCTCGCCTGCGCAGGAAGTTGTGCAAGCCCAAGCTTGACCAGTAATGTGACGACGCCGAGTACTCCGACCAGCTTGCCGAGCACGAGACCACCTGCAACTCCCATTGTCAGAGGCTCGCTGAATACCGACAAGCTAAGGCCGGAGAGCGAAACGCCAGCATTAGCGAAGCCGAAGATCGGCACGATGATGAACGCAACAGGCTTGTGCAGCGCATGCTCAAGGCGATGGAGTGGGGATTCTTCTGGCGTTGCTTCTGGCGTGCCAGGGGTAAGCTTCAAAGGGATCGTCAATGCCAGCATGACGCCAGCAAGCGTCGCATGAACGCCTGAGGCAAAGACGAGCACCCAAAGTACAGCTCCCACCACCAGATACGGCCACAGTACCTTCACCTTCATCTTGTTGAAAATGAAGAGATTACCCCAAACGAGAGCAGCGCCAATGAGAGCAGTAAGGTTCAGATCTGCCGTGTAGAACAGAGCAATAACGATGACCGCTCCGAGGTCGTCAATGATAGCAAGCGCCGCAAGGAAAATCTTCAGCGACGTCGGAACACGTGATCCGAACAGTGAGAGGACACCGAGAGCGAATGCAATGTCGGTCGCGGTTGGGATTGCCCATCCTTGAAGTCCTGCCGGGTTGTCGCGGTTTAAAAGAACATAGAAGAGCGCCGGAAACAGCATGCCGCCTGCAGCGGCAGCACTGGGCAGGACCCTGCGGCTCCAGGTGGAGAGTTGGCCGTCCAGCATTTCACGTTTGATCTCGAGTCCAACCATCAGGAAAAACACAGCCATCAGGGCGTCGTTGATCCAGTGCTGGAGGTTGAGAGGCCCGATGTAGACGTACAAGATATGGAAGTAATCCTCAGCCAAAGGTGAGTTGGCCGTGATGATCGCCAAAAGCGCGACGGCCATAAGAACAAGGCCACCTGAGGCCTCATTGTCGAGAAACTTGCGAAGTGTGGAATTAATGCGACCTGGATTTGATGTCGAAGACACAGGTTCACGCTCCCTTAGCTGGAAGTTGATCTTAGTCTCCGTGGATTTCGGGGGAACCCGCAGCGCACGCAGCACGCGCTGTAGGCCAGCTTTATACTAAACCTCTGAAAAGGTTTCCACAAGAACCGAGGCCGTAATCAAAAAACCGCATCGTTTGCGCGATCTTACGGCTCACTGATTGTCATTTGGGCTGTTCAACGGAATTGCCAAGTTGTGTGGCGTTGGGTGGCATCGACGCCGTGTCTCAAGCTGGACAACCGCTCAGGCGCGATCTGGCCGACCGCACGCCGAGCACCTTTGAATTCGTCAATTTCAGCGACTAGAGACAGGATTTCGGGCGTGATCCGGACAATCGCCGTTTTTAGAAATTCCATTTCCCCATCTATTCCCATCCAATTTTTCGGTAGAGCTTGTCAGATCTGACAGTTGATCGTGAGCCTTCCGATTGATGAGTCGTCCCCTGTATCCACTTATGCAGCGAGACGAGAGAAGATGTGCCAGAACGACAGCTCTCAAAAACTCGGAACCGACCTCCGGGGCGGTTCAGAGACCGCCATTTGCGCGGGCTCTTATACGAAGCGGCTTCGGTCGTTCTCACGCGCAGTTCCAAACAGAGTTCATTGCGAACACGGGGGCTTCAGCTGCGAGAGGGGATCAGCTTTTAAAAGAGCTGCCGTGGCTGTCGCGCGAAAGCTAGCTGTCACCATGCACACCATGCTGAAAACCGGAGAGTTCTTCAATCCGACTGCGGGCATGACCAAATAGTACCTGACAGCGCTCAATAACTGAGCGCTTGAAGCGGCCCTGCCGGGACGTGAGCCGTGCCATTCCGTTGATGGAGTTGCATCGCTTTCGCAGCTGAACGCGTCGTCCACATCGAAGGCTCGTGCTGCGTGGCTCCTTCATGCGGCGACTGATGTCGACCGCGAAGACTACCATGCACCCGGCAGCGATCTTCAGACAAATTCAATCTTTACGCCCCAGCTGCGATTAGACAGCCCCATCAGTTCAGTCCTCTAATTTTAATACACCGTTGATGCCAGAATGAGCGGCGTTCGTATTCTATCAACAGGCCGATTTTTGAATGGCGAGTTTGACGGCTCGAATCCCTTCAAGGCGAAAAGACACTTTGTCGCAAAACGGAGTGGACTTTAAAGGCCAGCTCGCCATGAAAATCATTTTTGGAATAGTTTTGGTTATCCTCGAGCTTCGACAAAAGAAAACAAAAGGCGCTACAGCTTGAAGAGCGACGTTAGAAATCGCGACGCGCTTTAAGTATTTCATTCAATCAGCCGCTTCGCCATCACGATCGATGGTGTCCGGTCAATTTCCACAAAGCCGAATTTGGCGTAAAATGCTACGACCTTTTCGTTATACTGATTAACGCCTAGATGGACGCCTCTTACGTCAGACCTCGTCAAAGAATCCAGTTGATGTCGCAGCAGCGACGACCCATGGCCGCCATTTTGGATCTCAGGCAGAAGATTGATATGCAGATGGGCGGGGTAGGGCCGCGTGACCTCAGCCGGGGTCTTTCTTGCGCTTCGAATATAGGAAAGAACGTTCTCATCCTCTACTGTCCGTGTTTCGAAATCGCGGAGCTCTTCCTGCAAGGACGGCCACCATGCGGCCTCGAGCCAATTTTCATAGGCAATCGTATCGGGTGCGGCGACACAGTAGCCCATGACGACGTCATCCTTCGTCAGCACGAATGCAGTTTCTGCGCAGAAGCGGACATAGGGCAGCGCCCATAAGAGTCCGGGAAGTCTCGGGTCAGAGTAGTATTGTGATCCGTCTTTGCCTCGATCCGAAGTGCGCACACATATGTCGAGGATCGCCGTCTCATCGGACGGTCGGGCGTTGCGGATGATAACGGATGATAAAGACGCTGGCATGGTCATAATCGCGGCCTCAGGCAGCCACATGAGGGGTGCGAAGCGCGTCATCGAAGCGCTGCCAGGTTTCAGCAAGCTCGATGGTGCGCCGGACACGGCGTGCCTCATCGATCTTGATCGCGACGAGCCCCGCTTCCAAGGCTGAGACGATATTGACGGGCAGGGGAGAGGCCTCGGTCAGATGCCTGTAGATATCCGAGGCCATCTGATCATCTGCGCCATAGTGATCGCTTTCGTGCCCCTCGTAACGCCGCTCGACTAGCTTTTCGCCTGTTATTGCAGAGTGCACCTCGAAGCGATTGCGGATGAAATCGCCTTCGGCCATTCCCTTGCTACCGATCACGCAGAAGCGGCGAAACTGATCTGGAACGTTGAGATTGGTATGGAACGTCATCGTCGCCCCGCCATTATATTCGATAATCGCGGTCTGATAGTCGATAATATCGCCGTCACTCTCAAACACCGCGCCACCCTCTAGCCAGCCGCTCGGCTTTTTATAGAATTCCCGCTGTTGAAACGCGGAGAACTGATCCGGTTTGTTTTCCGCGATAAACGACTTTCGGCCGCCGAAGCTGGCAACGGCCATCGCCCGCTGCCCAACAACGCTGCCATAGAGGTCGAGATCGTGGCAGCATTTCTCCAAGATAAACGGCCCGGCATAGCGCGTATGCCGTCGCCAGTCCCGCATGAAGAATGCTCCGTGGTAGGGTGCGATATGCTCGGATGCCTCAATCGACGTGATGGCGCCGATTTGACCTTGCGTCTGCGCTGCGCGCAGATCCCGATAAAGGTCAGAGTACCGCAGAACGAGCCCCACGATAACGCTTTCATCGCCATATTCGGCAAGCAGACGCGCCATCGTCATCGTCTGGTTTTCGTCGATCACCACCGGCTTCTCCGTGAAAACCCGCACGCCTGCGCGCAATCCCGCGGTGATATGTTCCAGATGGAAAAGATTGGGCGAGCCGACCATAAGAAGATCCGGCTTCGTCTGCGTCAGCATAGCCTCGATGGTTTCGAAACGTCGCGGCGCCGCCATGCCCGCGGAATGAATGGCTGGCAGCCCAGCAGGCTGCGGGTCCATCAAGCCGACAATTTCCAGTTCAGGGCAGGCCTTGCGGAAGGAGGCAATGACATTGGCAAGCCGAAAGCCGAGCCCGGCAATTGCGATTTTCATGTTTTGGTCCTGTCGGCAAGAGTTATGTAAATCAGGATGACGTGTCGTCATCCGTTGGCGCGCCTGCGACGCGATCGAAGCGTCTTTCGAAATCGATCGTCTGGCTGCGTCCGCGCATGGATGAGAGGCGCCTGAAGTCTGGGCTGCCATGAGCAATCACAGGTAGCATGGCAGCGCCGATCGCGGCGGCCTCCGGCCCTAGAGCGCCAGCACACAGCCGGGGAATTTCGCGGTGGCTTCGGGCGCTGACTGACGGCAAAAGGGGATAGGCCCGGTCGATCAGGGAATTGATGAGCGCTGGTGGAAAGTGCCCTCCAACCACGATGGTCTGCGGGTCCATGATGTTTTCAAGCAGCGACACCAGCAACCGCAGGCGCTTTGAATTGAGATCGAGCCATCGCATCAGAACACTGTCGCGTTGAGCGTAAAGTTTCTCCAATGCCCCAGGCCGCGCAATCTCCCTGCTTTCGCACGACAGCATCGCTGCAAGTTCGTCGATCGAAAACGGTGTCTGTTTCCCCGCATCTGGATTGGCAAGTTCCGCCGGCCATGTCAGGAGACCGATTTCTCCGGCATTGTTCCAAAATCCCTGAAGCGGCATGCTGTCATTGATAATGCCTGCCCCAAGTCCGTGCCCGACGAAAATATGGACGTAGTGGCTCAGTCCTCCCGCACTTCCCACCCTCAGTTCGGCAACTGCTGCGGCTGTGGCGTCATTCTCGACGATGGTGGGGAGGCCACATGCATCTTCGATGGCTTCCGCCACCGGCATACGGCTCCACGCATCCCAACCTGGCGGGCCGACGGGATGTTCGAATTCCGCCTCCTGCAATGTGGGCATCGCGATGCCAATGCCCCAGGCGGGACGATCCACGGTAACCGACCGCAGACGCTGCGTCATATCGGCGATGGCACGGATGGTGTCGGATGGATCTTCGAGCGATGCGGATGCGGTTTCGCGACCCAACTCCCGCCCCCCCAGATCGCAGACGATGCCCAGAAGCCCGTCGCGATCCACGTGAATACCCAGGCAGCAACCGGCATCGGCCCGGACCCACATCTTCTTTTGCGGCGCACCGCGCGCGCCCTCTTGTTGGATGGTTTCCACAACCACTGAACGGTCTATCAGGTCCTTGCAGATATTGGACATGGTTTGCGGCTTCAAGCCTGTCACATCAACAAGGTCACGCCGGCTTATGCCATTGCCAGATCGGATAAGATCGAAAACGAGGCGACGGTTGTAGCGGCCGGAATATGTGTGATTGCTGCCCATCAAGCTCATCGGGGCCAATTCCTATTTAATAAATTAAATGGAATTTATCAGCCCAGCCTATGGGCGTCAAGCAGTTCGCAATGCAGATGATCTTAGCCTTCAGTCATAATACTGTAACGCAAGGACCGTAATTCCGCAGAAAAGGCGGCTTGATTTTTAATCTGGTAAATGGATTAATAGGGTCGCCTTCTTCTCAGTGACTTTAAAAAGGGAACATAGTCATGCTGAAATGGACCTTGCGGCGTATCATAGCGGGCGCGTTGGCGTCGGCGTCGATCATCAGTGTTGCGAATGCCGGAGAACTGGTGGTCTACACCGCTCATGGGGAGGCGACATCTGCTCCCATCCTCGACGCTTTTGCCAAGGAAAATCCGGATGTGAAGGTGACCGTCGTGCGCGGCGGTACTGGCGAGCTGATCGAGCGTCTGCGTGCAGAAGGTGGCAATTCCTCGGCAGACGTCATGTGGGGCGGACCGACGCAGACCTTCGAAGAAAATGCAGCGCTCTTCCAATCGTTCGAAAGCAAGTCCGACGCCGACATGGTGACGACCGATCCCAATCACATCTGGCATCCGTTCACGGTGCTGCTGCAGCCGCTGGTCGTCAGCACCAAACGCGTCGAGGCCGGCTCCATACCCAGGACGCAGAAAGATCTCGTCTCACAGGACTTCGCAAAGAACGGTGGCCTGATTATTCCAGACCCTGCAAAATCCGGCACCGGATATGTCATTCTTTCCGCTCTTGCTGGCAATTTCGGTTGGGATTTCGTCGGTCAAATGGCCAAGGGTGCGCGCATTGCTCCCGGTTCCGATGACGCCTTCAACGCCGTACGCGACGGTGAAGCAGCAGTTGGCTGGATTAACGAGGATCTGGGTGCCAAGTGGAAGGCTCAAGGTCTGCCGATCGAAATCGTCTATCCGACCGATGCGGTTACCGGCCAGATCGATGCGCAAGCCATCGTCAAGGGCGCACAGCACATCGAAGACGCCAAGAGCTTCATCGATTTCCTCGGCAGCAAGACGGCGCATGAAATCGTTCGCGACGCCACCGTTCGACGCTCGGCACGCAAGGATGTAACGCCTCCCGCCGCTCTGCCTGACATGGCTACGCTCACAATCGTATCCGCTGTCGATCCGCGCCCTGTGGTCGTGGCTCGCTTTCAGGAGCTTCGCGGAAAATGAAGGTGCTGCGCGACAATTGGCTGATATTTTCAATCGTCGCGCTCGTGCTCTGCGGCCTGACGATTGTTGTCCCGCAGGTTCGCCTCATGGCCGCCTCCCTCTTGGAGGAGGGCGGCCGTTTTACTCTTCTGCATAATAAAGACGGCTTGCAATTCGTCCCGGAAATGACCGCCCGATACAGCGTTGCTAAACTTTCTGACGGCGTTGCGATAACGCTGAGTTCGACTGACAGTCTGACTGTAGACGTCCAGGATGACCGAACGCTGCGCCTATCTTCGCAAGAGCCGATTTCGATTGGTAAGGACGAGGCAGGTTTACTTGAACTCGATCTGGGCTCGGCTCGGTTCACGCTTTCGCAGCAGGCGCCCCGGGGGCTATTCGCGACAACTGCACCAGCGCCTTTAGACATCAACGCGCAGTCGCTCAACGCCGTCCTGCTCTCACATGCCGCGAACGCCTACATCACCTTCGAAAACAAATCGCTGTCGCTCTCTGCTGTCCACTATACCGATTTCTTTACACGCTCGGAAACCCTTTCCGCCACGGTAAACAGCCTGCTGATCGCGTTGACGTCCACCGGACTTGCCGCTTTGATCGGCGTATCGCTGGCTTATCTTATCGCACGTTACCGGGTCGCGGGCAGCACTGCTATCGTCTTTCTTGTCACTATGGCGTCCGTGTCTCCACCATTTCTGGGGGCATACGCCTGGCGCTTGCTTCTGGGACGAAACGGCGTTCTGACCAACTATCTCGGCCTCGATGTCTCGATTGTCGGCTTGCATGGCGTCATTTGGGTCATCACCTGGCTGGTCTTTCCAATCATCTTTCTGCTCAGTCACAGCTCGTTTCAGAGTTTGGACGCTGGCCATATCGAGGCAGCGGAAAGCCTTGGTGCCAAGCCGCCTCGTGTGCGCATGACGGTCGAAATTCCGCTGGCACTCCCCGGCATCATCACCGGTCTCTATCTGGCAACGATGGCAGCCCTGTCTGACTTCGGAACGCCGCGCATCATTGGCCTCGATGTCAACGCACTGCCGGTTCTGATCTATACGTCCTTCCTGAGTGAGGCAGGACGCAATCCGGCGCTTGCGGCCACAGGATCGATTGTGCTCATCACCATCTCGAGCCTGTTCCTCATGGCGCAGCAAATCTATTTGGCGCGACGCGGTTTTGCCGTGGTGTCGTCGCGGGCGCTGGAACGCAAGCCGCTATCGCCTCTTGCTCATGTCACAGTGCTTGGCGCGGTCATCATTGCCCTTCTCATGGCATTCACGCCCCACCTGACGGTGCTGGTTTCCAGCTTCATGGAATGGCGGGTCGGCCTACCCAGGGCGAACTTTACGCTGGAAAACTACGCCACTATGTGGCGCACCGGCATGGGGCCGGCTTGGGTGACCTTGTCGCTTGGTATTGCCGGAACGCTGGCGGCAACAGCAATCGGGTTGGGGATTGCATATGTGATTATACGCAAGCGCTACCGGATCATCGCCCCCGTTCTCAGCCTCACCGTCATGATGCCCTACGTCATTCCCGGCACGGTGCTCGGTATCGGTCTCATCATGATGTTCAACAAGGCGCCGCTGCAACTGACCGGCACCTGGTTCATCCTTCTCCTTGCCTATCTCATTCGAAACCTGCCTTTTACGGTGAAGGCGTCGGAGGCGGCCCTGAGGCGCGTTCACCCGGCTCTCGAAGAGGCCGCAATCAGTCTTGGAGCGCGTCCATTCAGGGTGTTCTTCACCATAACGGCACCTCTGGTTCTGGCGGGGGCGGTAACCGGTGCAACGCTCACCTTCCTTCACATCGTCACGGAGCTGTCGTCTACCATCGTTCTCTATCGTCCGCCGTGGAAGCCGATGACAGCCGTGATCTTCGAGAACACGCTGGTCGATGCCGATTTCGGTGTCTCCGCAGCACAGACCATCTTGCTGATGCTGATCATTTACATCCCTCTCTATTTCATTGTCCGCTACGGCCAAATTCGAGGAAATTCCGGTGGTTGAAACCTCATCTTCCAAAACTCCAACCCAAGGCTGCGAGGTCGTCATCGACGCCGTCTCCAAGACCTTTGGCAATCATGCAGTTCTGAAAGACATCAGCCTCACGATCAGGCCCGGCGAATTCTTCACGCTGCTAGGGCCGTCCGGTTGCGGCAAGACGACACTTTTGCGCGCCATTGCAGGATTCCACCCAATCGATGGCGGAAAAATCCTGTTCAACGGGCAGAACGTGACCTCGCTCGCCGCCTGGGACAGAAATATCGGCTTCGTCTTCCAGAACTATGCGCTGTGGCCAAACCAGACCGTGTTCGACAATGTCGCTTACGGGCTCAAACTGCGTAAGGTTCCGAAGAGCGAAGTTGCTGAAAGGGTTCGGGCCGCACTGGCCCAGGTCGAGCTTCACGGCGTCGAGAAGCGCTATCCCGCAGAAATGAGTGGGGGTATGCAGCAGCGCATCGCGCTGGCGCGTGCACTCGTCATCAACCCGCCGCTGCTTCTCATGGACGAGCCCATGTCCAACCTTGATGCGCGTCTTCGCGTCGCTCTCCGCCATGAACTGCGCAGTCTGCAGAAAAGGCTCGGTCTCACAGCAATCTATGTGACGCATGATCAGGAAGAAGCCCTCGAAATGTCGGACCGGATCGCCGTGATGCAGAATGGAATCGTGCAGCAGCTTGCAGATCCCGAAACAATTTATTCGCGACCGGCGAACCGCTTCGTTGCCGAGTTCGTCGGCAGCGCAAACTTTCTGGAGGGAGAATTTGATGAGGCCGGCTTCCATATGGCTGACGGATCGAGACTTCCTATCACAGGAAGCGGCCACCGCGGTAAAGGGACACTTGTCGTACGTCCCGAACAGGTAATGACCCGCGAAAACGGCAGCGCACTCGTCAGTGCAACGGTGAAAGATCGCCGCTTCATGGGCAAGGCCTGGACGCAAAGCCTTCGACTGGAGAACGGTGCGACCATCTCGGTGGAAACACGACACGCACTCGATCTCGACTCGCGCGTCGGTGTGGATTTCGAGACGATAACTTTTCTACCCTCGGGAGTATGAGATGGCGGACTTGTCGCTTGACGAACTGATGCAGCTTGCATTGTCCGCCGCACTTGCCGGAGGCGCTGAACTGAAGACGCATTTCGGCGCCATGTCCCGCGATAGTGTTCAACGAAAAGCTTTGGGTGATTATGCGTCCAAGGCCGATCTTGCTGCCGAGGAGGCTATTGCCGCAGTTCTGGCAAGAGCAGGTGATCGCTACGGTTTCGTGGGTGAAGAAACCGGTACGCGCATGCCAGACGCACGACGCCGCTGGGTGGTAGACCCGCTCGACGGAACCAGCAACTTCATCTGGGGCATTCCCTATTTTGCTGTCAGCATCGCTCTTTGCGACGACGAGGGCGAAATACTGGGCGTCGTCCTTGACCCATTGCGGGATGAGATGTTCACGGCAGTTCGAGGGCAGGGTGCCCGGATGAACGGTAAGGAACTGACACGGTTGGAAGAGAAAAAGCCCGAAGAATCCATCATATCTCTATCTATGCCGATCCACGGACAGTTGAAGTCGATGGACCGCAGTAGTTTCTTCCGGGCCCTGGATACCATCACCAACGAGACGGCAGGCATCCGCAGACTCGGCTCGGCCGCACTTGATCTCGCATATGTTGGCGCGGGCAGGTTAAATGGCTATTTCGAAGACGGCCTTAGCCATTACGACTACGCGGCTGGAAAGATCATTGCCCAGGAAGCCGGAGCGCTTGTTACCTCCCTCAATGGCGGTGTTGTAGAAGACGGCGGTTCACTGTTGGCGGGAACGTCATCCATACATCAGTGGCTCAAATCCAAGTTTCAGCAAGCGGAGACTCCAAGCTGAAAGGTCTCACAACCGCAAGCCGCTTTTGATGTCGCAACTGTCAAGCTTTAGACCTGACTGCTCTTAGTTCGCCTTAGACACCTAGAGACGCGTAACGTTTTCAATCTTTGTATCGATGCATCGTGCTTTTTCCAGAATGCAGGTTTGTGCGGTGATGAGCGTGTGCAAGTCCAGGGGCTGAAGCTTTCGGGTGGTCTATTCGTTATGATCCAGGAGACGAGATGCGTGCCCCTTGGTAACATCGACAGACTTCTCGTGGCTGCGTTCAGGCAGCCACCGGCGGCACTCGGCGCTGGCGCGCCACTTTTCTCACGGGGCTTTTCAAGGCCACAGGGCCTGTGTCGCTCAGGGCCGACACGACGGCCTGCGTCAGCGAAGCGGCAACGAAGTCGGCGCTTATGTCTTGAGGGTCGATTGGCGCTTCGCGCCCGCCCTCTCCCATCGGCAACAATATGCCGACACGAAGAGAAGGTCTTACACGCTTCAAACGACGGACGATCTGTCGTGCGTGCGATTTCGAGTTCTCATTGAGAAACGTAACGACAACGGTGTCGATATCGTCAGCCACCAGAGCCTTCAAATCTCGCCCTTCAATCCTTGTATAGTCTGCTTGTCTGATCTGCGCACCCTGAACCAAGAGAACTTGCGATAACATCGCAGACGCTGCGTCGTCCATGGCCCCTCTGCCTCCCAGGGATAGAATGGATCTGCCTTTACCGTCCGGTAGCGCGATTGTCTCTTTGGTCTCTGGCGCGGAAGTCTGTTCGTCTTCCGACATTCCCTCGTTTTCCTCTTCGCTCGCAATCTCTGCAAGATTTTCAATGAGGGCATGGGCGCTGGAGGCAAGAAGCGCGATCTGAGCCTCTGTCATCACGCCGCGCTGGCGGTCCGCTTCGCCCAGGATCAAGGCAGGAAGACCAACTTTTTCGTAGTAGTCGATGAGATATTCCTCTTCGAGAAACTCTTCGGCGTTGTCAGTCGCTTCGTTGGGGTCGCCGGAGAGCAGCCGCTGGTAAAGCTTTTCCTGCGGTTGGAGGACTGGTTCATTTCCGAGCAGAACATCCAGAAAACTAAACTCGGGGACATATCTGCCAAGAACGACCAGACACACCGTAAGAGGTGTCGACAGCATTAACCCCAGCGGTCCCCAAAGCCAGGACCAGAAGATTGCGGAGATAATGATCGCCATCGGAGACAAGCCGGTGTGGCTACCATAGAGCCAAGGCTCAACGACGTTATTGCTGATCAGTTCGGTGATGATGAAAAGTGCCGCGACCCACGCGACCAACGACCAGCCGGGAGATATTGCAAGGGCGAGGAACAGCGGCAATACCATTCCGATAACGGGACCAATATAGGGCACGAAACGCAGAACCAGCGTCAGCAGACCCCACAGGATCGCGTTCGGAATGCCAAGCACCCAAAGCCCAATGGTGATGGGAAAGGCGTAAAGGGCATTTACCACCAATTGCATCAGAAGGTATTTCCCAACCCGTTTTCCAGCGTCCTGCAGCGCTGCCGTCGTGCGATGGAGGTCACCAAGTCCAACCAGCCTGATGAACCTGTCGCGAAGGTCCTCGCGCTCGATCAACATGAAAATCACAAGAACGATGACCAAACCTGCCGTTGCAAACGGGCTGATAAGCGGAAGAATGAAATTGCCAAGTGTCTCGACCGGATGGGATCGCGTGACGATTTCAACGGGCATCGGCTCTCGCATGGTTGGTGCGGTCGACTGCTCGTCCTGACTTTCGACGGCGCGTGTCTGCAACTCGGCGCCGACACGCTCGACAACCTTGCTCAGATGTTCGAGCACACCATTGCCTGATCCTGCCTGGCTGAGCGCCTGAACCTTGGTGACGATATTGCGCTGATATGTCGGGATGTTTTCGGCAAGATTTGTCACCTGCGTGGCGACGACGAAACTGAACAGCGCAATTGCCATGAAGGCTGAGGCGACCGCCAAAATAACGGCGGCAATCTTGGGCACAGAGTGTTTTCGGAGAAAGGAGACAATAGGTGCCAGAGTGAATGTCAGGAGGAGAGCCAAGGCTAATGGCACGAAGATTTCCTGACCCACGTGCAGGATGACCGCGACGCCAATCAGAATGAGAATCGTTCGTCCAGAAAGCCTGGTGTTAGCCAGCGGACCTTGATGAGAAACGGCCATAAGTTTTCCGATGTCGTTTGTTGTTAAAGCGCCAGTGTCCATCAGCAGTCCGCCTTTAGATGCACCGATGAACTAAAAAAATGTGCCATGTCCACATCTGCTTTATGAAGATCAGCTTTAACTCGCGAAAGACGTTAAAGATGCAAGGGCGTGCCTTACATCTTTCTCTCGACCTAGCAGTCCTGTAGTAGCGCCAATGTAAGGGAGAATATTGCTTAAAAATTACTGTGGCCTATCGAAATCGAAAAAGGGGTGTAGGGCCTGAGCGATGCCGGGCGATTGGTGCTGTCACATAGGCAGGATCGAGGCGATTGAGCGCAACTGGTTCGGTTTCAATGGATGCAGATAGCTTGCGCAACGCTCTTGAACGCAACTCTCCACATCCCCATTCATATTAGGCTGAGGCATATCTCTTTTATGGAGCACGATTGTATGACAGCGAGAACGTGGAACGCCCACGGCACATCGGACGACTTCGTGGATAGTGCTGAGCGGCTCCGCCGCCTGCGGCGGCTGTCGGGCATCGCTCGTATGATGGACACAGCGATCCGCATTCCTGGCACGGGAATCCGTTTTGGTGCAGATTCCATCATGGGTTTGCTGCCACTGATTGGTGATGGTGCGGGCGCGATTGTCGGCCTCTATATCGTCAATGAAGCGCGCCGCCTTGGTGTGCCGCAGGAAAAGCTTGCGCGAATGGTTGGCAACATCGCCATGGATGCTCTTGTGGGCAGTGTTCCTGTCTTCGGTGATCTGTTTGATATTTATTTCAAATCGCACCGCCGTAATGTCGATATGATCATCCAGCACTTTGGCATCCCTGGCGACGAGTTGCGGCGGAAGCGCAAATAAGCCTCGACGATGGCCCGAAAAATCCTGGCGGCGGTTCTGGAATCGCAGTCGAGGTGTACCGTTTCCTCGTCGGTGGTCGAGACTGCGTCCTTCAGCCTGTGCACAAATTGTTGGCTGTCGCCTAGGGCGGGTAGGCTCAACTAAGATCCTTCAGTGCCGGATAGAGGCCGCCCCGGCGGACGGAGTCGTCCCTGTTTCGCCGGGGTCAGCCGGCTTTCCTGCGCGCTCGCAATCCACGCGATGGCTGTCAAAACACCAATCCCAAATCTGGACGCTGCTGAGCGCGCCGATATGCCATCCCGTGACGCAGCTAGAACGCGGCTACGCAGATCATTGCTGAAAGCTCGGGCCATGTTGCTTGCGACCAAATCACCAATCGGAGCGCTGGAATCAGAATTCCGCCAGTAAGGGGGGCCTAAACGCGATTCCGCGTTCAACGGACGTGCCCTATAAATCCAATGGAAATAAGCCTGTGAACACTGCTGGGGACAGTTCGGCCCCTTTCAAGAGCCAAAGATAAAGATACCCCTTGTCTCAGTTCAACAGACCCAACTTTTTTCTAAGCGCTTCCGACCAGACCGCGTAGCCTGCCGCATTCAGGTGAACCAGATCGGGTAAATAATAACGGAACATCGGCAGGCCATTTTCACCAATGAGACCGGCGTTCGGATCAAGCCATGTCGTGTGTTCGCGGCCGTTGCACCAGTCGCGCGCCGTCTGGTTGAAGAGATCGAATTCGTGGCGGTATATCCAGCGCGCCGGACTGTGCTTGATCGCCAGAACAAAGACGTCCGCCTGCGGTAGCGCTCGAGAGATGCGATCGCGCAAATCCTGCAGGTGCGCAAGCGTCGTCTGCGCCTTGAGGCCGTCGCTGGCAATATCGTTTTCGCCGAAATAAAGCGCCACTCTACCTGGCTTCAAGGGAACCAGGAGCCGGTCGAGGTAGTGGCTGGCAGAGAGGTAAGTGCCACCGCCAAATCCCAGATTGACGATATCCAGCGAGCCGAGATCCTCGGTGATGGAGCTCCAGATTCGAAACGAGGATGAGCCATAAAAGGCGATCGGATTGTCTGGAAGGCCGATGCGCTGAATGCGGGCCAGAACGGCAATGATATCGTTTTCGTGACGGCTGGTGCCGATATTGGCTGGGAAGTCGTACATGATTGGTCCTAAAGATTGTCTTGAAAGCCGGATGCCGCCATTTCGGCAACCGGCGATCGGCAAGGGTTATAAAAGCGCTTGCCGCAGGACAGTCAGAGCGCCTTTTGTGAGGGCGTCATCCGCACCCATGGATGTCTTGAGCCCGAACACATCGGCGGCAACCAGATAGAGATCGTTCAGCCCGTCATTGCCGACGATAGCTGCCTCGTCTCCTTCCGCATACCATCCGGCCTCGCGGGCTTGCCGAAACTCCTGCCCGATGACCAGTCCTCGCACATAGGATCGCAACTGATCCGGCGAAAGCCGGCCCGCAAGCCCGCCGGTTCGCGCCGAAAACAGCAGCGACAGCATGGCGGCGGATCGTTTTGCCTCTGTCAGACCCCAGCGATAGGCCTCCTGATCATCGACCGGCGGCTGCGTGGAACCGCGCGCGATGAAGGAGTGATTGATAAGCAGGTTGAAGATTTCACCGGTGACGAATGTCTGGAAGCCATCGATCCTTCCCGCCGTCACCCGCGCCCATTTGCTGTGTGTTCCAGGGATGATGAGGGTGGCATCGTCGCCAAGGCCGTGGCCGACGATCTGGGTTTCTTCACCACGCATCACGTCCGGGAAGGGCTGGCGGGCGGGATCGGTCAGACCGGGCAGGAACACGAGATCGGACCCGTTCGGCAGCGACCTGCGCACCGTGCTGGCGGCAAGTTCCGCCGGGCCGGCCGGGCACGGCACGTAAGCGACCTCGACCCAGCCATTTCGGCTGGTGATCATGCCGAGTGCGGCCACGGGCAAGGCCCCATGGCTTGAGAACCAGGGTGCGAGTGCATCCATCAGCGCCGCCTCGTGCTCACCCTTGCCAAGGCTCGAAATACCGTCGGCGGTTTCAAGATGATCGAGTTCTTCGCCGCCTTCATCAACGAGCGCCGCCCTCAATGATGTCGTTCCCCAATCAACGATGATCGATGTCGCCGGTGCTGCCATGTCTTGAACCTCCTCGTTCATTTCATCTTGGGGCTTGTCATAGGTCGCAAGTCTATATAGTGTCAATTAGTGAATTCAAGGTATCAAAATATGATACTTAATCGGGAGGAGAAAGATGGTGGCTGGCCTTAAGGGGATTTTGCCTGTTCTGCCTACGCCGTTTCTGGCTGATGGTGGCATTGACGAAGCGGGTATGAAGCGACTGGTGGTCTTTGCACTCGACAAGGGCGTGGATGGTGTCGTGTTTCCCGGTTTCGCCAGCGAGGTGGAGACTTTGAACGCCGGCGAGCGTGCGGCGTTGCTGAAAATTGTCGTCGATGTGGTGGCCGGGCGGGTGCCGGTCGTGGCCGGGGCAAGTGCGGCCGACTGGCGTGATGTGGTTGAGCACGGGCGGGCGGCATCGGCGCTTGGCATCCGCCACCTGATGGTGCAGGTGCCCAAGTCGGTCGGCACGGATGCGCCGGCGCTGATCGAATTCCTCGGCAGGATCGTCGAGGCGCTGCCCGAAGTTGAAATCATCCTGCAGAACGCGCCCGCGCCGCGCGGCTCCGACCTTTCGCCGCAGGCGATCGTGGAGATCGTGCGGGCGTTGCCGCAGGTGACCTATGTCAAGGAAGAGACGCTTCCTGCCGGCCCAGCCATCAGCCACATCGTCGCCCATGCGCCTTCGACACTGAAGGGCGTCATCGGCGGGGGCGGCGCGCGTTACATTCTCGACGAATATGCCCGAGGTGCTACGGCGGCAATGCCGGCGCTGGAGATCGCCGAGGAACATGTTGCCATCGATCGGGCGCTTGTTGCCGGGCGGCAGGAGGAGGCTCGTCGGATTTATGTCCGCACCCTGCCTCTTCTGGTGCTGCAGGCGGTCTATCGCATGCGGCTGACCAAATATGTGCTGGCCCGCCGCGGCGTGATCGAAGGCGTCGGTGTGCGTGCGCCGACACCCGAGCTTGATGCGGCGGCCATTGCCGATATCGACGCCAATCTGGTCGAACTAGGCCTCGTTGCCGTGGAGGCCGCATGAACAGCCCCATCGCAAGCGTCGAAGTCTTCACGCTGACCCAGCCGCGCAAGGTGCCATATCTCGGCGCCTTGCGTGAAGGTGAGGTGGTCAATCCCAACGGCTATATCGTGCGCAAGGGAAATCGCACGGTCTACCCGACCTTCGACCGCAGCGTCCTGGTGCGCATGACGACCGAGGCCGGCGTCGTGGGTTGGGGTGAGACCTATGGTATCGTTGCCCCCGGCGCGGTCGCCGCTCTCATCAACGATCTTCTCGCCGGTTTCGTGATCGGCCGCGATGCTTCGGACCCTTCGGCGATCTATGACGACCTTTACGACATGATGCGGGTGCGCGGTTATACCGGCGGCTTCTACGTGGATGCGCTCGCCGCGCTCGATATTGCGCTATGGGATATTGCCGGACAGGAAGCCGGCAAGTCCGTTCGCGACCTGCTCGGCGGCGGCGTGGATACGTTTCCGGCCTATGTTTCAGGCCTGCCTGAAAAGACGCTCAAGGCCCGCGGGGAATTGGCGAAATACTGGCAGGACCGCGGTTTCAACGCCTTCAAGTTCGCAACGCCGGTGGCAGACGATGGCCCGGCGGCCGAAATGGCGAATCTCCGGAAGGTACTTGGACCCGATGCAAAGATTGCCGCCGACATGCACTGGAACCAGACGCCGGAACGGGCGCTGGAACTGATTGCCGAAATGCAGCCCTTCGACCCTTGGTTCGCAGAGGCTCCGGTCTGGACGGAGGACATTGCCGGTCTGGAGAAGGTTTCGAAGAATACCGAAGTGCCGATTGCAGTTGGTGAGGAATGGCGCACCCATTGGGATATGCGCGCCCGCGTCGAGCGCTGCCGCATTGCGATCGTGCAGCCTGAAATGGGCCATAAGGGTATCACCAATTTCATCCGTATCGGTGCTCTTGCTTCCGAGCACGGCATCGATGTCATCCCGCACGCCACCGTTGGCGCCGGCATATTTCTTGCCGCCAGCCTGCAGGCGTCGTCGACATTGCCAACGCTCAGAGGTCACGAATTCCAGCATTCGATCTTCGAGCCGAACCGTCACCTGCTGGAAGGCGACATGGATTGCCGGGAGGGCAGGTATCACCTGCCGTCCGGACCCGGACTTGGGGTAAGGCCGTCGGAGGCGGCACTCGGTCTGATTGAACGTATCTGAACTGGTTTTTTGGAGGAGGAAGCCATGAACAAGACAATAAGCCGATTGGCGCTCGGCACCGCGACCGCCGTTTTGATGACAATGGGCAGCCTTGCCCCGGCCAGGGCCGATACCGTTCTGAAATTCATTTCCTGGCAGACGGACGATGCCGGCACAGGCGAATGGTGGCATTCGGCCATTGCCGCCTTCGAAAAACAGCATCCGGGCGTGAAGATCGAATTCACCAAGGCCGAGCGCAGCTCCTATGCCGACACGATGACGACGCTTTTTGCGGCCAACCAGCCGCCGCAGATCGTGCATCTCGCTTCCTTCGAGTTCCAGATGTTTGCCGATAGCGGCTGGCTCGAGGCGCTCGACCCGTGGCTGAAGAAGGACGGCATTGACATGACCGGCTGGGCCGGCCAGCAGAAATGCGAATGGAATGGCGAAACCGTCTGCATCATGACCAACTATTTCGGTTTCGTCATGGCCTACAACAAGAAGCTTCTCGAAGAAGCGGGCGTCGCGGTTCCGAAGACCTATGACGAGTTTCTGGCCGCGGCAAAAGCGACGACCAAGGATTTGAACGGCGACGGCATTATCGACCAGTTCGGCACAGGCCATGAAACGAAAGGCGGTCCGGGTCAATATCTGACGGAGATGCTGAACTACATCCTCGACGCTGGCGCCTACTGGACCGACAAGGACGGCAATATCACCATCGATACGCCGCAGATGGTGGAGGGTCTTTCACGCTGGAAAACCGTGATGAAGAGCGGGATCAGCCCGGTCGACATGAGCGCCAGCGACGTGCGCAAGCTGTTTGCCGATGGCAAGATGGCCATGCGGCTGGACGGCCCCTGGCTTTACGGCACCACCGAAAAAGGTTCGGCCAAGGCTGATATCGTTTACGCCGCACCGCCGCTTCATCCGCCGCTTGGCGGCTCGTCCAATGTACTCGCCATGCCGGCCGATATTCCTGACGACCAGAAGGCATTGGTCTGGGATTTCATCAAGCTGACGATGTCACCGGAATTCCAGCGCAGCTATGCCACCCTTGGCGGCAACACCCCGCCAAGCCCGACCGCCGACGTCTCGGGTGTCGAAAAGACCATCCCGCATTTTCCGGTGCTGATCGAGACGATGAAGGCCGCGTCCGAGGCGGGGATCGACCGCATTCCGACCGGACTTGAGCTCTTCTACAACGAGTTCAGCAAGATGGTGATGGAAGAAAGCCAGCGGATGATCATTCAGGATCTCGATCCGGCGGCGGTGGCGAAAACCATGCAGGCAAAGGCCGAAGCCATCAAGGGTTGATCCCGTTGTCTTGCCATGGCCCGGAAAGGGCCATGGCCATCATCCGCATCCGGCAGGAGGACCATCCATGACCGAACCCGTTCGGGCTGGGCGTCGCAAGTTCTTCGATCTTGCGCGCCCCAGCCGGCAACATCTCCTCGGCTATATTCTGATCGCGCCCGCAGTCCTGATGGTTGCCGCCATCATCGTCTGGCCGCTCGTTTTGGCCATCGACCTGTCGTTCCAGCAGGTCAAAATACCTCGGCTTGGCGGTGCCAGCCGGCCGTTTTCGCTAAGCAATTACACATGGTTGTTCTCCTCGCCAGAATTCTGGCTGGCCTGCTGGGTGACGCTAAAGCTGGTTATCGTCGTAACCGCCGGCAGCGTCGCCGTCGGCCTCAGCACGGCGCTTCTGGCCAATAATCGCTTCAAGGGCCGCACCGTCGCGCGGCTGGGAATGGCGCTGCCCTGGGCGGTGCCGGAAATCATCGCGGTCGTCATCTTTGCATGGATGTTCGACACCTCCTTCGGCCTGTTCGGTTGGCTGGCGATAAAGCTTGGTTTCACCGACCAGATGATCCCCTGGGTCAGCAGTTCCACGGCCGCCTTCTGGGCCGTTGCCATCACCATGGTGTGGAAGGGCTTTCCTTTCGTGTCGATCATGTGTCTGGCGGGTCTGCAGTCCATTCCCACCGATTATTACGCCGCTGCCAAGGTGGATGGCGCCAGTGTCTGGCAGCGTTTCCGCTGGATCACCATGCCGTTGCTGATGCCGGTTCTCGGGGTCACGCTGGTGCTGACCCTGCTTTGGGTGTTCCGCGACTTTTCCATCATCAAGGTTCTGACCGGCGGCGGCCCGCTGCGTTCAACCCAGACGCTGTCGATCATGACCTACGACCAGGCCTTCCAGTATCACAACTTCGGTCGCGCCGCCGCCGTCGGCGTGCTGACGCTGGTGATCTGCATCATTGCCAGCCTGCTGATGCTCGGCCGGCGCTCGAAATCAATCTACTGAGGAGGCTTTGATGAAACGTAGCTTTGCACAGAGCCTTGCCCTCTACGCGACGGTGATCTTTACGCTGGTGATGATCCTGTTCCCGGTCTACTGGCTGCTGGTTACCGCCCTTTCCACCACCGACGAACTCTACCGCCTGCCACCGACTTTCTGGCCGGACGATCCGCAATGGGACATTTTTGCCCGTGTCTGGGCGGCAAAGCCGATCCTTCTGTGGCTGTGGAATTCGATGCTTGCCGCTGTCGGCTCGGTTGCGCTGTCGATGCTGGTTTCGGTCAGCGCCGGTTATGCCCTGTCCCGCTATTCGATGCGGGGCGGCGCTACCATGGGAATGTTCGTTCTCACAGCCAAGATGTTGCCCGCCACGCTACTCGTTATCCCGCTGTTTTCGATCTTTTCGAGCTTCGGTCTGATCGGCAGCCTATGGACGCTTGTGCTTGCACATTCGACCATGATCATTCCCTTCGCAACCTGGATGCTGAAGGGTTATTTCGACACGATCCCGAAGGAACTGGAACAGGCTGCCATGGTCGACGGCTGCTCGCCGATCGGCGCCATGGTGCGTGTCGTGCTTCCCATCGCCACACCGGGGCTTGCCGCCACCGCGCTTTACGCATTTGTGCTCAGCTGGGCCGATTACGCCTATGCGCGTACCTTTCTGGTCAACTCGCCGGACAACTGGACCGCCAATCTCGGCATCACCACGATGCAGGGCGAATATGTCACCTATTGGAACGACATCTCCGCCGCATCGGTGTTCATCGCGCTGCCGATCATCGCAATCTATCTGTTCCTTGAACGTTATTTGGTCGGCGGTTTGACCGCTGGCGCGGAGAAATAAGCATGGCCAATATTTCCATTCGCAACGTCAGCAAGTCCTATGGCGCGCTCAACGTGCTCAGGCCCTTTTCGCTTGAGATCGAGAACGGCGAGTTCGTGGTGCTGGTTGGACCTTCCGGTTGCGGCAAGTCGACGATGTTGAAAATCCTTGCGGGTCTCGAACCGGCAAGCGAAGGGCAGATCTTCATCGGCGACAATGAAGTCACGGATCTGGCGCCCGGGGACCGCGATATAGCCATGGTGTTTCAGAATTATGCGCTCTATCCGCATCTGACGGTTCGCCAGAACATCGGCTTCGGGCTGAAGATGCGCGGCACGGACAGGCATGAGATTGACCGCCGGGTCGACGATGCGGCGCGCATTCTGGAAGTGACGCCCTATCTGGATCGTAAGCCCAAGGATCTGTCAGGCGGTCAGCGGCAGCGCGTCGCGCTTGGTCGCGCCATCGTGCGCCAGCCGCAAGCCTTCCTCATGGACGAGCCGCTGTCCAACCTCGATGCCAAGCTGCGTGTCCATATGCGTGCCGAAATC
The DNA here is from genome assembly GCF_053521785.1 of Agrobacterium sp. A3-95. Lineage (NCBI taxonomy): Bacteria > Pseudomonadati > Pseudomonadota > Alphaproteobacteria > Hyphomicrobiales > Rhizobiaceae > Agrobacterium > Agrobacterium sp. A3-95. Next base: position 138,772 of record NZ_JBNWDR010000006.1, on the reverse strand, counting down.
GGCGCTTTGCACAAACGCATCGGGGTCACTACCGTTTACGTGACGCATGACCAGGTGGAAGCCATGACCATGGCGGACCGGGTCGTGATCATGCAGGGCGGCATCATCCAGCAGATTGCCGCACCAGACGAACTGTTCAACAACCCGGCCAATCTTTTCGTTGCCGGTTTCATCGGCTCGCCGGGCATGAACTTCCTCAATGCGCAACTGCGTGACGGCACTGTTACCCTGTTTGGGCAACATGTTTCCGTGCCGGGCGCGGCTGATCGCCAAGGCAGCGTGATCGTCGGTCTGCGGCCGGAACATCTGGTTCTCGGCGATGCGCCGGTCACCTTCGATGTTCGCCCGACGCTGGTGGAAAGCCTCGGATCGGAAAAATACGTCTATTTCGACGCGGAAGGCGCAAGGGTGGCCGATGGCGAGGAGGGCAAGTCCAAGGGTCTGATCGCGCGCGTCTCGCATACCGGCAATCTTCCTGGCAACGAGGCACTCCGGCTCGGTTTCGATCCGGCCAAGCTTTATCTCTTCGATGCAAAGACCGGAGAACGGCTATGATCCTCGTCACCGGATCGGCGGGCCGTGTCGGTCGTGCCGCTGTCGCCGCCTTGCGTGCACAGGGCCGCACCGTTCGCGGTTTTGATCTCAGGCCATCGGGAACCGGCGGCGAGGAAGTCGTCGGGTCGCTGGAGGATGCGCAGGCACTGTCCGAAGCGATGAAGGGCGTGAGCGCCGTCCTGCATCTGGGAGCCTTCATGTCCTGGGCTCCGGCGGATCGCGATCGTATGTTCGCTGTCAATGTCGAGGGTACGCGCCGGCTTCTGGATGCCGCTTCAGCATCTGGCGTGCGGCGTTTCGTGTTCGCTTCCTCAGGCGAGGTCTATCCGGAAAACCGACCGGAATTCCTGCCGGTCACCGAGGATCATCCGCTTTGCCCCAATTCGCCCTATGGCCTGACCAAGCTTTTGGGCGAAGAGCTGGTGCGCTTTCACCAGCGAAGCGGCACCATGGAAACGGTGATCCTGCGGTTTTCGCATACGCAGGATGCGGCGGAACTGCTGGACGAAGAGAGTTTCTTTTCCGGTCCCCGGTTTTTCCTGCGGCCGCGCATCCGCCAGCAGCAGAATTTCGGAAACGTTGCTATCGCCGAATTGCTCCAGTCCCGAGATATCGGTGAGCCGTCGCACATTCTGTCGCGCAACAAAAACGGCCGTCCATTCCGTATGCACATTACCGATACGCGAGACATGGTGGCAGGAATTCTGCTCGCTCTCGATCACCCCGAGGCGGCGGGCGGCATCTTCAATCTCGGCGCGGATGAACCCGCCGACTTCGCCGTGCTTCTGCCGAAGATTGCGGCGCTGACCGGCCTTCCCATCGTGACAGTCGATTTTCCCGGCGACGGCGTTTATTACCATACGTCCAACGAGCGGATCAGAAACACTTTGGGGTTTGAAGCAGAATGGACGATGGACCGGATGCTGGACGAAGCGGCGGCCGCAAGGCTGGGGCGACTCGCGAAGGAGCAGAGGCGATGAAGCCCGAGACGCCGGGCGGCACGGCGGCGCTGGCCAAGGGGCTAACCCTGCTCGATATGGTTGCCGACGCGCAGGAACCGCTACGTTTTGCCGAGTTGTTGCGCGCCTCCGGCCTGCCGAAGCCGACCTTTGCACGCATCCTGCGCACCCTTATCGCCTATGGTCTCGTCCGTCAGGATGCGGCCCGGGGCACTTATGTTCTGGGCCAGCGTTTTCTGGAAATGTCCCATAGGGTCTGGGAGAGTTTCGATCTCGTCTCGGCGGCAACCCCGGAACTCGAGCGGCTGGCGGCCGAACTGGGGGAAACGGTTGCGCTGTGCCGGCTTGACGGCACGATGACGCAATATCTGGCCGAACGTTCGCCGAATGGCCTTTCTGTGCGCGTCGAGGTGGGGCGCCGCGTCCCCCTGCATTGCACAGCACCCGGCAAGGCACTGCTCGCCTTTCAGGACCCCGCCGTCGGCCGCGCCCTCTTGGACCGTCTGACGCTGGATGTGCAGACCCCGAAAACCATCACCACGCTCGATGCGCTCCAGGCCGACCTGACGTTGACCCGGGCACGTGGTTATTCGATTTCTTATGAGGAGCACTTGCCAGGTGTAAATTCGGCAGCCGCGCCTGTCATGGGTCGCGACAATACGCCGATCGGGGTGCTTGTTGCGCTTGGCCCTTCATCGCGGCTCAGTTCCTCCAATATCCATCCAGCCGGGCGCGAATTGATTGCTGCCGCCCGCCGTATCACGGGTGCGGCTGGGGCTGTCGCCATTAGTTCCAGGCCCAGGCCCCGGTCTGTCACCGGCCGTCCGAGTGCCGAGCTGAGTTGCGTCTTGCCATGGGGCGCACAGCTTGGCGAGAGTCCAGTGTGGCACGATGGCGAAAATACGCTCTACTGGGTCGATATTCTTCATCCCGCTGTCCACCGGTTTGATCCAGCGAGTGGCCGGAACGAAACCTGCGAGACCGGGAAGTTGGTCAGCGCGGTCATTCCGGTTCGCGGTGAGCGTCTGCTGGTGGCGTCTCAGGATGGGATCGAATGGCTGGATTTTGCATCAGGTCGCCTCACACCCTTCGTCAGCCCGGAGGCAGGCATCGTCGACAACCGCTTGAATGATGCCAAATGCGGGCCTGACGGTGCGATATGGGTGGGATCGATGAGGATTGACGCCTCCAAGCCCACGGGTGCGCTTTATCGTATCAGCACCGATGGCGCATTCGAACGCAAGGAAGGCGGCATCATTGTCTCCAACGGCCTCGGCTGGAGCGCGGATGGGAAAACCTTCTACTTTGTTGACACGGTACCTGGCCTCATCCACGCCTATGATTGCGATCCCGCGACCGGAACGCTGTCGGGATGCCGCGAATTCGCACGCATTCCCGTCGCTGACGGCCGGCCGGACGGTCTTGCGGTGGACGCGGAAGGAGGGGTCTGGTGTGCGATCTGGGATGGCTGGTCCGTGCGCCGTTATCTTCCAAACGGGAAGCTCGACCAGGTAATTGAGATGCCGGTGCCCCGTCCCACCAGCATCGCCTTTGGTGGCCCGGATCTGTCGACGCTGTTCATCACCAGCGCCCGCACCCGCCTGCCGGCCTCGACACTCGCCGACGCGCCTCTGTCAGGTGGACTGTTTTCCTGCCGCCCGGGAGTTTCCGGTGCGCATGTCTCATTGTTCGAAGGATAAAGGATGAACCTTCAAAACATCTTTGGCCTGAAGGGCCGCGTGGCGCTCGTTACCGGTTCAAGCCGTGGGATAGGAGCGGCGATTGCCGAAGGGCTGGCCGGGGCAGGTGCCCATGTCATCCTGCATGGCGTCAAGCCGGGCGCCACAGCGGCTGTACATGAGCGGATTGTTACGCACGGGGGAACGGCGGATCATCTGGCAGGCGATCTCTCCGAAGTCGGGGCTGGTCGGGATCTTATCGAGCGAGCAGAGGCGATCGCACCACTCGATATCCTTGTTATCAACGCCAGTGCCCAGATCAATGCCCCTCTATCGGCGCTGACGCCAGGTGATCTGGCGTTTCAACTGGCGGTCAATCTGGGCTCGACGGTCGACATGCTGCAGACGGCACTGCCGCGAATGTCGGCTCGGAAATGGGGCAGGATCGTCTCCATAGGATCAGTCAATCAGCTAAGGCCCAAAAGCGTCGTTACCGCCTATGCGGCGACGAAGGCCGCACAGCACAATTTAATTCAAAGTCAGGCTAGAGATTATGCCCGCGACAACGTGTTGCTCAATACTCTCGCTCCTGGCCTCATCGATACGGACCGCAACGCTCACCGCCGCATCGAGGACCCGGAGGGCTGGAATGAATATGTAAGCGCACTGAACTGGATGGGGCGGGCCGGACGACCGGAAGAGATGGTGGGGGCAGCTGTCTTTCTGGCGTCGGAGGCATGTAGTTTCATGACGGGCGAAACGATTTTTCTCACCGGAGGTTATTGAGCGGGCGGATATTGAAAAAATGCAAAATGTCCCGAACGCAGGTGTTGGCCCAGCAACTTTTGCGGTGATCGTCTGGAGAGGTCGTCATTCTAAAAACCAGCGCCGATAATGTGGCGATTGTGCGGGCCCGGCTTCGACGTTGTCATCACCGAACTGCCGCATACTATCGTCCACTCATGCGTCTGCTTGATTTGCCGAACATCATCCTGACGCCGCATGTGGCGTGGGTAAGAAGCGCAGCGGTCCAGTCGCTGGTCGATCAGCTGATCGACAATGTCGCGGCGTTCTAGCGCGCCCTTCGTTTGACCGTTATAGCTTCTCATGTAATCGAGAAATGCGCGCATGGCGGCACGTGGGAGGCGGGTCGTAAAAACCATTGCGGTAGGAGAGTGTCCATTGGGAGGAAGCTTCGCCAGCCGGCCGATTTCCTTTCAGGTGTCGCTGTACCTTCTAACGTTCAGCGGTCGAAGTTTCCCAGATATCGGGCAGGCGATGTGCCAAGCGCTTTCTTGAACATGGTTATGAATGCAGAGACGGATTGATATCCAAGATCCCCCGAAACCTGCTGCACCGTTGCCCCCGCTGCAAGGCTTCGGATTGCGACAATCACCTGCAATTGTTGTCGCCAGCGGCCGAAGGTAAGGCCCGTTTCGCTTTGAACGAGACGGGCGAGCGAATTCTCACTCATCGCCACTCGTTTTGCCCATTGCGCCATCGTACTGCGATTGGATGGATCGTCTGCCAGCTCGGATGCGATGCGTGCAAGCCGGGGCTCGTCCGTCAGCGGGAGGTGAAGATGCTCGACCGGCATCCGCGACAATGCCGACAGAAGCAGCGTTTCCATGAGCTCTAAGTCAGCAGTCGCGGCAGCCGATTGGTCGGCCATCTCGATGATCAGTTCCCTGACGAGCGGAGACAGGGAAAGCGTGCAGCACCGGTTCGGCAGATCGGCAGCCCCCGGCTCGATGAACAGGAAGAACAAACGTGCGTTGGCGGTGGCCACATTGCTGTGAAGCATGCCCCCTGGAACCCAGACGCCACAATGAGGCGGAACCATCCACATGCCGCTTGGGACGCGACAAGTCACGCCTCCCAGCAGCGGCATGACAAGCTGGCCCTTACGGTGCTGGTGTTCGGGAGCCTCGCGTTCATTCTGAGACACGTCGATCCTCACAGCGCGAACGCGCGATGAAGAGCTTTCGACATCATGGTCGGCGAGGGCACCGGACAGGGATAGTGGTGGCTGGGGGTATTTAGTGATCATTAGAGGGAATATCTAAATTCGTCCGATCGGTTTGTCGATAGGGTCATCTCGCAAGAAGCTGGAGGGTGATCATGGCACTTCAAAAACACAACGACCGCTGGTGGTCGGATATCGTCCGGACCGAAATTCGTCTGACCTCGAAAGGACCTCGCAGGCTCTGCATCCTGCCCCCATCCCTGATGGGGACAAGGCCGGATCGTGCCGCTGTTCTGAAAAGGATTACAGGCATTCTTTTTTCGAAAGCCCGAGCATTACTTGCCCGCCAGCCTCCGGCCATGTCGACTGTTGTGCGCGCTGACCCTGTCGAAGCCTATCTGCAAGCCTGCCTCGCTGCACCATTCTTTTTCTATGTGTCGCCAGCGACCTACGGCCTCGCAGACAATGTTACCACTGATGAAAAAGGCATCGAGCGCAAGGCCACACTGCCGGGGGATGAGGTGTGAGTTCCCGGCCAGTTGTCACCAGCGGGAACGTCATCTTTTCGCTGAAAACATTTCTTGCGGCCATGGCGGCATATCTTGCAGCCATCTGCTTCGATCTCAACCGGCCGTCCTGGGCGGTTGCAACCGTCTACATCGTCGCTCATCCCCTGTCCGGCGCGATCTCGTCAAAATCGGCATATCGGCTGCTGGGCACAATCATCGGCGGTGGTGCAACGATCCTCATGGTCCCGAATCTTGTGAACGAACCTATACTTCTTTCCGGCGCGATCATCCTGTGGGTCTCCGGGTGTACCTTCGTCAGTCTCCTTGATCGCACACCGCGTAGTTATATTTGCCTGTTGGCGGGCTATACCGTGCTTCTTGCAGGACTGCCGCTCGTCAACGCTCCGGTAAACACCTTCGATATTGTCGTTTCCCGCACCGAGGAGGTCGGCCTCGCAATCATCTGCGCGTCGATTGTCAGTCACGTTGTTTTTCCGGTTCACGTGGGGACGACCCTTCTCAACCGGATTGATGGATGGATGGCCAGGGCGCAGGAGCTTTTCGAAGCCACAGCAACCGGAAAAAAGGACGGAAACCAAAGCCGGATGGAACGCCACGCCCTGGCGGCAGAGGCTGCCGATCTGCGGTCGTTCGCGGTTCATCTTCAATATGACGGATCCAGATACCAAAGCAGAGTGGCACTGGTATGGTCGCTGCAGCACCGGATGCTTTCCTTTCTGCCGCTACTGAGCGAACTGGAGGATTTGCGACGATCACTGGGCAGGTTTGACCCGGCTGGCCGGGAAAAGGCATTGACGATAATTGCCGAGATGGATTCGAGACCGGGAGGCTCCTCCTCCACGATCGATGCGCTCGCCTTCTCCACCTCGCCTCCGACATGGGAAAAACTTCTTCTCGTCAAATTTGCCCGAGATCTGCGGGCTGTTGTTCGGCTCTCTGACGAGTGCCTCACTCTTCGAAAATCCATTGAAGATGAGGGCGGACGTAGAGCGGCTGGCGCGTCTGACAGAATGCCTGCACCGCATCGGGATATCGGAATGGCTTTGCTGTCATCGCTGACGGTTGCAGCATGCCTTGTCACCTCTCTCCTCTTCTGGATCGCAACGGGCTGGTCCGACGGGGTTACCTTCGCCCAGATATCGGGCGTCCTTTGTTGCCTCCTCGCCACCATGGATGATCCGGTCCCTGCCATGCGCAAGTTTGTCAATGTGACGATCGGTGCGGCGATTGCGGCATTCATCTACGGCTTTGCGATCCTTCCGGCAGTCGACGGTTTTGCGTCGCTCGCCGCTGTTTTGGGACTATTTCTGATACCGGCGGGCCTATGTCTCGCAGTGCCTTCGCTTGCCCTCGTCGGCATGGGTCTTTGCATAAATTTTCCGCTGCTTCTTACCCTTCAGGCCTATCCAGCGACAGACTTCATCAGCTTCGTCAATGCCGCAGCGGCGACCATACTCGCAATGGTCTGGACGATCACGGTTTGCAGCCTCCTTCGATCTGTGCGAAGCGAGACAAATGACAGAAGGCTTTTTTCTGTTATCCGGAAACATGTCGTAAGCATCGCGGTTGGCAAGCAATCCGACGTCCTGGTCACCCACCATCGCATGATCGACGTTGCCGGCCTGTTAGCCTTACGAATGGCAAAACGACCAGCGGTCTTGGAAATTGGCGACTGCGACCTCTTGAGGGAGGTCCGGGCAGGGCTGCATCTGCTTGCAATGCAGGAGCTTGTGCCCAAGGCTTCGAACGGTATCCGGCTCGCCGCCAAACCGGCCTTTCAGGCGGTCGCAGCCCTGTACGGTGCCCGTGCCGCTAAAGGTGAGGGCTCCGTGGAAAAGGCGGTGCAGGCGCTGGATGGTATGATCCTTTCCCCCGCGGCCGCCACCGCGATGGATACCGAGCTTCTGATGCGCGCCGTTGCACTTCGCCTCTGCATTGCTCCGGACGCTTACGCTCCCGTTTACCCAACAGCCGGGGCGGGGAGGAAGCCCGCGTGACGGAGCAGGTCGAACTCTATGGCGTCTTTCTGCCCTCGCTCGCGGCTCACGCATTGTTTGCGTATGCAGCCCTGCGCCTTCTCACATCGCTTCTCGGCAAGATCGCATTCTACCGTATGGTTTGGCACCGCTCACTGTTTAACCTTGCGCTGTACATTACCCTTGTCGGCGGATTTTCTGCCGCTATCAACTGGTTTCAATGACATGAAAAATCTGACGCTCACCACGGGTCAAGTGCTTCTAACCCTGTCGATGACGGCATGTGCTGCGATTCTGGGCTGGCACTTGTGGTCTTTCTACATGGAGGCGCCATGGACCCGTGACGCCCATGTCCGCGCTGATATCATCCGATTGGCACCAGATGTTTCCGGGCCTGTCGCCGAGGTTCTGATATCAGACAATGCGCACGTGGAAAAAGGAACGCCGCTGTTTCGCATTGAAACGGATCGCTTCTGCCTCGCGCTGCGCGAGGCAGAAGCGAAGGTAACGGGTAGCAGGGCGGCTGCGGAGATGGCAAAAACCGATTTCGAGCGGTATCAATTGCTTGCCTCAAAGGAAGCAGCCAGCCTGAAGGAGCGACAGCAAGCGGAAAGCCGGATGTATCAGGCAGAGGCCGCCTATCGATCTGCACTGGTCGCGCGGGATCTGGCAAAGCTGAACCTTGAGCGGACAATCGTGAGAGCGCCGGCGTCCGGGGCAATTACGAACTTTTCCCTGCGCCGAGGTAACTATGTCCTGGCTGGAACTGCGGTGGGCGTCCTCGTGGAAAAAGAATCCATCTATCTTGCAGGGTATTTTGAAGAGACAAAGCTACCGAGAATCCATATCGGTGATCCAGTTACGATCAATATCATGGGTGAAGCCCAATCGGTCACTGGGCATGTCGCGGGAATTGCTGCGGGGATCGAGGATCGGGAACGAAGCGATAGTGCGGGTTCGCTGGCAAGCGTGACGCCGACATTCTCATGGGTTCGACTTGCCCAGCGAATCCCGGTGCGGATCGAGATCGATGAGGCTCCGGCGACGGTTCGGCTGGTCGCGGGAAGGACGGCGACCGTTTCGATTGAGCAAAAGCGGGACCAGGCGGCACCTCCTCTCCCATTGCCCTCCGCCATCACACCCTGATCGCTACCAAAGCCGAGTTCTAAGGCAATGCCGAAGCGCAGGGTCTAACGGCAGGCTGAGGCGGAACCGGTCGTCGCAGAGACCGTTCACTCAACGATTTCAGGGGAAGCGCGATGTTTGAAAATTTCAAGCTGGAAATGATCACGGTTCCGGAAACAACGCTCCGGGTTCGCCATGGCGGAAGTGGTCCACCGCTTCTTCTGCTGCACGGACATCCGAGAACACACACAACCTGGTACAAGGTGGCCCCCATCCTGGCCGAGAAGTTCACGGTTGTTTGCCCCGATCTGCGAGGTTTCGGGAAGTCTGGCAAGCCGGCTAACCCGTATGATCATGAAGCATCGTCAAAGCGGGCCAAAGCTCGTGACTGTGTCGCTCTCATGGAACATCTCGGCTTCAACCGGTTCTTTCTGTCGGGCCACGACCGCGGCAGTTACACCGCATTTCGTACTGCGATGGACCACCCTGAAAGGGTTGAGAAGCTCGCAATCCTTGATGGGGTTCCGATCCTGGAAGCGCTGGAGCGATGCAATGTTAGCTTTGCCACGCATTGGTGGCATTGGTTCTTCTTTGCTCAACACGACAAACCCGAGCGGGCCATTCTTTCTGATCCCTTGGCCTGGTATGGCGGCAGCGAGGCTTCCATGGGAAAGGGAAACTTCGCGGACTTCCGCTCGGCTGTTGAAGACCCCGCGACTGTCCGGGGAATGCTGGGTGACTATCGCGCGGGTGTTCACATAGACCATCTCCACGATCTTGATGATCGAAATTCCGGAAAAAGACTGACATGCCCGCTTCATGTCCTGTGGTCACTGCAGGACGATCTGGAAATGTTGTATGGAGATGTGCCGGCGGTATGGCAGCCCTGGTCGAGCCTTCCTGTTTCGGGCCGGGGAATAGAGAGCGGACATCACATGGCAGAAGAGGCCCCTGTTGAACTGGCTCGTGAGCTCATCTCATTTTTCAAAGCGTGAACACATCGATCGCGCCCATCCCTTGCCGAAGAAATGATCAGCATTGTCGCTGGGCCGGTTGGCACGACGCTACGTGATCCGTTGGTCTCATAAGAGCGAACACCTGCAAACAATCGTATCGGAGTTCTGCGCTACTTCGGTGCGATCAAGACAACCGTGACCTCAATCCGGAACGCAGCAGGATCATGAAGGCGGGTGCGCCGATAATAGCGGTGATGATGCCTGCCGGAAGGTCGAGCGGCGCGATAATGCTGCGACCGACGGTGTCGGCAAAAGCCAGCATCACTGCGCCCAGCATCATTGCGATAGGGAGATTTTTTGCGTGGCGTGCTCCGGTAATAAGTCGAGCCGCGTGCGGTGCGAGCAAGGCAACGAAACTGACGGCCCCGATGGAAGAAACGGCGATCGCCACCGCACAGGCGGCATAGACCATCGCGTATTTGCTCGCGGTTCCCGTCGCCAGGCCCAGTGAGCGGGCCTTTTCATCCCCAAGCAAAAAGGCGTCGAGATGGCGACTGAACAACAGGCCTATAGCCGACAATGCAAAAACCCACGGCATCAGCATGGAGGCGTCGGCGTAGCCGCGGGCGTGCGTCGAGCCGACGAGCCAAGAAAGTGCCTGAGCCGTTTGCAAGCGCGCCTCCACGACAATGATTGTTGCGGTCGCGCCCAGGCTTGCGGCGATTGCGACACCAGCCAGAACCAATTTTTCCGGAGAATTCTTCGGCGCCAGCAACCGGAGCAGCAAAAGCACGGTGATGGCCCCCAACAGAGCGACGGCCTGGAAAGTTGGCGTTGCTGGTGAAAGTCCCAGCAGGAGTGCGACGAGGCTAAACAACGCTGCTCCCTGTGTAAGGCCCAGCGTCTCTGGCCCGCAGAGCGGGTTGCGCGTCACCGCCTGAAGGACCGTGCCAGCAGCAGCGAGCAACGCGCCACAGCCGAGTGCGACAAGAAGGCGAGGCGCGCGCAGGTCGAGGTTTCCTGTCACCTCGGCAAGTGTCAATGATATTCCGTCGCCTGTCGCGAGACTTGCCGCCATCGTCAACAGGCCCAAAGCGACAAGGGCTCCAACGGCGAGGAGGAAAGGTGGGGGCGCGATGCCTATGGGCAAACCTATGCGGCGCTCCCCCCCGATCTTTGCCCTGCGCAGCAGGAATAGCATGACCGGTGCACCGAGGCACGCAATCGCAACGCCTGTAGGTATGGTCGTGCCATTGCGCGCCAAAGATTGCGTGGCGACATCTGCAAGGAGGAGGCTGTTTGCTCCCCAAACCGCTGAAAGCGGCAGGTGGCGGTGATGCCGGCTTATACCCAATGCGCGCAATACGTTCGGGACTGCAAGGCCGACGAAGCCGATGGGCCCTGCAAGGGTTACGGCGCAGCCGCAAAGAAGAACGCCGATGAGCAGACCGAAAAGCGTGACGGCCCGTGTTACCCCCAGACTAGCCGAAGCCTTGTCGCCCAGTCCCAGCAAGTCGAGGGCGCGCGCCATCACGATGAGCGCCACGAAGGACAGGAGCACCAACGGGGTTGCTGTTGCGGTTCTGGACCATCCGGTCTGGTCCAGAATGCCGGACGACCAGAGTAACAGACCGGACGCCCGTTCGTCAGCAATAAGCACGATTGCCGATGACACCGCGGAAAAACAAAGCGACACGGCGACACCGGAAAGAGCCAGCCGGCCCGGCGGGGCTTGAAAGCCGCCGGCCAGTGCAAGGCACGCGGCCGCGCCAGCAAGGCCGCCCGCGCTCGTCACTACGATGGGCGGCAGAGACAAGGGAAGCAGCAAGGTCGATACGACGAGGAACAGCTGCGCGCCACTGGTTACGGACAGTATATCCGGAGCCGCCAAAGGGTTCCTCAAGACGGTCTGAAGAACCGAACCTGCTAGTGCAAGCGCGGCGCCAGTTGATATCGCTGCGACCAGACGGGGCGCCCGAGTTGTTTCCAAAATTGCCTGCGCTATCGTCTCAGGGCCTGTCGGAAAAAGAAACACATCCCTCCAGCCGACCAGCCTGCTTCCCACTCTCAATTCCAGCGCTGCCAGGACCAGCAGAAGGACCACGCCGACGGACCAGACAAGGGCTGGAGCAAATCGACGAAGGGGGAGGCAAGACAAATTCATATTTGAGCCAAGGCCTGACGGCTTTGCCGGTTGCCGGCGCCGATCCAGTCGACCATGCAGTAGGTTCGCCCGCTTCCATCTGGATGTGGCACGAGATCGACGTGGCACTCAAAGGCTTGCCGCAACAGGTCAGTCCGCAGCACCTGATGCGTCGGCCCAGCCGCAAGAACCTGACCCTTTTGCATCAGGACGACGTCATTGGAGATATCCATGACTTGATTGAGGTCATGAAGCACCGCGATGATCGTAAGACCTTCCTCTGTGTTGAGTTTGCGCAGGAGGGTCAGCAATTCGGCCTGGTGTCTGATGTCGAGAAAGCTCGTGGGCTCATCAAGAAAAAGGATGCGCGGCTCCTGCGCCAAAGCCATCGCCAACCAAGCTCGCTGCCTTTCACCGCCGGACAGGGTCGTGAGTTGCCTCGCACGCAAATTTTGAAGGCCGACGCGAAAAATGGCGCTTTCGATAATCCTGCGGTCCCGTGTCGACAGTCGACCAAGCCAGGGACGGTGAGGATAACGGCCTTGTTCAACGAGTTCTTCGACGCTCAGGCCGGTGGGAACCTCTGGTGTCTGGCTCAGGACGGCAACCTGGCGGGCGACGGTGCGTCGTGACAACGCGTTGAGCGGCTGCCCGGACAAGCGGATTTCGCCTTCCGTCGGGTATTCGAGTCCGGCGAGGCATTTGAGAAGCGTGCTTTTACCGGAGCCGTTCGCGCCGCATATGACGGTAATCCGGCCTTCAAGCGCAACGGCATCGACCTTTCGGAGCGCTTGAGCCTGATCATAGACGACGCTGAGACCAAACGCCTGAGCCGCGATGGCCTGCGTCCTCTGTTTGCTCGGCGGCCTGTTCATCCTGCCACCTCACGCATGGCCTTGCGAAGAGAGGACAAGCTGCGATAACCGACGTCCGCCGCTGCCTCCTCCAGGCGCGCTCCCTCGGCCTGGCGGCGCATGACATGCGCCATGCGCAAGCGACGCCGCCATTCGGCGAAACTCATGCCGGTCTGAATTCGGAATTTCCGGGTCATGGTGCGCCTGCTCATGCCGAGATTGTCTGCCCAGCGATCTATATCGAGATCGAGCGACGGTGTTTCAGAAAGATCCCGACACAGCCGTTGCAATCGCTTGTCACTTGGCATTGGAAGCGCAAACGGGCCTTCCTGCGCATTTGCGATCTCCTCGAGCATCAGTGCCGCGAGATGTCCGCCGCGGCCATTTTCGTCATAAAGGGTCGGTTCGTTCAAAAACGCCCCAACCGTTGCCGAAAGGAGTGTGGAGGTTGAGATGACACGCGTCGGCTCCCATGGCATGGCGACGCCTGGATCCGGTTCGATGTAGACCGACTGCATGGAGACCCGCCCGTGTGAATGAACGGCGTGCGGTATCTCCGGGGTAATCAGCAAACCGTAACCACAGGGGATGATAAATGAGGTGTCGGGGGTACGGGCGGTCATGAATCCGTCGATGATCTGTAACAATTGGCCTCGGCGATGGCTGTGCCAGCCAAAATCGACGCTTTGCTCGTAGGTCCGTGCCATGGCAGCGACGGGCCGCGGCACATTTTGAAGGTCGGCTGCCCTTTGCGGCTGTTTCATCATGGTTCCAGGCGATGGGATTTCTCATAGCAGTCTCACGACCGCATCCAACGCAGAGAGCCATAATCGCGCAGCGTCTATATTTCAAAAGGAAAGATTGGCCCGACAAAACAGAAAACTACGATTTGGCCAGATAAGGCCACTAAATGGCCCGGAAAAGCTCGATTTTGACCTGACAATGCTGATAAAAAAAGTCTAGTTAAGCGGCCAAGCGTGCGGGATTTGGCAAACACTGCGGACAGTCCGGGGTACCCTTCGCGCAGTATTCCTATCACAGGTCCTCGAATGCAGAACACCGTCCTTCGCCTTCGCACATCAACCTGCCACGTCACCAGACAGCGGCTCCTGTTTTTCGTGTCGGGCGTTGCGTTGAGCGCGCTCGTCCTCCAGAAGGATACGGCTGAGGCACAAGAGACAAATGCTTCCACCGTGCTTCAGCCGATCGTTGTCCAGGGGACAGCGGCGACAAAAGGGGCCCGTGTCGAACAACGTGGCTACGTAGCAACGCAGTCGGCTTCAGCCACCAAGATCACGACGGCGATAGCCGAGACACCGCAATCTGTCTCCGTCGTGACCCGCGGCGCCATGACCGATCGAGCCGTACAGACGGTGGCGGACAGCTTGCTCTATAGCGCGAATGTCAACGGCCAACGCTACGGAAACGATCCCCGTTCCGATTACTTCAGCATTCGCGGCTTTGGCGCCGATCTTTATCTCGACGGCTTGCGCGTGCCACAGATTGCAAACCAGACAGGCGGCTATGCTGGCTTTCGCGTGGAGCCTTACTTCCTTAATCGGGTGGAAGTGCTGCGCGGACCAAGTTCCGCGCTTTTCGGCCAAACGAATGTCGGCGGCGTTGTCAACATGATCAGCAAGGATCCATCAGAGACAGCTGGCGGAGAAGTCTACACCCGTTTCGGAAGTTACAAACAGAAGGAAGCGGGGTTTGACGTAACCGGCCCTCTCGGTGCGGATTCCGATCTCACCTATCGCTTGGAAGGCATTATCCGCGACAGCGAAACAATGAACGATTTCGGAAAAAACGACCGTTTCGCCATAAGCCCGACGGTCAGGTGGTCGCCGGATGAAGATACCAGTCTCACGGTATATGGCGCTTACATGAAGGATGACGCTGGCCAGGTGCCCTCGCTTATTCCTGCCGTCGGGAGCATCTATCCCAATCGTCTCGGTTTAACGATACCGCGCAGCTTTTCGGACGGAGATCCCTCGCTGGCGATCTACGACAAGGAAACGGCCTATATCGGATATCGGCTGGAACACGCATTTAACGACGATCTCGTTCTGCGCCAGAATTTCCGGTACTCGTACCTGGACGTCAATTATCAAAACCTTTTCGGCAATGGTCTTTCCGCTAACCAGCGCACGCTTTCACGCCTCGTCTACAATGCGCAGCCAACGCTCAACGCCGTGGCGTTGGACACCAATCTTGAGTACAGGTTCGACAGTGGGCCAATCAGCCATACGCTTCTCGGCGGTATCGATGTGCAGTGGCAAAACCTCGTCAACAGGACAGGATCACGCAGTGGCCCCACTCTCGACCTGTTCAACCCGGGTTACGGCATTGGCGTACAGCCGGCAGCACTGACGACACACCTTGATCAGACACAGCGTCAGGTTGGTTTTTATCTGCAGGATCAAATGGAACTCGGCGGCCTTCGTCTGACCGTTGGCGGTCGCCAAGACTATGTCAGTAACGACTCCGACAGCACCGCTCTTGCCAGCGGTCTTACCACCCGATACCGGCAGGACGATTCAGCTTTCACGGGCAGGGTTGGTGCCGCTTATGTCTTCGATAACGGCCTTGTACCCTACGCGCTATATTCAACGTCCTTCTCCCCGGTGCTGACATTGACGCCAACGCCGCTGAAGCCAACCAAAGGCGAGTTGAAGGAAGTCGGTGTGAAATTCGCGCCACAGGGGGACGATTTCAGCCTGACCCTGTCCGGGTTCGAGGCAACGCAACAGAATGTCGTCAATCGTGTTGCAAGCGTTTATTACCAGACTGACGAAGTGCGCGTTCGTGGGATCGAACTGGAGGCCAACGCCACGCTTTGGGACAGCCTCAACCTTACTGCGGCGGCGAGTTGGCAGGATCCTGTGGTAACCGAGAGCCAGACGCCAGCCCAGATCGGGAAGATGCCGTATACCGTTCCAAAGCAGCAGCAATCGCTGTTCGTGAGCTATGATCTGCCGATGCCAGATAGCTGGAACGGCAAATTGACGCTTGGTGCAGGTGTCCGTCGCATCGGCAAGACTGCCGGGGATACGGCGAACTCATTCTTCGTTCCTGGTTATACGCTGGTGGATGCATTTGCCCGTTACGAACATGATCGCTACTCGTTCCAGCTTAACGGGTACAATCTCGGCGACAAGACCTACGTCGCCGGTTGCAACACCCCCACGCAGTGCTATTACGGGCAGGGTTTGACCGTTGTCGGAACAGTGAGCGTGAAGTGGTAGCTGGTATTCGCAGACGATCGTTCTTGAGCGGCGCGGTGGCTTTAATGGCTGCGCCAGTGGCACTCGCCGCCTCAGGATCTTCACGCCTGGTCACGCTCGATTGGACTGCCACCGAGATTGCCCTTTGCCTTGGAATATCGCCCGTTGGGTGCACGGAAATCTCCGGCTACAGAACATGGGTCAATGTCGCAAATGAAGGCCTTTCGGACGCCGTTGACGTTGGACGACGACAGCAGCCAAGCCTGGAAGCGATCCGCAAATTGCAACCTGACCTCATCTTGACGTCTCGCTACCGGCACGCGTCCATCGCCCGTGCGCTCGGTAAGATCGCTCCGGTTCACCTGATCGACGATCAGGAAAACGACGGTGACATGTTGGTAAGCGTCTATCAGAGCGCCCGTCAGGCGGGCGCAGCACTTTCCCGATCGGATGATGTCGAAAGGCTCCTCGCACGTTTCGATGATGATATCGAAAACCTGAAATTGCGCGATGCCTGGCAGGCAGGCCGCAAGCTGGTTGTCGCGCAACCATTACCTGGCGTTCCGCGGTTACGGGTCTTTGCACCCAACGCCGCAATTTCGAGCCTTCTCAGGAAAATCGGTTTTGCCGATGGCATTGAAATGCCGGCGCAATCCTTCGGCTTTACGACAATCGATCTGGAAGGACTTGCGTCTCTCGATAGCGACAGCACCTTGTTCATCCTTGGCGAGTCCGTTCCGGCTGATCTTCTCCACGCTTCGCTCTGGCCTATGCTGCCTGTCGTTGCGCAAGGAAATGTCCGTTTGACTGGCACACCCTCCTGGCCGTTCGGTTCCACGGCCTCGTTGCAGCATCTGGCTCGCCAGATTGTCTCCCGGTTCGTTTAGGCGGGCGGGAGCGTATGCGAAGGTCAGAGGTTCTTGGCGAATTGCTGCGGCAACCGGCACACTCGCAGTGGAGAGATTTCTTCCG
This sequence comes from Agrobacterium sp. A3-95, assembly GCF_053521785.1. NCBI lineage: Bacteria > Pseudomonadati > Pseudomonadota > Alphaproteobacteria > Hyphomicrobiales > Rhizobiaceae > Agrobacterium > Agrobacterium sp. A3-95. The sequence continues at coordinate 121,833 of NZ_JBNWDR010000006.1, read as the reverse complement.
GCGCAGGCGGCGTACCGACCTGACCTTCATTGAATTGCTGGAGCACGATAATCTCTTAGTGATACTCGGCAATTACGGTCGCCGACATGGGCCGAGCGCGCCCCTGGCCGCCGTTGCTGGCGAGTGGTCGAAGCGGTACTTCGCCAAGGTAATGAGACCGATTGCTACAGCTGCGATGCTGCTGGATTGGCGCATGCCTCTTACACCGGCAGACTTGAGCATTGACATCAGCGAAGAAGGGGAGATCGTCTCGCTTGGCCTGTCTGGTTTTGGTCGCCCGGTTCAAGCGAAATCAGCACAAGACCGTTTCGACTTTTTGTTCAGTGGCAATATCGAGGGAGTTATCCGAACTGTTTCGGATGTGAGCGGACTGTCTCGCAATGTCCTTTGGTCAAACGCGGGCAACATGTTCGAAGCCATCGCGCGCAGTTACGCCATGGAAAATCATTGCCCCGATGCGGGCGTGGCCGATGCGCTGGAACTGCTTGAATCGCCTCACATGGCAGATGGCTCACGTAATCCGCTTTTCAGACCCATCCTCTACCGTCAATACGAGGGCAAGCCAAAGCGTCTCCGCCGCATCTGTTGCATCCGATATCTGATTAACGGACTGGATTACTGCAAGACGTGCCCATGTCTGAATAGTCGCTCTAGTCCGATGCATGATGCGTGTTATCGCGATATGCACGATGGATCGACCAATGCCGGCGGCAAGAAACAGAGCTAATGACTTTGAATTCACGGGCCGGGCTGCAAGGATTTCGCTGCATCTTTATGCGATTGTCTCACGAAATCGATAAATGCGCGCAAAGGCGCGGGCACAAGCCGCCGTCCGGAATAATAGAGGAACGGGCCGGAAAACCACAGCCACCACTCTTCCATCACCGGTACCAGATCTCCTCTATCGAAGTGTGGCCTTAGCCAGTCTTCAAAAATATAAATGATGCCAGAACCGGCAATGGCTGCGTCGATACCAAGATCGGTGCCGCCGCCGAACTGAACAACGAGGCTACCTTTAGGATTTATGGCGATTTCTTCCCCATCGCGTTCGAATTCCCAGGAGGGAAGCGCGCGCCCCGAAAACCGGCCTAAAATACAATCATGCGAAAGCAGGTCTTGTGGATGTTGCGGTTTGCATCTTCTTGCAAGGTAACCCGGCGATGCGGCAAGGGCGTAGCGCTGCTGGCGCGGTCCGATCGGCAAAGCCACCATATCCTGCTCGAGCCGTTCGTCATAACGGATGCCTGCGTCGCAGCCGCTCTTTATGATGTCGACGAAATTCTCATCGGTCACGATTTCCAGCCTTATTTCCGGGTAGGCCTTTAGGAACGGCGGCACGATCGGAGGCAGAACCAGCCTCGCAGCACTCATCGGAACATTGAGTCTGAGATCCCCCGAGGTGCGGCCGCGGCTGCTTTTCACCTCGTCGAGTGCCGATGCCACCTCTGCGAATGCGGGTCCGGTGCGCTCTAGCAAGAGACGTCCTGCATCCGTCAGGAGCACGCTGCGGGTTGTGCGATTGAATAGTCGTACCCCAAGGTCTTCTTCGAGACGCTTCACCGCATCGCTCAACGCCGAGGAGCTGACGCCACTTTCGCGCGCGGCCTGCCGAAAACCTTTGGATTTGGCCACCAGTAAAAACGCATTCAGATCCGTTAAATCCGCCACCCTGCTCTCCAAACGTAAAAGCAATTGTCCGCCTTCACGGACAACCTGTCCGGATTATAGCTTCTTGTAGCGTATATGCTACCTGTCTATTTTGGAGGAACACAAGGAGATGGACCATGAGCACTATTGCAACTTCAGGAACCTTCACGCTTGGCGATCATACGGTGCGCCGGCTGGGCTATGGCGCGATGCAGCTTGCAGGCAAGGGCGTTTTCGGGCCTCCGAGCGATCGTCCGGAGGCCATAGCAGTCCTGCGCGAGGCGGTGGAAAGCGGCGTCAACCACATCGACACCAGCGATTTCTATGGCCCGCATGTTACAAACGAGATAATCCGCGAAGCTTTGCATCCCTATGACAACGACCTTGTGATCGTCACCAAGGTCGGCGCAGGCAGGGGCGCGGACGCTTCTTGGTATCCTGCGTTCGCGCGCGCGGAGCTGACACAGGCCGTTCATGACAACCTCCGCAATCTCGGAGTGGATGTGCTCGATGTGGTCAATCTGCGCGCTATGTTCGACGTGCACGGCCCCGCGGAAGGCTCATTGGACGAGCCTCTTGAAGTTCTGGCGGGTTTAAAGCAACAAGGACTGATCCGGCATATCGGACTGTCTAACGTCACGGCGAAGCAAATCGAGGACGCCGGAAAGATCACCGACATCGCTTGCGTGCAGAACCAGTACAATCTTGCGCATCGGCAGGACGAAACCTTAATCGACACACTCGCCTCCCGAGGGGTTGCCTATGTGCCGTTCTTTCCTCTTGGCGGCTTCTCGCCGCTGCAATCCTCTACCCTGTCTGACGTGGCCGCCCGGCTCAACGCCACGCCGATTCAGGTTGCGCTTGCCTGGCTTCTCCAGCGATCGCCGAACATTCTCCTGATCCCTGGCACATCGTCACGGGGACATCTGCGAGAAAACCTCGCCGCGGCCAGGATAGAGCTCCCCACGGAGGCACTGTTGGAGCTAGATAACATGGCTGCTTAATGCCGCTTGCAGAAATCTGGGGAATTTGTCGACGGGTTGTTATCTGTCCTCACGGCCGCTTTTGGCAAATGCTGCCTAGTCAGCGTCGCCCCAGAAGCAGACATTCGCTGCCATTGTCAGGACAGCTTCACTAAGGTGTCGAGGAAAGCGCGGACGGCCGGGTTTGACCGCCGGCTCTCGGGCCACAGCGCCGTGATGTTGTGCCTTTCCACCGCATAATCGGCCAGAACCGGAATAAGCGCTCCACGCCTCACCCAAGTGCTGGCCATGAAATTGGTTGCCATTCCGATTCCGGCACCTGCTGCGATCGTTGCCAGCACGGCTTCGCTCGCGTCAACGATAATGCTAGAGGTGGGCACAATCTCCACCTCCCTGTCCCCTACGTGGAAAGGCCAGCGGAACAGCTGGCCGCTACTCTGGTAGCGCAGGCTGACAGTCTCGTGCTCTTCCAATTGGTCTGGACTGGTCGGCGGGCTGCGCCCGGCCAGATATTCGGGCGAGGCATAACAGCATAGCCGATGTGGCAGAAGGCGGCGCGAAAGCAGGCGCGAATCTGCCACATCACCAATGCGGACCGCTACATCGTAGCCGCCTTCGATAAGATCAACCATGTGATCGCTCAAACGTAGATCTATATTGACCCTCGAGTGGAGACTGCGAAACTGCGGAAGCATCGGCGCTATTACGTGCAGGCCGATAGGCAACGATGCTGCAATCCGTAAAGTGCCAGCGGGCTCGGTGCGCGCTGCTTTTGCCGCCTGCTCTATATCTTCGGCGTCGTGCAGCAGCCTGAGCGCACGCTCATGAAGATCGCGCCCCTCGGTCGTCAGGGCCAGGGAACGTGTCGTACGCGCAAAGAGCGAAACGCCGAGCTGCTTTTCCAGCCGCTGAATGCTTTTGCTGACCGCCGAGGGTGAGATGGACAAGGAGCGGGCGGCGGCGGTGTAGCTTCCGAGCGAGCCGGCCCGAGCGAATGCGATCAACCCAGTCAGTCTATCAATTCCGATTTGTTCCTTCATGGCACTACTAAAGCGAATTATCTGATGATTATCAAGCGAAGGAGATGATCGTATCTTCAGTCATCAAAACGAATATTCAAGCGAGGCCGTGATGACTGATATGATGAAAGCTGTGCGATTGCACGAATTCGGTGGGCCAGATGTTCTTCGTTATGAAGAAGCGCCCCGGCCGGAAATCTCGGCGGACGACGTGCTTGTTCGCGTCCATGCCGCCAGCCTCAACCCGCCGGATCTCTATCTGCGCGATGGTTATCGGGCTCTCCCGCCGCAATGGCAGCCCAGCCCAAGTTTTCCGCTGATCCTTGGCACGGACGTTTCCGGCACGGTTGCGGCCGTTGGTGAAAACGTGTCGCAGTTCAAGGTCAACGACGAGGTCTATGCGATGGTCCGCTTCCCGCATGACCTCATGACGGGAAGCAGCGCCTATGCCGAATATGTTCGCGTTCCGGTATCGGAGTTGGCGTTGAAGCCCGCCGGGATCGACCACATCCAGGCTGCCGGTGCGCCCATGTCGCTTTTGACCGCTTGGCAATTTCTGGTCGATTTGGGACATGATTTGCCGAACCCATTCCAGACCTTCCAGCATGCCCCGGTTCCGCTCGACGGCAAGCTCGTGCTGGTGAACGGCGCCGGCGGCGGCGTTGGCCATCTTGCAGTCCAGATCGCGAAGTGGCAAGGCGCGAGGGTGATTGCCGTTGCTTCCGGCAAAAACGAGGCGCTTCTCTATGATCTCGGTGCCGATATTTTCATCGACTATACGAAGGCGGCTGCCGAAGCAGTGGTGAAGGATGCTGATCTGGTGCTTGACGCCGTCGGCGGCGCGAATATGGAACGCTTTCTCCCCAGCATTAAGCCGGACGGCGCCCTGTTTCTCGTCAACCCGCTGGGTTTTCAAGGCCATGACGAAGCCGCCCGGCGAAAGATCACCGTCTCAACGACACAGGTGCGTTCGAACGGTGCGCAATTGGCAGAGGCCGGTCGTCTGCTCGATGATCGCTCCATACGGGTGGTGATCGACAGCACCTATCCGCTGGCCGAGGCATCGACAGCGCATCGTCGTGCTTCAGAAAGTAGCATCCAGGGCAAGATCGTGCTGGTTGCCGCCTGATCACCACTTGACCAGTCAAGGCCCCGGTCGCCGAAGCTCGCAAACTCGCTGCCCAAGGGTTTTGCGGTCGAATCGACCGGCCAATCGCTGCAAGAACGCCAGTCTGGCGACCAGGCGTCTTTGTTGTTGGCGTTTTCGTATCTGGTCGTTGTCCTTGTGCTTACAGCACTTTATGGAAGTCGCTACGTTGATTTCAAATGGTCACGTCTTCACTTTCAATTAGTCATCAACATAGTTTCAAACGGTCATCGGCGAACGGTTTGATGGCTCAAGCTCAATCAAATCCTGAATTGCAACAACGGATCGCCTCTTCTGATCCCATCAAGAGGTCGTCGGCAAAGGCGGTGCGGCTCAGCTTATACCCAGCTTTATCAAGGAAAATCTGATACACCACACTAGGCATTCTCCGCGAGAAAGATCTGGATGTCCGTTGAGATAGAGACCGCTTCTCCAGGCATTCTACCGAGGAGCTTTGCGATGGTCTCAACTGCCAGGCGTGCTTCCAAAAGGGGTCTCTGGTCGATAACCGCGTTGATCTTTCTGGATTTTAGCAGCATCCGTCGATTGGGCGTGAGTTCGTGGGTGATGACCACCGTATTGTCGATTCGGCCAAGGCGTTGCAGAGCACTGACAATCGGCAAAGCACCCGCGGACAGATGATATATGCCTCGTAATCCCGGGTCATCCCGAAATGCAATCTCTACGACACGGCCTGCTTCCTCCTGATTTTCTCCGGTCTCCAGAACCACGGCCAGACTGCATTCAGGATAACGCTCGGTCATGATATCGCGAAATCCGGCTTCCCGTTCGCGATGGCCAGTGATATCGCGTGAGCCGGCAACCACGACGACGCGGCCGCCTTGCCGTCCGAGGAAAAGGCCCATCAGGTCGCCAGCCACCCGACCGGCCTGCCTGTCGTTTGGCCCCACATAGGCGGCACGCCCGCAATCTGTGAGGTCGGTCGCCAGAGTTACCACCGGGACATTGCGCGACAGGAATGCTACGGCTTCTCGAACCCTGATATCGTCAGGGCTGGTGATGACGAGGCCATCATAGGAGCGACAATCGCGGACGGCTGCGGCGATCGCCGCCGGCTTTCGTGGATCGATGTGATGGACGAAGAATTGCACGTTCAGTGTTGCGTACATTCGCGATGCAAGATCGATACCCTCGCGCAAAGACGCGTGAAACGGGTTGACTGGCGGTTGGATAAGGACCGCGACACGTAGCGCGCGTGAAGGGGTACGATCTAGGGCCCGGTCAATACCGAGCGCCCGTGCAGTGGCCAAAACGCGGTCTTCTTTGTCGGTACGCACGCCGCCACGGTTGTTGAGAACCCGATCCACCGTCGCGGTCGAGACCCCGGCTGCCTTTGCAACATCCGAAATGCTTATCTTGCGTGCAGTCATTTACCTCTCCGCCCGGTTTTCTGATTGAATCCCATCAAATTCCAACTTTGTAAATCGGAGATCTCCAGCTAAATCTCTGCGTCAGGGAGGGTCGCCCACCAAGTGAGCGACACCAGGGAAGGACCAGAATATTATGGGTATAACAGTCACCACAGCACCGTGCTGCTGGGGCGTCGATGACGTGCGCAATCCAAACCTACCGCCGTGGGAAATGGTATTCGATGAAGTCAAGGCGGCCGGATATGGGGGGGTGGAGCTTGGCCCCTATGGTTATGTTCCGCTGAACATCGACATGGTCTCTCAGGCTCTGACAAGTCGAGGGCTCTATATCGTCGCCGGAACGATCTTCAATGATCTTGTCGCTGAGGAAAACCGCGATAGCCTGCTGCACCAGACGGACGAGATTTGCGCTCTGATCACCCGTCTGCCGACGCCGCCGAAGACGCCGGGCCAGCGATTTCCTGCACCTTATCTGACGGTGATGGATTGGGGACACGACGAACGCGATTATGCGGCGGGTCATTCCGACAGGGCACCCCGGCTCGATGACGCGGCATGGAACGGCATGATGGATAATATCAGGGCGATATCCGCTCTTGCCCGCGAGAAATATGGCGTTCGCGCCACCATTCATCCGCATGCCGGCGGTTACATCGAATTCGAGGACGAGATTGCCCGTCTCGCCATTGACATACCCCAGGAGGTTGCCGGTTTCTGCCTCGACACTGGCCATACCTGGTACGCCGGCATGGACCCTGTCCAAACCCTGCGCAAATACGCCGACCGTCTCGACTACATCCACTTCAAGGATATCGACAGGGCCGTCTTCGGACGCGTGATGGGTGAGCACATTCGCTTCTTTGAAGCCTGCGCGCAGGGGGTCATGTGTCCCATTGGCAAGGGTTGTATCGATTATCCCGCCATTCGCGCCCTTCTTGATGAGCTTGGTTATGAAGGCTTTATCACCGTTGAGCAGGAGCGTGATCCGCGCAACGCGGGCGGTAGCCTCGCCGACGTAAAACTCAGCCGTGACTATCTCAAGTCGGCTGGCTTCTAACAATCCGGGACAGAAACGTCATGATTTACGGAACGCGTCAGACAAAACGACCTCTTCGCTGGGCTATGGTGGGTGGTGGTCGCGGCAGTCAGATCGGTTATATTCACCGCAGCGCCGCCCTGCGTGATCGCTACTTCGATCTGGTCGCTGGCGCCTTCGACCTCGATGCCGAGCGCGGCCGCGCCTTCGGTGTTGAACTGGGGCTCGAGCCTTCGCGATGCTACGCCGACTGGCGTGCGCTTTTCGCAGAGGAGGCAAAGCGTCCGGATGGGATCGAGGCAGTATCGATCGCAACGCCCAACAATACCCACTACGAGATCACCAAGGCTGCACTGGAAAGCGGGCTGCACGTTGTGTGTGAAAAGCCGCTGTGCTTCACGGTGGCCGAGGCCGAGGATCTTCAGCGTATCGCCGCAGAGCGCGGCCGTATTGTTGGCGTGACCTACGGCTATAGCGGCCACCAAGTCATCGAGCATGCCCGCGAGCTCGTTGCTGCCGGCGAGCTCGGGGAAATTCGTCTGGTCAACCTGCAATTCGCCCACGGGTTTCACAACGAGGCTGTCGAGCTTCAAAACCCGGCGACCCGCTGGCGCGTCGATCCGAAATTCGCAGGTCCAAGTTATGTGCTCGGCGATATCGGTACACATCCGCTTTATATTTCCGAGGTCATCCTGCCCGACCTCCGTATCAAACGGCTTCTGTGCACCCGGCAGAGCTTCGTCAAGACGCGTGCACCGCTCGAAGACAACGCCATGACCCTGATGGAATATGACAATGGCGCGTTTGGCACCGTCTGGTCGAGCGCCATCAATGCGGGTTCCATGCATGGACAAAAGGTGCGCGTCGTCGGATCAAAGGCTTCGATCGAATGGTGGGACGAGCAGCCAAACCAGCTACGATTTGAGGTTCAGGGCGAGCCGGTACGCATTCTTGAGCGTGGCATGGGCTACCTGCACGCAAAGGCACTTGCCGACGATCGTATCGGTGCAGGCCATCCCGAGGGTCTCTTCGAGGCCTGGGCTAACCTCTACGACCGCTTTGCTATCGCTATGGAGGCGCGCAACGAAAACGATGGCGAACGCCTTGGGAGCCTCCGGTTTCCGGGGATTGCTGCAGGGGTTGAGGGCGTTCGCTGGGTTGAGAACTGCGTTCGTTCTGCCGATCTCGGCGGGGTCTGGGTCGACTATCGGTAGCGCGATGGAGGGAGCAGCACCACTGGCGCAGCCCCATAAATGATTGCCACCCACGCGACGTGGTCCAGCAAGCGATGCTTGTCCGCATCGACGCTCCCGTGAAGGGGCGAATTTATATTATCAGGAGGTTTTGATGAAACACGCACTCGATCCGCACATGATCCGTCATTTATCTCTGGAGGAAATTTGCCGAAAGACCGCCGAGCTGGGATACGATTATGTTGAGCTCTCACCCCGTCCGGACTTTCTCTCCTGGTGGACGCGTCCGAAGGTTTATCCCGAGAGGGTAAAGAGCTTCAAGAAGGCCCTCAAGGACCATGGGGTGGGCCTGGCAACGCTGCAGCCAATGTACCGCTGGGCCAGCCCATACCAAGACGAGTGGGAAACGGCGATAGAGAACTGGAAGCGTGCCATCGAAATTGCGGCAGAGATGGAATGCCCGATGTTGGTCTCGGAGTTCGGGCGAGGGGGATCCCCGGATCGAAGCCTGAATGACCGCAGTGGGTTGCATCGTCCGGAGACGTGTGAGGGGCAGTTTTTCCGTGCGATGGATATCCTCGTGCCAATTCTGGAGCGCGAAGGGCTGATCCTCTCGCTCGAAGCGCATCCAGAGGACTGGATTGAGGAAATCGCCCCTGCCATCGATATCATCAAGACGATCAATTCAAAGGCTGTAAAGGCATCGTTCATCGCGCCCCATACCTTCTTCTACGGTCCCGACATGGTTGCTAACCTGCGAGCGACCGAGGGGCTTCTAGCACATGTGCGCCTCGCAGACACCTATGACCATAACAAGTCTTCGCAACTGCGCTACATTGTAAATCCGCCTGGAGCAAAGGTGCGCGTCCATCAACACACCGACTTCGGCCAAGGTGAGATCAACTGGGAAGTATTCTTCTCAACTCTTGCCGACATGAAATTCGACGGTGTGCTTTCAAATTGCGTTTTCGCTTGGGAGGACCGAGCCGAAGACAGTGCCCGTTTCATGCTTCGTGAGACACAGATGTATGTGAACAAATACTGGCCAAAGTAACTCCTCCTCAATCGCGGAGTGGTCGAAAAGGCCCTGCGATATGACCAGGCTTTTGTGGCTCGACCAGATCAACCGGCCTTTCGATGCTATCCCACAGTCGCGGGATAGTTCACTGGGCCACCTCTGGTACGAGCGCCTTCAACGCGGAGAAGGCCTTCTCGATTCGACAGAGGTCCGGGCTGACTGTGAATGGCGCATGATTGCGCCACGCTTGCCCAACGAGCCGCGAGGCCGAGAAGCGGCAGCTATTGACGGGGCATGGGGTCAGTACGTTTCAAGAGCTTTAATTGGACGCATTCATTGCGGCTCGCAAGGTATCGTTGATGCGCTCTTGCCAGCCCGGACCGTCGGCTTGAAAATGCGCGAGCACATCACTGTCGATTTTCAATGATACAAGCTCTTTGGTGTTAGGAATTGCAGGCCGTTCAACGGCTGGCGCTGCGACCTTCTTTGCCGGTTTGAACAGCGCCTCGGCTGCGTCTTTCGGATTGGACGGTCGTCGGGGTGTTGCCATGGTCATATATCCTCTTGTGTCGTGCGCTCGAACAGCGCAGCCTGTCAGTTTCTGTTTGCAGGCTGTATGTCAAACACAGCGGTGGTCGCAACCCACGTGTAGTGGTTAGCCGGAAGAACGTAATTGCTGCCGATAAACCGTCAGCCTCCCCCGCGCAATCTGGAAGAGATCGTGCACCGTTATCCAAACTTGAATTGGGAGGCCGCAGGTTCTTGTCAAGGTGTTAGCGCCCCTTGGCGAGATACACACCTTTCGTGTTGACCTATTCTCATGCCCTTTCCGCTGGCGGAGCGTTTCACTCCCCTGCCGCCACTCCCTCGCGTCGTGGATCCGCGCTGCCGATCAAACCTTCGGCGGTTATCTCAATGGCATGCAAACCGGAATTCATCTCGCCCGGTTTTACCTCGTAACCCAGCGCCTTCAGGGGCCCTGCCAGACCTTCCGCGCTTGTACCGGCCTCGATGTCGTAGGTGCCGAAGCGGTTGATGAGATGCGGCTGGGAGACGATCGCCTCTACAGGCATGCCCCAATCGATATAGGCGATCAGCGCCTGCGCTACATAGCCGATGATCTGGCTGCCGCCCGGCGAACCGACGGCGAGCAGCGGCTTGCCATCCTTCATCACGATCGTCGGCGCCATGGAGGAGCGCGGTCGTTTGCCTGGCTCAACGCGGTTGGCGATCGGCAGACCGCCATCATGGGTCTTGAAGGAAAAGTCCGTCAACTCATTATTGAGCAGGAAGCCGTTCGTCATCAGACGCGAGCCGAAGCCGCTTTCGATCGTTGTCGTCATCGAGACCACGTTGCCGTCCTTGTCGACGATGACAAAATGGCTTGTGGAGGGCAACTCGATCGCCGCATCCCGGCCGAAAAGCAGCGCGTGGTCCCATTCCGGCTCGCCGGCCTTGACGGCATCGTTGGTCAACGCCTTATCGCCGTCGAGCAGCTTTGCCCTCTCGCCCAAATAGGTCTTGTCCAACAAGCCCTTGATCGGCAGCGGCACGAAATCGGTGTCAGCGACGTAACGCTCGCGGTCGGCGAAGGCGAGACGCTGGGCGTCGCCGATAATGCGCCAACTGTCGACATTTTTTGGCCCAAGCGCCTTGAGATCAAAATTCTCCACCAGACCAAGCATCTGGCCGATGGCGATTCCGCCCGACGACGGCGGCCCCATGCCGCAAACGTCAAGAGCACGATAGGCAAAGCAGACCGGCTCGCGCTCGACGACCCGATAGTTGGAAAGATCGGCCAGCGACAGCACGCCGGGATTGTCGGCCGCCTCGCGCACAGTCTTGACAATCGCCTCGGCAATTCGCCCTTTGTAAAAGGCATCGGCGCCGCCTTTGGCGAGCGCCGCAAGCGTCTCGGCATAGGCCGGGTTCTTCAAAGGAACGCCGGCCCGCAGGGCGGCCCCGGAGGTGTCAAAGAAATAGGACCGGGGTTCTGTATATTTCTTCAACCGGTCTCCCTCGGACGCGATCAGGGAGGCAAGACGCGGTGACACCTTAAAGCCCTCTGTAGCCAGCGTTTCCGCCGGCTTCAGCAGGCTTGCCCATTCGGTCTTTCCATAGCGTTTGTGGGCTTCCTCCAGAAGTCGCACCGTTCCCGGCGTGCCAACAGAGCGGCCACCGACCACTCCGTCCATGAATTTTAGCGGTTGACCTTCGTCATCCAGGAATAGCTTCGGTGTGGCTTCCATCGGCGCCGTCTCGCGGCCGTCAAACGTCGTCAACTTGCCGCTTTTTGCGTCGTAATAGACGAGGAAGGCACCCCCACCGAGACCGGAACTCTGCGGTTCAACGAGGCCGAGCATGGCCTGCACCGCCACCATTGCATCGATGGCGTTACCGCCCCTGGCAATCACATCACGCCCTGCCTCAGTCGCCAGCGGATTGGCCGCCGCTACCATGAAGCTTTTTGCCTCGATGCGTTTGGCAGTCGCAATATCGGTCGCTTTTTCGGGCGCCACCGTGTCGGACGCCTGCTGCGCGGAGGCGACTGCGGTGGAAAGCATCAAGGCGAAAAATGCCTCACCGAGAAATTTCATTTTCATCAGCCAAATCCTCCAGCGACGTACAACTCGTTAATGTAGCAGGGCATTCAACTGAGCCAGCAGGCAGGCCGAACCTTTATCGACCACGGCACGGCCACTTTTAGAACTCTTCCTTCACTGCTGCAAAGCTTCGGCCTTCACCGGTATTTCAGCCCCGTCCGTTGGCTCGCTCCGCTTTTAAGCGTCTGTCTGGCGCGCCGCTCTTTTTCGGCACTATGGTGGCTGTCTCGCCGCATGTCCATCATGTCGAAGGGTCGACCTGTCGTTGGAAAACGGAAATCTGCTCATTTCCCATCCGACAAGCCTTTCGAGTTGGTATATTGCGGCGGACTTCTCTGCCTTCTTCAGGAAACCGGGAGGCAGGCTCGTATTATTTTTCCGACAGTATAGATGGGCAGTTTGGTGTTCATCCAAGCCACGAGCTGGAGGTAATGACATAGGACGAAACGCAAGGGCAGTAAATGCAGGCGCTGTTGTCTCCACGCATCTGCCTTAATAACGGCGTCGCCGGTTCTGATCCTTTCAACTGCGTGGATATGCCAGCGGCAGACCGCTATCAGGATGGCGCATAACGCCCATTCGGGTCTCGTAGATTGCTTGCAGTCGATCCGGGGCCACGATGTCCTCTGGTCCGCCACGTGCAATGAGTTTTCCACAATGAAGTGCCAGGATTTCGTCACAAAAGCGAGCCGCCATGTTCACGTCGTGGAGCACGACGATGGCCCCAAGTCCACGCTCGTCAACGAGCCGGCGAATAAGCGTGAGAATGTCGATCTGGTGGGCGATATCAAGGGCCGAGGTCGGCTCATCAAGGAGGAGACAATCGGGGTTTTGCGCAACGAGCATCGCGAGCCAGACGCGCTGCCGCTCCCCACCTGAAAGCGTGTCGATGAAGCGGGCGCGATAACGCGCAACGTCTGTCAGCCTCATCGCTTCCTCCACCCTCGTCTTGTCCTCGGGGCCAAACCGGCCAAGAGCGCCGTGCCATGGATATCGTCCGAGCGCGACTAGCTCACTGACAAGCATACCTGCAGTATCGGGCGCCTGCTGAGGCAAATAAGCCACCTTACGAGCGAACGGCCTGCTGCCCCATTCATGCAAGTCTTTTCCATCAAAGGAAATCTTGCCAGCACTGAGGGGATTTTGGCGGGCCAGGAGCTTGATCAATGTCGACTTGCCAGAGCCATTGTGCCCGATCAGGCCGATAATTCGCCGTGCTGGCAAACTTATTGTCAGTGGTTCGAGCAAAACCCGAGTTCCGACGGAGAAACTGGCCCGCTCCAACTCAAAAAAGGGTATCCTCGAGATGGTTCTCGTTCTGCTGTCTTCGGATATCTGAACCAAGGCTGTTACCTCATTTTAGAACCTGGGGCTTTGTCTGCCCCGCGAGCGGATCACCCACAGAAAGTATGGCCCCCCGATAAAGGCGGCGATAACGCCTGCGGGAATCTCATAGGGAAAGTCGGCAGCCCGTCCCAACCAGTCGGCTGAGATCATCAGCGTTGCGCCGACCGCGCTTGCCGTAAGAAGCGTCAGGATTTGGCCGCGTGCCCCGGCCGCTCGGGCGATGTGCGGTGCCATCATGCCGACGAAGCTTAACGGGCCAACAATTACGGTCGCAGCTCCCGTCAGGACGGCAATGAACAGCAAAAGCACGAGGCGGGATCGCGCCGGATTGAGTCCAAGAGAGCGTGCAGTGCTGTCCCCAAGCGCCAAGACCTCTAGCGGGCGGCGCAAGAGTGGCGAGATGGCCAGCCCGATCAAAACCAACGCTGCAGCGATGCTCGCGACGAAGCTGGTTGCACGAAAGGTAGGGCCCATGGTCCACGCCAGAATGTAACTTGCGCGCGGATCGCCACTGGCGACAATGAGCGAAATTATCGCAGTCGCGAGCGCACTGATGGCTATGCCAGACAGAAGAACAGGTCCAGGCGCATAGCTTTTCCCTTTTGCCACAAGCAGAATGATCGCAAACGCGGCGACTGCACCGGTTATGCCGCCGGCAAGCGGAAAAATAGGCGACGCCATTCCTCCGGCGAAGAAAGCTGCGATGATCCCCAGTCCGGCTCCGGCACTGATACCGAGCCCTTCCGGGCTCGCTATGGGATTACGCGTGATCGTTTGTGTGAGGGAACCCGCAATGGCCAACATTGCGCCGGCACTTGCCGAGGTCAGGACCCTTGGCCATCGACCGGCAAACAACACGGATGTTTCCAGCCCGCCAGCTATGAAGCTCTCAGTCAGCGAGAACAACGCGATAACGGCAGCAATGGCAAGAGAACCAGGCAGCAAAAAGCAGCCTGCCAGAGGGTTCTCTCTTTGGTTCAGGGCATTGCTGTTAAGCTGGTCAATGGAATGGGGTACATGTTTGATGAGCACCAACATCACTATGGCGCCGATGATTGCGGTGGCTGTACCCGTTGGCACCTCACCGACGACGGGCGCTCCAGCAAGCACGAGACTGTCAGCGAGCAGCAGGAGGCCGGCACCAAGCAGTCCTCCCCACAGCAGTCGTTGGCGGAGCGTTCGAGCGCCAACTATTCGGGCGAGGTTGGTGGCTGCAAGGCCGATGAACGCGATGACGCCGACGCGGGCTACAACAACAGCCGACAGTACGGTTGCGATAAACAGTACCACCGCGCGCAACCCGCCCGGAGACAGCCCGAGGCTGCGGGCATGGCTTTCATCAAGACCGATAACTGAAAGCGGTCGAAAGAACAGCAACAGCAGCGGTATCAGCACGATCATGCGCAAGGCCAATGCGGTCGCGTTGGAATAGTCATTCTGGATGAGTGAACCACTTCCCCAGATGAACACCCCTCGCAGATATTCGTGGTGAAACAAGGCTAGTATGACGGAGGCCGAGCCGGCGGAAAAGCTGATCACCATCCCACAGAGAAGGAGTGTCATCGGTGCGAAGTTTGAAGCTTTTCCCAGTCCCGCAACGAGTGTTACGGCGACGAGGCCGCCCACAAGCCCGGCTATCTCGCGCTCGCCTGCCGTAACTGCAACTGCAGAAAGGGAAAGAAGGGTGATCGCCAACTGAGCGCCAGAGAGTATCCCGAGCGTCGAGGGTTCTGCCAGAGGGTTTTTCAGGAGCTGCTGGAATATTACACCCGTGAAAGCAAGCGCACCACCAGCCAGAAGAGCGACGAGGAACCGTGGGACAATCGAGAAATAGACATAGATCTGGCCGAACGAAGCTGGATCCGGCTGCCATAAGGCCCTTGGAATGTCGGAGATCGCCACATAGTGACCAACGGCAAAGGCGTGGAGCGCGATCGCTGCCAGTGTGATGGTAAAGGCGAGGCGCGGTGGGGTGATGAAACGGTTTCTCATGCGATGCCGAGACTCTGCCGTAGGACTTCGGCAAACCGCATCGCTGATGGAAACGCGCCAAATACCCACGTGGGTGGAATCATCGATACACGACCATTCCGTACGGCCGGCAAGGCGTTCCATAGTGCGCTTTGCAAAAAAAGGCCCGGTGGACCCGGCTCGATGATGACCAGTCTTGCTTCAGGATAGCGCGCGATCGCCTCCAATCCCGCCGTTGCGAAGCCCCAGTTATTGGTCTTGCCATCCCATGCGTTGGCAATGCCGATCCGTTTCAGGACATCATCGAACAAGCCACCTGCGCCGTAGATATCGATAAGCCTGTCATCCGTAAACTTGATGATCAAAAGGGCGCGCCGGTCGTAGTCTTTTGCGTTGTGAGCTATCGCGTCCAGTCTCGAATAGGACAGTTCCAAATAGTCTGTCGCACGCTTTTCCCTGCCAATGCGACGTGCAATCTCCTTGAGGGCGTGTTCTGCGGCAAGCAATGGTTGCCGGGCGGGGCCGTAAAGCGGCAGCGCAAGGGTGGGAGCAATCGCGCCGAGACGTTCAGCAGAGATACCATATCCGGCTTGAGACACGATCAGCTCGGGTTTCAGGGCTCTTAGCAGTTCAACGTTTGGCCATGATCTCAGGCCAAGGTCGATCGTGTCTGTCGAAAGTGCAGGTGTTACAACGCGGTCACCGTAAAGAGGGGCTTCGGCAACAGCAAATGGCTTGTAGTCCAGAGCGAGAAGGCTTTCTGCCCAGCCCCAGTCCAACACGGCGAGCCGATGCGTTTCCGTGCTTGCTGTTGCCACTGCTGGCAGGAAAACGGAAGCCAACCCGGCGGTGAATTGCCGCCGCGTCAGCCTGTAATCACGATTTGGGTAACGAGCGTCAGACACAATCCTACCAGCTATACTTGAGAGTAGCGTAGACGGTGCGACCCTCGCCCCAATAGCATCCCGTTGCAGCAATGCAGGTCGAGACATACTTGCGGTCGAATATGTTGCTGACATTCAGCGACGCCTTCAAACCTTCCAGCTTCGGGTCTGCCTTGCCGAAATCGTAGCGAACGGCAGCATCAAATACGGTGTATGAGGGGATGTCGAATTTGTTGGCATTGTCGCCAAAAGTCTGACCAGTGTAACGGGCGCCACCGCCAAAGCTCAGACCATCCCAGATGGTCGATGTCTGCAGTGTGTAGTCCAGCCAAAGCGATGCCTGCTGGCGTGGGACAAAGGCAAAGCGATTGCCCTCGTTGCTGATACCGGCAGCATTTGGATTGGCTCTGGTGATCTCGCTGTCGGTGTATGCATAAGATGCCAAGACAGAGAACGCGTCTGTGATTTCCGCCTTGCCCTCAAGTTCGACACCGCGCATCCTGACTTGGCCCGTCTGCACACTGTAGTTCGTGAATCCGGGGGTCGTATCTGGCGACAGGACATTGTCCTGTGTGAGGTGATAGGCAGAAAGGGTGACGAAGCTGTTGCTACCGTTGGGCTGGTACTTGACCCCAACCTCGAGCTGTTCACCGGTAGTAGGCTCGAAGGCGTTACCCAAACGGTCGGTGCCGCTGGCCGGATTGAAGGAGGTTGAGTAGCCGGCGTATGGCGACAAACCGTTGTCAAAATTATAGACGAGGCCGGCCCTCCAGGTAAACTTGCCGTCTCTCTGATCGACCTGATTGTCAGCGACGCTCGTCCGGGTCCTCGTATCTGTATTTGCCCAGTCGTAGCGGCCACCGAGCGAGAACACGAAATTGTTCCACTCCATCTGATCCTGAGCGTAGAGCCCGATCTGGCTGCGGTCCTGATCGATCCGTGTTGCGATCGGCGGGCGCGTGATCGCCGTTGCGCCGTAGACGGGGTCAAGTCCATTGAAGGGAGTGAAAATTGGGGAAAGCGCGGACTCTTCGTAGCGGCTGCTTTCGTAGGAATAGTCGAGGCCGAACAATGCGGTATGAGCGACGTCCCCCGTTTGGAAATTTCCGATCGCTTGATTGTCCACGGTGACGGCGCGGGCACTTTCGGGAAACGCCCAGGCATATCGGTAGAAGGCCGTGGGATTGCAGGCTGCCGGGCAATAGGGCTGAACGCGCTGAGTGTCCGTTCCGATATAGGAGTAGCGAAGGTTCTGTCTGATGGTCCAGGTGTCATCGACTTCGTGTTCAAACTCGTAACCGACAGATGCCTGGTCGCTCTTGTAGTGGTCGTAACCCGGTTCGCCTGGGAATGCACTGCGGGGCAATTCCGGATACATGCGGGTATAGAGTGTGCCGTTCGCGGGAAGCGCCGGCGCTCCGCCGCCGCCGGGAGAGTCGATGTGCTGATAGCTACCGTAAACCGTCAGTGATGTTCCCTCATCCGCCTTGAAAGTGAATGAAGGCGCAATATACCCCTTCTTCTCGCGCACATAGTCATACTGGGTATCGGTCAACCGGCCGACGCCGACGATGCGGTAGAGGAAACTGTCATCGTCATCAGCGCCACCGCCGAGATCGAATGCTGTCTGTATACGCTTATCGGTGCCGAACTGCATCTCCACTTCATTGAGAGCAGTTGCGCTCGGTCGTTTTGATACCATGTTGATCAGACCGCCGGGATCGCCCTGGCCATAGAGGACCGATGCTGGACCCTTGAGGACTTCGGCGCGCTCGAGACTGAACGGTTCGACACGTGGCTGGGCGTAGCCGCGCGATCCAAACGGTAGGCGCAGGCCATCCAGATATCGACTTGGTCGAAATCCACGTATCGTAAACCAGTCATAGCGCGAATCGTCGCCATATTGGCTGATGACGCCTGGCGTATAGCGAAGAGCCTGGGTCAGCGTGGTCGAACCTTGAGCAGCAATCTGGTCTTTCGTTACAACATTGACGGCCTGTGGAGTGTCTTTGAGTGAGGTGCCCGTCTTCGTCGCTGTGGCGCTCTGTGTGGCGACAAACCCCTCTACAGGCCCACGAGCGTTCTCTCCCTGCACAACGATGGGCTCAAGGATTGTCGCGCCAACCGCACTGGCGCTTGACGAGGAGTTTTGCGGGTTGATCAAAAGGACCGTATTTGCGGTCGTAAATCGGAAAGTCAGGCCTGTGCCCGCGAGAAGACGTCTGAGCGCGCCCTCAGCCGAGAGATTTCCGGCTGTACCGACGCTGCGCAGGTTTGCCGGTAGAGGACCGTCAAAAGCGACATCGATACCGGTCACCGATGAGAAGCGCACCAGCGCAGCCGACAGGGGCTGACCGGAGATCGCAAATTCGTAGCTCTTGGCGGTCTGAGCAACTGCTCCTGTTGACAAGACGACGGTGGTGAAACTGGCGCAGGCGGCCAACAACATTATACGGTACAGTCTCATGCGAAAGCCGCCGGCTTGGTTTTTCTGTGTCACTCGTTTTGCCCCCTGCAAACGGACCAATACCCGAGCATTTTCGGGCTTCTGAACAGGGGACGTTTCAGCTTGGAAAAAACCTCGGTCGATTTTTTGATTTTTTATTGCGGATAGATCAACGTGAGCAAAGGCGAGTAGCTCGCAATACGGATAGGCAGGCCGTGCTCCAGACTTTCCAGTATCCGACCGGCCCTGCGCACGTCCACGATGATGCTGATCGGCCGGCGGGCCAGGGCTCTGTCCATGACAATCATCTTGCCGTAGCGCCATTTTGACAGGGCAGCAACGACATCCTCGAACGGAGCCGAGATGAAAACGAGCCTTCCGCTTCGCCACGAAAGTCTCGTCTCAATATCCGTCTGTGATGGCACCGACAGTTTGTCATTGGCGAAAAGCACGGACTGCCCCTCCTGGACGATCCGCTCTTGGCTCAACGATGAGACCTTTACCGTGTGTTCTGCAACCGCAACGACGATACCTTCCTCATGCATCCCAACGGAAAACTGAGTGCCAAGCGCTAAAGCTCTAAGGTCCCTACAATCAACAGAGAACGGTCGAGCAGCGTCCCGAGCGACCGTGAAAAACGCTTCGCCTTGTTGTAAAATGACGTGTCGCTGGCCCGCCGTGAAATGTAACGATATGGCGCTCGCCGTCGACAGTTCGGCAACCGATCCGTCGGGCAAGGAAAAGCGCGCGGTCTCTCCGACACCCGTCCGGTAATCTGTTTGCTGCCTTAAATATGCGTGCGTCCCAAGCCCGGCGGCGGTCAGGATAGCAAGTGCACCGCCGGATTTGAGGATTTTTCGCCGTCTGACAGATGCAGGGCTTGATACCTCTGGCAGGGCCGAGGCTCCAAGCCACAAACGCTCCAGTTCGGCATAGGCTCTCGCATGGGCCGGGCTTTGTTCGAGCCAAACCCTGAAATTGGCACGGTCGAGTGGTGTCGCGCTGTCATCGAGAAGCAGCGCGAACCATTCGGCTGCACGGCGTGATATCTCTGGATCATTGTCAGGAGAGTGCTCCTGAAGGGAAAAATCCTGCATCCGCCGCCTCATTCTTAGCCGCCATGCGACTTTTAGCGCTCGTAGTTGACCTCTGCACGCAACCGCTCAAGCGCCACGACCATGTGACCAAAGACCGTTTTGGGCGATATTCCCAGTCGTTCGCCAATCTCGACATATGTCAGGCCGTCAATACGAGCGAGGATAAAAACCTGCTGGGCGCGTGCAGGCATGTGTTCCAGTGCGGCCTGAACGCGAAGCAGTTCCTGACGGCTGATGGTAGCTGCTTCCGCAGATGGTGCGGGATCACGAATGGATTCAAGGCCTTCGATCCCGTCGACAAAGGGGGCGATCTTGCGGCGGCGTTCGTGATCAAGCGCAAGATTGCGGCCAGTAATCATGAAATAGGCTGCCAGGTCGACAACATCACGTAACAGGCCCGGCCGTTCCCAAAAGCGAAGAAAAGTATCCTGAAGGAGATCGGCAGTTGTCGCCGGGCAATGGACCCGACGGTAGATGACGCGCATCAGACGAGAGCGTACGCCCATAAAGGTCTCGAGGATTTCAGGGTGTTTTGCGCTTTCCATGAAAACGCTGCTACCATTGGCTCGGAATCAAATCAAGATAAGATGAAATTTGCAATCAAGTTTTTACGCCGCCAAGCGCTTGCGTATTGCAGCTGATTTGATCGGCTCGCCATTGATGCTTGCGATGCCCAGCAGCAATCTGCTCTTCGCAGAGCCTTCGCCGTACCCGGCGAAGGCGGAACCGACGCCATGCCGAATGTCACAGCTTGGCGTGTTGCCAGGACCAGATCTTGTTCCGACCTCTTTTTGGCTACCGCGAATACTGACCTGTGGACGCCGGCCTATCGAAAGTTAGATATAGAAAACCAGACTCGTGCCCCTGCCTTGGGCAAGCGGATGCTTCTATAGGTTGCAACCTGGGCGGCCGGGTGAGAGCCCGCATAATAACCAGATGCCATTTAAAAGGCACAGCTGATACGAAACGATTGAAATTTAGCTCTCTAGTTTTTCGTGGACGAGTTTTTGCGATTTCAACGCTAGCAGATGCCTATGATTTAGGCGATATCGAAAAATTTATTAATGCAATCTTAACGATGTTGCGTCGCAAAAAAACTTAGTGAACTATTTTAATACTGCGGGAGGAAAGGCTGTTCAACAAAACAGGAGTTGATATCATGCTGTTCCGCAATAGAGACAAAGAAGTGCGCCAAAGTGCGTCGGTGAAGCTGGCCTCCTATACTGTCCTTGGCGTTGTCGCCACGGTGTTTTCATCTTCTGTGTTTCCGCCGGTCTTCACATCCCAGACGAACCGCGCCCTCATCAATGCACCAGTCATTCCGCTGACGACACCGATCAGCGGTGTGGTAAAGATATCCGACAAGAACGGTAAGGCTGCTATTGAAAACGACAAGGTCGACAATACCACGCTCATCGGCCTGAAGGTGCAATTGGCAGCACTCGATAATGAACTTCGCCAGAAGAACGGAATTATTGGCGACTATGCCAGCCGCATCGACGATTTGAACAGGGATCTTGCCAGTCAGCAGACGGCGTTACTGCAAAGAACCGAGTCTGACCTACAGGCAGCCAATGCAGCCTTGCAGATGGTGACCTATTCGACCCGAATTGCAAAAGCGGAAGCCACGCGAAAACAGAAGCTGATGGCGAAGGGGATGTATTCTGGAATCGGAGAGGATATAGCGGACACAATACAACTTGAAGATACAAAGCTTCAAGCTGCCAAAGTCGCCGTTGACAAACTCACCAAGGAAATGAACTTCGCGCGCCAAGGCATCTATATCGGCTCCGATTTGCAATCGCTGCAAAATCTTCAGCAGGAAATTCGCACACGGTCCGCAGATCTGCTGCAGATCCGGATGCAGATGACCACCATGCAGACGCGCAAAAGCGAGCTCGAAACGCTGGCATCGGCGGAGAGCGCACGTATTGAAAGGCTGACCCGCGCCGATCTTTCCATTCCACCGGGCACAACGCTCTACAAGCCCGTGGCTGCGACCGGCCGTGAAGTGGTTGCAGGCGACACGCTGGCGGAGGCGCTTGACTGCCGCAACGCTTTCGTCGTGGCGATTTTTTCAGAGCGTCAGGCACAGGCGCTTTCCGTCGGTTCTCGGGTGAAGGTGAGTTCCGATGCCTGGGCGGAAGAATCCGATGGGGTGGTGGAGCGCCTGGTGCCGCGTACTACCGAACGTGTCGACCTCGATTATGCCGTGCCCTTTCCACCAACAGAGCGGCGAGAGCTCTACGCCTATATTCGCATGGACAGCAGGGCACAGGAAAAATTGACCGAGAACGGCGCCTGTTCGGTCGGCACGTGGGTAAGTGTGAGCCTGCCGCGCGAGTGGCTCGGCAAAACCCGGAACTATGTGCATGAAGCATCCGCCAGCCTGTTCCAGTTTGCAAAGACCTCCGTCAGCCAATTGCCGGATGTCAGGCAGGCCGCATGGGCACTGATCGAAACGTCGCGTGATACGCTATCCGCACACACTGGTATCGAGTGGCCACAACAGCGGCCGGACGTGCCTGGCCGGGCACATCAGCCCGATATCATCACCCAGCACCCTTTCGGCAATACGGATGCCACCGGAAAGGCACCGCGCACCCAATCCTGACACCCGCATGGATTGGACGGGCCCCTGCGGGAGTGCGTTGCAAACCCGCAGGGCGACCCACCACCTGTTTAAGACACTCGAAGCAACCTCATTCACGCGCGGCGTGCCGCGCGCCTGACCAACCATGAGGATAAGTCGATGTATTTCAGCCCTGATGGCGATGTTCAGTCGGTACTCTACGTCAATCTTGTCATTGCCCTTTGCGCGATCCTGTTTACCATACTGGCCGACCCGCGCAGGGTCCTGGACCGGTTGGTCTTCAGTGCGATTATGCTGCTGTCTCTTGGCCTTTACATATTTTGGCGCGCCACCGATACGCTGCCACCCTTCGAGCTTTCTCTGGAGACTGCCTGGAATTACATTTATTTCACCTTCGAGCTGATCTCCGTTCTTTACGCCATCGGCTCGATCCTGATCCTGACGAGGCGGACGGACTGGACTTTCCTGGCTGATAGAGGGGAAGCCGCGATTGCAACTAATCCCGATGCGCCACTCGTTGACGTCTTTATCTGCACCTACAACGAACCTTTGAACGTCCTTGAGAAGTCGGTTATCGCGGCCCAGGCCATGCAATATCCGCAGCTGCGTGTTTTTGTCTGCGACGACACGCGCAGGCCGGAAGTGCGGGACTATTGCGAGACGGTCGGCGTCAATTATGTGACGCGCCCGGACAATAGACATGCCAAGGCGGGAAATCTGAACAATGCACTTGAACACACCAATGCGCTGCCACAGGTTTCCGATTTCATCATGGTTCTGGATGCGGACTTCGCGCCACAGGCCAACTTCCTTCGTCGCGTAACCGGTCTTTTCGCCGATCCCAAGGTAGCGGTTGTGCAGACACCGCAATTTTACTTTAATTGCGACCCAATCCAGCACAACCTCGGCATCCGCAATTCCTTCGTCGATGATCAACGTGTATTCTTTGATGTATTCCAGCCGGCCAAGGACGCGGTCGGTTGCGCTTTCTGCGTCGGGACGAGTTTTGTCGTGCGGCGTGCGGCGGTCAACGAGCTCGGCGGGTTTCCGCATGATGCACTTTCCGAAGATATGCTGCTGACCTACCGCCTGATGGAGCGAGGTTACGTCACACGCTGGCTCAACGAAAAACTCAGTGTCGGTCTATCGGCTGAGGGCCTGCCAGAATATATCACGCAACGCACGCGGTGGTGCCTGGGCACCATTCAGATCGGCCTTCTGCGGACGGGACCATTGTGGCGTGGCAAGTTCACGCTGACACAAAGGCTGCATTATCTGCACGGGCTGTTTTGCTGGCTGTCGAAGCCTTTCATTCTCTGCCTGTTGCTGGCACCATCGATCTACTGGCTGACAGGCGTTTCCGCCCTTCAGGCCGACGAGCTGATGTTCATGAAATTTGGACTGTCGTCACTGGCTTTGTTTTGGGCCTACTCCACCTGGATATCGGGAAAACGCACCCTACCGCTGTTCACCGAAGTGACGCATGCGTTGACCGCTGTTCCCATCACCATCACCTTGTTTCAGGCTATGCGCAAACCCTTCGGACGTCCCTTTAAAGTCACGGAGAAAGGTGGTGACCGGTCACAGGTGCGCATTCACGGGCCCACAGCGCTATTTTTCGCAATCGTCACCGTCACCTCCGCGGTTTCAGTTCTGCTCGCCGTTTACGCATGGGACGCCCCTGTAGAATTTTCGGCGCGAGATTGTCTCAACCTGATCTGGTCGGCGGTCGCCATGGTGATTGCCTTCACCAGCCTCATCTGCTGCATTGAATTACCACGTGTCGACAAGGAAGAGCCGATCGGCGTGGATCTCGAAGGCCGATTGCGGTGCGCAAGCGAGGTGAAGGCGGTACGGATCGTGGCGCTTTCGACCGAAACCGCGACCCTGGAAGATTGCAACCGGTCTTATGCCGAGGCAGAGTCCCTGTATGTGCCCGAGGTGGGCTGGCTGCAGATCGATGCAACGAAGGTGTCGCAAACGCCCGGCAAATTCACTCTCACCCCCACTGCCGACCAGCATCGTGCAATCTTGAGGCTGCTTTTCCGCAATGCGCCCGAAAATGTCGCGGAACAGGGCGACCTCTTGAAGTCCATGCAGATGTTACTCGCAAGGGCCTTCAGCTAAGACAATTCGCGCCAAACCCGGGACCGTGCTCGACGTAAACCGCAAGCTAGAGGCGGGCTTGTTTGGAAGAGCGCCTACCAAACGGAAAACTCATGTCTGTCAAATCGATCGTCGCGACAGTTCTCATGACCTGCTTCACAACAGGAGTGGTCGCTGCTGGCGATGGGCGCACCGGTTCCGGATCAGTTCGCGACCGCCTTGCTGTGAGCTTGTGTGCGGGTCTCGTTGGGAAGATGGACAAATCCACCACCCCCTTCATATTTCGGAGCTTTGAGCCTGCACCAGGCGGCAAAGCGCTTGATCCCGCTCTTTCAAATGCGGGTTTCACCTATGACAATGCCTTGGCGACGATTGCCCTTTTTTCCTGTGGCAACGACGCCGAAGCAAAAAGGGTTGCCGATGCGCTGCTGCTCGCCGTCAACAACGATCGCTATTACAGCGATGGCCGCCTGCGCAACGCCTACCGTTCCGGCCCCGTTGCGAACGAAAATGATGCTATGCTTTTGCCCGGTTTCTGGAGTGAGGCCAGCAAGACGTGGGTCGAGGATGACTATCAGGTCGGCAGCGCAACGGGCAACCTGGCCTGGGCGGCACTTGCGCTTCTCACTGCCAGTGAACGATTAAGCAATCCGTCCTATGTGCAGGCAGCGACCAAACTCATGCGCTGGATCGATGCGCATACGGCGGGCGTCCGCGATATCGGCTACACAGGTGGCACATTCGGTCATGAGCCTGCACCGGCCAAACTCGAGTGGAAATCGACGGAACATAATCTCGATGTGTATGCCGTTGCGGGTTGGCTCGCCGAAATTGAGGGAGCGCGCGCCTGGCAGGCGATGCGGGACAAAACACGCAAATTTCTTGATGCGATGTGGAATGAGCAGCAGGGACGGTTTTACGTCGGCAGCCTACCCGGAAGCGACACACCCAACTCGAGCCAGTCCGGAATAGATTCCGAGCTCTGGCCCATTCTCGCCGTGCCGGAGTTTCGGGGCCGCAGTGGGCGTGTTCTGCATTGGGTTGATCGGCATTATGCGGTTGCGGGAGGTTTTGATTTTAACGACGATCAGGATGGTGTGTGGCTGGAAGGTACGGCCCAGGCCGCGCTGGCATTTCAGCAGGTCGGCGATGCCGAGCGGGCCGAGGCGCTGCTTGCCACCATCGCCGCACAAATATCTCCCGATAACCTGATCTACGCGACAGTCGGGGACGAACTGACGACCGGGCTGATGATCGGGCCGACCTCGACATTTGCCGACTTCAAATATTTCAGGTTGCCGCATGTCGGGGCCACTGCCTGGGCAATCCTTGCAGCGAAAGGCTGGAACCCTTTTCTTAGAAAAAGCAGTTGTATTCGTCTTTGTGAGGGATAATCGTCCGTTTCGGCGGCAGCAGAAGGATATTGCTCCAGGCCGTTGCGCCGGAGATTGAAAACTGGGACGCATGACGCTGCTGAAAGCGGCGAAAAGCGTAAAACCGCAACGTTGACTGCCGACTGGCAGTTCCAGTGGTTAAAGCCTAACGGTACGATCAACGAAGCCGAATACCGCCCACTGCCAGACCTGTCAGATGCCCGGTGCGGATCGGAACTTCCTGTGCACCTTCAACGACATGCGGCGGTCCGAAGGACCGAGCACAGATTCGGCGATGCTGTCGCGGATACGCGTCCGTGATGTTATCGGCCCGCTATTTAAGGGTGCTTGCCTTCGCTCATTCGCTATTTAATTCAAACGCCGATCCCTTAAATAGCGCTGCGCCGGCACAGTAGGGCATGTCCGAATAGCATCCCAACCTCCAGCGGGGCCGCTTCGTTGAAACGCCTGTGGCAGCCGAAATCATGCGCGCCTCCGGTTTCACCAGGCTGCTCCCGCGCCAGGAACTGTTCGTGGTGTGGTCTGATCCTTTCAACTGCGTGGCGCGAGACGTCTACTATTTCCCGGAAGCTGTCATCACGCATGCTTACCTGCGCTTGTCGGAAT
The DNA here is from genome assembly GCF_053521785.1 of Agrobacterium sp. A3-95. Classification (NCBI taxonomy): domain Bacteria; kingdom Pseudomonadati; phylum Pseudomonadota; class Alphaproteobacteria; order Hyphomicrobiales; family Rhizobiaceae; genus Agrobacterium; species Agrobacterium sp. A3-95. Next base: position 95,352 of record NZ_JBNWDR010000006.1, on the reverse strand, counting down.
TGAACCGACAGTCGACGATTCATCTTTAGTTTGCCACGGCTAGGTCCGCGTATGTGAGAATCGCCTGACAACGCCGAATGCAACCTACTCGGTCGGAACCGACAATGGAAACGTAGACTTAAGGACATAAAGATATCGTTATATGATGTTGACCGATGACGTGGCTTACAATATGGTCGTCACGCCTAAGGTTCCCCAGTCGTTGCACGCAACGTGCCGGGGCTAAGAGGGAAGTCGGTGCTCCGTGTCATGCGGAAAAGCCGACGCTGCCCCCGCAACTGTAAGCGGCGAGCTGAAGTCCAATATGTCACTGGTTTACCCCGGGAAGACGGACGGAAGTGATGATCCGTGAGCCAGGAGACCTGCCTTTGGTGAAATAACGTCCACGGGCGGGGTGTCCCAGTGTGCCGTAGCAAAGGCTGCATTGTCGCGGCCCGTCTTGCTATGCGTCCGCAGACCCATGCCCCCAACTTTATAGGGGCACAACATGTCTCAGACCTGCATTTTTACGATCACGAGCGTACCCTTCGATGAGGACTATCGTCCTTCAGAACATACGCGCATCACCACCAATTTCGCCAATCTGGCCAGGGGCGAAACGCGGCAGGAAAACCTGCGCAATGTCATGCGCATGATCGACAGCCGCTTCAACGCCCTCGCTCACTGGGATAATCCCAAATCGGACCGATACTCGGTCGAGTTGGAGATCATTTCGGTCGATATGAGCTTCGATGTCGCAGGTGAAAAATTTCCCCTCATCGAGATACTGAAGACGACGATCATCGATCACAAATCCAGTGAACGTATCGACGGCATTGTGGGGAATAACTTCTCCTCCTATGTGCGAGACTACGACTTCAGCATTGTGCTGCCGGAGCATAACAAGAGCGTTCCTGCCTTCAGCATTCCGGCCGACTTCGGCGACCTGCATGGAAACCTGTTCAAGTCTTTTCTGCGGTCGGATGCCTACCGCTCGTACTTTCGCAAGACGCCGGTCATTTGCATCAGCGCCTCGACCAGCAAGACCTATTACCGGACCGAAAATCATCACCCCGTCATGGGCGTCGAATACCGGCAGAATGGGTTCTCGTCCACCGACCAGTATTTCGGGAAAATGGGATTGCAGGTTCGCTACTTCATGCCTGCAGGCAGCGTTGCGCCGTTGGCCTTCTACTTTGTTGGGGACTTGCTGGGCGACTACTCCAATATTGAGCTAATCGGCGTCATCAGCACGATGGAAACGTTTCAGAGAATTTATCGCCCCGAAATCTACAATGCGAACGCAGCAGCCGGGACATTTTACCAGCCCAACCTGAAGCACCAGGACTATTCGCTGACCCGGGTCATTTACGATCGCGACGAACGAAATCGCTTGGCGGTGGATCAGGGTAAGTTCACCGAAAAACACTTCATCAAGCCATACCGCGCCGTCCTTGAGCAATTGTTTGCTCACCGCCCCGCCTGAGCATCACTTAGAAGAGGTCCCATCGTGAAGAAACTTCTCCCCACATCGACCGCTGGCAGCCTGCCGAAACCCTCCTGGCTTGCGCAGCCCGAAAAACTATGGTCGCCCTGGAAGCTGGAGGGCAAGGAATTACTGGAAGGCAAGAGAGACGCCCTGCGCCTTTCACTGGACGATCAGCAACGTGCCGGCATCGACATCGTCAGTGATGGCGAGCAAACACGCCAACATTTCGTCACGACTTTCATCGAGCACCTCGACGGGGTCGATTTTGCAAAACGCGAGACAGTCAGAATTCGCGATCGCTACGATGCGAGTGTCCCGACAGTCGTCGGCGCCGTGTCTCGCCAGAAGTCCGTGTTCGTCGAAGACGCCAAGTTTTTGCGCCAGCAGACCAAACAACCCATCAAATGGGCTTTGCCGGGTCCGATGACGATGATCGATACTCTCTTTGATGGCCATTATAAGAGCCGTGAAAAGCTTGCCTGGGAATTTGCCGTGATACTTAACGAGGAAGCAAAGGAATTGGAGGCTGCCGGCGTCGATGTCATCCAGTTCGACGAACCTGCGTTCAACGTTTTCTTTGACGATGTGAATGACTGGGGTGTCGCCACTTTGGACAGGGCAATTGAAGGGCTGAAGTGCGAGACCGCCGTCCATATCTGCTATGGTTACGGCATAAAGGCCAATACGGATTGGAAAAAGACACTCGGGTCAGAATGGCGGCAGTATGAGGAAACTCTCCCCAAGCTGCAGAAATCCGGCATCGGTATGATCTCCCTCGAATGCCACAATTCTCATGTCCCAATGGATCTTCTGGAACTTGTTCGAGGTAAGAAAGTGATGGTCGGGGCCATCGATGTGGCAAGCAATACCATCGAAACCCCGGAGGAAGTCGCTGCAACGCTGCGAAAGGCGCTTAAGTTTGTTGACGCGGATCAACTTTGCCCCTGCACCGATTGCGGCATGGCCCCCCTGTCTCGTCGTGTGGCAAGAGACAAGCTGAATTCCTTGAGCGCAGGAGCTGAGATCGTCCGAAGAGAGCTCACTGTTTAGTTTTTTGATAGTCTGCACCTGCGGATGGCTGCCGTTCGCCGCCACCGCGCCCATCGCGACACACGCTGGGAGACTTACGAATGGCTATAAGGTCACGGCGCGGATCATCCTGACAGCTTCGACGGATGTCCGCCTCTTGGCGCAAAGCTGCCAAGACCGCCTGTTCTCTAAAAATCGGCCCTGTTTCTGCTGAGTGTCTGCGCCAAACGTCTCGGTTGGAAGACATTTATTCCAACGCCACCGACGTCTTCGTGACTTTTGCCAAACAGAACAACTTCCCAGACGCCGAAAATTTCGGGAGCACGACGGCCGCTAAGATCGCCGAAAAAAGTGGATCTCAGTCAGCAGGACGTATTTGCCGAGAGCAGCAATTGCCTTTTGGAAATGGGGACAGTGGTGGCCACCCGGTAGCAGCGATCCCAAGACGAAGAAGCCGTTGCCCCAGAACATCGCTTCAGCGAAAATTCCAAATCGATACTATCGGTCAGAGACTTGGCAATCGGTGACTTTGTCAAATCGAATGAAGGTGTGGCGTTCGTATTCCATCAAGGCTGACGGCGCGAATCGCTATGGCAGCTTTGCACCTGCGCACAAGACATTGCGGTAGTATGAAAATCGGCTAACTTCGCAACGTCGACAGACAGGAAGAGCAACGAGGTGGCAATGATTGAACCCGGCGGGGATGAGCAATTAGTTACCCCACGTGACGACGGAGCAGCCAGGCATTTACCCGGGATGGAGTTGCCTGGCATTTGTTTGGCTGCGACGGATGGCACGACCGTCGATCTGCGTGAGCCGGGGTTAACCGTGGTCTATGCTTACCCCCGGACAAGCCCGCCCGGAGGAAAGGCGATTGACGGATGGGACGCAATACCCGGCGCGAGGGGATGTACACCACAGTCCTGTGCCTTTCGTGATCATTTCGCTGAACTGAAGGCATTGGGAGCAACGCGTCTGTTTGGCCTTTCTACGCAGACCACGGAGTATCAGCGAGAGGCAGCAGAGCGGCTTCACCTGCCGTTTCCTCTGCTTTCCGATCATTCACTCCTTCTGGTGTCAGCCCTTCGCCTTCCAACTTTCCAGGCTGGAGGCCTGACACTGCTCAAGAGGCTCACGATGATTATCGAAACGGGCGTTATCAAGCATGTCTTTTACCCGGTCCATCCGCCAGAGAAGAACGCAGATGCCGTCATCGATTGGTTGAGTGCTACGACATGATCAGCCCGCCATCGACATTAATTGTCTGGCCGGTGATGTAGGCCGCATCCTCGGAGGCGAGAAACGCCACCAAGGCTGCCACTTCGGCTGGTGTTCCTGCGCGGCGCATTGGAATGTTGCGCACCCATTCGGCCATGAGTTCGCCGGGCTTGTAGTCACCGAGCATCTGGCCCCAGACGCGGTCGTTATAATCCCACATTTCGGTGTGGATGATGCCGGGGCAAATGGCGTTGACGGTGATGCCTTCGGGCGCCAGTTCCTTGGCCAGACTTTGCGTGAGGCCGACGACGCCGAATTTTGAAGCGGCGTAGTGGGGGGTATAGATAAAACCCTGGCGGGCCTGGCCGGAGGCGGTGTTAACCAAGCGGCCCTTGGTGCCACTTGCGCGGAAGCGGCGGATCGCCTCCTGGCAGCACAGGAACGCGCCCTTGGTGTTGACATCGAGGTTGAAATCCCACTGTTCCTGCGTCAGCTCCTCGATCTTGGAGATGGTGATGACGCCGGCGTTCTGGACGGAGATGGAAAGGGGACCGATTGCCTCTTCGGCCGCGCCATAGGCCTCGCGCACCGCCGCCGCATCCCGCACATCGAGGATCACGCCATGGGTGACTGAGCCGGTTTCGTCCGCCAGCTTTTTGGCGGCGTCATTGGTGTCCTTGTCGACAGAGGCGATGGCGACTTTCGCGCCTTCCTCGGCAAAACGGCGGGCGATGCCGTAACCGATGCCCTTGTTGCCTCCGGTCACGAATACGGATTGACCTTCAAAGCGCCTCATGTCTCCTCCTTATGGGATAACGGCTATGTTTCTGTGCCGACCAGTCGTTCGGCGGTGAATTTGTCGGTGACAAGGACATCGATCACGCCGGTTCTGAGCGCACCGGCGATCGCCTCGGTTTTTTTCGAGCCGCCGGCGAGTGCAATGACGCGGTCGACATTGGAGAGGTTCTCCAGCGGAAGGCCTATGACCCGGTCATCGAGCGGTGTCTTGACGGGCTTGCCGTCCTTGTCGAAGAACCTGAGCGAAATATCGCCCACGGCGCCCGCCTGTGCGAGATCGGCAAGCTCCTTGGCGGAAAAGATATTGCCCGAGCGGGCAAGAAGCTCTGATGGCTCGACGGCACCGACACCGACGATTGCGAGCGTGATCGAACCGAAAAGATCAATTGTTTCGCGCACGAAGGGATCGGCCAGCATCAAAAGCTTGGCCTCGCGAGAGGTGGCGACGCCGGGGACCGGCAGCAATTTCGGTTCGGCCTCCGTCAGCCGCGCCAGCCGGGTGGTGATCTGGGTCGCGTGCGTCTGCACGGAAGGATCGCCCATGCCGCCCAGCGTCTGGACGATGTAACGCGCTTTGGCGCCCTTCAGCGGATGGATGTTTTCCACCATTTTGAAGATCGTCTGGCTCCAGCTGGAAACGCCGATGATCTCGTTTTGCGACAGCGTCACTTCGAGAAAATGCGCGGCAGCCTCGCCGATGCGGGCCATGATCGCGCCGTCGCGATCCTCGCTGCAATCGACGACAATGGCTTCCGGCAGGTCGAAGCGTTCGCGAAGCTGTGCTTCAAGATCGCTATAGGTACCGGGCGGCGGAATGATGCTGGTGCGCACGATACCTTCCGTTTCGGCACGCTTCAGCATGCGCGACACGGTGGCCTGCGAAAGATTGAGATGTTCGGCAATCTCCGCCTGCCGCCTGTGCTCGCTGAAATACATCTGCGCCACGCGGGATATCATCCGAAGTTCGTTGATCCTGCCCATAAGCCCTCCAGGGTGAATTTTTATTCACCCTTACCCGACGTCACAGGTAACGTCGAGCGCGCAATCGCGTCGCGCCAGACGGCAAGCCGTTGCCTGCCGTCACCGGACGAAGGCGCGATGGCGTTGCCGTGACTGTTGAGCGCGGCGATGGCGTCGAGATCGCTCCATAGACCGAGGGCGAGGCCGGCAAGATAGGCCGCGCCAAGCGCGGAGGCTTCCGGCGCGTCACGCTGGATGACGGGGTGGTCCAGCATGTCGGCGACGCATTGCATGAGGAAACGGTTCTGGCTCGGCCCGCCATCCACGAACAGCTGTCCGAAGCCGGAGGGCGACTGCGCGCGCATGGTCGAGAAGACGTCATAAACCTGAAAGGCGATGGAATCGGTAACGGCGCGGGCCATCTGCGCGCGACTTGTGCTGAAATTGATCTGCGAAAATAGCGCGCGGCAATTGGAATCCCAATAGGGCGCGCCGAGGCCGACAAAGGCCGGGACGAAACCGGGGCCATCTGGTTCAGCGGTCGCGGCAAGCTCCACAAGAGATGCGACATCTGGCAGGCCGAGAATGTCCGTCATCCACGGCAGGGAGGCGGCAGAAACAAGAATATTGCCCTCGAAGGCGAAAGTCGGCTTGCCGTTAATCCTCCAGGCAACAGTCGTGGTGATGCCGCGCTCTGGCGCGATGAAATGCGGCAGCGTCGTCATCACCGATGAGCCGGTGCCGAACGTCACCTTGCCGTCACCGGGATTGAAGGCGCCGTGGCCGAAGAGGGCGGCGTGGCTGTCGCCGACGGCAGCCAGAATAGGCGTGCCGTCCTTGATGCCGGGAACACCTGATGTCACGCCGAAGTCGCCGCTGCTGTCGCGCGGGTCGGGCAGGGCGTTGATGTCGATGCCAAAAAGGTCACAAAGCTCTTCGCTCCACACCTGCCGCTTGAGATCGAGCACCTGGCTTCGGGCCGCGTTGGAGGCGTCGCAGGCATGCACCTTGCCGCCGGTCAGGCAGTGGATCAGCCAGCTATCGATGGTGCCGAGGCGAAGGCTGCGGCCCTTCGGCGCACGCTCCAACAGCCAGCGCATCTTGGCGCCGGGAAACATCGGGTCAATAGGCAGGCCGGTTAGCGCCATGACACGTTCGGAATGGCCCTTGCCGATGAGATCGGTGCATTCCTGCGCAGTGCGGCGGCATTGCCAGCTCAAGACCGGACCGAGCGGCTCGCCGGTTTCACCGTCCCAGATCGTCACCGATTCGCGCTGGTTGGAAATGGCGATGGCTTCAATGCTGACGGCGGAGGGTGCCGAAGACAGGCAGGCGGAAATCGCTTCGCGCACCGACGCCCAGATACGGTTCGGATCCTGCTCCACCCAGCCGGGCTGTGGATAGGTGATGCCGACCGGCGATGAACCGCGCGCCAGCAATTCTCCTGTTTCAGAAACGAGAATGGCCTTGGAATTGGTGGTGCCCTGATCAATGGACAGAATGGCGCGCATCACTTGAGTTCTTTCGTCGGCAGTTTTTTCGTTTCAGCCTTGCGGTGATTAAACGACGATATTGCAAAGGGTGTCGCCGCGCATCCGAAGACACGCGACGACCCTGGGAGGAGACTTACTTTCTCTTGAGCAGCGCTGCTGCAGCCTCCGCGATGGCCGCGGGTGCCATGCCAAACTCATCGAGCAGCCATTCTGCCGAGCCGGTATGGGCAAAGACGCCCGGAACGCCGAGGCGCTTCATCGGCACGGGGGCATGATCGACAACAACTTCGGCGATGGCAGAGCCGAGACCGCCGAAGATCGAATGTTCTTCAGCCGTCAGGATTGCGCCGGTTTCCTTCGCTGCGGCAATGACGGCCGCCTCGTCGATCGGGCGCACGGTTGCCATGTTAAGCACACGCGCCTTGATGCCACGACCGGCCAGAATATCGGCGGCCTTGACGATGCGGTGTGTCAGCGTGCCATTGGCGATCAGCGTTATGTCGGAACCTTCGCGAAGCAGGTTGGCGCGGCCGAGTTCAAAGACGTGGCCATCAGGCAGAAGGTCCGGCACGCCGACGCGCGACAGGCGCAGGAAGCAGGGGCCGGCATAGTCCGCAGCCCATTTGACGGCGGCGGCCGTTTCGATGCGGTCGCAGGGGGCAATCACCGGCAGGTTTGGCAGAACGCGGGTCCAGGCGAAATCCTCGATCGAGTGATGCGTCGGACCCAGTTCGCCATAGGCCATGCCCGAGGAGATGCCGATGAGCTTCACATTGGCGTTGGAATAGGCGAGGTCTGCCTTGATCTGTTCCAGCGCGCGACCGGTCAGAAAACAAGATGCGCCGCAGACGAAGGGAAGCTGGCCGCCATTGGCAAGGCCGGCGCCGACGCCCACCATGTTCTGTTCGGCAATGCCGACATTGACGAGGCGCTCGGGGAATTTCGACTTGAAGCCGCCGAGCTTCGAGGAGCCGACTGAATCGTTGCAGACGGCCACGACCCTGTCGTTTGCAGCGGCCAGCGCTTCCAGCGTTTCGGCGAAGGCGTCGCGGCAATCATAGAGTTTGGCGGCGGTTACGGGCGCGTTCATTACAATGCCTCCGAAAGTTCTTTGACGGCAATTTCGTATTGTTCCTTGCTTGGAACCTTGTGGTGCCAGTCGACGCGGTCCTGCATGAACGAAATGCCGTGACCCTTATTGGTGTGCGCAACGATGCAATGCGGGCGCTCGCCACGATGTTCGAGCGCCGGAACGATCTCTTCCATCGCGTTGCCGTTGATTTCGCTCACTTCCCAGCCGAATGCTTCAAGCTTCGGACGAAGCGGCGCGACATCGTTGGTTTCCGAGATCGCAGCACCCTGCTGGAAACGGTTATGGTCGATGATAAGCGTCAGATTGTTAAGCTCGAACTGCGCGGCGGACATGATGGCTTCCCAGTTGGAGCCCTCCTGCATCTCGCCATCACCGGTCATGACATAGGTATGGTAATCCACTCCCGAAAGCTTGGCCGCCTTGGCCATTCCGACGGCAACTGGAAGCCCGTGGCCAAGCGGGCCGGTATTGGTCTCGACCCCCGGCACCTTGTTGCAGTTGGGGTGGCCATTGAGGCGGGAATTGGGTTGCAGGAAGGTCGAGATTTCCTCTTCCGGGATAAAGCCACGTTTGGCGAGCGTCACATAAAGCGCGCAGGCGGTGTGGCCTTTCGACAGCACGAAACGGTCGCGGGCAGGGTTCTTCGGTTCTTCCGGCCAGATGCGCAATACGCGGAAATAAAGGGCGGTCATGATGTCGATCGCCGACATTTCTCCGCCGATATGGCCGGCACCCGCTTCGAAAACAGCCTGGACGTCGCGAAGGCGAATCTGGCGCGCAATGCGCTCTAGCTCTGTGGGCTGCATGGGATCCTCTTCAAAACATGCGTGTGAATATTTATACAGCTGTTTATATAATTGCAGACGTGGCGTTTCTGTCAAGCCGGAATTGTGAATTGTCCTGTTTCAATCCGTGCCGATTATTTCTGCCACTTCATTTTCACCAATGATGAAGCGCACCTCCCCGCCTCATTCCTCGGTCCGTCAAAGGAACCTGCTCAGCCTAAGTCCTTTGGCTGAAAGGGCTCTCCTTGCCACGCAGGCGCGCTTGCGCTGGATTCCCGCGATGCGCACCGGAACGGGATGAGAGGCGCAAGTGTGAAGCCATCCCATCACCCGCAAGGCCCGTCCCGCCCTCCAAGCCTATTGACAAGTTTCTCTCAACTGGCTTATGCATGTTTCACCGAGTATGAATAATTATTCTAATCGGTTTAAAAAATGCAAGATAGCCACTTGGAGGAGCCATGTCCGTGCTTGAACGCAATGAGGGGGTTACGCACACCAGAAGCCCGCTTGCCTGGCTAAGCGGTGCGACCGGACCTCTTTTGGGCCTGCTGCTGCTGTGTGTCTTCCTGACCTTCACCAGCGAAAATTTTCTGTCGCTTCGAAACGGTCTCAACATCCTCGACCAGATCACCGTGCTCGGCATCATGGCCGTTGGCATGACCTTCGTCATTCTGCTCGGCGGTATCGATCTGTCCGTCGGTTCGGTGTTGGCGCTGTCTATGATGATCATGGGCTGGACAGCCAATGTCTCGGGCATGCCCATGGGCATGGCCATCATGCTGGCGCTCATCGCATCCGCAGCCTGCGGCCTTGTCGTCGGCGTTCTCGTCACCGCCTTCCGGGTTCCGGCCTTCATCGCGACGCTTGCCATGATGTCGGTGGCGCGCGGCCTTGCTAATATGATCACGGATGGTCAGCAGATCGTCGGTTTCCCTGACTGGTTCATGATGCTGGCCATCGACCGCCATTTCGGCGTGCTGACGGCGACCGTGCTGCTGATGCTGGTCGTTGTTCTGGTGTCGTTTCTTTTCCTGCGCTTTCGCTCCGAAGGCCGCACCGTCTATGCGGTTGGCGGCAACCCGGAAGTGGCGCGACTTGCCGGCATCAACGTCGCCCTGGTGACGATCTGCGTCTATGTTGCCTGTGCGGTTCTTGCCGGTCTGGCGGGTATCGTTCTTGCAGCCCGTCTCGACTCGGTGCAGCCCTCCAGCGGTTTTGGCTACGAGCTGGATACGATTGCGGCTGTCGTCATCGGCGGGACCTCGCTTTCGGGCGGTGCCGGCGGCATCGGCGGAACGCTGATCGGCGTGCTCATCATCGGTGTGCTGCGCAACGGCCTCAACCTGCTCAATGTCTCTCCCTTTCTGCAACAGGTCATCATCGGTGTGGTTATCGTGCTGGCCGTGGGCGCTGAAACATTGCGCCGGCGCAGAAGCTGAATTTGCCTGCGGAGGGCGATGAGCCGTCCGCGCAATAGACGACCCTCCCGGTATGGGAGGCGTGAAAAGCGGCCGAAGGGGAGGAGGTTTGATCTGCCCGAAGGTCAAAAATCAACAAATGGAGGAATAATCATGAAATTTTCACGCATTCTGCTGACATCCGCCGCCCTTCTCGCCCTGTCGCTCGGTTCGGCCAACGCCGCCGAAGTCAAGAAGATCGGCCTTGCCGTTGCCAATCTTCAGGCGAACTTCTTCAACCAGATCAAGCAGGCCGTCGAAGCCGAAGCCAAGACGCGCGGCATCACCGTCGTCACCGTCGATGCCAAGGGCGACGGTCCGACGCAGGTCAACCAGATCCAGGATCTCCTGACGCAGAACATCGACGCGCTGATCTATATTCCCGCTGGTGCCGCTGCGGCGACCGTTCCGGTCAAACTTGCCAAGGCGGCCGGTGTGCCCGTCATCAACATCGACCGCAATGCCGACGGCGCACCGGGCGATACCTTCCTCGCCACCGATTCCGTCGCTTCCGCCAAGTCGGTCTGCGACTACATCATCAAGCAGGCAGGCGGCTCGGGCAAGATGGTCATCATTCATGGCCAGAAGGGCACGACACCGGAAGTCGACCGCACCAAGGGCTGCATGGAATCGGTCAAGGCCAATTCCGGCGTGAAGATCGTTGCCGAACAGTGGTCCAACATGTGGAGCCAGGATGAAGGCTTCCAGATCATGCAGAACATGCTGCAGGCCAATCCGGACGTTTCCATCGTCTTTGCCCAGGCAGACGGTCTGGCGCTCGGCGCGGCACAGGCGATCAAGGTCGCCAACCCCTCGCAGAAGATCGTCGTTGGCGGCTTCGATGGCGACACGGCAGCGCTTGAGGCGCTGAAGAACGGCGTCTTTGACGTGACAGCGACGCAGCAGACCCAGAAGATGGGCCGCACGGCTGTGGAAATGGCCGTCAAGATCGTCGGCGGCGAGAAGGTTCCGGCCGTGCAACTCTCCGAGGCGACGCTGACGACGAAGGAAAACGTCGACGGCTTCATTGCCAATCACCCCTGATGCATCCGCCCCCGCGCACTCCAGCCGGATGCGCGGGGGCGTCATCTGTTCGTTTTCAGGCAATTCGGACGCTAAGCCGTGGCGCATCGCTGCCACGCGTGTTTCCCAGGAGGTCCCGTCATGCGCGAGCCGGTTCTTTCGCTCCGTGGCATCAGCAAACGTTACGGCCCGCTCGAGGTTCTGAAAAGCGTCGATCTCGACGTCTATCCGGGTGAAGTCGTGGCGTTGCTGGGTGAAAACGGGGCGGGCAAGTCCACCCTGTCAGGCATCATCGCCGGTTCCCGCGAGCCGTCAGAAGGAAAGATGACCTGGCTTGGCCAGCCCTATACGCCCGCTTCGCCGCGTGAGGCGATAGACAAGGGCATTGTACTCATCCATCAGGAGCTGAAGCTTCTGCCGGAGCTTTCCATCGCCGAAAACGTCTTCATCGGCCGCTGGCCGATGAAGAACGGCATCGTCGACCGCGCCGAAATGGTGCGAAGGGCGCAGCAGCAGCTGGCGCGTCTCAATCTGCATATTCCCGCAACCCGCAAGGTGGCGGGCCTTTCGACCGCGAACCAGCAGCTGATCGAAATCGCCAAGGCGCTGGCGCTCGATGCCAAGCTCCTGATCCTCGACGAGCCGACGGCGGCCCTTGGCGGTGCGGAAACCCAGGCACTGTTCGAGCAGGTTCGCAAGCTGCGCGCAGAGGGCGTAGGCATCATCTATATTTCCCACCGCATGGAAGAGATCAAGCAGATCACCAACCGCATCGTCGTGCTGCGCGACGGTGAGCGGGTGCATGAATTTGAAGACAGCGCGACACCGGTGCGCACCATCGTCGAAAGCATGGTCGGCCGGTCGCTGGAACGCCTGTTCCCGGCGCTGCCCGAACCGCAGGAAAAAACGGTGCTGGAGGTCAAGGGGCTGACTGGCGCGGGCAATTCTTTCCGCGACATCAGTTTCGGCGTGCGTGCAGGCGAAATTCTTGGAATTGCCGGGCTGATCGGCGCGGGGCGTACCGAACTGGTGCGTGCCATTTCCGGTGCCGATCCGACCAGTGCGGGCGAGGTTTTGCTCGATGGACAGGTGCTGACGCTGAAAAGCCCGGCGGATGCGATTGCGAAGGGCATCGTCATGGTGCCGGAAGACCGCAAGCTTCAAGGGCTGGTTGTCGAGCATGAGATCGGTGAGAACCTGATCTACGCCAATCTCGACCGTGTCGGCACCGGCTGGATAACGCCTAGCATCAAGCGTGCTTTTACGAAGGAGGCAATTGCCAAATTCGGCGTGAAGGGCCGCAGCGAACAGCCTGCCTCGGATCTCTCCGGCGGCAACCAGCAGAAGGTCGTCATTGCCAAATGGCTTGCACGTAACCCGCGCGTGGTTGTGCTGGACGAGCCGACGCGCGGCATCGATGTCGGTGCGCGGGCTGGCATTTACGATATTATCGTCGGTCTGGCCAAAAGCGGCGTTGCCGTCATCGTCGTCAGTTCCGATCTCGAAGAGGTGCTGGGCGTTTCAAACCGTATCCTCGTTCTTGCGCAGGGAAAACAGGCCGGAATCCTCAATCGCGACGAGGCCAACGACGTCTCGGTCATGGAACTGGCAACCATCTGAAGAAGGAAATAGAGAATGTCCACCATCACGCTCAACGCGCCGAAACTCTTCGATCTTTCCGGCCAGGTGGCGTTCGTCACCGGTGCCGGTTCCGGCATCGGCCAGCGGATCGCCATGGGGCTTGCCCAGTCCGGTGCCGATGTCGCGCTGCTTGACCGCCGCACCGATGACGGCCTGGCGCAGACGGCTGATTTCATTGCCAGAACTGGTCGCAAGTCGATCCAGATCGCCGCCGATGTTACCAGCAAGCAGGCGCTGAGCGAAGCGGTAGCACGCACGCAGGCCGAACTCGGAGCTCTCTCGCTTGCCGTCAATGCCGCCGGCATCGCCAACGCCAATCCTGCCGAGGAAATGGAGGAAAGCCAGTTCCAGACGATGATGGACATCAACCTGAAGGGTGTGTTCCTCTCCTGCCAGGCGCAAGCCAATGCCATGCTGAAGAACGGTCGCGGCGCAATCGTCAACATTGCCTCCATGTCCGGCGTCATCGTCAATCGCGGTCTGATGCAGTGCCACTACAATGCATCTAAGGCTGGCGTCATCCACATGTCCAAATCCATGGCGATGGAATGGGTGGGGCGCGGCATCCGCGTCAACACCATCTCGCCGGGTTACACCGCGACGCCGATGAACACGCGGCCGGAAATGGTGCACCAGACGAAACTGTTCGAAGAGCAGACCCCGATGCAGCGCATGGCGGGCGTCGATGAAATGGTCGGCCCGGCGATCTTCCTGCTGTCAGATGCGGCGAGCTTCGTGACGGGCGTGGACCTTTTGGTAGATGGCGGGTTCTGCTGCTGGTAGGGTTTGCGCGGCAGCGCCGCCCGAATTGATGACCACGTGCAAGAAGTAAGGTGGTCTGCCTTTTGATTTTACGCCCGGCTTTCGCCGGGCGTTTTTTTATTCACCGCACAGGCGCGTGAAGACTAGGCAACCTGCTTCTGCGCCACTTCCTCGACAACCTCGCCCTTCAGATAGGCAACGAGGTCCTTGATCGTCACGACGAGCAGACCGTGGCGTTCGGCGAAGATTTCCAGCTGGGGCAGGCGGGCCATGGTGCCGTCGTCATTGGCGACTTCGCAGATGGTGCCGCAGGGGTACTTGCCCGACAGGCGGCACAGATCGACGGCGGCTTCCGTGTGGCCGGTGCGGCCGAGCACGCCTGCAGGGTTGGCGCGTAGCGGGAAGATATGGCCGGGGCGGGCGAAGTCTTCGGGACGCGAGCCTTCCGACACCAGCGCACGCACGGTTTTTGCCCGGTCTGCAGCGGAAATGCCTGTCGTGGTGCCGGGAATATAGTCCACGGAGACGGTGAAGGCTGTCTTGAGGGATTCGGTATTGCGCGACACCATCAGCGGAATGTCGAGCGCGTCGAGGCGCTCTCCCGGCATGGCGACGCAGATCAGCCCGCGCGCATGGTTCATCATGAATGCGATCTGCTGCGGGGTTATGCTGTCGGACGCGGCGATGATATCGCCTTCGTTTTCGCGGTCTTCGTCGTCAACGACAATTACCATCTCGCCACGGGATATGGCTTCGATTGCGTCTTCAATTTTAGCAATGGTCATTTTCTTTCAAGCCTTTCAAGGGTTATGCCGTTTTGCGGCATTTTCGCGCTTCAAGAAGCGCCAAATATCCCTTGGGCGAACAATGCAATGCGAAGCCCGCTGCATGCGGGCGTCTTTTGCCTTGTCCTCTTCCATCCGGACTATACCGTCGGCTCCGGCCTCTCACCGGATCTGCTGACCTTCCGGCGTTGGAGACCGGAAGCGCTCGCGGGCTCCGGGAAAATCCCGATACCGCCGGTGGGGAATTGCACCCCGCCCTGAGAACATTGCCAACATAAGTTATCAAATGGGGAGGACGCAAGCGGCAATATTTTGCCAGGCTCCGCGCGCGCGAAACGGATATCCCGATTATATTCGAGACCGGGTATTTCATTTCGGAATAAGAATTGTCTGGGGTAAGAGACCAGACGGCGGCGTTTACGTCGGATCGTTAAACAGCTTATGAAGCTCCCGCTCCAGCTGATCCTGCGTATAAGGCTTGCCAAGCCGGGAAACGTCAAGATCAACTCCAGGCGGCAGTTCTGCATAGCCCGAGGCGATGAGTATCGGAAGCTTTGGGACAATATGGCGCACTGCAATTGCCAGATCTCCGCCGGTCATGCCGGGCATTGAATAGTCGGTGATCAGGAGGTCAAAGCCGGTTCCGTCTCCCAGATGTTCCAGTGCCTCTTTCCCCGAATGCGCTTCAACGACATCGTGACCGAGGTCCATCAGCATATCGGCTGAGCTCATCGCTATGAGAGGGTCGTCATCCACCAGCAGTATTCGTTTCGGTCCTGAGGCGCTCGCGGTCGCGCCAGCCGAGACCTCAATCGCTGCGGAGTCATTTGTGATTTCGGATGTCGAGATTGGGATCCACAGTTCCGCCCTTGTGCCCTTACCCAGTTCGCTTGTCAGCTTGAGGTCGCCTTTCAACTGGGACGCCAGGCCATGGATCATGGAAAGACCAAGACCGGTGCCTTTCCCAAGTTCCTTGGTCGAAAAAAACGGCTCGATAGCCTTTAGCAGCGTGTCACGATCCATTCCGTGGCCCTGGTCGACGACCGAGAGGACGACGTAATTGCCTGCCGCAAGCTCACCGGCCTGGACGTTCTGATGGACATCGTGCAGCCCGATAACGATCTCGCCTCCGTCAGGCATGGCATCACGGGCATTGACAACGAGATTGAGGAGCGCGAGCTCGACCTGGTTGGCGTCGGCCGAGACCAGAGGAAGGTGATCTGGCACGTCAGTTTTGATCACCACGGTCGAGCCGACGGATCTTTTCAGAAGGTCTTCCATTCCGGTAACCAGCGCGCGCATATCGACCGGGTCAATGCGTAGGTCCTGCCTGCGCGAGAAAGCGAGAAGCCGCTGGGTGAGGGAAGCGCCACGTTTTGCGCCCTGTTGGGCACCCTCGATGAGGCGGATTGCCCTTGCGTCATTGCCAACGCACTTTCGCAGCAACTCAAGATTACCGAGGACGGCCATCAGGAGGTTGTTGAAATCGTGCGCCACGCCGCCGGTGAGTTGGCCGATCGCTTCCATCTTCTGGGACTGGCGCAACTGTTGCTCAGCTCGTTCTCGTTGGCTTACCTCTTCCATGACGGTAGCATATGCTTCTTCCAGTTCACGCGTTCGCTCCGCGACGCGCTCTTCCAGAACCTCATTCAACTGCCGTTGATGCTCTTCCGCTTTCAGACGTGAGGTTATGTCGGCCGATACGCCAACAAGCTTGATGGCCTTGCCAGTGCGGTCCCTGTAGAGCTGGGCACGGATCTCCACCCAGTGGGTAGACCCGTCATTCCAGACCGTTCGGTATTCTATCGCGTAGTCGGCGCCCGCTTCTATCGTTGCACGAACAGCCAACTGCATGCGCTCGAAGTCATCAGGATGGACCGATGCTAAGAGGTCCGCATAGGAAAACTCTTCGTCGGGACCGCGGCCAAAAATTAATCGACATGTTGCCGAAGTGGTCAGTTCATTGGTTGCAAGATCGAGCTCCCACGCGCCAAGTCGGCCGGCGGCAAGGGCCGTCTGGAGGCGACGCTCGCCTTCATCGAGTGCTTCCATTCTGGCCCGGGCATCGAACTGCCGCCGGCGACCGCGCATGGCCGACCGGGCAACGCTTATGAAAGTCGTCGCATGAAAAGGTCGCTCGACAAAGCTCACATTTCCCAGAACCTCAGAGAGCCTCGCCGCAGTCGGGTTGCGTTCAGGTCCTCCGCCGCGGTTTGTCAGGATAATGAATGGCAAGTCAGACCAACTGGGCTGCGCTGCGATCCAAGCAAAAATCCCTTTCAGGTCCGCTGAACGAAATGCCTCCTCGGTCACCACAGCGAAGGCGATGTTGTCCCCCAGGCCGGCGACAAACGACGCAATGTCAGCCACGGTGGTGGAAGATACACCAGCTTCCTTCAGAAGTGACGCTGCAATTTGCGCATCGCGGCCGATCGGAGCATAGACAAGTGCGCGTGTGTCGCCGTTAGGAATTCTTGCTACCCTCCCCGTTGAGAGGAAGAAGCGGGTGTTGATCGCCGACAAAGTTCGGAACGCCGCGAAGGATGCCCTGGAAGTCGGAAAGTGGTTCTCCGAGGGTCAGTCCGTTGCCGGATATTCTGAACTCACGGATCGTGTCTTCGTGAGGGCCTGTGCGCTTCTTGATCACTGATACGGCGCGACGCACTTTTCCGAGCGCCTCGAAATATCTCAGAAGGATGACGCTATCTGCCAGATAAGTGACATCGACGGGTGATTTCATGTCCCCAACGAGGCCATGCTGGGCGACCGTCAGGAATGTATTGGCTCCCTGCCTGTTGAGGTATTGTAGCAGTTCGTGCATGTGCAAGATGAGAGCATTCTCTTCCGGCATAGAAGCCTGGTAGCCATTGATGCTGTCGATCACCACTGTCTTGGCATCGAAAGTTGATACCCGGTCGCGCACACGCTGTGCAAATTCCCCCGGTGATAGTTCGGCGGCATCGAGTTGCTCGATGTGGACGTGCCCGTCTGCCTGCAGCTTCTCCAAGTCGATACCCATTGATCTGGTGCGTGCGTAAAGGAGACCAAGTTCCTCATCGAAAATGAAGACCGCAGCCCTTTCCCCACGCTCGACTGCGGCGTTGACGAACTGCAGAGCAAACAGGCTCTTTCCGGTTCCAGCAGGGCCGATGAGGAGAGTGCTTGATCCACGCTCCACGCCCCCACCGAGCAGGCCGTCGAATTGGGAAAGACCGCTCGAGAGGGTCGTTCGTTCGAATTCGGTTCTGTGCTCAATCGCGCGAAGGCGCGGAAAAACCGCAACGCCACCAGTCTTGATAGTGAAATCATGATAGCCGCCGCGAAACGACTGACCGCGATACTTGATCACTCTCAACCGACGCCGCTCGGAGCCGTAATCGGGAGCAAGCTGTTCGAGATGAATGACACCGTGGACTACGCTATGGACCGTCTTGTCAAAATTTTCCGACGTCATGTCATCAAGCAGCAGCACCGTTGCATCGGAGCGAGCGAAGAAGTGTTTCAATGCGAGGATTTGTCTGCGGTATCGCAACGAACTCTGCGCTAGAAGGCGAATTTCAGAGAGACTATCAATTACGACGCGTTGAGGTTTGATCCGCTCAAAGGCTTGGAAAATCAGTTTTGTCGTTTCACCCAACTCGAGATCTGAGGAATAGAGCAGGCTTTGTTGTTGTTCGGCGTCGAGAAGGCTTTCCGGGGGGACGAGTTCAAATATCTCGATCCCGCTACCAATCTCCATGCCATGCGATCTGGCGCAATCGCGCAATTCTTCGTCCGTTTCCGACAGGCTGATGTAAAGGCAGCGCTCGCCGCGTATTTCTCCTTCAATAAGGAACTGCAAAGCAATCGTTGTTTTGCCAGTCCCTGGAGAGCCCTCAAGTAAAAAGACATGCCTGCGCGTAAAGCCACCGGAAAGAACATCATCCAGTCCCTTGACGCCAGTTTCTGCTTTTTGACTTAAAACCTGATGCATGTTTCCTCCGGACTTTCTAAAACATCTAGGGCGCGACCTCAGGAGAATCAAGCGCGTAGGCGCGGGAGTGTCTGAGCCCGGACTGCCAATGGCGCCCGCCGCAGCGCCGCAGCGCGCAGCGTTTGGCGACGGTTGGCACCGTAATTTGCACAGGCCGGAAGCTGACTTCGC
Organism: Agrobacterium sp. A3-95; assembly: GCF_053521785.1. Lineage (NCBI taxonomy): Bacteria > Pseudomonadati > Pseudomonadota > Alphaproteobacteria > Hyphomicrobiales > Rhizobiaceae > Agrobacterium > Agrobacterium sp. A3-95. The sequence continues at coordinate 76,696 of NZ_JBNWDR010000006.1, read as the reverse complement.
CGTGCGCGCGTGGCTCTTTCGGGAGTAATTTGCCGAGGTCAGGTCACAAACAGCATGATCTCGATTGCGTCCCCGGGGAAGAAGGTTCTTCTTCCGAAGACTGGATCAACCTTAAGCACTGAAGCAAACCCTCCTCAGTTGCGTGTTTTCAATGGCACGCGCTTTGTGTTCGCTCGCAGGACGTTCGGGCACCGCCGTTTTGGTGTGAAGATCGGACCGATCGATAAGCATGCCGTTGGGAAGCGAGTGGACGCGAAGCTTGTTTGTAATGTAGTCGCCGACACTGCCCGCTTATATTTTGGAATCTCAGAGAGGCTTGCCGAACCCACGCAGAATAACTGCAATCACTCTCTCAACCGCGCTTTTACCAAGCTCAAATCTGGGCGTTTGCGGCAGGGTTTCACCGGGGGAGAGCATCAGCTGTTCAAACCGACGCGAGACAGGATCAAGGTTTGCCAAAAGATGGACCGACGTGCCGCGTGCGAACTCGTAATTCCAGATGACATCTTCCAGATCGAGCTCGGGAAAGGTTTTCTGCATCGCTTTGATAAAGCGATGCGCCGCATGGCTGTTGATGTTGAAATTGTTGTATCCGGCGCGGGCATCGACGCGCATCTGGAAAACGTTCCGGACGTAAAGGCTTCCGCCGTCGCTGGACCGGGAAGCGGTCAGGATGGGCTCGATCAGAGCCTCGAGGATCTGGCGGGGCGTAAGAGCCGCTTCGCCTGCCGCCTGTTCCATTTCGGTGAGGCGCGATAGGCGCTGCTGGTTTACGTCGCCGGTGATCTCCTGCGTTGCGAGACGGACAAGTGCATCCTTCGACTGAAAGTAATAATTGACCGCTGCCGTGTTGGCACCAGACGCCTCGGTAATATCGCGCACGGTCGTGCCCTTGGGGCCTTTGCGCGCAACGAGTTCCTTGGCAGCACTCAGGATCGCATCGCGTGTTTCACTCCGGCGCGTTGTTGCGTCTTCCTCTTCCATGGAGGTCTCCATCCCTGTCTTGCCTGTTTTCTTTGGTTACGATGCTCTACCGAAAAAAACAGACTTGCACCAGCAGATGTTTGAATATAATGTTCAAAACAAATGTTTCAATTATGTGTTTGACAATGACATATCGTGAATGAAGCTGGGAACGTGACGGGAACGACATGATGCAAGCAAACGTCGATACGGGACAGTATCGGTATGCGCCGATGCGGGGCAGGCCCAAGATTGCCCTGCCGGACGGTGCGCGCCTCGCCTTCTGGCTGGCGCCGAACATCGAGCACTACGAATGGCAGCCACCGGTCAATCCCAATCGCTTTCCGTTCCGTACCCTGCCGGACGTCCTGTACTATTCCTCGCGCGATTATGGTAATCGCATCGGCTTCCGCCGTATTGCGGACGAGATGGCCAAGCGCGACATTCGTGGATCGGTTTCGCTTTCGGTGGCCGTATGCGACCATTATCCTGATATCATCAAGCGCTGCAACGATCTGGGCTGGGAACTTTTCAGCCATGGGGTCTACAACAGCCGCTACTTCTACGGCATGACGCCTGACGAGCAGCGCCAGGTCGTCATCGATTCCCGCGAGACACTGGCGAAGGTCGGTCAGCGGCTGGACGGCTGGCTGACGCCGGCCATTACGCCAAGCCTCGAGACCCAGGAAATTCTGGCGCAGGAAGGTATTCGCTATACCCTCGACTACTTCCATGACGACCAGCCGATGCCGCTCAACTTGAAAAGCGGCAAGCTTATTTCGCTGCCCTATTCCATCGAGATGAACGACATTCCGATGGCGGCCTGGAACAATAACTCGGTGGACGAAATGTTCGCGTCACTGAAGGCGCAGTTCGACCGGCTTTATATCGAAGGTGCCGACAGCGCCCGCGTAATGTGCTTTGCGATCCACCCACTGGTGCTCGGGCATCCGCATCGCATCGATGCCTTTGCCGAATTCCTCGACTACGTCAAATCGCATGATCAGGTCTGGTATCCGACGGCGCGCGAAATCGCCGACTGGTATTACGAGCACCACTACGACCAGATGTCCGCGTGGCTGTCCGGGCTTGAGGGAGAGCAATGATGATCCGACCAACCGGGCCCGCCTATCTCGAAACGCCGCTTCGCCGTCACCGTCAGATGGATCACGACTTCTACGCCTGGCGCGACACCTGGAGCGAGCGCAGGCTTCAATGGTCTGGCGACACCACGCTCGGCGTCTGGATTCAGATCGCCGTCGAGTGGTTTCCGCTCAACATCTCCGGCAAGCCTTTTCTGCCGGTCGGTGCGCCGAACCGGGCATGGCCGGACACACAGACCTACACCCAGCGCGATTACGGTCACCGGGTCGGTATCTACCGGATGATGGATGCACTGAAGGCAAGGGGACTGACAGCAAGCGCCTTCCTCAATGCCCGTGTCGCACAGCGTTACCCGATCCTGATGCGCGAAATTCTCGGTGAGGGGTGGGAAATCGTAGCGGCGAGCCTTGATGCCGGTTCGATCCACCACGAAGGGCTGGATGAAAAGACGGAAGCCGCGATGATTGCCGAAACGCTCACCATTTTCGATGGTTTCGGCGTAACACCTGTTGCATGGCATTCACCATCCTGGTCGCAATCGACGCGCACGCCGCGCCTCTTGGTCGAAGCCGGCGTGACGGCGATGGCAGACTGGGTCAATGACGAGGTGCCTTATCGTTTCGACACCGGTGCCGGCGAGATCATTGCGCTGCCCTCGACGATGGAGCTTTCCGACCGTGAAATGCTCGCTGTTCGAAAGCAGCCTCTGCAGGATGTGGAACGCAGCTTCATAGCGGCCGCCAGGCGTTTGACTAACGAAGCAAAGGAAAGCGGGCACGGCCGTCTGCTTACGATCAACCTTTCGCCCTGGATCATGGGGCAACCCTACAGGATTGCCGCTTTCGAGCGGATACTCGACCAGATTTTCGCGATCGAGGGTGCCAAGAGCGTCACCGTTCCCGAAATAATCGAGGCAACGATTGGGCTTTAGCGCCTGAGCGTTACCTCACGCACCGGATAGACCCAGATGGTTTCAACGCCTCGCCTTTCAGGGGAGCGCAGCCTCATGCTGCTTTCCCTTTCGATCTCGGCCGCCTTCCTGATCGAAGGGCTCGACAGCACGATCATGGTATCGGCAATCCCGGCGATTGCGGCCGACTTCGGCATTGAGCCTCTGCGCGTCAATCTGGCGCTCTCGATCTATCTCGTGACGCTGGCGGCCGTGATCCCGGCAAGCGCATGGCTGGCTGATCGTTTTGGTGCGAAACGTATCTTCCTGTGGGCGATGGGCGCATTCATGCTGATGTCGGTGGGCGCGGCGCTGGCGCAGGACCTTGCGACGCTTGTCGCGATGCGCGCCTTGCAGGCGGTGGCCGGGGCGCTAATGACGCCGATCGGCAGGTTACTTCTCATTCGAGCGGCACCGAAGGATCAACTGGCCTCGGCCATTGCCTGGATGTCGACGCCGGCACTTGTCGGTCCAGTGCTCGGGCCGCTGATCGGTGGCTATGTGGTAACCTACCTTTCCTGGCAGTGGATCTTTTTTGTGAAGATGCCCTTCGGCATTCTCGGCATGATTTTCGCAGCGCGTTTGCTGCCACGCGACGAGCCCGGGGAACGCTATAATTTCGACCTCTGGGGTTTCGTGGCCTGTGCCGTGTTTCTCGGCGCGGTACAGCTGCTGCTCGACCAGCTGGTTCATGTCTTCCTGCCGATCTCCGCGATCCTTGTCATGATTGCAATCCTGCCGGTCTGCGCTTTGTTCTACGCCCGCCATATGGCGAGGCGTGAAGCGCCAGCGCTTGACCTCACGTTATTGAAGCTGCGTCTGTTCCGGGTGGGCTTCTTCGGCGGGGGACTTTCGCGCCTTGGCTTCAATGCCTTGCCTTTCCTTTTCCAGCTGCAATTGCAGATCGGTTTTGGCTGGAGCGCGGCGGATGCCGGCTGGGTTGTCTTCATCGTTGCCGCAAGCGCGATTGCACTCAAACCCATGATGCGGCGCGTGCTGGCGAAATTCGGTTTCAAGGTAACGCTGTTTGGTAACGCCATGCTGGGTGCGGTGACCATTGCGCTGATCGGCTGGATCGGACCGGACACACCACTCGCGATCACGGTCTGCGTCGTCTTCCTGTTTGGCGTCATGCGCTCTCTTCAGTTCAACACGACCAACGCGCTTCTCTTCGCCGATATTCCCAGGACGAGGCAAAGCGCGAGTACCTCGCTTGGCGGTGTCGGCCAGCAATTGTCGATGGGATTGGGCATCTCCGTTGCGGCGGTACTGGTGGCGCAGATCCAGGCAATGGGCGTGACAATACCGGCGGATGCCATCTCGGCCTCCATTTTCGTCGTTGCCGGATTAACCGCTTTGTCCGGCATTTTTTTCCTCGGATTACAACATGCCGATGGCGCTGACGTAAGCCGCCACAAAGCATACAGTGCAAGGAGCTGACGCTCATGAAGGCTACAGAAAACACAGAAGCAACGGCAAAGGCAGGCATCGGACTTGCCGGCCTTTCGGTGGCAGAGGCAGGGCGGCAAATTGGGAGCGGCGAGATCACGCCATCGGCTTTGTTGGAAGCCGTATTTGCCCGCATCGATGCGGTCGACGGCGTGATCTATTCCTATCTGCGCATGGATCGAGACGCTGCGCGCGAGAACGCCGTCGCATCGGACGAGCGGGCCGCAAGCGGGACGCTGCTCGGCCCGCTTGACGGCATTCCCTTCGCGGTTAAGGACAACATCTACACCGCGGGCATGGAAACGACCGGCGGCTCACGTGTGCCGCAGAGCCACGATCCCGACATGACAGCCACGCTGGTAACGCGGCTGAAAGCGGCTGGCGCCATTCTCGTGGGAAAGCTGAATACCTGGGAATACGGCACAGGGACCGGTGCCGTACATTTCGATCTTGATGCACCGCCAAGCCGTAACCCCTGGAATACCGCGCATTTTACCGGTGGATCGTCGACAGGTTCCGCTGCGGCTGTCGCGGCGGGCACCGCACTGTTTTCAATCGGTACCGATACGGGCGGTTCGGTGCGCCTGCCAGCCGCAGCCTGCGGTCTCGTCGGGCTGAAGGCTACCTTCGGTCGCATCAGCCGTCATGGCGTCATGCCGAATTGCTGGAGTTTCGACACGCCAGGTCCACTGGCGCTCAGCACCGAAGACACGGCACTCATCTATGATGTGATTGCCGGTTTTGACGAGGCCGATCCCGTCAGCCTTTCCTTGCCGGTTGAGCCGACACTGCCGGGTCTGAAGGATGGCGTAAAAGATCTGAAGATCGGGTTCGTCCGCAATCTCGATCCGGGTGGCGTAGCGCCGGAGCCGGCTATTCTCGATGCTCTTGCCAAAAGCGCGGCGATGTTTGCCGCACTGGGCGCTGAGGTGGTCGAAATCGACCTGCCGATTGCGCCATCCGAATATCGCTCGATCGCCATGCCGATCAACCGGGCGGAGAGCTTTTCCATTCATGAGCGCGACTATCTCGAGCATCGGCATCTTATGGGCCGTTCGCTGCGCGAAAAGCTCGAAATGGGCATGTATCTGAGGGCTGCCGACTACCTTGCCGCCCTGCGCCAGAGGCGTGCGCTCGTTGCCCGCACTGATGAGATTTTCGCGAAGGTCGATGTGCTTTTGCTACCGATGACCTATCGGGTGGCGCCGCCCATTCACGACAATCCGGCGGTCATTTCCTATACGGCAGGTTCTGCCGGTAGCCCGTTCTCGCTGTCCGGCCATCCGGCGCTGGCGCTGCCTGCTGGGTTTTCGCCGGAGGGCCTGCCGCTGTCTGTACAGCTGGCGGCCGGGTTCAGGAACGAAGCGCTGCTGATGCGCGCGGCGTGGGCGCTCGAACAGGTTCTGACCCCCAACCCGATGCGGGCAGAGCCACAGCATGTTCTTTCAATCGCCACCAGGGCAGAAGGGTAAGTCGCATGTCACAGGATACCAAGGATTTGCGCCTTGCCGTTCAGGTGCTGTGGAGAGGTTGCGGCGAGACGGCCCCGACCGGCGATGAACTGGCCGCGGCCGCGATCACGTTCGGCAAGGCTCTTGAAGTGGGACGCATGATCCCGCGCGTCACGGATAAAACCCTCGAGCCGCTGGTTGGACCGCGCCGCGATCTGGAAGTCTAAAAATAATAAAAATGAATGAAACATCCATTTGAAATGTTCATTCGAATTCTGTAGCCTGATTAAAATATAAAGGGGAACGACCATGAAAAAAATCTACGACATCATTGCCCTGCTCGCCGTTGCGGCTGGGCCCGCCTTTGCCCAGGAACCGTTGAAGAGTGCACTCGACGGCAATGCACCACCCTTCGCCCAACCGAAGATGGACGGTTCCATCGAAGGTCTGACCGTCGATATGACGAACGAGATTTCCAAGCGCCTCGGCCGCAAGATTACAATCGACGCCATGGCATTTTCGGCGCTGATTCCGGCCCTGCAGGCGGGCACCTACGACATGCTGTCGGTTCCGATGACGGTAACGAAGGAACGCTCCGACATCTTTCTGCTGACGGAAGGTATCTGGTCTGCCGATCTCGCCTTCGTGACCAAAAAGGATGCGCCGGCGCTGAAGAGCTATGACCAGCTGAAGGGCAAGGTCATTGCCGCCAACAAGGGCAACGCCGACGAGAAGTGGGCGCGCGAGAAGGCCGGCGAAATCGGCTGGACGATCGAGTCCTATGCATCGCTCAGCGATGCCGCGCAGGCCGTTCAGGCAGGGCGCGCGGATGCGGCGATCATGAACGTGCCGACTGCGTTGACCTTCGCCAAGCGGAACCCGGCACTGAAGGCTGCCGACCTGAAGGAAACCACCGGCCGCTACTTCGCTTACACGATCCCCAAGTCCTCGCCAGAACTGCGTAAGCAGATCGAAACCGTCATTGAGTGCATCAAGTCGGATGGCACGGCAGCATCGCTTTATGAAAAATGGCTTGGCGTGAAGCCTGATGCCGGATCGCTGGAAGTGACCCCGCAAGCCGGTTTCGGCCCGGTCGGCCTCGGCAATTACGATGCGACGCCGCACGAATTGTCGTGCAACTGAAACAGACTGACTGATTAAGGCCTAGAACCATGTCGCAATCGATCGCGCAGCCCATGCTCGACATTCATGCTCTGTATAAGTCCTTCAACGGCGTGAATGTTCTCAACAACATCAACCTGCGCGTCATGCCGGGTGAGCTGGTGTTCTTGATCGGACCCTCGGGGTCTGGAAAATCCACTCTTCTGCGGTGCTGCAACAGGCTGGAGGAGCCGACGGACGGCGCGATCATTGTCGACGGAATCAATATCACCGCCGTGGCGACAGACATCAACAACATGCGCCAGCGCATCGGCATGGTGTTCCAGCAGTTCAATCTTTACCCGCACATGACAGCCGAACAGAATGTGATGCTGGCATTGCAGAGGGTGCAGAAGAAATCCACGAACGAGGCGCGGGAAATCGCGCGCCGTGAATTGACCCGTGTGGGTCTCGGCGCCCGCCTGACGCATTACCCATCGCAGCTTTCCGGCGGCCAACAGCAGCGCGTCGCTATCGCGAGGGCGCTTGCGCTTGGGCCGAAGGTCATGCTTCTCGACGAGCCAACCTCGGCGCTTGATCCGCAACTCGTCGCCGAAATTCTGCAGGCGATGATGGATATGAAAAAAGAAGGCATGACCATGCTGGTGGTCAGTCACGAGATGCGCTTTGCCCGCGAGGCTGCGGACCGGGTCGCCTTCATGGAGGCGGGGCAGATCGTCGAGATCGGAACGCCCGCCGAAATTCTGGCGCGTGGCGCGGAAAGCCGCGCTTTCCAATTTCTCTCGCACGGACACTGAGCGATGGATATCACCGGTCTCGTCGATCTCTTCTTCAACGGGGCGGTCGCGCAAACATATCTGCCCGATCTGCTGCGTGGCGCTTGGATTACGATCTATCTGTCGCTGGCGATCGTAATCGCCGGGCTCCTGTCCGGACTTGCGTTGGCGCTGATCCGTCTTGTGTCGAACAAGGCTGTCGTGTGGGTCCTGCGCCTTTTCGTCGACTGTTTTAGAGCTGTTCCGCCGCTCTCGGTCGTGCTGCTGCTTTATTTCGGCTTGCCAAGTGTCGGTATCAGCCTTTCTGCATCTTGGGTACTCTGGCTGACGCTTTCTCTCATACTTGCGTCCTTCGCCGAGGAGATTTTCTGGGCGGGGATCTCAGCCGTCGGCCCAGGGCAATGGGAAGCCTCTCGCTCGACCGGCATGACCAATGCACAGACCCTGCGCTATGTGGTCTTGCCGCAGGCCATGCGGCTTTGCATCCCGCCGCTGACCAACCGTGCACTGGCCATTTCCAAGAATACGGCGCTTGGAACAGCAATCGGCATGCCAGAGCTTTTGAACGAAGCGCAGACCGCGCTGTCCTTCTCCGGAAATGCCACGCCACTGATCATGGCGGCGATCCTTTACCTGATCATCTTCATGCCGCTGATGGCTTTGGCAGGCGGCCTTGAAAAACGTATGGCCTGGGGGACGCGGACATGACCGATCTGATCGAACAATTCTTCAATCTCGACATCATGAGCCAGGCGCTACCCTATCTCGTCTCCGGCCTGATGATCACCCTCGTGCTCACGGCCGTGCTGGCACCCGTCGGTTTCGGTATCGGCCTTGGGTTAGCGCTGATGTCTGAAGCGCGCTCGCCGGTGCTGCGCTGGATTGTCAGGACATGGGTTAACGTCTTTCGCACCATGCCGCCGCTGGTGCTCATCATCGTCACCTTCTCCGCCCTGCCGTTTCTAGGCGTCAGGCTGCCTGCGATCTTGTGCGCGATCATTGCACTGTTGCTTAACAACACGGCTTATTATTGCGAGATCATTCGAGCGGGCCTCGGTTCGGTGTCGCGGGGGCAAATGGAAGCTGCCCGCTCCACCGGCCTTGGATACACAGATTCCCTTCGTTATGTCGTGCTGCCGCAAGCATTGCGCAACGTGCTGCCGGATCTTGCATCCAATACGATCGAGGTTGTAAAAGCGACTTCACTAGCCTCGATTGTTGGTGTTCACGACCTTCTATATTCGGCCAGCACCATACGGTCCGTGACTTTCAACACCTCGTCGCTGACGCTGGCGGCGATAATCTATCTCATAATCCTTTTACCAGCAGTTCGGCTTTCAGGCCGGCTGGAACGGAAGCCGCAAACGGTTTAGAGCTCCAACCCACTGCCAGGTCTATCCGACGACCGTACGCTGGAGTGGGCCATGCTTCTATAGGGCAGCAGACGAGGTGAAGCCCCTTTGCCCTGCGTCATTTCGTTCGATTGAGATCGATGCCTGTCTACCGGGTAGGCGAGGACGCCACGGTCTTCGTGATCCGCATCAGCGATCGCTATGAAGATTGGGAGGGTAGCGACGATTAGCCAGAACTGCTCTTCCGTTCATCCACGATGGCCACGGAAGGCGCTGGCGATGATATCGACCTAATGGTGCCCTTTGCTATGCATAAAAACACCATCGGTGGGAGACACCGAAACGTTGAAAGAGACTTGGCGCGAGAAAGCCCCTGGTTCACGTTTGCGCCGCTCGAGCAACGACTTCAGCGGCCCCGTTTCTGGTTGCCGCTGAACATGCCGCCGCGAAATACCTGGACGTCGGTATCGAACGAGAACAAGACGATATCGGTCTCGGTCAATGCCGTTGGATGTTGTTCGAACGAGGTCACGAACACGCTCTCTCCGTCGGAGACCGTCTCGTTTCCAAATCGAATTTTCCCCTTGAAGACAAAGAGCAGGCAAGCCAACCGGGAGTTATCAGCGGTTGGCAATCTCAGCGTCGTGCCTACGCTGAGGCGCACATCAAAGACCCAGACATCGGATCTTACCGTCAATGGCGCTTTTCGTGGCCCTGCAATCAGTCTCCAGCTATCGTCACTGAATTCATCGACGAAATCATGAAACTGCACCATTGGCTCAAGATTTTGAGCGTTAGGACGCAGGAAAATCTGTAGGGCCCGGACGGGTGTTTCCCCAAGCATAAGCTCTTCATGCTGGAAGTGATGGCCGGCGTTCATCATCATGAAAAGTGTCTTGTCGAGCTTTTTCTCGTTTCCGACGGTGTCTCGGTGGAGCATCTGCCCGCCGCGCATGTAGGTCAGTATTTCGTCGTCCTTGTGCGGATGCATGCCTATGAGATGACCCGGCTGAACCTGGGCGCGGTCAATCCTGCCGATGGGACCGATCCCGCTGTCGTCGGTTGTCAGTGACAGCCCCGGATACATGATCTCGACGCCGAAGCCCTGGCCGATATTGCCGCGCATAAGTCCCGCACGGATTTTGGTGATGGTCATTGGACTGTTTCCTTCGATCTCGGGCGCGGGCGACAATCGCCCGTGCCGAACGCAGCGACTTGCGTTGTCAGTGGTAGTTCAGGATGCCGACGAGCTTCTGGCCGAGCGGGCTCGTCCAGTCGACGGCGAGTTCCGAGATGATCTGGTCGACAGTGGTGATAATTGCGCCTGCCTTTTCCATGCGCCTCAGGGCGATATCGTCGCCGTATTTGGTGTAAGAGGCGGATGCGTCCGCCGAGACCTGCACCTCGTAACCTTCGTCAAGCATCTGGAGGACCGGAAAGGTGACGCAGATTTCCGTGGTCACGCCTGCGACGAACAGCTTCTTGCGGCCGATCGCCTTGACGGCCTGGTTGAAGCCGTCGTGATGCATGGCGTTGACGATACCCGGGCGCTTGATGCGGGCTTCGAACGCCTCGGGCAGGACTTCCTTGAGTTCCGGAATCAGCGGCCCCTGGATTTGTTCTTCCATGCTGGACGTCAGGATGGTCGGGATGTTGGCGGCTTTGGCGATCCGGGCAAGCTTGAGTGCGTTCTGCTTGACCAGGTTGATGTCGTGGGAGTGGGGCCAGGCCATCGTGCCGATCTGATGGTCGATCAGCAGCATGGCGGAATTCTCGGGAGTAAAAACGTCCTTATGCATTGTCGTATTCCTTTTTGCGTTGTCGGCGGCTGTCGGGTTGGATTTAGGTCCGCTCGATGAGTGGAATTTAGCGTTGCGATAGACGGCACGGTAGCTCTAGGATGAGCCACTCTGTGGAACGGAAAATGGAACGCAATAATGGTCAGCTTCGAAGATATGCAGACTTTCGTTGAGGTTGCCGATGGCGGCGGGATCACGGTTGCGGCGCGACGTCTCGGATTGCCGAAATCCATCGTCAGCCGTCGCCTCGTTCGTCTCGAGAGCGAGCTGGGCGTCCAGCTCCTCGCCCGGACCACACGAGGTGCGTCGCTGACGGAGGCTGGAGCGTCGTTTCGCGAGCATGCCGCGCGCATGTGCCTGGAAATGGAGGTTGCGCGCGAGGAGATGGCGCCGACCGGGGAGCTTCGGGGACGGCTGCGCGTCGCCGTTCCGTCATCCTTCGGTCCGCGGCATTTTGCGCCAGCGCTCGCCGAACTGGCCCGCCAGCATCCGCTCTTGCAGCTCCATGCGCACTACAGCGACCGTTACGTCGATCTGGTGGCGGAAGGCTTTGATTGCGGGATACGTGTCGGTTATCTGCAGGACTCGAACCTGATGGCGAGGAAGATCGGTGCATTCGCGGCTGGATTGTTTGCCAACCCCGAATACCTCCGGAACCATGGCGTCCCGCGAAAGCCTTCCGATCTGCTTGACCATCAGGCGATCCTGCAGGGCACCGAGAGCTGGAAGGTGTCCGATGGCAGCCGAACCATCGTCATCAATGCGCAGGGAAGGTTCAAGGCGGATAGTGCCCTTGGCATTGCCGAAGGGACGGCAGCCGGACTGGGCATCGCTGCACTGCCGGTTGTGATCGCGGAAAGCTATGTTGCCGCAGGGACGCTTGTGCCGATTATGTCGGACTACGGCCTGCCGGAGATCGGCGTTTACATCGTGCGTCCGCCAGGATCGCACGTGTCCCGGAAGGTCAGAGTGCTAATCGACTTCTTCGTGCAGCGCTTCGCGGCGAAGCCCGGTCCCTGACGCGGACGACCGGTCATGCCTTCGTGGATTGACAGCGACCCTGGAAGGAAACTCCCCAGTCGCGCATCGCCATCAGCACGGGGGCCAGCGTTTTTCCGAATTCGGTGAGGGAATATTCGACGCGCGGAGGGACCTCGGCGAAGACCTCGCGGCTCACGATCCCGTCGGCCTGGAGTTCGCGGAGCTGCATCGTGAGCGAGCGCTGGCTCGGATCGCCGACCAGGCGGCGCAGCTCTCCAAACCGGTACGGACCGTCGAGTAGACGATAGATGATCATCGGCTTCCACTTGCCGCCCGTGACATCGACGGTAACTTCTACCGGGCATTTTGGGCCAACAGCCATTCAGTTCTCCATTAGTGTACTTTTTATTCCTATAGGCAAAACTGTTGCCTACTTGCAAGTTTGGCTGTGTCACGCCCAGATGGAAGCCACATTTAGGAGAGGTGTGTTATGCGAGCTGCGTTCTACGAACGGCAAGGAACTGCGAGAGAAGTATTGACCGTTGGCGAGCTTCCCGATCCCCAGCCCGGGGCGGGGGAAGTCCGGGTCAGGATCGTGGTCTCGGGCATCAATCCTTCGGACATCAAGACGCGTGTCGGCTTCGGCGGTAAGGCCGTGCCATTTCCCAGAATCGTTCCGCATCAGGAGGGGTCGGGCGTCATCGACAGTGTCGGCCCCGGCGTGTCGCAGGAACGTATAGGCGAGCGGGTGTGGGTCTACATGGCCCAGACGGGGAGGGCGTTCGGGACGGCTGCGGAATTCGTCGTGGTGCCGTCGAGGCAGGCAGTCAGGCTGGCCGACAACGTGCCCTTCGGGGTCGGTGCGTCGTTCGGCGTCCCCGCGATGACGGCGCATCGATGCCTGTTTGCCGATACAAACCTGCGAGGTAAGCGGGTTCTCGTGCAGGGTGGCGCCGGTGCGGTCGGTAACGCCGCCATTCTTCTTGCAAAGTGGGCAGGGGCGTGGGTGGCGGCAACGGTGAGCCGCGACGAACAGGCAGACGTTGCCCGCGCAGCCGGAGCCGATCTCGTCGTCAACAGGCATGCCGGTGATGTTGCTGTGAAAATAAGGTCGGCGACCGATGGTCACGGCGTCGACCGTATTGTCGACGTGGACATCTCTGCCAACATCGACACGGCAATCGCCTGCCTTGCGCGTGACGGGGGCGTGTCGGCTTACTCCACGGGATCGCCGCAAGCCAGGCTCTCGATCCCGTTCTTTCCGGCGCTTGTTGGTGGTTTTTCTTTCCGTTTCGTCTACGTCTATACGATGCCGGAAACAGCGATGCGCGACGCCGCCGAGGAAGTCTCGGCCTGCGCGGCTTCGGGAGCCTACGTTCCCAAGATCGCCGTAACGCTCGGGCTTGATCAGATTGCCGAGGCCCATGAACTGCAGGAAAGCGGTAAGGCCATTGGCAAGATTCTGATTGGTTTTTGATCTGCCCGCTGCGCCTGGATCAGTTCAGGAGACGGTTCTCACGCAGGCGGGCAACTGCCATGTCAACGAAAGCCCGCACCTTTGCGGGTGCATTCCGACCCTCTGGATGCATGATGTGGATAGGCAGGGGCGGCTCTTCAAACTCGCTGAGCACGATCTGAAGGTCGCCCGCCATAAGGTCAGGGCCAATCTGGTAGTTCAGCACGCGCGTCAGTCCCCAGCCCTCGCGTGCGGAGGTTATGGCCGCTTCGTTGGTGTTGCACTGAAGAGCAGCGTCTATCGTCACGCGGAAATCATCGGAAAAGCGCCATTCAGGGGAGGCCCAGGCGCTGGTGGACGCCGCGATGCGATGATCCCTGAGGTCGGATGGCGTTGTCGGAATGCCATGTCGGTCAAAGTATGCCGGTGAACCACACACGACACGCCTGACGCTCCCGACCTTTATGGCGGAGAGGCCGGAGTCGGGGAGGTGACCTATGCGGACAGCGACATCGATGCCTTCATCGACAATATTGACGGGCCGGTCGATAAACAGGGTTCGCGCCTTCATGGTCGGAAATGCGTCCAGAAAGCCCGTCACGACGGGCAGCACATACATCTGCCCGAACATGACCGAAGCAGTTACGGACAGGGTGCCTGTCGGTGTAGCGTAGGAGCCTCCCGCTGCCGCCTCTGCTTCAGCAATGTCTGACAAAATCTTGCGGCAGTCCTCGAAATACCGGGCACCCGCCTCGGTCATTTTTACCGAACGGGTCGTTCGCACAAACAGGCGTGCTCCGATGATATCTTCCAGGGCTGCAACAGACCGTGTGACGGCAGGAGCACTCATGTGCATCTGGCGGGCGGTATCTGCGAAACTTTCGGTCTCCGCTACTTTCACGAAAATCCGCATTGCCTGCCAACGATCCATCCGGTCCCCCATGCCCTCGATACGGTGACCATAGTAGAATCCTGGACGACAAGACCGCAAGCCGTCCGCGGCATGGATTAGCTGCCAGCGACCTGTCGGTTGGCAGCAGCAAGGTGCTCGATTTCGACGCAGCTTCGCTCACAAAGGCCAGCGGCGCTTGCACGTGCGCGTGTGTGCTCATTGACCGCGAGTGCAAACGCTATGGCCCTCGCTATTTTCAGATCGAAGCTCAGGCCACGGCGTGCCAGATCGATTTCCGCACCCGTCAGCCCAAGCGCACGGCTATCGTCTTCCTGCTTGCGCTTCCGCGACAGGTCGCCGCTCGATGCGGTAAGAGCGAGTTCAACGGAAACTCGAACTCGCTCGTTGAGTTTGAATGGCGGCATTGACGAGGCCAACGGACCGACGCCCGGCTCAAAAGCCGAAGTCGCTGAGACCGGGATGGTCGTCAGGCCTTCGGCCGAGCGGCCAGTGAAACCTGCGGTCGGCTTCAGCGATCGGGTGTTCGTTGATGCTGGCGTGACGCACCCGCATCAGGCCGTCTTCGGCAAACTCCCAATTCTCGTTCCCGTAGGCCCGGAACCACTGGCCGCTGTCATCATGATATTCGTAGGCGTAGCGCACCGCGATCCTGTTGCCCGTGAATGCCCAGAGTTCCTTGATCAGGCGGTAGTCGAGTTCCCTGTTCCACTTGCGGCCCAGAAAGGCCTCGGCCTCAGCGCGGCTCGTTACGAATTCGGCACGGTTGCGCCAGCGAGTATCCAACGTGTAGGCGAGCGCTACCCTGGCAGGATCGCGGCTGTTCCAGCCATCTTCTGCAAGGCGGACCTTTTCGATGGCGCTCTCTTCAGTGAAAGGGGGAAGCGGGGGACGGGACATTGTGATGGCTCCAGGTTTCGTAAGGGGGAGGGAAGGATGACGGCTCTCGTGTCACCCCGTCCTGAATGTCATGCCGCAAGACGATCGATACGCGGGAAATCGATCTCGGTATCGAGGGCTTCGTTGACGTAGTTTGTAAAGGTATTGAGCGCGACATGCGCAATGATCTCGACGATTTCCGCATCGCTGTAGCCGGCGTCCCGAACTTTTACGATTTCCCCAGGTGCCACCGAGCCACGCGCGGTCGTCAGGGCGCGGGCGAATTCGACGGCTGCCGCAGCCTTGGCGTCGTTCGATGTTCCGCGGCGGTTCGAAGCGATCTCCGCTTCATCGAGCTTGGCGAACTTCGCTCCGGTGAAGGTGTGCGCGGAAAGGCAGTAGTCACAACCGTTGGCTTCGGCCATAGCCAGGGCGATCCTTTCCCGAGTGGCGGGTGCAAGCTTGCCCTTTCCGAGCGCACCCTGCAACGAGGCGAGGCCGTTGAGGGCCGCTGGGCTGTTGGAGACGAGGCGGAAGATATTCGGCACGGAGCCGATCTGCTTCTGGATGGTCTCCAGGATCGGCCGTGAGGCTTCGGGCGCCTCCTCAATCGTGGCGGGGGTAGGAATGCGTGACATGGTATTCTCCCTTTAATGGTTTTGAGAGACGTCGCTCTCTGATCCTCAAGATGATTGGTAACCGGTTGTTGTTGAACGTCGAAAAGCAGGAAGGGACTGTTGCGTCAGGCGTAGTAATGTTGGTTTAGACGGCGATCTGGATGCCGCCTTCCTGGCTTGCTGGAACGGCACAGCAAAGGAGGATCTCGTCATCGTCAACCTTCGCTGTCGGCTCCTTCAGGTACGTCACAGCGCCTTTGACGAGTTTTGTTTTGCACGTACCGCAATTGCCTTCGCGGCAACTGAACTCGGGCTGAAGACCGCGTGCTTCTGCAAGTTCCAGCAGCGTTCCGGAGCCGGGTACCCAGCGGGCCTCCTTCAGCGAGTTCGTGAATATGACAGGCACCGGCTTGTCGGACGGCAGCGCACGCAAAGGGGCGGCCCTGGCATCTTTGGCCTCTACAGACCGAACCAGCGACGAGGGCCCGAACGCTTCCGCGTGGATACGATCGTCTGCAATGTTGTAGCCGCGTAAACCGTCATAGAGCGCCTGCGTAAACTGCGGCGGACCACACAGATAGAAGTCGTAGTCGTTGAACGGCAGATGCTTGGTGAGCATAGCCATGTCGATACGGCCGGCAGTATCGTAGTCGGAGCCCTCTGTGGCATCGCCGATGTCGCTGAGAACTCGCACTAACCGGACCACGCCCTTGGCCGCAGCCACGAGTTCGGCGATCTCCTTGTCGAAAGGTCGCTCGGCTTTCGTGCGGGCGGCGTGGAACAATGTGATCGGCCGGATGTGCTGTTTGCGAATTCCCTCGTAGACGACATGACGGAGCATGGCGAGCAGCGGCGTGATGCCGACACCACCGGCAACGAGCACTGCAGGGCGCGTGGCACGGGCGTCAACACCGAACCCTCCTGCGGGGGCGCGCGCCTCAATCACGTCGCCAACGGAGATGCTGTCGTGCAGAAACTGCGACACGAGCCCATCGCGTTTGACACTGATGCGGTAGATGCCATCGGACGGTGCGACAGACAGGGTGTAGGTCCTGACAACAGGCCGCTCGCTTCCCGGCAGCACCAGCCGGATCGGGAGGTGCTGCCCGGCAGCATGCGGCAGCAACCCCGCGCCGTCGCTTGGCTGGAGATGGATCGAGCGGATCGTCGTGCTTTCCTCGACGATCCTGGTGACCGTCATCGGCCGCCACGTGTCTGAAAGTCCGGTGGCACGCATCCGGTCTGCTGCCTGCGCCCAGTTCCCGGTCATCAGAGAATTCGGCGACCATCCATCCTTCTGGAATGCCCAGCGGAGTGCGAGTGCATTCGGTCTCCGGACGATCCGGGTTGGCCTGAACGTCCAGAGCCGTTCCGCGCCCTGGAAGGCCGCAATCTCGGGTGATTCCAGGATGACGTCGGCTTCGCCTGTCATCTGCAGCACATCGCCCGTCGCGAAGTCTACGAAGAGCAGACCTGCTTTCTTGTTCAGCAGAATATTCCCCAGTGTCGAGAAGAAAAGGTTTCCGTCGAAATCGGGAATTGTCAGAACGTCATCATCGCCAACGCGGACGAAGCCAGCATTCCCGCCGCGATGCGAAACGTCAACCTGGCGCCTGTCTTCGCGGTCGACATAGGAGGCAACGAAGAACGCGTCCGCAGCCGTGATCGTGGAGCGAGCAAGGTCGTCAAGCTCGGACAGGTCTTCACGCTGGTTCTGGCTTGGTTGGCCGGGTGCTCTCTCGAATTGGAAATCCCGCAATTGTATGTAGCGCGGGCAGTTGCCGAAGCTCTGATCCACATCGATCCGATAACCGTTCGCTGCGGTGGAGACAAAGCCGTTCATGCGATTGCGGCGACGCGTGTGCATCTCGATGCCGAGCAGGCCGATCGGTTTGCCGTCTGCCATTCCTTCGCTGGCGGGGTCGCTTGGCTCCAAGGTAGAGCGGATATCGAGCGTGGTCGGCGTAGGAGAGGACATGAAGCCGGGTCGGCCCTCGACAAAGGTGGCCCAGGCGTCATCGTGGCCATCCACACTGCCAAGGACGATGAACGGGAGCTGGGCATAGAAGTCCCGATGCTGATCCGGCATGAAATCGCGAACGACCCGCTGGCCGACGACCTCCATACGCTCGGCGACACCGACTTTTTCCTGGATGAACTTCTCGCCTTCGTGCCATGTCGGCAGTTTTGTCAAAGTGTCGGTCATGTCAGCTCTCCTAAGAAGGGATCGGGCACGCTTCGGCGCGCACCCGAATGCGGATCAGGCGGCAAGGCCAACCGGAGTCCCGATAAAGTCCACGAAGCCCGGGAGCGCTTCGATACGACGAAGCAGCCTGTTGACCGCAGGATAAGTGGAAAGATCCACGTTGCCTTCAGGGGCGCGGGCCACGTAGCTGTAGATTGCGACGTCGGCGATCGTCGGGCGTTCGCCTACCAGCCATTCGCGGTCGGAAAGCTGAGTTTCGAGTTTTCCAAGGACCGCATGTGCGCGACCAATGACCTCTTCCGGATTGAACTTTGCACCAAAGACGGTGACCAGGCGGGCCGCCGCCGGACCATAAGCGATCTCGCCGGCAGCTACCGACAGCCAGCGTTGGACCTCTGCGGCGCTCTTCAGGTCATCGGGAAGCCAGTCCGTCCGTCCGGTTTTCTTGGCAAGGTAGACAAGGATCGCGTTGGAATCCGATACATATTCGCCGTCGTCGTCGAGAACCGGAACCTGGCCAAACGGGTTCATCTTGAGGAAATCGGGCGTCTTGTGCGCGCCGGACATGAGGTCCACCTCAACCAGCTCATGCGGCAGGTTGATCAGTGAAAGGAACAGACGGGCCCGATGCGAGTGGCCCGATAAAGGATGATGATAGAGTTTCATTGTGCGCTCCTGCGAGTATCGTTCGGGTCAATTCCCGATCCGCACCTGCAGATTGCTATTATTACGTGGTGATGAGAACGATCGCGCTTCACACTTCATCATTACGCCAGGTGCAACAATGGCCGCCCAACAGGGTTCGCTCGACGGTATGTGGCATCAGGCCACGCAGCTAAAAAGTTGCGTGGCCTTTAAATGTCACGACAGTACGGCACGGGGTTCGAGAAAGGCCTCGAGCCCAAAGACGCCGAATTCCCGCCCGAAGCCGGATTGCTTGAATCCGCCGAATGGTGCCATTGGGTCATGCGGCGCATCGTTGATGAACACGCGACCTGCCTCGATCTGGTTTGCGACGCGTTTTGCCCGCGCGACGTCGGAAGAAAAGACGTGCGCCTGCAGGCCGTAATCGGTGTCGTTCGCGATCGTGATGGCGTCTTCCTCGTCGCGGTAGGAGATCAGCGATAGCACGGGGCCGAATATCTCCTCGCGCGCGATGCGCATGTCGTTGCGAACGCCGGTAAAGATGGTGGGCTTGACGAACCAGCCGCGCTGCAGCCCTTCCGGACGACCTTCGCCGCCTGCCAGCAGTCTGGCGCCTTCCTCCTGTCCCAGGCGAATATAGCTTTGCACGCGATCCCACTGCTTCTGGCTGACCATCGGACCAACCTGAACCTGTTCGTCGGCCGGTTCTCCCGACCTGAAGTCTTTGATCGTGTGGCTGAGCCGTTCCTCGATTTCACCGAACCTGCTTTCTGGAGCAAGAATGCGGGTTCCGGCAATGCAGGCCTGACCGCTGTTGCGGAACCCTGCCACCAGCACCTGCGGGATGGCGACCTCAAGATCGGCATCGTCCAGAATGATGCTGGGGCTTTTGCCGCCAAGTTCCATTGTGACGCGCTTCATAGTGGCCGCTGCTGCCTGAACAATGCCGCGACCTGTGGCAGTGGAACCGGTGAAGGTGATCTTGGACACGTCGCGGTGAGCAGTCAGTGCCGCACCATCGACGCCTCCATACCCGGTGACGATATTGAAAATGCCATCGGGAAGACCGGCCGCGTGCAGGCATTCAGTGATCACCTGCGTCTGCAGGGCGCTCATCTCCGAAGGTTTGATCACCATCGTTGCTCCGGCTGCAATGGCGGCGGAGAGCTTGCCGCAGATAAAACTGTAATTGCTGTTCCAGGGCGTGATCGCCACGGCAACACCCGACGGTCGCATCTCGACATCGGCGCTGCCCATGCGGCGTTGGAACTCGTAGTCCTTCAGCGTTCTTGCCATGTCGAGAAAGACGCTACCTGCGCGTGACGCTGAAAAGCCGATGAAGCCCGATGGCGCACCGTATTCTTCACGCATGGCGGATGCGAGATCGTCGGTTCGGGCGGACACCGCGGCATGCAGCCGGTTCAGCATGTCGATCCGCTCTTTTCTGGTCGTATTCGAAAAGGCTGGGAAAGCGCGTTTGGCAGCAGCAACTGCGCGGTCGGCGTCCCGGTCATCTGCGAGCCGCACGCTGCCGATCTGGTCCTCGGTTGCCGGATTGAAAAGCGGCGCCCATTGATCGCCGTGCGGCGTGACAAACGCCCCGTTGATATAAATTCGATCGATGATGTGCATGTTTCTTCTCCTGTGATGGCTTCACAGCAAAAATGGCATGCGGTAAGTGTTGCGTGTAGTAGGACAAAATCGGACAGCCTGATGAACTGGATTGCGCAATGAGGGCAAGCCTGATCGAGCTTGAAGCGGTTGCCGGTGTCGCGCGTCACGGTGGATTCCGGGCTGCCGCGCGCGAACTCGGTATGTCGTCATCGGCTTTGAGCCATGCGATCGCCGCACTTGAGGAGCGCCTTGCCGTCAGGCTTTTCAACCGCACCACGCGTAGCGTGTCCTTGTCTGCAGCCGGTGAGCAATTCCTATCTGAAATCGCACCTGCCCTGCAGACGCTCGAGAAGGCGATCGAAAATGTCGGTGAACATTCAGATCGGCCCTCCGGAAGACTCCGGCTGAATATGGCGCCGGGCGCGGCGCGCATTCTGCTGCAGCCGCTCATCCTCGAGTACAGCCGCCGATACCCGGATGTCGACATCGAGATCGTGACCGAAAACGCGCTCGTGGATGTGATCGGCAAAGGTTTCGATGCGGGCATTCGTCTCGCCGAGGCTATCTCGCCCGACATGGTGGCCGTACCGATCATTCCGAAAATGCGGTCTTTCGTCGTCGGCTCGCCGCGCTACTTCGACGGCCGTTCAAAGCTTGTCGTCCCAGCCGATCTCGCCCGGCACGTCTGTATCCAGATGCGCATGACAAGCGGGAGACTCTATCGCTGGGAGTTTGAGAAGCACGGGGAAACACACTTGATCGATGTCAGCGGCCATCTGACATTTGATGGGTCTGACCTTATTCTGGAGGCCGCTCTTGCCGGATTTGGGCTCGCCTATCTGGGTGAACATGCACTTGCGCCCCATATTGCCTCAGGCGATCTCATTCCTGTTTTGGAAGACTGGTCTCCCGAATATCCGGGACTTAGCCTTTATTTCTCGCAACGGAGACACATGCCAGCCAAGCTGCGTGCCTTCATCGAGCTGATCCGAGAGCGTTCGACTGGCGACAATTGATAACGAGGATGCCTATCTTTGTCGTAAGCCTGGTCGTTGGTGCATATTTTGTCGATACCGGTCTTCTTGCAAGCTTGCGAGAAGGCAGTCTGAACAGTCTTCGACGCGACAAGATTCGGCGTGGTGCGCCACTGGAGAGTCGCGATGTTTCCAGCGAGCTCTTTTTGGTATCGGCGCGCCGATCCCCCGGCCTCGGCATCCCCTGTATTGTAGGGCGAACAGAGACCGACTTCACGTTTTGAAATGAACGGTCACCGAAAATGAGTTCCCATTCCGTGCCAATGCGGTCATGTCTTTGCAAAACTTGTACGAGCCAGTGTTCGATGACAAACTTTAAAGAGTTGACAGCATGGAAAATCCGGTTGCATTGAATCGCCTTTCTGAAAACACGGTCTTCCGTAAAGGCGACGTTTTCGTACTCTTCGGCGAACTGTTCGGCCGCGGATACGCCACCGGCTTGCTCGACGAAGCAAGACGGGCTGGAATGGAGATTGTGGGGATCACCGTCGGGCGGCGTGACGAGAACAACACGCTGCGGCCGCTCGACGCCGATGAACTGTCTTCGGCGGAGGCCCAGCTGGGCGGCAGGATCATCAACATACCTCTTATGGCGGGTTTCGATCGCGATGCGCCCGCAGACGGGCCGACTCCCACCGATCTCCTGGCAAAAATGACGCTTGAGAGCTGGGAGCACGACAAGCTCGACTGGGACTATGTCAGGCAATGCCGCGACATTGCCAATGCGCGTTTTACGGAATCGCTTTCGAAAGTCATGACCGTTCTCGACGGTATGATCGCCGATGGCCGCAATGTTTTCTTCGCCCACACAATGGCAGGCGGCATCCCGAAGGCGAAGGTGTTCCTGGTCATCGCCAATCGGATCTACAAGGGAACCGGAACCCGCCACATGTCCTCGCAGACCCTGCTCGACAGTGACATGGGAAAACTCATCCTGCAGAATTTTGACGACGTCTCCGCAAACACCTTTCGCCATCTCATCGATTTCAGTGCGGCGATCCGCGAGCGCGTTGAAGCTTCAGGCGGTCAAGTGCGATATACGGCCTATGGTTATCACGGATCGGCGGTCCTCATCGACGGAACTTATCGTTGGCAGACCTACACCAACTACACCCAGGGTTACGCGAAGATGCGGCTCGAAGGCATTGCAGAGGAAGCCTGGGCTAAAGGGATCAAGGCAACAGTTTATAATTGCCCCGAAATCCGGACCAATTCGTCCGACGTGTTCACCGGTATCGAGCTGCCCCTGATACCGCTGCTGCTTGCGTTGAAGAAAGAAAACGGCGGCCAATGGGCAGATGAACAGTGGCAGGCCTGCCAACAGCTGCTGGTAGATGGCCTAACGATGGAAGACGTCTTCGGCAAGATCGCCGCCATGCAGGCCAGCGATGTCATGCGTCCGTTCTATGACTTTTCGGCATGGCCCATGGCAAACAGCCAGGCGCAGGCTGATCTCACCATCGGCACGTCCAACGAAATCACCCAGATGCATCGGGATAGCAAGGTGATGATCAGCGATCTGTTGAGCAGTCTCGTTGTGACGGCAACAGGGCAGCTAATCTTCGGTGAATCTTCCGAACCCTCCGGTCCAGTTCTGTGGCTCAACCATGACATTGTGGCTCGGCGACTTAACGCTTCCCACCCGCATTCGAAGTCTTCCGCGCCGCTAATGGGATCCGCGCAGCCTGAGATGGCGTGAAGGCTTCCCAGCCTGGCCTGGAGACCGGGTGCTTTAGCCATGAACGATCCAGAACCATATGGGTGGACTGGTCCCTGGTGGTAAGAAACAACTACCCCGATGCCGAGCTTTATGTTGATCGTCTCTCTCGGGCCTTGGTCGGATCGTCGCTGATCGCGGCGAGATGCGTTGGCAAGTTGCAGGCTAGGGCTGGCAGGACTAACGTCTACGCCAGATCTGAAGGATATAGCATCGCAAAAAAATCGGGCTTTCTATAAGACAACTCAGGCTGACACCGGGAGACAGCGGTGCGAGCCTGCGTTAACAGGGGATTGAGACATGCCATATCATTTCCTTGAAGTCGCCGTGACGCCAAGCGTCAGAGCCGCTCAGTCTGCCATGGGCGTGGACCAGATCTGGTTGGGTAATGATAGCCGTCCCTCCGATACCCTCACAGAAGACGAGATCGCTTTCATCGCCGCACGTGACAGCTTCTATATGGCATCAGTCTCTGAAACGGGCTGGCCCTACGTTCAACATCGTGGAGGCAATGCCGGTTTTCTCAAAGTCGTTGATCAACGAACTCTGGCCTTTGCCGATTATCGGGGCAACCGACAGTACATCAGCACCGGCAATCTGGCTGCCAATGACCGGGCCTGTCTTTTTCTGATGGATTACGCGCGAAGGGCGAGGCTTAAAATCTATGTTCATGTAGATCGGCTGACACTTGATGCCGACCCGACGCTCAACGATCTGGTATCCGACCCCACATATAAAGGCCGTGCGGAGGGGATTTTCAGGCTTCGGCTTGAGGCGTACGACTGGAACTGCCCCCAGCATATTACTCCGCGCTACACCCAACAGCAGGTCGAGCAGGCAGTCGCTCCTCTTCGTGAAAAACTGCTGCAATTAGAAACCGAAAACGCAGCCTTGCGAGCACAGTTGGGAGGACTTCAAACATGAATGAAGTTCTACGACCACCATGTCCCCTGTTCAGTGTGGTGGAGAAAGTCCTGCTTGCCGTCTGTCAGGATATCTGGCAGGCGTTCTTGGCCGCTCCTTTGAGCACGCGCAACACCTGCAGTGATCAGCCTCATGGGGTACTCACGGTCTACCGGAAATAATTGTCAGCTTTCGGGCTTTGAGTTTGCGGTGAGGCCGTCACAACGCTTCCGACCGCCTTGTGTCGATCGCGGTAATTGTGGAAGAACGGCCAAGAATGTTGGCCGAGCCGCTGCCTTGAGGCTTGTGCCAGTGCGTATCGGAGCAAGCCATCAGGCAAGCCCAAAAGTGAGAGAAAATGTTCCGTTTTTCAGTGATAGTGGCTGCGTGCTTGAGTATCAGCGGATGCGGACTAACCAAGGTACCTGATTTTGTGCATGATCGCGACGTGAGCAAGCTGGATGCAGTAGGTGTCAGCCTGGAAGCCGCAAGAGCGATGGCGACGCGAAACGGCTTCCGATGCAACCAAAGCCTTGATCGAAACCGCACTGTCGTGACCAAAGACAACGTCCAACGCAAGACCGATATCCTTGAGTGCCATAAAACCTCCTTTGACCTGGTCTGCCCGCAGCGCAGATACGTGGTTTTCAATGCCGATCCGCAGAGCGGCATAGTTTACAGCGTAGGCCGGCGTATAACCCAACATTCCTGTTTCTAAACCGATGAACTCAAAATGCTCCGGCGTTGAACCTGCCGACGAATGTTCTTTCACGGCGAAGATCGCCGCTGCAACATTGACCCTGTCGATGAAATGTCAGGCCAAGTGCTGTGATCGCGCGTGATACCAAGAGTGTTGGCATAAGTGCTTAACGAAGCAGTCCGTCCACGTCGAACTCCTCCCAGCCGCCGAGCTTCGCGGCCGGATCATCGGAAGACGTCGTTGGCCGCTTCGCAACCTTCTTCTTGAGCGACCGCGTCAGCTTCGCCTGATATGCCGCGCGCCGCCTCTTTTCGGCTTTCGCCTCTGCATCCTCCACCCGCCATTCGTCGACAACGCCACGGTCGAGAAGGTCTTCGACCACCTTGGGGTCAAAGACATGGAACGTGATCTGACGGGCGCGGCCGTTCAGTCTGACCGTTCGCGTCCCCGCGCTCGGCAGGCGACCGTCTGCAAGCCAACGATGCCGCTCGCTCGTCTTGATAGTCAGGATGTCCTCGATTTCGCGCGGGATTACCGGCAGTGCAGCGGCCTCCGTCACCACTTTTGTGACGATGGTCGCTGCTGCATTGAACGCGGTCTTTTCACTGGCCGTCATCGCCAGGGTGAGATCAACTCCTTCGAGCGAGATCGACTTTTTTGCATGAGCGGGCAGCCTTGCCTGTATTTCTTGAAGGACGCCTTTGGCGCGAACGGCCGACCCCATTGTCACGGTAGCCGGCAGGGTCCATGTTCTGATCAGTTCGATGTGATGTTTTTCATGCTTCGGCATGTCGCACAGATGGTGTTTGAGCGCGTTCAAGTCAAACAGCTAATTGATGGCACTCGTTCACTCGGCCAACTTGCTACGAGGCATGAAAGACAAGTCTGATGAACATCAGCCGATCTTTCCTCTCCCTTCGTATTGCTGAAATCTTCCACCAAGATACGCAGGAATGGTGTAGCAGCAGGGGCGTTTCTGCCGGCTTTCTGGCCAGACTGCGGTGATGTTCGCCCTCTTGGGGCGAAAGATATCGCTGAGCTCTCTCTGCCGAGGCTTATTTGGGAGCCCTCGTTGTCGGTTTGTCTCAAGCCCAGGGTGAAGGCTGGTCTGCAATAACTGAGTTGAAGTCGCCTATGGCAGCGTAGCGCGCGGCTCGCACTTTTCTGAATTTGCTGCTGTCCACCACCAGATGCTTTTGAACCGAGCGTTGCATAACCATCTGCTTGATCGGCACTTCATGAAAATGTGAGCAGGTGACGCCATGCTGTTCGTCCACGCCACCGGCAGACAAGAATGCCTTGTTGATATTGATGCGCTTCAGCACCTCGATACCCTCATCACCCGAAAACGAAGCCGCTTCCGGATGATAGACCCCCCCGAGCATGATCAGGCGGACATCGGTTCTGCTCGCCAGCTCCTCTGCAACATTGAGGGAATAGCAGATGACCGTGACATGGGCGTTTGCCGGAATTTGCCGCGCCAGATGCGGCATCGTCGTTCCGCAATCGATGAATACAGTGTCATAAGGTTCGATTAGAGCTGCCGCCTGCGTGCAGGCGCGCGCCTTGGCAGTTGCATGGCTGTCCTTCTCCTGCTCGAGCACATAGTCGCTGCTGATGGCGCCATCCTGAACCGGAATAATGTAGCCGCCAAGACAGCTAAGCCGCTGACCGTCGGCGGCAATGTCGCGGCGAATGGTAATTTCGGATACGCCAAGCCGGGACGCTGCGTCCCGCAGCCTCAGGACACCCGTTTCCTGAACCAGCCCGGCCAGCGCGTCCAACCTGGCATTGTGTGCACTTATTCTGCTCACCTTATCTCCGCTTTCGGTTTGTCCCTGCGCTTCATATTTCGGTGTTAGTTTCCTTGCAATCGTCCTCTCTACGCTTGACAGAAGAACAACAAACATGAAACGATCGAAACATAATGATCGGATTGTATCATAATAGTTCGCATTATCGGGAGAGGAAAACAACAGGTTTCTGGGTCACATCGTGGTCCATCTACCGGGGCGTGGGAAGCCTTTTCCGGGAGAATGAGGAGGCGTCGGACGCGTGAGGAGCGGATACCGGCGTTAGGGATCGACCATTGTCGGGTGCTGCGACTGGAATAGGTCCGGCACAGTGCAGTTTCAAAGGGAGGAGTTATCCGTGAACAAGATTTTCGCAACCATCGCGCTTGCTGCCACGCTTTCGGCGTCGGCTGTCTTTGCGCAGAGCGCCGTCGATACATCGAAGGTCAATAAGGAATTGATCACCGCGGCGAGTGGCAAGAAATACACCATTGCGACCGTCGTGAAGGTGGATGGCATCGCGTGGTTTGACCGCATGCGCGATGGCGTCGAGCAGTTCAAGGGCGATACCGGAAACGATGTCTGGATGGTTGGCCCAAGTCAGGCCGATGCCGCCGCCCAGGTACAGATTGTTGAAAATCTCATCGCGCAGGGCGTTGACGCCATCGCCATCGTGCCGTTCTCGGTGGAAGCGGTGGAACCGGTGCTCAAGAAAGCCCGCGATCGCGGCATTGTCGTCATCAGCCATGAGGCTTCCAATATCCAGAACGTCGATTTCGACATCGAAGCCTTCGACAACAAGGCCTATGGCGCGAACCTGATGAAGGAGCTCGGCAAATCCATGGGCGGCAAGGGCAAATATGTCGCCACCGTTGGCAGTCTGACGTCCAAGTCGCAGATGGAATGGATCGATGGCGCCGTCGAGTACCAGAAGGCCAACTTCCCGGAAATGTCGCAGGCGACCGAGCGGCTGGAAACCTATGACGACGCCAATACCGACTATACCAAACTCAAGGAAGCGATGACCGCCTATCCTGATATCACCGGTATTCTCGGCGCGCCGATGCCGACATCGGCAGGCGCGGGTCGCCTGATCGCCGAAGGCGGTCTGTCGGGCAAGGTCTTCTTCTCGGGCACGGGCCTGGTTTCCGTTGCCGGCGAATACATCAAGAACGATAACATCCAGTACATTCAGTTCTGGGATCCGGCCGTTGCCGGTTATGCCATGAACATGCTGGCTGTCGCGGTTCTCGAGAAGAAGAACGAGCAGATCAAGGCCGGCCTGAATATGGGCCTGCCCGGTTACGAAAGCCTGCTGGTTCCTGACGCCTCCAAGCCACATCTGCTCTATGGCGCAGGTTGGGTCGGCGTGACCAAAGAAAACATGGACAAGTACGACTTCTGATCCGAACCACGGAGGGAGGGGCAACCCTCTCTCCTTACACCCCGTGTTTTCCAGCCTTGCACGAGGCCATTATGACTGAAAATCTGATCGAGCTGCGCCATATCGGCAAGCGGTTTGGCGGCGTGAAGGCGCTCGACGACGTGTCGCTGAGCATTCGCCCGGGAGAAATCCATTGCCTTGCCGGTGAGAACGGTTCCGGTAAATCCACTGTCATCAAAATCATGTCCGGGGTTTACACGCCCGAGGACGGCGAGATTCTGATCGACGGGAAGCCTGTTGGCAAACTCGATCCGGTAAAATCCGTTCACCACGGTATTCAGGTGATCTATCAGGATTTTTCGCTGTTCGGTAACCTGACGGTGGCCGAAAACCTGGCGATCAATACCTTCCTGATGGAAGGCCGCAAGACGGTCGACTGGCGACAGGTTCGTCAGCTGGCTCAAAAGGCGTTGGACCGCCTCGGCGTGAGCATCGATCTTGATGCGGATGTCGAAAGCCTGCCCACGTCGGGTAAGCAGATCGTGGCGATCGCCCGCGCTCTCATGGCCGATGCGCGCCTGATCATCATGGATGAGCCGACGACGGCGCTAACGCGCCACGAGGTCGATGCCCTGTTCAAGATCGTGCGCGATATTCAGGCGCAGGGCATTGCCGTTCTCTTTGTCAGCCACAAGATGCGCGAGATGCTCGAAATCAGCGAGCGCCTGACCGTTTTCCGCAACGGCAAGAAGGTTGCCGAAGGACCGATTGCCGAATTCGACGAGCCGGCAATCACACGCGCGATGACGGGGCAGGAACTGACCGCCCACAGCTACCAGTGGGCTCCTCGGGAGGGCGCCGACATGCCGGTGCTGGAAGTGCGCAATCTCTCGGTTCCGGGTTCGGTGGAAAATGCCGACCTGACGCTGAGGCCGGGCGAAATCGTCGGTATTTCGGGCTTGATCGGTTCGGGTCGTACCGAACTTGCACTGGCGCTGTTTGGCATGCGCCCTGACTTTACAGGTTCAGTGCGCCTTGCAGGCCGCGAGGTTCACCCGAGGACCGTTCAGGAAGGTATTGCCTGCGGTGTCGCCTATGTTCCGGAGGACCGCCTGACCGAGGGGCTATTCCTGACACAATCGATCGAGCGCAATATCATTGTCACGTCGATTGAGAAATTTGTCCGCGGTCTTTTCATCAATCGTAAAAAGGCCGACGAAACGACCCGCGATATGTTCTCGGCCATGCAGATCGTGGCGCCGGGACCGCACACGCCGGTCAACCATCTGTCCGGCGGCAACGCACAGCGCGTGGTTCTGGCCCGCTGGCTGCTGACGGGCGCCAAAGTGCTGATCCTGAACGGCCCGACCGTCGGTGTCGATGTTGGTTCCAAAGCACAGATTCATAACATCATCCGCAAACTGGCCGAAAAGGAAGGCCTGTCCGTGCTGATGATTTCCGACGATGTCCCGGAACTGGTGCAGAACTGCAATCGCGTGGTGGTTATGCACCGCGGCCGTTTCGTTGACGAATTGTCCGGAGAAGGCATGACCGAAGACGCCGTTAATGACCGGCTCAAGACGCTGAATTGAGGGGCCGCAAAACATGAAATTCTTCAGAAGCACAGAGTTTATTATCGCGGGCGTCTTGCTGGCGGCCATGGTCATTATTGGTACTATCAACCCGGCATTCTGGTCGCTGGACAACATTTTCGGGCTGCTGCGTTCCAATGTCGTGATCGGCATTATGGCGCTCGGCGTCCTGCTGGTAATGATTTCCGGCGGTATTGATGTTTCGTTCACGGCCTTCGCCATTGCAGCGATGTATCTGACTGTGCGCGCCATGGTCTATCTCGGTTATGACGGCGTGCTCGTTCCCTTCGTTGCGGCAACGCTGATTGGGCTGGCTCTTGGTGCGTTCAACGGGTTCATTATCCACCGTTTTAGGATGATCCCGCTGATCGTGACGCTTGGAACCGGATCGATCGTGCGCGGTCTGGTTCTCGGCCTCGTCGGCACCAGCATCGTCAACATCAACAAGATGCCAAAGGAACTGATCGGGTTCGGCAAAACCGACGTCATCTCGCTGACGTCGGCCACGGGATCGACTTTCGGCCTGACCGCGATGTTTGTGGTCTATATGGGTCTGGCGTTGGTTATCCACCTCGTCCTCACCTACACCATGATCGGGCGCAGTGTTTATGCCTATGGCGGCTCGCCCGAAGCGGCCAAGCGCGTTGGCTTCAATACGGGAGCGACGATCTTCTTTGTCTATTGCGTTGCCGGTGCGCTGGCAGGTTTCTCAGGGCTGCTGCACTCATCGATGATCTGGCTTGCCAACCCGCGTGACTTTGTCGGTCTCGAACTCGACGTGATAGCGGCCGTGGTTCTGGGCGGGGCATCGATCTTTGGCGGACGCGGCACGGTTCTCGGCACCTTGATGGGCGTGTTCATGCTGGTGATGGTCAAAAACTCACTGATCATCATGAAGGTGGACACCACCTGGCAGCGCGTCGTTGTCGGCCTGATCATTATTGTCGCCACCGCCATCACCGCATGGCGCGATCGCAAAAGCATAGCGTAACGGGAGAGCGCATCATGAAAAATTCGTTCGACATGCGCCGGCTTCTCGGCAACGACAACAACATCCTTCAGCTCCTTGTGATCACCGTCATCGTCTTCGCGCTGATGACCTGGATGAACCCCGGCAAGTTCCTGAATTATTACAACTTCGAGTCCATCAGCTATATCATGCCCGAACTGGGGATCCTCTCCATCGCCATGATGATCGCCATGCTGACCGGCGGCATCGATCTTTCCGTGGTGGGCATTGCCAATCTGGCGGGTATCATCGCCGGCGTCTATTTCCATTCCACCATGGTTCAGGCAGGGCAATCCTCCACGTCGGGCATGGTGTTCTACACCGGTCTTGGCATCCTGCTCGCCATGGCAGTCGGCTTGCTGGCCGGTTTGGTCAACGGCCTGCTGGTCGCGAAACTGCGCATTACGCCAATCCTTGCGACGCTTGGCACAGGCCAGGTCTTGATGGGGCTGGCACTGGTGATGACCGGCGGGCCGGCAATCGTCGGTTTTCCCGATGCATGGAACTGGATCGGTAACGGTAAGATCTTCGGCATCGCGACTCCGTTCCTGCTGTTCGTCGCCGTGTGCATTATCGTGGCTATCCTGCTGACGCGCTCGACGCTTGGCATCAACCTGATGCTGATCGGGACCAATCCGCGGGCAGCGGTGTTTGCCGGTATCCGCAAAGATCGCATGATGCTGTATTCCTACATGCTGACCGGCGTTCTGGCGTCACTGGCGGGGATCATTCTGTCTGGCCGAACCAACGCAGCGAAATCCGACTACGGTGCGTCCTATCTGTTGCAGGCGGTGCTGATCGCGGTACTTGGCGGCACCAATCCCGCAGGCGGGAAGGGGCGGGTTCTTGGTATCGCCATCGCGCTGATCGCCCTCATGCTGCTTTCCTCCGGCTTCCAGATGATGCGGTTCTCCAACCACCTTATCGACTTCATCTGGGGGGCATTCCTCATTCTCGTCATCGCCATCAATGCGTGGCGCAACCCCGGCAGGTGATCTCATGCAGGCGACGGAATTTCATCTCCGCAGGCAGGACTTTACAGACGTCCCGCATCTTCTGGCGGCAACGGGCGGGTTGCAGATCACCGCCTTCCGGTATCCTACCGGCATCGAGGCGCTACAGTTAGACAATCGCCACGGCCGGATCGTCATATTGCCTTTCATGGGGCAGATGATCTGGAGCGTCGAGTTCAACGGCGTCGACCTGACCATGGGAAGCCGCTTTTCAATGCCGCGGCCGGCCGGTTCGATCGTGGAGACCTATGGGTGTTTTGCGTTCCACAGCGGCATGCTGCGCAACGGCTGCCCGTCGCCGCAGGACAATCACCCCCTGCATGGTGAAATGCCCTGTGCCGCCATGGACAAGGCCGGTTTTGTCATCGGTCACGACGCGCGCGGCGCCTATGTTCGGGTAACAGGCGAAGTTGAATATGTCATGGGCTTCGGCGCCAATTATCTGGCCCGCCCCAGCGTGACTTTGCACGCTGAAGACACGCTTTTTGACATGGTCATGGATATCCAGAACCTGTCATCAGCGCCCATGGACCTCATGTATATGTGCCATGTGAACTTTGCTTATGCCGAGGGTGCACGCATCGTTCAGCCCGTGCCGTATACGCCGGAGCAGGTGAAGGTGCGCACGGCCGTGCCCGGCCATGTGACGCCAAACCCCGATTATCTTTCCCTGCTGGAGACGCTGGCAAAGCAGCCTTCAGCCATGGAAGTGCTTAACGAGCCGCAACGTTACGACCCCGAACAGGTGTTTTACATTAACGGCCTGCCGACGGACGGCGAGGGGCTTACGCATCTGATGATGCAGCGGCGTGAGGGCGATGGCTTTGCCATCTCCTATCCGCTTGCCGCCTTCCCGAAGACGGTGCGCTGGATCCTGGTCAATGGGGATTCGCAAGTTGCCGCATTTGCCCTGCCGTCGACCTGCGAGCCGGAGGGCTATCTGGCGGAGAAGGCCAAGAACAACGTGCAGAGCCTGGCACCGGGCGAACGCAGGGCGTTTCCGGTACGGCTCGGCTATCTCGATTGCGCTGCCGCCGATCAGTTCGGCGCCAGGATCAGCGCCCTTTGAAACAGGATATCCAGGGAATTTCGGCATGAGCAAGAAAATCGGGGTCGTAGGCTCCAACATGGTCGACCTTATCACCTATGTGAACCGTATGCCCGGACCGGGCGAGACGCTCGAAGCTCCCGGCTTCGAAATGGGTTGCGGCGGCAAGGGCGCCAATCAGGCGGTGGCTGCGGCGCGTCTTGGCGCTGACGTCATGATGGTCACCCGGGTCGGTGACGATGTCTTCGCCGACAATACCATTCGCAATCTCGAGAGCTTCGG
This sequence comes from Agrobacterium sp. A3-95, assembly GCF_053521785.1. Taxonomy (NCBI): domain Bacteria; kingdom Pseudomonadati; phylum Pseudomonadota; class Alphaproteobacteria; order Hyphomicrobiales; family Rhizobiaceae; genus Agrobacterium; species Agrobacterium sp. A3-95. The sequence continues at coordinate 43,948 of NZ_JBNWDR010000006.1, read as the reverse complement.
CGTGGATACGCGTCACGTGGTGAAGGTTGCCGGCAAGTCCAGTGGCGTCGCGCCGATTTTCGTCGAGCAGTCTGGCGAGAATTCGATCCTCATCGTCAAGGGCGCCAATGCCGATCTTCTGCCGGCAGAGGTCGACAAGGCGGCCGCCGATCTGAAACAGTGCGGTCTGATCCTCATGCAGATGGAAGTGCCGGTTGAGACAGTCTATCACACCATCGAACTTGCGGCCCAAAACGGTATCGAGACGATCCTCAATCCTGCGCCCGCCGCTGCCAATCTCGATCCGGAGCGTATTCGCCAGGTAACGTTCCTCGTTCCGAACGAGAGCGAGCTGGCATTACTGTCCGGCTTGCCGACCGAGACCGACGAAGCAATCATCACTGCCGCCCGTTCCCTGATCGCACGCGGTATCCGTACCGTCATCGTGACGCTGGGCGGACGTGGCGCGCGCATGATTACGTCAGATGAGATCGTCAATATCGAGCCCGTCAAGGTAACGCCGAAAGACACCACCGGCGCTGGCGACGCCTTTATTGGCTCCTTTGCCCGCTTTTATGCCGAAACGGGAGAGGTCGTGTCCTCACTGAAGAAGGCATCTCTCTATGCGGCGCATTCCATCACCCGTCCCGGAACACAGAAGGCTTATGCCAGCATCGAAGAGTTCGAGGCATTCTGCCGCGAACATGACCATGCCGCAGCCTGACCAGAAGAATGGACAGAAAATGAGCGAAGCATTCCCCAGAAACAACGGCACGGCTCTCAAACCGGAATGGTTTGAAGATGTATCGGTCAATCGCAGTGCCTCTGAACGGCGGGCAGCAACAATCACCACACGGCGCTCGGTCAAGAAGGAATATCAGGTTGCCTGGCAGATCAAGGCGATTACCTGCATCGATCTGACAACGCTGTCCGGCGACGACACGCCCGGTCGTGTGCGCCGCCTGTGTGCGAAAGCACGACGTCCGGTCAGGGACGACATTCTTGAAGCACTCGGCCTTGCGGACGCCGGCATCACAACCGGTGCCGTCTGCGTCTATCCGACCATGGTGCCCCATGCCGTCAAGGCGCTGGAAGGCACGACTATTCCGGTCGCATCGGTGGCGACAGGCTTTCCCTCCGGCCTAACTCCGCTACCGCAGCGGCTGGCAGAAATCCGCTATGCCGTCGAGCAGGGCGCTAAGGAAATCGATATCGTCATTACTCGCGAGTTCGTTCTGACGCAGAACTGGCCAGCACTTTATGATGAGATCGCCGCGATGCGTGAAGCCTGTGGCGACGCCCATATGAAGGCTATCCTGGCGACGGGTGATCTCAATACGCTGACCAACGTCTATCGCGCCTCAATGGTGGCGATGCAGGCGGGGTCGGACTTCATCAAAACCTCGACCGGCAAAGAGGAAGTCAACGCCACTCTGCCGGTCAGTCTCACCATGGTGCGTGCGCTGCGCGACTACGGCGAACTGACTGGCCAGATGGTCGGCTTCAAGCCTGCAGGCGGGTTGAAGACAGCGAAGGACGCGGTGTCATGGCTGACGCTGATGAAGGAGGAGCTGGGCAATCGCTGGTTGGAACCGGACCTGTTCCGCATCGGCGCCAGCTCGATGCTTGGCGATATCGAGCGCCAGCTCGAACATTTCGTAACCGGTCGCTATTCCAGCGCTCACCATCACGCTGCCGCATAAGGACTGAAAAAATGCGACCCATCAAGGACATTTTGGAAACCATGGAATATGGACCTTCCCCCGAAGCCAATGGTGATGTGAAACAGTGGCTCGACGCGCATGGACGCTCGTTTGGACATTATATCAACGGCCGGTTCGTTTCTCCGGAGGGCCGCGAGACCATTTCCGTGTCAAACCCCGCAAACGGGGATAAGCTGGCGGAAATCATTCGCGGCAATGAGGAAGACGTCGATCAGGCGGTCAAGGCCGCCCGCACGGCCTTCGCAAAATGGTCGAAGCTGTCGGGTCACGAGCGCGCTCGTTACCTCTATGCCATTGCCCGACATGTACAGAAGCGCGAGCGCTTCCTGTCCGTTCTGGAAACGATGGATAACGGCAAGCCGGTTCGCGAAACACGCGATATCGACATCCCACTCGTCGCCCGCCATTTTTACCATCACGCCGGATGGGCCGAAATGGTGGAAGACGAGTTCCGTGGTTTCTCGCCGGTCGGTGTTTGCGGTCAGGTGATTCCGTGGAATTTCCCTCTGCTGATGTTGGCCTGGAAGATTGCGCCGGCGCTTGCTGCCGGCAATACCGTGGTACTTAAGCCTGCAGACCTGACACCGCTGACCGCTGTCGCCTTTGCGGAAATCTGCCACGAGGTCGGCCTTCCCGCGGGTGTCGTCAACATCGTGCAGGGCGATGGCTCGACAGGCGCTGCAATCTGCGGCCACGACGGCGTCGACAAGGTTGCCTTCACCGGCTCGACCAAGGTCGGTCGCGTTATTCGCGAGCAGATTGCCGGTTCGGGCAAAAAGCTGTCGCTGGAACTGGGCGGCAAGTCACCATTCATCGTTTTCGAGGATGCAGATCTCGATGCGGCGGTTGAAGGTGTTGTTGACGCGATCTGGTTCAATCAGGGCGAAGTCTGCTGCGCCGGTTCCCGCCTGCTGGTGCAGGAAGGTATTGCCGATAAATTTTATGCACGGCTGAAAAAGCGGTTGGAAACCCTGCGGGTCGGCGATCCGCTCGACAAGTCGACCGATGTCGGCGCGATTGTTTCGGCCACGCAGGTGAAACGCATCACGGATCTGGTACGCAAGGGCGTGGAAGAGGGCGGTGAACTCTGGCAGAGTTCCAACCCGTTGCCGGCCACCGGCAATTTCGTCGCTCCCGGCTTCTTCACCGAAGTCGATCAGGCATCGACGGTTTGCCAGGTGGAAATCTTTGGCCCGATCGCTGCGGCGACCACCTTCCGCACGCCGGATGAAGCCGTTTCGCTGGCCAACAATACCCGTTACGGCCTTGCCGCCTCCATCTGGTCGGAAAACATCAATGTCGCGCTTGATCTGGCCGCCCGCGTCAAGGCAGGTGTGGTCTGGATCAACTGCACCAACATGCTCGATGCCGGTGCAGGTTTTGGCGGCTACCGCGAAAGTGGCTTCGGTCGCGAAGGTGCGCGCGAGGGGCTTTACGAATATCTGGTGTCAGACTGGGAAAAGAGCCTGCCGGTCACAAAGCCCGCTGAAGCCTTCACGCCATCTGCATTGCCGAACGCTGACAGCAAGATGGCGATCGATGGCCTTGATCGAACCATGAAGAACTACATCGGCGGCAAACAAGCCCGCCCCGACGGTGGCTACAGTTATTCGGTGACCGGCAAGGGCAACACCGTGATTGGCATGGCCGGAATAGGCAGCCGCAAGGACATCCGCAATGCTGTGGAAGCAGCGTCCAAGGCAGGCAGCTGGAGTTCCGCAACCGCCCATAACCGTGCTCAAGTGCTCTATTATCTTGCAGAGAACCTTGATGCACGGCGTGACGAATTTGTCGCCCGCATCATCGATAGCACCGGTGTCAGCGAAAAGAAGGCAAAGGACGAAGTCGACGCATCTCTGCGCCGTATTTCCTATTATGCCGCCCAGGCAGACAAGTTCGATGGCGCCGTGCACTCCACCAAGTCACGTCACGTCACGCTTGCCATGAACGAGCCCTGGGGCATCGTCGGGATCGTTTGCCCCGATGAGGCACCCCTCCTGTCGTTGGTGTCGCTGGTTCTACCTGCAATCGCCATGGGCAATCGCGTTGTGGTGGTCCCGTCGTCTCGCCATCCATTGATTGCCGGTGATTTCTACCAGGTGCTGGACACGTCGGATATGCCCGGCGGGGTCATCAACATTGTGACCGGCGAAAGCGATCTGCTTGCAAAGACACTCGCCGAGCATGATGACGTTGCGGCTGTCTGGTATTTCGGCTCGACGGAGGGAAGCACGATGGTCGAGCGGGCTTCTGCAGGCAACCTGAAGGCCACCTGGGTCAATAATGGCCGTCAGCCCGATTGGCTAAATCGCACCGAAGCGCAGGGTCGTGATTATCTGCGCAGGGCGATCCAGGTGAAGAACATTTGGGTGCCATACGGAGCCTGACCGGCATTGTGCACGGGCGACAACTGACAAAATGGCTTACGGAGGCCAACGGTCTCCGTAGGTTTTTTGAGTTATACTAATTGCTGCAACCGCATCTTTGCCCTGTTGGTCAACCTGGGAACGTCATTGGCGCAACTTCTGGGTTTCGAGCGGAACGAGGGACTGCGCTGCAGCCACTTGCCGGTTTCCGGCGGATCGGCGATGACGCCAGTGAAAATTGATGTTCCAGCGCCAGTCTGAACGAGGCTGGCGAGGGGCGGCTGATCAAGTCCCGCCTTGACGACCCCACCGTCGGAAATCACCAGGACACGCGCTCCGAGCTTGGACTTGAGCTTTGAAAGCCTTGCGCTGCAGCCCGTCCCGCAATTATCTGCGGGACGGGCGTGAACGTGAATGTCAACATTGTGCCGACTTTTACTGATGCCATTTGACGAGAGGCTGATAGTGATGCGGCTGACGCATGACGACAAGGTCTTTTCGCCGGACGATGTTCGTCGGATATGGCGTGTCGAGATTGGTGGTATCGACAGCCGCAGCGGCAATCCCCTCCTCATCCAGGATCGCCGATTCCTGACGTGGAAAAGCAAAGGAATCCGGCCCGAATACCGCACTCTTGCCCAGATAACCCTTTTCCTGGTCCAGCACATTGGCGAAGGCGAAATAGACGTTGTTCTCGCCGCCGCGAACGCGAAGCGCATGCCAGTGGTAGGGATCGGCGCCCTTTGGGATCGGATAGTTGTGCGGGATTTTCGTACCGCCATGGCTGCCGGTGAAGGTGCCGGCGATCGCCGAAGGGCAGGCAACAAGATCGCATCCCATGAGTGAAAGCGAACGGATGGCTTCCGGATAAAGCGCGTCGTGGCCAATCGCCACGCCCACCCGGCCGATGGCAAGGTCGTATATTTTCCATTCGTCGCCGGCCGTTGCCCAACTGTCGGCGACGCCCAGATGCGTCTTGCGATAGCTGCCCACCAGCCCCTCGGGCCCTGCAAGGACCACGCTGTTATAGATCCTGTCTTCGTCCGCTTCGGCAAATCCGGCGACGATATAAAAGCCGAGCTTCATGGCCAGACGAACGAAGGCGGATACGGTTGGACCAGACAGCGGCTCCGCCCGCGTTTGCGGGGCCTCAAGTCCGGTCAGCGACAATTCCGGGAACACCAGAATGTCCGGCGCCGTTGTCGCCTTAGCCTCGTTTGCGAGCCTTGTTATGTGGGCAATATTGTCTGCAATGACGGAGGTTGGCGCGAACTGGGCAACGGCTGCACGCGATCTGCGTCCGCGCGGGATTGGCTGATAGCCATAGAGGCGGAAGTAATCGCCAGGGTTCCAGGTGAAACTGTTGGTCATCATGTTCATGTAGAGCTCGGGCCGGCGCGTCTTGAAGACCGGTTCGCTTAAGACCTCGCGGCGACGGGCACGGGCAAGATCGACCTTGCCATAGGCAATTCCGTCGCCTGTGTCGATGGATGCGGCAACCGTTCCGTCGGGCTCGATCAGGCAACTTCCCCCGGAAAACTGCACGGTTCTTTCCAGACCCCACCGATTACTTTCGATGACATAGCAGGCATTTTCGAAGGCGCGGTTGATCCAGTAGGGAGCGGGCGCGCGCTCCTGCAGCCAGTTGGAGATGTGGCATATGATGTCGGCACCGGCCAGAGCCTCCAGCCGCGCCGTCTCGAAGAAGTGCAGATCCATGCACACCAGCATTGAAATACGTCCGATCTCCGTTTCGAAGACCTCGTGCACGATGTCGCCATTTGCGGCCCATTTTGGCTCGGCGATATAGGGATGCGACTTGCGGTGCCGACCAACGATGCCATCCGGACCGATCAGAACTGCCGTATTGTAATAGAGATCGCTCGCCGGATCGACTTCCGGCATGCCGACGACGATGTAGCAGCGGTGTTTGCGGGCAATCGCCTGGAAAACATCGGTGGTCGGTCCGGGGATCGCCTCGACGAACGGCTTCACCTCGGCCCTGTCGAACCAGCAATAGCCTGTCGTCCCCATTTCGGGGGTGACGATCAGGCGGGCGCCGGCCTGCGCCGCTTCCTCGCAAAGGGCGCTCAGCCGGCTGATATTGCGCGCCTTTTCGAACATGGTCGGTTCGAACTGGATAGCGGCGGCGGTGTAGCTCTGTGTCGGTGTCATGATTGTTCCCATTGTCTTATGAAAGGATGCGTTTTTTCAAACAGCCATATGCCTATGAACCAGCGCGTCGGAGAGCGCGTCGATGGCGCCGGCCGCGACCACACCTCCCTTCTCCAGCATGGCGAAGTGGTGAGAGGCATGCCGCGCAAATGCAACGTTCTGCTCGACGAGGATGATCGTCATGCCGATCTCGCGATTGAGCCGGATGATGATCTTTTCAATCTCCTCGACGATCGAGGGCTGGATGCCTTCATTGGGTTCATCGAGAAGCAGTACCTTCGGATCCGCGGCCAGTGCGCGGGCGATGGCGAGCTGCTGTTGCTGGCCGCCCGAAAGCACACCGCCGGGCCGATCGAGGTTGGCCATCAGGTATGGAAAAAGCTCCGGCACCAGTACCGGAATTTCGCGTTTGCGATCGGTGCGCGCAAAGGCGCCCATCAGGATGTTCTCGCGGATGGTGAAATCGGGAATGATCTCCCGGCCCTGGGGGACGTAGGCGATCCCGGCCCGTGCCCTCATATGCGTCGAAGATGAGCCTATGTCTTTCCCCTGCAGATGCATCTCGCCCGTCATACGGTCGGTCAGCGCCATCAGGGTTTTCAACAGGGTCGTCTTGCCGGTACCGTTGCGGCCAAGAATGCTGGTTACCTTTCCCGCCGGGATATCAAGCGTGACGCCGTGCAGGATATGGCTGCGGCCGTAATAGCTGTGTACGTTTTTCAATGTCAGCATCAGGATATTCCTTTCGAACCGAGATAGGCCTCGCGGACCTTCGGATTGCTCTCGATATCCTCGACGCTTCCTTCGGCGAGAACCTCTCCCAGATGCAGAACGGTGATGCGTTCGGCGATTTCACGGACGAACCCCATGTCGTGCTCGACGACAAGGATGGTGTGGCGGCCTTTGAGATTTTTGATGATCTGGGCCGTCTTGCGCGTTTCGGCCTGGGTCATGCCCGCCGTCGGCTCGTCCAGCAGAACAACCTTGGGATCCTGGACGATGAGCATGCCCAGTTCCAGCCATTGCGTCTGGCCATGACTGAGATAAGCCGCAGTCACATTCTCCTCCGCTTCGAGGCCGGTGAGGGCGAGTACCTCATCGACGCGTTTGGCTTCGGCGCGCGAAAATCCAAACCGGAGATTGGCAAACACCGATGGATTGCGGCAATTGGCGACCTCCAGATTCTGCCGCACGCTGAGATCGCGAAAAACGCTGGGGATCTGGAATTTTCGACCGATCCCGGCGCGGGCGATCTTGTGTTCCGGCCAGTTGGTGATGTCTGTGTCGTAGACGAAGACCCTGCCTTTTGTGCTGCGGGTCTTGCCGCTGACCAGGTCCATCAAAGTTGTCTTTCCGGCGCCATTTGCGCCGAGCAACACACGCAACTCGCCATCGCGAACGGTAATGCTGACATTGTTGACGGCTCTGAATCCGCCAAAATCGACGCTGAGACCGTCGATGGTCAACGCGATTGCACTCATATTACAATGCCTCGCTCTGTTGCTGTAACGATGAGGATGCCGGGCCTGGTTTGACACGGCGGATAAACTGCCGCAGCACATCGTGCGCGACGCCGCCAAGGCCCCGCGGCATGAACAGGACGACAAGGACGAAGATGAGGCCGATGATCGCTTTCCAGGCCTCGACCAGCGCTTCGGTCTCGCTGACCTCGGCCTCGATCATGTTGATCAGGATCGCGCCGATGCAGGCGCCGAGCAGGGAGGAACGGCCGCCGACGGCAGCCCAGACGACCATCGTCACCGAGAAAGACAGGTCCATGAAGGTCGGCGAGGCGAACTCCGCGACGACCACATAGAGCATGCCGGCAACGCCGGCGATGCCGGCAGAAATGATAAAGAAGAATACTTGGTAAAGCGAGACGTCGAAGCCAAGATAGCGGGCGCGAAGCTGATCGTCGCGGATCGCCTGTAGGATCATGCCTGCACGGGTCTCCACGATGAGACGCGCGCCGATGAGCGTCAGGGACAGGCATGCGGCGCACAGATAATAGGTTGCCCGGCTGTAGGGGTCGAATTCGATGCCGCCGATCGTCAGCCAGCCAAGATCGGTCAGGCCGTTGAAGCCGTTCGTCACCGGTTGCGCATCGACCATGACGAGACGCACAAGCAGAACAAGCGCCAGGGTGATGATCGAGACAAAGACACCGGAAATGCGCTTGCGGAAAACCAGCATGCCCAGTGCCCCGGCAATCACGACGGGAAGCACGATGCCAAGCACGAGACCTACGGACTGGCTCTGAAACGGAAGCCAGAGGAAGGAGCCCTTGTTGATACAGCAAAGTTCCGTCGGCGCGCCGGGCTCGGCATTCCACAGCATGAAATCCGGAACCGGCCTGTCGGAGCCCTGTTGCAGACTGGTCAGGCTCGACAGTTTCAGCGACATGGCGAGCATGTAGGCGCCCAGGCCAAAAAACAGCCCCTGGCCGAGATTGAGAATGCCTGCATATCCCCATGTGAGCGCAATGGCGACGCCGAGCATGCCGTAGACCAGATATTTCGAAATGCGGTTCAGCCAGAATTCGTCACCGAAAACCGGCGCTGCAAAAATCACCGCGATGAAAAGCACATAGGCGGCGATCTGGAATTTTCGTTCGATGCTCATGTTAGCGCCCCTTGAACGAGAATAGCCCGCTGGGCTTGACGAGAATGACGAGGATGACGACCCCGAAGACGACGGCGCGCGCCAGAATGTCGTTCGTTCCAATCGCCACCAGCGCATTGATTTCGCCCAGAAGCCCTGACGACAGGGCCGTGCCGAAAAGGCTGCCGACCCCGCCCGTTACCACGACCATGAAACCGTCAACGACCATCGTCGTGCCCATGTCGGGGAAAACCGTCTTGAAGCCGGACATCATTACGCCGGCGACGCCCGCAAGGCCGGAACCGAAGGCGAAAGTCACGGCATTGATGCGTTTCACATCGATGCCGCAAGCGGCAGCCATTTTTGGATTACGGATGATGGCGCGCACCTGCATGCCCGCTGTCGTCCGGTAGAGAATGAACCATGTCGCCAGCGTCAACGCGGCCGTCACCGCGATGATGAAGGTGCGATACGCGTTGATGTCGGCGCCGGCGAACCTGAAGGTGCCCTGCAGATACGAAGGCACGGCGACGTTTTGCAGTCCGGCTCCCAGGCCCTCGATATGAATGCCGAAAAAGCTGAGGCCGAATTCGAGCCTTACGGCCTGCTGCAAAAGGATGGCAATGCCCCAGGTGGCAAGAAGCGTGTCGAGCAGGCGGCCGTAAAGCCTGCGCACCACCACCCGCTCGATCACCAGGCCGAGCAGGGCGGTCACGACAAAAGCCAGGGGAATTGCGAACAGAAGGCCTGTTTTCAGCCAGATGCCCGAGAGGACGGCGACGTAGGCACCGATCATGACCATTTCGCCGTGGGCCATGTTGATGACGCCCATGGCGCCGTAGGTGATGGCAAGACCGAGTGCCACCAGAAGAAGGATTGAGCCGAGACTGAGGCCGATAAAGAGAATGTCGAGCATAACGCCACCGTTCGTGAGAAGGGCGGACCAGACTTTGTCCTGCTCCTTGCCTGTCCCGAAATCGGGTTGGCACCGAGCAGAGGAAAAAACGCAGATCCGCCTTGCCGAGACATGGTCCCGCCAGGCATGGCTGGCGGGAGGACGCGGAAAGAGGGGTCAGCCCTTTAGCTTTGCTGCGTCGAGACCGTTGCTGGTGCAGAAAAGATTGCTTTCCGTCTCGCCATAGGCCGAATAGGGCAGCGGCTTGATCGGTGCCGGGTAGGCGTTGACGACCTTGCTTTGTCCATCCGGCTGCCATTGGCCGATACGCGGCGTCAGCCAGCAATGCAGGTTGTCGGGGTCGGTGGTCACCTTGCCGCCGGGCGCGTCATAGGTCTGGCCACGAATGCCGGCCCGGATAGCATCGGCGGACAGATCGCCGGATTTCTCCACTGCCTGCTTCCACAGGAATACCTGGAAATAGGCGGCCTCGAGCGAATGGTATGTCACTGCCTTCGGATCGTTGACGAAGGTCCTGAAGCGTTCGATGAAGCTCTTGTTGGCCGGCGTTTCGATCGACATAAAATATGGAAATGATGTGTAGCTGCCCGCCGCATATTCGGCGCCCATGGCGGCGATCTCGATTTCGGAGGTCACTGTCGCGCAGATCGGGATAACCTCCTGCGAGAGGCCCTGGTTCTTGAACTCGCGGTAGAAGGCGATGATCGAGTCGCCAACCACGTTGGAAAGAACCACGTCGGCGCCCGATTCCTTGATCTTGCTGACCATGACAGCCCATTCGGAGTGTCCAAGTTCCAGATATTCGTCCGCCACCCATTCTGCGCCCGCCGCCTCGATCAGTTTCTTGGAAACCTTGGCCATCTCGCGCGGATAGACATAGTTGGAGCCAACGATGAAGAACTTCTTCTTGCCCAGTTTCTCGACAATCCAGGGAATGTAGTTGGAGAGCTGCTGGTTTGGAACAGCGCCGGAATAGACGACGTTGCGCGAGCACTCAAAGCCCTCATAGTGCGTCTGGTAGAACAGCATCGCGCCGCGCCGTTCGAAGATCGGCAGCACGGCCTTGCGGCTGGCAGAGGTGTGGCAGCCGAAGATGGTGGAAATCTTGTCCTTGAGGATCAGTTTCGATGCTTTTTCGCTGAAGGTCTTCGGATCGGAAGCGCCGTCTTCGACGACGACTTCCACCTGGCGGCCAAGAACGCCGCCGGCTGCGTTGATTTCGGCCACGGCCATCATGACACCGTTGGCGAGAAGCTTCTCGGCGACAGAAAGCCCGCCCGTCTGGGAGTAGAGCGCACCGACCTTGATAGCATCGGCTGCAAAGGCCCGGCCGCCCAGCGCCGGCAAGGCGAGTGCGGCGGAAGCGGTGGCTGCGGTTTTCAGAAAGTCACGTCTGTTGAACACCATCTTGGTTCCCCTTTTTTTGATTGGCGCACGCGACGGCACTGCCCGGCTCTACGGCGAGGCTTTCATGCCGAAAAAATACTGGAAGGCCGACTTCACTGTCAGCAGATAACAAAAAACCCGCGAGGCTTTTCACAGCCTGCGGGCACCCTTGCCATCATCGCATCACGGCCGCGCCGCGTGCAACAGCGGCACATGGCTTCGCGAAACGAAGGGATGTGCCGGAGGTGTTCATCTGGAACACATCAAAAACTAATCATGTTTTTGGGAAGGGCGCAAGAGCTGTTCGGCGTTGATAATCGAATTGGCGATTTCATCGATTGGGACGCGCCGAGCCATCGCTTGCTCGCGCATTTCACGATACGCCTCATTCTCGCTCGTGCCGCGATTGGCCATTAGAATGGCTTTTGCCCGGGCGAGCTTCTGGTCTCCCAAGACCTTGCGCTTATATTTACGGGCTTCCTTGACGAGCCTTTGGCGCTCAAGCCAGAGACTGCGCGCTATGGCGAGATTTGTCAGCAGGCCGAACGGTTTGATCGGTCTCTCGACAATGGCAAGCGCGCCGCTTTCCAGAACGATCTGCAATGTGGAGGGATTTTCGTAACCGACGATGGCGAGCATGGTCGGAGCGGGATTGGGGAGGCACTTCAGCAGGCGTTCGATTTCCGGTCGCGCCTCGTCTTCCATGGCAAGAAAGACGACATCCGTGCCGTGTGGCAACTCGGCAGGGACCGGCCAGAGGCAACTGACCGTACAACCGATACGGCGCAGGTGATCAACGAGAAACTCTCCTTCGGATGTCCGGGGATGAATCACCAGAACCTTGAGGTCCCGCAAATCTCTGAGAAGGGCGAAAGACATCGTCGCTCCTTCTCAGACCTGAACACGATGTGGGAACGGCTGCGTCAGGTCCGGGCGATATTCTCGCATGAACGGATCTGGCGCCACGCGCAGCGACGGGTCATGGACGATGTCATAGCTGCCTTGCGCATTTACTTTTGCAACCCTTGGCCAGAGATGGGTGTGGTTCGTCAGCCGGTCTATCTTCACAGCGCCCTGCGGAGCGTCGTACTCGACCTCGTAAAGGGCTGGAAGAAGCTGCTCCAGCCCGTCGCCACCGGCCCGCTGCAAAGCTCCCGCATAGAGATAGACCTGGAAATAGGCCGCTTCGGCCGGCGCGGTCGGCAGCATCTGCTGGCCGTATCGCTGTTGGTAAGCCAAGACGAAGGCACGCGCGCGAGGCGTATCCAGGGAGGCGAAAAACGGGGCCGCGGTGATATGCCCCTCGGCCACTTCAGGCCGCATCCGGATCACGTCGGCCTCGCTTGTCGACTGACTGGCGATTGGCATCGTGGCTGAATCAAAACCCGCCTCTTTGAACGCCGTGTAGAAGGGAATGATACCGTCGCCGACGATTGTCGAATAGATGACATCCGGCCGTGCCGCGCGAATATGCCGGATGATTTTGGCGACATCTTCGGGCTTTAGGTTGAGAGGAACATATATTTCGTCCAGCACCTGACCGCCCAGCTGAAGAAAGAGATCGCTGATCGTCCGGTTGGATTCGTAAGGGTAGACGTAGTTCGAACCCACAAGGAAAACCCGCTTTCCATAATGCTTGGTGAGGAAGTCGACCAGCTGCACGGAGTTTTGGTTGGGTGCGGCCCCGGTGTAGATACAGTGCCGAGAGTATTCAAACCCCTCATACAGTGTCGGATAGAATAGCAGGGCCTCTCGAGCTTCGATGACGGGCAGTACGGCTTTGCGGGTGCTAGACATATGGCAACCGAAAACGACCCGGACCCGATCCTCGTCGCAAAGCTTGACCGCAAGTTCCTTATAGAGATTGGGCGTCGATTTAGGGTCATAGGCGACAGGCTCGATCATCCGGCCAAGGACGCCGCCAGCCGCATTGATTTCGTCGATCGCCAGCAAGGTCGCGAACCTCTGGGTTTTTTCGACGGCTCCGGTCACACCCGTCTCGGAGAAAAGCACACCGACCCGCCAGCTTTCTGAATGCATCATCGCCCACCAAAAAATAAAAAAGCTCCCGCCCGTTTCCGGTCGAGAGCTACCCTGCTCATGGAATATCAGCGGCCCATTGAAGCCTGCAAAACGATGATGTCAGTTTCCGTGTCCCGTGGCAACATAGAGGAGAGCCGAAAACATTCGCAAATCTAAAATCATGGGATCAAAATTCCTCCACGTTTTCGCCTGAGCATCGAGAATACGCACACACACCCCTTTGCTCCAGCGAGCGATGTCTAACTTTTCTTCATCCGCCTCTCCGCACTCAACACAAGGCAGTCGACTGGACTTTCGACGACAGGCCGCAATCCTTCCAAAGGAGATGGGCCGCGTTCCGAGGGTTTCGCACCCCAAAGACTTCAAATTGTCAGTAGGTCTTTAGCTGGAAGCGAATTGTCATGTCTTTCGAGAAACTCCACCATGGCAGCCTTGAGCGCCACGCCACTGACGCGGGTCCTCATCATATCCCTTGTCAGCGTCGCAATGATCTCGGCAGCTTCGCAGACCGGCAGACCACCATCCCTGATATTGGAGACACAATTTCGGCTGGAATCCAGGTTTCCCGACTTGGGACCGTAAGTGATGTAAGCACCGAGGCTGTCGGCAGCTGAAAGTCCCGGACGTTCGCCGACAAGCACGATCGTCAGTTTTGCACCTAATGCCTCACCGGCAGGATCGCCGAGCGCGACGCGCGCCTGGCTCGCCAGCACAATTGGTGCAGCGGTCAGGTTCAGGATAGCGAGCTTCGGAACAAGCGCCTCGATCAACGGCACGGCATTGAGATCGATCGCGTGGGACGACAGGCCATCCGCGACGATAATTGCGACATCATAGCCATTGATCGTTCTCTCATGTTTCAGCCGTTTTTCGGATTCCGCCGCAAGCCGCCGGCCAAGATCCGGCCGCCGCACATAGGTGCTGCGGTCACTTGCCATGCTATCGACATTGACAGCCGGAAGGCCGAGACGATCGAGCCTGTCTGCCAGCGAGGGCCGGTCGACGCTCGTCCAGACCGCTTCGCGTGCCCGCGCGTGGTCCAGAAGGAAGGCAAGTTGAGCGCGTGTCGGAAGACCCGCGCCATGACGGCCGAGCGAAACACGCGCATCGGTCATATCCTTGATAGTGAGGTTTTTTCCGGCAGCAGTGGGTTCTCGCACCTTTTCCATGTCAGGCTCCGATCAATGCGCTGTTGCGGACATAATTGGAAAGCGCGACAGGCTCGCCGACCAGCGCACCATCGGGATCGGTCAGGCCGATTTCGAAAAGCCATTTCTCGAACTCTGGTGCGGGTGGCCGCTTCAGCGTCTCGCGGCAATAGACGGCATCGTGATGCGATAGCGACTGGTAGTTCAGCATGATATCGTCGGCGCCGGGAACGGTGATGACGAAATTGACATTGGCTGCGCAGAGGAGCGTCAACAGCGTATCCATATCTTCCTGATCAGCATCGGCATGGTTGGTGTAGCAGACGTCGACGCCCATCGGCAGGCCAAGGAGCTTGCCGCAGAAATGATCCTCGATGCCGGCACGGATGATCTGCTTGCCGTTGAACAAGTATTCCGGCCCGATGAAACCGACGACCGTATTGACGAGCAGTGGATCGAACTCGCGCGCCACGGCATAGGCACGTGCCTCCATCGTCTGCTGGTCGACGCCGAAATGCGCATCGGCCGAAAGCGCCGCGCCCTGCCCAGTCTCGAAATACATGACGTTTGCGCCCGGCATGCCACGACCAAGCGACCGCCCCGCCTCATGTGCCTCCTTCAGAAGCGCCAGATCGATGCCGAAGCCGCGATTGGCCTTTTCCGATCCCGCCACCGACTGGAAGACGAGATCGACCGGCGCACCCCGTTCGATTGCCTGGATCGCCGTCGTTACATGGCCAAGGCAACAGGTCTGTGTCGGGATCGCAAGCTTTTCCCGCAATTCGTCGAGCAAGGAAACGATGCGGATATAGTCATCCGTCGCATCGGTCGCGGGATTGACGCCAATCACGGCATCTCCCGACCCCATCAGCAGCCCGTCGATGGCAGACGCTATGATACCGCGGCTGTCATCGGTCGGGTGGTTGGGCTGGTTGCGGGTGGAAAGCCGCCCGGCGAGCCCGATCGTGTTGCGGAATCGCGTCACGACACGTCGCTTGGCAGAAACAGCTATCATGTCCTGAAGGCGCATGATCTTCGAAACGGCCGCGACCATTTCCGGTGTCAGTCCAAAGGTCACCGCCTCCAGCCGCTCATGCGACGTCTCGGGCTTGAGCAGCCATTCGCGCAATTCACCGACAGTAAGCGAGGAAACTGCGGAAAAGGCTGCCGGATCGTGCCGTTGCGCGATCAGTCGGGAAACCTCGTCATCCTCCGACGAAATTAGCTCCTCGCCGAGAAATGCTTTCAGAGGTAGATCGGCCAGCGCCATCTGGGCTGCCAAGCGCTCGACCGGGCCTTGCGCCGCAATGCCGGCGAGCTGGTCGCCGGAGCGCTCCGGGGTTGCTTTCGCCAGCAGCATTTTCAGGTCATCAAAGCGGAAGACAGTCTGCTCGATTGTCGTCGTATAGGGCATTTGTTCACGTCACCGGTTGAGGAGGGCCAGGGCTTCGTCATGAAGTCTCGGGGTGGCCGACGCCAGAACCCGTCCGTCGGAATGGATCGAAAGCGCATTGCCCCGCCAGTCGGTAATGCATCCGCCGGCACCCGTCACAACGGGCACGAGAGCCATGTAGTCGTAAGGTTGAAGTCCCGTCTCGAGAGCGATGTCGCAATGGCCGGAAGCGATCAGACCATAGATGTAGCAGTCTCCACCGAAACGCCGCAGCCTGGCTTTGCGAGAGAGACGCTCGAAGCTCTCGGCTTCGCTGTCCACGAACATATCCGGCGAAGTCGTATAAAAACGGGCGCTGGAGAGGTTCTCGCAGCCGCTGGCGTGGGCCGGCTTGCCAGCAAAGAGTGTCTCTCCCGGCCGGCCCTGCCAGCGTTCGCCGGTGGCCGGAATATCGATCAGACCACAGAATGGCTTTTCCTGAAATGTCAGTGAGACAAGCGTACCAAACAGCGGGAAACCGGTGATGAAGCTCTTGGTGCCGTCGATCGGGTCCAGCACCCATGTAAAGGCGTTACCTTCCTTTACGCCGAACTCCTCACCATGGATGCCGTGATCGGGAAAACGCGCCTCGATCATCTCTCGGAGATGTTTTTCGATCGCTCGGTCGGCGATTGTCACCGGGCTATCGTCGAGTTTTGAGATAACGTCGAGCGGGGTCCGGAAATAGGAGAGCGCCAGCGGACGCGCGGCGTCGGCAAGTTCCGTGGCGAAGGTGATATAGGTCGCAGCTTCTTGCGGGCTGATATCGGTGACTGGCATCAAAGGGCTTTCAGGAACAGGGGCCAACGGGGATCGTGGATAATCGAGCGGGCGCGCATATGCTTCCAGATTCCGTACTTGTAAAAGTCGAAATCGAGGGTCGATATCCGGTTTTGTACCATCGCCCAAGTGCTCCACTTGATGTCAGCGAGTGCCTTGTGGACGATGAAGCGAGCGTGATGCGCCTTGTCGTAACGACCGAAATACTCCTCGATTATCTCGCAGTCGGTCGCCTCGGAATAGAACATCTCGCCACTCCAGATCGCGAGATCGTAGAGCCTCTCATTGTTCGACGCATATTCGAAATCGATCAGCTTGATCGACTTGTCTTCACCGATCAGGAAATTGCCCGGCATCGGGTCGTTGAAACAGGGAACCAGATCGAGCCCGGATGCCTCAAGCGCGGCGCGCGCCTGTCTGTAGTTGCGCAAGAGCCAGTCGTGGTCGAGCGGCCAGTGGCCGTCAAGCTGGCGCACCTGGTCGAAATGTTCCTCGATCATGTCGAAGACGGTTTTTGTCAGCGGCAGGGCAGGGGCATTGTGAAACTGCCGATAGACGCGCACCGCTTCGTTGCGGATCGCCGGGTCTGCAAAATCCCTATGTGTCGAGGCGCGGCGACCGTCGATGAACTCGGCGATTTCGATGTCGAGGTGATCGAGATAGTCGAATGTCTTCGGGCCGATTCCGATCACTTCTGCCTGTTTGCTGGCGGCAGCGGCGGCCTTGCGATCGATGAACATCTCGGTGCCGCGGCCGGGGATCTTTAGAAAATAGCCACGCTCTTCACCTTCGACCTCGATGCGGAAATTGGTGTTGCTGATTCCGCCGGAAACCGGACTGTAGCGCAGCCGCCGTCCTTCCCAAGGTGGTACCTGTATGATTGCAGCCTCAACTGCCCGTTCGGCATCGGATCGTGCCATTCCCAGTTCATTCATAGGCTTGTTCCCGTTATTGTTTCTAGCCCGTTATCGTTCTCGTATGCCTAGAGCGCTCTCAGCCTGGCCTCGAAATCCGGCTGGCCGAGCAGCATCCGGCAACGCAGGAACCGCCAGCCGGCATATTTCAGGAATTCGACACCCCGCGGCGGCGAACGAAGCTCCAGTACGAGGCTGCGCAACGCCCAGTAGAGGTCGTCTGCCGCCGCATAGACACGGCAGCGGTTGAAGTTTCTTTCGCTGAAACCTCCATCGTGCATTTCCAGCAACGGCCTCATCTGGCTTTCGAACTGGTAGAGTTCGTTCATCTGAACGCCGAGCTGGTAGTAGGGGTCGACGTCGGCAGCCATGTCGAAGTCCACGAGCTGCATTTTCCCGTCTGGGCCCAGCATGACATTCGAAGCCTGCGGATCACCATGGGCCGGTTTCAGGTCCACGCCGGCCGCTGAAACTGCCTCGCGGATCGGCGTCATCCAGGAGAGCATCCATTCGACATCACCGGGCAGGCTGGTGTCACCGGCACTCACGATCGCCCAGAGCTGATCGATGCCGTCGAAGACTGACCATGTTCGGCCGGTGGAAACACCCCCTGCGATCGTCGTCTGCATCTCGATCAGGCGGGCAACAGTTTGCGGCTGCATCAGATCGTCGATCCTTGCCGCTCGCCAGCCTTCGCCAAGTCGGGCAAACAACATGCTGGCCGTCCCAGCATCGTAACCAATCGGCTCAGGAGAAAGACCAAGGCTGTGAAAACGGTGTGCCGCAGCATGTGCGGTCTCGACATCCACGAGATCGGTTACCTCATCGGCACCGAGACGCAGGAAATAACGTGCCTCCCCGTCTGTCGGCGCGACCACGAAACCGCAGGATTCGACGGCATGATAGGACGGCGATGCGACAGCTGCCGTCGCCTGCGCATAGGAAGGGGTGTCGCCAATCACTGCGGAAAAGACTGAAAGCGCCTTCTCCGCGCGGGCTTCCATCGGTGATTGAGGAGAGCCCGATCTCTTCATTCGGCAGCCTCGCTGAGTTCGACAACTTTCAAACCTTCGCAGGCGATCTTGTAAAGCATGTCCGCCACTATCTGTGTGCCAAGGGCCTGATCTTCAGGCGAGGTATACTCGGTCGGGTGGTGGATGACGCCGTCACGGCTCTGAACTGCCAGCACCACCGCCGGGCAGACATCGGAGACGGCAACGGCATCATGGCCGCCGATCGTATCGAGGTGACGGGCGCTCTGGCCGAGATGCGCCGCAGCACTTTGCGCAAGCGTCACCAGGCCCGGCGCGAACCTTCCCGCCTTGCGGCGGTCGATGGAGCGGACCTCCGAGGTGACGCCGGCTTTCATCGCCGCTTCCTCGATCTTGATCTTCATCTTGCGTTCCGCCTCCGTCAGGACGTCTGGCGATCCCGAGCGCAGCTCGATGAACAGCACGGCTTCGGCCGGCACGACATTGGGTGAATTGGGGAAGACTTCCAGGCGGCCAACCGACGTATGCAGGTCCAGCCCGTGTTCGGTCGATATCTGCTTGAGATCGGCGATCAGATAGGCAGCAGCAAGCAGCGCATCCTTGCGATCTGCCATCGGGGTCGCGCCGGTATGTGCCTGGCGTCCATGGAAGGCGAGGCGATATTTTGTCGCGCCCCAGAACCGCGTGAAGATACCGAACCGCTCCCCGGCGCGGCTGAGCGTCGTGTCACCTTCTATATGCAGCTCGATCAATGCGTCGGGAATTTCCACCTTTTCCTTGCCAGCATAACCGATCTCGTCCAGCGACTGGCGCACCGTAATGCCATCACCGTCGGCCCGTTCGAGCGCCCATTCCAGGTCAATGGCGCCGGTAAACACGCTGCTGCCGAGCAGGCTCGGCTGGAAACGGGCGCCTTCCTCATTGGTCCAGTTGACGATCTGGAAGTTGCAGGCGGACAACCTGCCTTCCGCCTTGAGACGTTCGCTGACGGACAAAACCGCCTCGCAGGCGGCGATGACACCAAGCGCTCCGTCGAACCGGCCGCCGTTCGGCTGGCTGTCGATATGGGAGCCGACCATGACGACGGGCGCATTTGCGCCCGCCAAGGTCATCTTGCCGAACTGGTTGCCGATCGGGTCCACGGCCTGCTCGAAGCCGTTTTCGGCAAACCAGTGCCCCAACCAGTCGCGCGCCATTCCGTCTTCCCTGGAAAGCGTCAGGCGGGTCATCGAGCCATCGGGGCCGCCGCCAAAAGTGGAGAGGGTCTCCATCAGCATCTGGAGCCGCTCGGCATTGATCGGGACAGGGGAGGAGGAGACGTCAGGCATGTATGATTTCCACTTTGGATTGATTGAATTGATCTGAAAATTCCCGCGCGATGACGCCGCTGGTCACCACCGCGTCGATTTCGCTGAGGCCGAATGTGTGGATGGAGCCGAGACGACCAAACTTGGAACTGTCGGCAACAATGATCGAACGTTTAGCCTGGGCCTTGGCGACGCGGCGCAGGATCGCCTCGTCCTCGCCGAAATCCATGAACCCGCGTTCGGCGTGAATGGCGCTGATGGCGATGATCGCGAGATCGAAGAAATGCTCCTTCAGCGCGGCCACGGTCTCATGGCCGTATGTCGCCTGATAATCTGGGCGCATGCGACCGCCAAGAACGCGCACACTTGCCTGCGGCAGATTGAAGAAGTGGGCTGCGACCGCCAGCGAATTGCTGACAACGGTCAAGTCCCTGCGCGTCTCGATATGTTTCAGGCAGGCAATCGTTGTGGTGCCGGTATCGATGAACACCTTCATGCCGTCCTCGACCAGCGACGCTGCGGCCTCGCCGATCTTGGCTTTCTCGCGTGAGCTGACACGCAGTCGGTCGGTAAACGGCTGATCGCTTTCCTGCTGGTCAAGGACCGCGCCGCCATAGACGCGGCGGGCATAACCGCGCATCTCAAGTTCCTTGAGGTCGCGCCGGATCGACTCCTGGCTGACCTGCAGATAATCTGCAAGCTCCCTCACATTGACGCGCTGGGTTTGCTTCAGCATGTCGAGGATAAGCTTGAGGCGATGTTCGGTGAAACTCATGAATGCACCCTGGATTCTAGTGATCGTTGCGGCCCCGTCTGTGGCGCCGCAACCATGGTCAGGCTAAAGCCATTTGACGGGTTGCGTCATCGAGAGCCAATGGCTGGATGAGATGACAGGCGGCGAAATCCTGGCTGCCACGCGCGGTAAGCGCGGGCTGCAGGCTGCCACATCTCTCCATCGCACGCGGACAGCGCGACTTGAAGCTGCAACCTGGAGGAATATCGATCGGGCTTGGCGGTTCACCTTCCAGAAGGCAGTCTTCCGCTTTGTAGCGGCGTTCTTCAAGTGTCGGCATCGCGCTGAGCAACGCCATTGTGTACGGATGTCCGGGATCGAAGAACAACCGCTCGTTATCAGCCAGTTCGAAGACCTCGCCGAGATACATTACCGCCACCCGGTTGCAGACCTTGCGGACCATCGCAAGGTCGTGGGAGATGAAGATGTAAGTGAGGTCGTATTCCTTCTGCAGCTTCTGGAAAAGATCGAGAAGCTTGAACTGTTCTGTCTGGTCCAGGGCAGAAAGCGTTTCGTCCATGATCAGTATTTCAGGCTCCAGAACCAGCGCACGGGCAACATTGATGCGCTGGCGCTGGCCGGCACTCAGGCCGATCGGCAATTCCTCGTAGAGATCGGCGGAGAGGCCGACTTCGCCCATGACCTTGAGAACCCGCTCACGAATTTTGGCACTGTCCTTCCATCCGTGCGTGCGAAGCGGGCCCTCCAGCATCTTCCCGACCGATGTGCGTGGCGGCAGGGAGCCGAACGGATCCTGCAGTACCATTTGCAGCTTCTTGCGGAAGGTCAGAAGGTCTTTGCCACCGAGCATGGCGATATCGTCGGCACCGCACAGAACCTGGCCGGAGCTCGGCAGTTCCAGCCTGCTCAGAAGCCGCATCAGCGTCGACTTGCCACAACCGGATTCACCGACGATCGCGAAACTGTCGCCGCGCCGGACATCGAAGGTGACGTTGCGAACCGCACGCACATGGTTGAAGCCACCGAAGCCGGTCTTCTTCTTTACCCTGTAGACCTGTGAGGCATCGCGCAGGCTCAAGACAACGTTGCGTTTGTCGTTGAGACGCGGCATCTCGGTCTTTTCGATCCAGATCTTCGGCGTCTGTTCGACAAGCTCCTTCGTATAGGCATATGCAGGGGCGGCGATCAGCCTTTCGGTTTCCTGTTCCTCGACGATGCGACCTTTCTCCATCACCAAAATCCGGTTGCAGGCTTCGCGGGCAACGGGAAGTGAGGAGGAGACGAACAGCACAGCGGTATTGAAACCGTCGGTCAGTTCCTTCATCAGACGGATGACCTGGGCTGCGACGGTAACGTCGAGCGGCTGGGTGACGTTATCTGCAATCAGCAGCGCCGGGTTCGTTACCAACGCATCAACGATCAGTGCGCGCTGCATCATGCCGCCGGAAAACTGCGAAGGGTAGTCGCTGAAACGGCTGCGGGCCGAGGGAATGCGGACGGCCTCCAGAAGCTCGATCGTGCGCTTTTCCGCCTCTTTCCGCGAGGTTCCTGGAACGACCGCACGCAGCTTCTCGACGATCTGGACGCCGACCGGCAGTGTCGGATCGAGTGCACCCATCGGATTGGCGCCGACATAGGCGACCCGGCGGCGCAGGGTACGCATCTCGTTCTCGGAGATGCCGTAGATATCCTTGCCTTCGAAGAGGACGCTGCCGGAACGCACGGAAAGCGGCGGTTCCAGCCAGTTGACGACTGCCTTGGACAGCACCGTCTTGCCGGCTCCGCTGGCCCCGACCACACCGACGATCTCTCGCGGCGCGAGGCTGAAGGAGATATTGTCCAGAATAATCTTCGCCTTGTCCGAGCGACCGGCATTAACGGTGAGGTTTTGCAGCTCAAGAAGCGGCTTGATCATCACTCGGACCCTCCGTGAATGGTGTTGCGGGCCCGTTCCAGCGAAGCGCCTATGAGATTGATGCTGGTTAAAGTGAGGCCTAGGAAAATGCCGGGCATGGTTGCGATCCACCAGGCGTTCAGAAGATACTTTCGGCCATCGGCAATGATATTGCCGAAGGTCGGGGTCGGCGGCTGGACACCCAGGCCGAGGAAGCCGAGTGTCGATTCAAAGATCATCATGCGCGCCACATCAAGCACCGAGGTGAAGATCACCGGCGGCAGGAGCAGCGGCAGAAGCAGGCTGACGATAATGCGGAAATCGGTCGAGCCCCCAAGTTTGGCAGCGCGCACATATTCCCGCTGCCTTTCCGTCATCACAATGCTGCGCATGATGCGCGCATAGACCGGCCAGCTTGAGAGACCAAGCACCAGGACGATGGCCGGAATTGTCGGGCGCGACACGCCAAGAACGGCGATCGCCAGAATGATCATCGGGATAGACAGCTGCGCATCGGTCAGACGCATGATCAGCATGTCGATACGACCGCCGAAGTAACCGGCGATCGTGCCGAGGGCACAGCCGATGATGAGTGTCACTGCAACCGATGCAATCCCGATCAGGAAGGAGTAACGCAGGCCGACAAGCGACCTCACCAGCATGTCGCGGCCAATCTGATCGGTGCCAAGCGGGTGGCCCCAGCTCCAGTTGTCGCCGAAGAAAAGTGGCGGCAGAAGGCGGGCCTTCACATCCATCTTGGTCGGGTCGACGCCACTGATTTCCGGATAAAGTGCGGCGGCAATCGCAAGCAGCAGGAAGATCGCAAGGCCAATGCGAAAACCGGGCGTCGATGCGGCGCGATCGAATATGCGGCGCGCAATCGAGCGGCTTGCCATTTTCGAAATGATCGGGGTGTCGAGTGCGGATGTGATGGACATCAGTATTCAAGCCTCGGATCGATGGTTGTTGCGACGAGATCGACGACAATGTTGATCAGTACAAAAATGGCGCTCGTGACGATCGCGATACCCTGGATCAACGGAAAGTCGCGCTGCAGCACGGCATTGATGGTCAGAAGGCCGAGTCCGGGATAATCGAAGATATATTCGACGATGATGACCCCGCCGAGCAGGCTGGAGAATTGCACACCGAGCAGGTTGAGAAGCGGCACCGAGGCGTTGCGCAGGGCATGGTTGGAGATGATCCGCGAACGGCTCAGGCCACGTACGCGTCCGACTGCCACATAGGGCTCCATCATCTGGCTGGATACGGAACTGACCAGCGTGCGGATCAGCACCGGAGACAATTCGACCGCCAGCACGATTGCCGGCAGGATTGTGTAGGCAAAGCCCTGATAGCCAATGGCAGGAAGCCATCCGAGCTTCACCGAGAAAAGCAATGCCAGAACGATGCCAAGCCAGAAATTTGGCAGCGAGATGAATATCGATGAGATGTAGAAGGCAAGCTTGTCTGGCCATCTGCCGATCGCAAGCCCGCCGGCAATGCCGATGATTGCCGAGAAGATCAGTGCAATCACCAGCGTCACGGCCGCCAGTTGAAGCGTCATTGGAAGTGCATCGAAAATCAGGTCGAAGACCTTTGCTCGTTCGCCGCGAGTTGAGTCGTTGAATGTCGCGCCACCGGTCGAGGCGCCGTTTGCCGGGCGCACGAAGGACTGGCCAAGATCGCCACGAACCACACCGCCCATGTAGCGACCGAATTGCACCAGTATGGGATCGCGAAGGCCCATGTCGGTTGCGATCTTTTCGATCAGTGCTTCGGGCGCCATGCCGCCCGCCATAAGGCGTACCGGGTCACCCGGCACCACCCGCAAGAGGGTAAAGATCAGCAAGGACACAAGGAATATGATGATGGCGCCCTGCATGAGGCGTCGCATCAGGAAGTTCACGGCAAACATTCAGTCACTCCGCTCGAGAAGTCACGGGCAAGTCCACACGCCGCCTGATCGCGGCGTGTGGCTGATCACGGTCAGGCAGCAGGTTTGGCGGCATCGATCGACCCGTCGGGATAGATGTACATGCCCTCAAAGTCCTTCTGCATTGCGTGGATCATCACGGATGTGAACAGCGAGAGTGCCGGCATCTTGGCGGTGATGAGAGGCATGGTCTCTTCCTGAAGGATCTTCTTGCGCTCTTCCAGCGTTGGTGCCGAACGTTCCTTGTCGAGGCTGGTATCGATCTCCTTGTCCTCGATGCCGCAGATGCGGTGCGAAGTGGAATGGAAATGGGTGCGCAGGACCAGATCCGGTTCCGGAGACGCTGTCGACCAGCCGCAATCGACCATATGGCCCGGGCCGCCACCGGGGCGATGGTACAGTTGCTCGTTCCAGGCCGCAGGTTCAAGCACGGTCAGGCTGACGTTAAATCCCTGCTCCTGCAGCATGGCGGTCAGCATCTCGCCATATTCCTTGGTCTTCGGATAGAAGCCGACGGACGTGATGTATTCAAGTGGCGGCAGGCCCTTGCCGTTTGGGAAACCGGCTTCGGCGAGCAGAGCCTGGGCCTTCTCGGGGTCGAATTTCGGGTAGTTCGCCAGATCGACATAGCCGAATTTGACCGGCGAGACGAAGTTCGACGAGGCATGGCCGGCCGAGCCCATCAGTTCCATGATCATGTCGCGATCGATCGAATGGCAGGCGGCAAGACGGATACGCGGATCGTCGAAAGGCGGTTTCGAGCAGCGGAACCAAAGATACTTGTTCTCGACGGAAACGACCTTGTTGATGAAAATCGCCGGATTGTCCTTGATCGTGTCAACCTGTTCAGGCTCCAGACGTTCAACGATCGAAGCCTGGCCGTTCATCAGCGACAACATACGGGTGGTGGAATCGCCGGTGAAGGTGAAGTTGATGCCAGGGATGGCCGGCTTGCCCTTGAAGTAGCCGTCATAGGCCTGCATCACGGTGTCGTTGCCGCGCTGTTCGACGAATTTAAAAGGACCGGTGCCGTTGAGCCGCTGGGAGAGCGGGCCGCCGGGGCCGCCGGCGACATCCTTGGCCGACATGATCGGCAGGAACGACGCAAGAAAGATGAAGAGATGGGCCGGATAGCCGCCCTTGGATGTGTCGACGATGACGGTGTAATCGTCCGGTGTTTCGATCGTCAGTGTCTCGGTCGGGCCGGGATACCACTGGGCCGGACGATCTGCCCTGGAGCCGTATTCGAAGGTTGCTTTGACGTCTTCTGCCTTGAACGGCTTGCCGTCATGGAAGACGATACCTTCGCGCAGCTTGATCTGTAGCCGGTGCGGGTCAAGCAGCTTGATGTCGGTGGCCAGTTCGTAGACGACCGCGCCGGGATCATCGAGTTTCATCGGCGTGCGGGTAAGAAAGCCCATGACGAAACCTTCGATATTCTTCTGAGAAAGTGTCGTATGAGCGGTCGGGTCCCAGTTGCCGGTGATGTTTTCGGCCGACAGGAACGTCATGGTCTTGCCGGCCTGAGCGAAGGCCGGCGAGATGAAGAAGTCAGGATTGATCTGCATGTAGCCAGCGACGGCGGCTGCGCCCGCGGATCCTTGCAGGAAGCGACGACGACTGAATTCTGAACCCATCGAGTTCCCCTTTTCTATTTTGAATAAACCGTCAAATCAGTCAAAACGGTCAAATCAGTCACAAGCAAACAGCGTGCCAATCTCGATTTCCTGCAAGAACCGGGCCTTTGGTTCGATGCAATTTGTGGGATTTGACCATTTATTGGACGAATGAGAAAGATTTAAGCGGCCAGCCGGATCGCTAAAATTACGGGGTCATTTCTGCCGTTGAATCGGGGGATGCTGATCCGTTGTCAGGATGTGTCCGAAACGGACAGCGACGATGATTTCAAGCGCCGCCGGATTGAAACTCCCACGAGAGTTCAACTGAATATTTCGTTTGCTCTTTTGATGGCGTGAATACATCAACAGCGGGCAGTACATCCGCCGATCCATTTCGTGCATGCCCGCCCGCATTTTTGCTGCGGTCTCATCTCTCTGCCGCCTCAGTTGATCACTTGATCCTTCATAGTGATTAATGCTGTACGATGGGTGATCGCGGTTATAGTGACGTCGCCGGCACGGGCTGTCGGTTCCGTCGTTTCACGCTGGGCTGGCCTCAGTAAGGAAAATAAGAGCAGGACCAGAATAAGGTTCTTGCCATGGCAATTGGCCGTCTTTCACCGCCCGAGAAATTTAGGTCATGCTTGCCGACCTCACTGGTAAGGCCGCTCGGTATGACAACCGTTCGGTCATAAATCGCAGCCTGCATATTGCGTGTTTACGGCTGATATCAGCCGCTATACTGCTCTTTCAATATCCCAATGAATTGCTCGTCCGCGAATGCTTGGCGCTGCCCGTCTCTTCAGGGTAACCGACCCTACCAGGATTAAAGGACGTTTTGCGGCCCCGGTCACAGGCCATCCGCAAAAGGCCAGGCGGATTGTAGGCGTCCAGTTGCCCTGCGCGACGTGATTGAAGGTCCCACCTGAGTGGGTTTAAATCAACCTCAGTCCCGTGCCGGGATCAAACACGTGTAGGTCGGACGATGCCACTTCAACACCAAGCACCTCGCCGATGGCGGGTCTTATGTCCGCAGGAACAGAAATATTGATCTCGTGGCGGTCGTTTTTCAGGCAGATCAGACGTGTCTCACCGTGGAACTCGTTCCGCTCTACGGTGCCGCGAAAGGCTTGAGCATCCTGGTTTATGCGAAATGATCCGGGCCGAATTCCAACGGTAACCTCACCGGAACGGAGGCCTGCCGGAGCTGTAAACCTGACAAGATTGTCGCCGAGCCACTCCTGCGTCATCTGCAACCGAAGGAAATTCATGTTCGGTGTGCCGATGAAGCCGGCAGCAAACACTGTCCGAGGCGCCTGATAAATTTCTTCGGGCGTGCCCATCTGCTCAATACGGCCGTCCTTCATCAGGACAATACGGTCGGCAAGCGTCATGGCTTCGAGCTGGTCGTGAGTGACATATATGCTTGTCGTTTTCAGGTCGCGGTGGAGGCGCGCGATCTCGACCCGCAGGCTGCCGCGCAGCTTGGCATCAAGGTTGGAAAGCGGTTCGTCAAACAGGAAGACCTCCGGGGTCTTGATCATGGCGCGGGCGATGGCCACACGCTGCTGCTGTCCGCCGGACAGTTCCGTCGGCTTGCGCGCAAGATAGACGCCAAGACCGAGCGCGTCGACCACAGGCGCCAGGCGCTGATCGATCGCGGCTTTTCCTATTCCGGCCCTCTCGAGACCGAAAGTGATATTGTCCCGCACGCTCATATGGGGGTAAAGCGCGTAGTTCTGGAACACCATCGCGATGCCCCGGTCACCCGGATCGCGATCGTTCATCCGCTCGCCACCGATGAGCAGATCCCCGCCTGAAATCTCTTCAAGCCCGGCAATCATCCGCAGCATGGTGGATTTTCCGCAGCCTGACGGGCCGAGAAAGACGACGAATTCGTGGTTGTCGATCTTCAGGTCAAAATCCCGCATGACCTCAAGCGAACCATAGACTTTCCTGATCCCCCGGCACTCAACAGTGGCCATCACTTCGTCTCCCCGTCCACGACGATCTGCAGCTTTACGTCCTGCGGCCGGCCTTCGGCCGCCCTTTCGAAGGCCTTGATCGATTGATCAAAGGCATAGGTGCCGGAAACCAATGGCTTCAGGTCGACCTTGCCTGCGGCGATCAGCGCCAGGGCACGGTCAAACACGTTGGCGTAGCGGAAAACCGTTTCAATACGGCATTCGCGGAAGCAGGCCGCCGCAAGGTCTACCGCGACGGGTTCGGGCGGCAGACCGACGATAACGACTGTTCCGCCCGGGCGCACGACCTTGAAGAGATCACGGACCGCGGCCGGTGCGCCGGAGCATTCAAAGACGATATCGGCTCCCCAGCCTTCTGTCGCCTCGTTGACGGTCTCAATGAGATCGACCTCCTTGAGGTTGATACCAGTGATGCCGCCATAACTTTCGGCCAGTTTAAGCTTTGTTGCGGAAATGTCCGAGATCAGCACTCGCGAGCAGCCGCCGGCAAGGGCGGCCAGTGCCACCATGATGCCGATGGTGCCGCAGCCGGTAACAACCGCCGTATCGCCGGGCGTGATCTTCGCCCGCGCGGCCGCCTGCATGCCCACGGCAAATGGTTCAACCATCGCGCCTTCCGCGAAGGAGACATTGTCAGGCAGCTTGTAGGTGAAACTTGCCGGATGGACTGTCTCCGGGCACAAGACGCCGTGCACCGGCGGCGTTGCCCAGAATGTCACGGCAGGATCAACATTGTAGAGGCCGAGCCGCGACGCACGCGATTTCGGATCGGGGATGCCCGGTTCCATGCAGACGCGGTCGCCGGGCTTCAGATGGGTGACGTTGGCGCCGGTCTCGGTGACGGTTCCTGCTGCCTCGTGGCCGAGAACCATGGGCGCGTTCACGACGAAGTCACCGATGCGACCATGGGTGTAATAGTGCACGTCGCTGCCGCAGACGCCAACAGTATGGATACGAATGCGAACGTCATCCGGCCCCAACTCTTGAGGAATTTCGATATCGCGCAGGGAAAGTTCGCCGACATGTTCGAGGACAAGTGCTTTCATGGGTCAGTCAACCTTGGTCAGTTTTCTTGGAAAATGCGGCGTTGAGGCCACCGGCAAGCACTCCGAGCAGGATCAGAGGTGGCAGCGACAACAGGACGACGGCGGCGTTCAGAATACCCCATGGCACATTCATGCCGAGCTGCGACATCTCGGACGCGATGATCGGCAGGGTCTTTGCCTTCGAGGTCGTGAGCATCATGGCAAGCAGGAACTCGTTCCAGACAAGGACGAAGGAGAAGGCAATGGCGCCGAAGACCTGGAAACGGGCAATCGGCAGGGCGATGCGGAAGAAGGTCGCATAAGGGCCAAGCCCATCCACCCGGGCAGCTTCTTCAACGTGAAGGCTGACACGCTCGAAAGCCGGCACGGAAAGCCAGATAGTGATCGAGGCTGTCACAATGAGATAGGTCACGATCAACGACAGCCGGGTGTCATAGAGATCAAGACCGAGCCAGATGACCAGCATGGGAATAGCGATCGCGACGGGCGGCAGAAAGCGCAGTGACAGAACGAAGAACTGCGCCTCCGCCGTGATCCTGTTCTTGAACCGGGCAATCACATAGGCCGCCGGTACACCGAGCACGGCGCCAAGCACGACCGCACTCGAGCAGATGATCAACGAATTGGTAAGTGCGCGCGCCACCGAGCGGCGATTGAGCACATAACTCATATTGTCGAAGACAGGCTGGAAGATAAGCTTTGGTGTTGACACCAGCAGATCGGCATTGGTCTTGAAGGCGTTTAGCAGGGTCCATAGGAGTGGCAGCACGACAAGTGCAGCGGCAAGAACCAACAAAAGCCTGAGCAGAAAGGTGGATATCTTCATCGGTTCAGCCTCTTCCAGGTAAAGGTAAAGGTGACGATGGTCAGGACCATCATGATGACGGCCATGGAGGACGCATAGGAGATCTTGCCGGCTTCTATGAAGCCTTGGGAATAGGCATACATGTCAAGCGTCTCGGTTGAGATGCCGGGACCGCCGCGCGTCATGACGTAAACGAGGTCGAAGGAGCGAAGACTCTCGATCGCCTTGACCAGCAGCAGACTGATCAAGGGTGCTTTCAGCATCGGCAGGGTCACGAAACGATGGATTTCGAAGCGGGTCGCCCGATCTATGCGTGCGGCTTCCAGCGGCTGAGGCGGCAGGGATTCGAGAAGCTTCAAGATGATCACTGAAAAGAACAAGCCCCATTGCCAGACATCGACGAAAGCAACAGCAAGCAGGGCGCCGAGCGGCGTCGACAGAATGTCGGGCGTGATGCCGGTGAGCTCCCTGACCGGCCAGGTCAGCGCGCCGTAGAGCGGATGAAAGGCGAACTTCCACACAAAAGCGGCGCACACGCGTGGCAGGAGAACGGGAATGATGAAGAGCACGCAGAGGACGTTGCGCATACGGGGGCTCGCTGCCTCGAACATGGCAATCCCGAGCGCAACCCCCGTCACCATGGTCAACGAGACGCTGATGACCTCCCACTTGAAAGATACCCAGAGCGCGTTCAGGAAACGGGCATCCGAAAACAGCGCCAGATAATTGGCTAACCAGACATAGTCTGCATCGGGTGCCGAAAGGGTCCGGTTCTGCAGGGATATATTGATAGCGTAGATCGTCGGCACGAGCGCCAGAATGATCAGGATACCCAAACTGGGCCCAAGA
This sequence comes from Agrobacterium sp. A3-95, assembly GCF_053521785.1. Taxonomy (NCBI): domain Bacteria; kingdom Pseudomonadati; phylum Pseudomonadota; class Alphaproteobacteria; order Hyphomicrobiales; family Rhizobiaceae; genus Agrobacterium; species Agrobacterium sp. A3-95. The sequence continues at coordinate 13,297 of NZ_JBNWDR010000006.1, read as the reverse complement.
AAGACGTAAGGCAGCGAGCGGCCTCGGCGCATGGCAGATCCTCGGATTGGGAAAAGGGGGCGCGTCATCAGACGCGCCCGTCAGACGGCTTGGGAGGCGTCAGAGTTTGGCTGCGAAGGCTTCTAGGTCGTTCAGCGTCGCCTTGATGTCAGTGCGGCTACCGGTGATCAGCTCTTCCAGCATGATGCCCCACTGGTTGCCCAATTCCTGCCAGCGCGGATCCTGCCAGAAGGTGACTGTGGTCTTTTGACCGGTCGCCGCCATGGCGTCGGCAAGGTTCTGGCCAAAGGTCTTGGCGTATTCCGGGCTCTGATAGGTGCTTGTGCGCGTCAACTCGCCCGGCTGGCCGGCGGCGAGGCGGCGGGCTTCCTGTTCCTTGGATGTTGCCCAGGCAACAAAGAGACCGGCACAGGCCTTTTCCTCATCTGTCTTGTTGGCCTTGGACGCGATTGCAAAACCATGGGCGTAACCGGCCCCCGGCAGCGGCGACGGCGGAACGGAGAACGCAACCTTGTCTGCAACCTGGCTCTGTGCCTTGTCGACGGACATGCCGCCAAGGGGTGCGGATTCGATGATGATCGCCACCTTGCCGGAGCGGAAGGCGCCGGTGGACTCGTCCCAAGAGCCGGTCTGCGTGCCCGGCGCCGAATATTTGAAGAGTTCGAGATAGGTTTCGGTCGCCTTTACCGCGGCATCCGAATTGAAGGCCGGCTTGCCGTCCTTGAACCACTCGCCACCGTTTGCTTTGAAGAACGGCATCCAGCGCCAGACGTTGGCGCCTGAACCGCGCTGTCCGCGAAGCGCAGTGCCGTAGACGCCGTTGGCCGGATCATGCAGCTTCTGCACGGCTGCGAAATATTCGTCCCAGGTCTTCGGCGGCGCGATGCCTGCCTTTTCCAGGAGGTCGGTGCGATAGACCATCAGGTCGCCGCCGCCCTGCACCGGTGCAAACCACTCTTTGCCGTCATAGGTCGCAGCTGCGCGCATACCGGCGTCAAAATCTTTGTAGTCGTATTCGGATGGATAAAAGCCATCAAGCGGGACGATCCAGCCAGACGAGGCAAAAAGCGCCAGATTGGCTTCATCAACATAATACACGTTGAAGCTTCCGACCGTCGAGGCGTCGGCCTGCGACTTCGCGCGGCGATCGTTCTCGTTGAGATAACTGATCTCGAAGCCTGCGCCGGAGAGCTCTTCGAACTCATCGACATATTTTTCGAGAAGGGTCAGTCCGTCGCGCGGCTGCGCCAGGACACGCACGTCGCTGGTGCATTGTGCGGCGGCAAAAGCGCTGGATGCTGCAAATATGGCGATAACCGCGCAACCGGCGCGGAGAGCGTTGAGTGTCATGATGTCCTCCCTGAATGGCAACTCCCTTGCCATCGACCAGCCCACATTTACGCAAGCGACGGGCGCGTACTAGTTTGCCTCCGTCACAGAACTGGTATTATATTGACATTTGTGCGCTGTAACATGAGCAATTGAATGCCTATTGCATCAGACTTTCCTCAAACAGTCTCTGAGACTTTCACCGCCACGCGCGAGCAGATCGTCTTACCCGGAGGCGCTTCCTATCTGATCCGGAGGGACGACTATCCCAATCCGATCTGCATCTGGAACTATCATCCCGAATGGGAGATTCACTTCATCCCTGACGCTTCAGGATTTGCTTATGTGGGGGACTATATCGGCCCGTTTCGGCCTGGGCATCTGGTGCTCACCGGGACAAATCTGCCGCACAACTGGATCACACCCGGTGCACCGGCTTTGCCAGGCCGAGACATGGTCCTGCAATTCGACGCGGATGCCCTGATCGGTATTCGCGCAGTATGCCCTGAATTTGAAGTGCTCCACCGGCTGAAGCCTCTGGCCCAACGGGGGATCGAGGTTCTGGGCGCCGACGCGCTCTTGATTGGAGCGAAGATTCTCGAGCTTCACGCGGTGGGACACCGTGGTGGGCTCGGGCTGTTTTTAGAGATACTGGAGGCAATCGAAGCGGCCACCGAAAAGAGGTTGCTCGCCAGCGAACACTTCATAGCGGTCTATAACCAGGTGTCGGACCGCAGGCACCGCCGGATCGACCAGGCAATCCAGATCCTGCAATCGGATCCTGGTGCGCAGATGCATGAAGTGGCTGCGATGGTTGGTTTCGAGCCGTCCGCCTTCTCGCGTGCCTTTCGGCGTCTAACCGGCATGAACTTTTCTGACTACAGCCGATCCGTCCGCGTCTGGCGAGCAAGAACCCTTCTCGCGGAGACCGAAATATCGATCACCGATATCTGTTTCGAGGCGGGCTTCAACAACCTTTCGAACTTCAATCGCTATTTCAGGATGGAGATGGGACTCACGCCCCGGGCCTACCGAAAGGCCGCGCGCATAAGAGCCAAGTCTGTCATTGGAGGAGTGCCGGTTAAGTCCATTTAAGGGGTGGTCGCGCCGAGATATTATCGATCCCTCAGGCTGCAATCGGTTTTTATCGTATCACCGCCGCTTCGATATGTCGGCCTCTTCGCTCACAACAAAACTGGCATCTCCATTTCCCTGAACCAGTCTTGCGAGGGGGGTGGCAGCCGGCCGTTGCATTTGTTGCTTCAGCTCTGTCGCATCGAGCGGCTGTTCGCAATTGTCCTATTCGGGTTCGCCCATATCCAAGCATTTGCTTGCCGGTGAGATAAAGACGATTAAAAAATACTCCTGTTTACGCTCCGGGACAGACCGGCGTTTGAAGCGCTGAAAACCTTACCTGGGTCTGTGGTGTTCCGGGCTCATGAATTCGGTTCTTGCAATGGCCCAAATCGACGACGCGATTCCTGGCGACACCGTTTCGACTTCGACGTTCGAGCGGCGGTTGATGTATGTGCTGGGCGGTCTTTACCTCGCTCAGGGGATACCAACGTATTTTCTTTTGGTGGCCCTGCCGCCGATCATGCGTGAGAGTGGGGCGTCGCGCACGTCTATCGGGCTGTTTTCGTTGCTGATGCTGCCGCTCATCCTGAAATTTGCGGTCGCACCGTTGGTGGATCGATGGTCTCCGTTACCCAAGCTTGGCCATCGCCGCGGCTGGGTTGTGCCGACCCAGCTTCTCGTCAGCGCCGGTATCGCTTCCATGACGCTGGTGGATCCGAGCGATGCCACGGTCCTTTTTGCAATCTGCATATCGATCACGCTTGTCTCCTCAATCCAGGATATTGCAACCGACGGCTACGCCGTAAGATGCCTGACCGACAAGACGCGCTCGCTGGGGAATGCCGTGCAGGCGGGTGCCGTAGCGCTGGGCGTAATCGTTGGCGGGACGGCGGCACTGGTGGTGTTTCATGTCGCTGGATGGCGCACGATGATACTGCTGGTAGCCGCGCTGTCGTTGCTGCCCCTTCTTGCAGCCCTGGCGATGCAGCCGGAAGCGCCCACGGTTGGCAAAGAAAAAAAGCGCGCAAGCCTTGCTGGTTTCTTCCGCCGTCCGAGTGCCTGGCTGATCCTCGGATTTGCGCTGACATACCGGGCGAGCGAAGGTCTCGTGCGCGGGATGGAAGGCACCTATCTGGTTGACAGCAAGGTCCCGGCTGACTGGATCGGTTACCTCTCTGGCGGAGCGGCGGCAACTGCGGGCCTGATCGGCGTGGGTATCGCTGCCTCCATTATCCGCAAGGTTGGCCTGACGACAACGCTTATCCTGCTGGGTGGCCTCAGAAGCTTGTGCTTCCTCGCCTTCACGCTGAATGCGTCCGGCGTCTGGCCCGGCATGTGGGTGGCGATGTCGGCCTCGGCATTCCAGACGCTGATCCGCTACATGGAGCTGGTCGCCATCTATTCATTCTTCATGAAGAACTCTTCGGACGATCAGCCAGGAACGGATTTTACCATTCTCACCTGTGCCGAACTGGTCGTCTACATGGTTGGTGCATCCGCAGCCGGCCTGGTTGCCGACCGGATGGGTTATTCGGCGCTGTTTTCGACGGCAACAGTTCTTTCGCTTGTCGGAATGGGACTTTCCGTCTGGTTCCTTGGAAGGATCGGACGCGGTTCAGGCGCGTCGTTACGGCGATGATGACAAGCGGCCGGAGTGACGCTTTGCAGCGGTGTCACGAGACGGCTTAATTCCTCACATGTTTTTTGCCTCGTCAGGCGCCGTCATGCGGCGCAGGTCTGTCGGGCGTATTCCGTAGCGACTGCGGAAGGTGCGATTGAAATATGACAGGTCGTTGAAACCGACGCTGTAGACGATCTGGCTGATCGGAGTTGCGGTGTTCTCGGCAAGAATCAGGCTCTTGGCGAGCACCAGCCGCCGCTCCAGCACGTAGCGCGAAAAGGTCGTGCCTGTCCGACTGAAAAGTTTCTGGATCGCGCGCGGTGTGATGCCTTCGGTGCGTGCCACATCAGCGATCGAAAACGCACCGTCGGCAAGATTTTCCTCAACCATCGCCTTGATCGCTTCAATGCGGTTTTGCGGAACTGCCGAAGGCGCAACCTCGTTCCCATATCGGGCGAGAACGGGAAGCAGGGAGTAGAAGTGCGCCACCATCATGGTGGCATGCTCTTTGTCCTGATGGTCCTGTTGAAGAAGATATCCTGCATAGTGGGTCAACAACTGCAATGGCAGGCATTCTGCTGAAAAGGGCCGCAACAAGATCCGGTCGATCGACTTTCGTGCAAGGGTGAGGGCGGCATGGGGAAGATGGGCGCAGTCGAGGCGCCCGCCTTCCGGCAAAATAATTTCCGATGCCATATCCGTGGGAAGGATGATGACATCACGGGGTTCCAGTTCGAAAGTGTGCTTGCGATGATGGACAATCAAGGTTCCGTCAGTTGCACGCAACATCGCGATATCAGGCCTGCCGATCCCATGAGCTGTCAGCCGCAAGGGTGTTTTGGGCAGGTAAACGGTTGCGAGAGAAAGGTTTTCGTGTTTCCAGACAAGGCCGGTGACCCCCGCCAGATCACCGTCTTCAACGGTGATTGTTGCTTCTCCCAACATGTCCAGGAGGATTGTGCGGCAGACCAGTCTGCTTTCTGGATCAGGTAGCGAGAGGGTTCCAAGTTTCAGGGGGCGGACAACTTCCATGAAAAATCAAACCTGTCTTTGCTGTTGATGTTCGCATCTATCCAAATCGGGTTCGTTCCCATCCAAGCCCGGCGGTTTCATAGCGCATAAAACATGATCAAAACAGTCTTGTATTTTCCGAGGGACGACTTGGAAGATATTTTTTGCGCATTGGGGGCGACATGATCGGAAAGTGGAATGTCGGCGTTAGTCTTGTGGCTATCGTCGTCGCAATCGGGGGCGGCAACGACGCCGTTCAGGCGCAGGATACGTCTCAGAACGCGCAGTCAGACAACGGTTCTACGGTGCTGGAGCCGATCGTTGTAAGTGGCAACCGTATACCCCAGCAAATCTCGCGGACGGCGCGAACGATTTATGTCGTTGATGCACAGGCCATCGAGGCCGAAGCCCGTTCAGGCAAGTCGCTTCAGCAGATTCTTGCTGAGAGAGTTCCAAGTTTCGACCCCGCCAGCGAAGGTGCGCGCACAGCCTATGGCCAGAACTTGCGGGGACGCACGGCCCTCATTCTCATCGATGGTGTTTCGATGAACTCGGCGCGCTCCCTGAGCCGCCAATTCGATTCAATCGATCCGTTCAATGTCGAGCGTGTCGAGGTTCTGTCTGGCGCGACGGCAATCTACGGCGGCAATGCAACAGGTGGTGTCATCAACATCATCACGAAGAAGGGGAAAGATGCGCCGGACGGTTTGCGCGGTGAAGTGACGGCGGGCCTTGGCAGTGGCTTTGGCCGTACCCGTGACCTTGACCGCAACGGTGCAGGTGCCGTGACCTATAACAGCGAAAACTGGGATGCGCGTTTCTCCATCGCGGGCAACCAGACGGGAGCCTTTTACGATGGCTCCGGCACGATGCTCACCCCCGATATTACCCAGACTTCCACAGCATTCAACAAGCGCATCGATTTCATGGGAACTGTCGGTTTGCAGATCGATGACGACAGGCGCCTTGAGGTGTCCGGCCAGTTTTATGACAGCGCCCAGGATTCGCCGTTCGGGCTTTATCTTGGCGCAGGCCTTGCCGGGATCCGCAATTCCAACCTGGTTGAAACGCGGGACGGATACCGATCGGATTTCGACCCCCGCACGCGCCGTTCCATGGTAAACGCGACTTACACCGACAATGATTTCCTGGGGCAGGAACTGCTTCTGCAGGGCAGTTTCCGGCGGGAAGAAATCCGGTTCCACCCGTTTCCCGGTAGTGCGATTTTCTCCCCCTTCGTCTATTTCGGCGGCAGCTCGCAGGATACCGATTACTATAGCCTGAAGGCAGCGATGATCTCGGAGCCGCTGGACGGGCTTAAGGTGACATATGGCATCGACGCCGACCGGGATTCGCTGAGTTCCAAACAGAACGTGTTCGATTTCCTGACAGTCGCGACGACCGGTGCGATGGACTTCAGGACACGCGGCATTACCGGGCTTTATCCCGACATCGATGTCTCGACCCTGGCCGGTTTCATCCAGGGATCTTATGAGGCGACGGACCGGCTGACGGTCAACGGTGGTGTGCGTTATCAATATGTCACCACCGACGTATCGAGCTTCGCCGGCGCGGCACAGCAGGTCGCCGTTCTCAACCGGGTCGGCTCCTCTGTGGATCCCATTCCCGGCGGGGAAGTCAGCTACGATGCGGCTCTGTTTAACGCCGGCGCGACCTATGAGCTGACCGATACGCAGCAAATCTATGCCAATTTCGGCCAGGGTTTCGAGCTTCCTGACCCGGCAAAATATTACGGGATCGGGAGCTATAGGCTTGTCGGAGGCCGTTACGTCCTCCTGGATAGCGTCAATGTTGCCGACTCCGCACTCGAGGCGATCAAGACCAACTCTTTTGAAGTCGGTTATCGTTTCAATGACGATAGCTTCAGCTTCCAGACCGCGGCATATTACTCGCTCTCCAACCGATCCATCGAGTTGAACCGCACGACCCTGGCTGTTGATGTCGTTGATCGTGAGCGACGTGTCTATGGTCTAGAGGCCAGCGCCAGCGCGACACTGGATTACGGGTTTGATGTTGGCGCATCCGGTCACTGGGTGAAGTCGGAAATCAAGTCTGACGGTAACTGGGAGAAGGAAAGCATCGGTACCGCCAGTGTTTCCAAGCTCGGCAGTTATATTGGCTGGACGAAAGATAACTTCAACATCAAGCTGGCCGGGCAGCATGCCTTCAATCTCAGCGACGACGACAGCCGGAAGATTGATGGTTACACCCTGTTCGATCTAACCGGTGCCTATCGCTTCGAAGCGCAGGACACAACGCTTCGCTTCGGCGTGATGAACCTGTTCGACAAGGATTACACAACCATATGGGGCGCGCGCGCCAACGCGCTTTATGGGGCTTTGGCCAATGAAGCCGTGTTCGACTACAAGGGACGCGGACGCACGTTCGCCGTTTCATTGACGAAAGTTTTCTGATGGATCATCAGGGCGGCATGTGGCGGGGATCTTTATTCCCGCCACGCGCCGCCAGGTCAGCGCAATGACCGGTCCGACCGGCTATGGTGCCTTCACTCTCCATGGCTGCGGAACTGAAGGGTTTATCTGGAGGGCGTGCGGGTTCTGGGCGCGGGCGCTGAAGAAGAAGCGGCAATTTCGATATTTCTAAGGCTCACAGTGGTGGAAAGATCGAGGTTGGTGACATGTCGGCGATGCGTCAGGCATCGAGTGTCTGGAAGCCGCCGTGTTTGAATGTCTGTCTTGCACATCTCCCGCGCTTCGATTTCTGACCCTGTCGGACAATGGCCGGGCAGGGCTTAAAGACGAATTTGCGGCCCAACGGCTCTGCGCGCAGCGATATCTAGCTTTACCGCATCTGCAATGTGGACCGATAGGATGGGGCAGACACCCGTTGTCAGGAACGGCGAGGTTATCGGTGCTGTTCGCCATTTCAACGAGGACACCAGCAAACAACTTTGTATCGAGTTGCTGGGCGATGAAGCGGTCAAGACCTCAGAAGTTGAGGGGGGAATTTATGGACCGCGTGAGTGTCCAGTCATCATTGCGCCGGAGTTTCGGTCGGTAACGGTTATATCTCTGCTGACTTACCGGTAAAAAGCTACCGAATGTCATCTTTTTCGCAGCACTATTTGCGCGGAGGTTGTTGGCGCAATCTCAAAGGCTCACGGAAACTGAAAATCGGAAACAATCTAGTCGAAAGACGATCCAGGAACGCTGGCGCAAGCGGTAGATAGCGCTTGAAATATGACTCTGGAAAAACCATTTGACCGGCGATTTATGTGCAATGGAGGTATCAATGACGACCGTACAAGAGCGCCAGCCCGAGCAACACGTATTCGAAGCCGATGTCAGCCGACTTCTGCACATGATGGTGCATTCGGTCTACTCGGACAAAGATGTATTCCTCCGCGAATTGATCTCGAACGCGGCGGATGCTTGCGAAAAGCTGCGGTATGAGTCGATTTCCAAGCCGCAACTCTCGGCCGATGGGATCCAGCCGGGAATTCTCGTGACGCTCAATGAAGAGGCGCAGACACTCGTTGTCGAAGACAGCGGCATTGGCATGGACCGCGACGAGATGATCGACGCGCTCGGTACGATCGCGCGCTCGGGGACAAAAGCATTCATGGATCGGCTTGAGGCGGCCAAAGCTGGAGAGAAAGCGCAACTGATCGGCCAGTTCGGCGTCGGCTTCTATTCATCGTTCATGGTCGCTCACCGGGTCGAAGTAATCTCGCGCCGCGCCGGCAAGGACGAGGCCTGGAAATGGTCATCCGACGGCAAAGGAAGCTATGACATTGTTGCGGTCGATCCGGGACAAGCACCGACACGCGGTACTCGCGTCGTGTTACATCTCTTGGAAGATGCAAAGAAATATACGAGCAAATGGACGGTGGAGGAGATCATTCGAAACCAGTCCGGCCACGTCCCCGTACCTATCCGTCTGGTCGAGAAGGAGGGTGCCGAGCCCTCACAGGTATCTGATGGTGCAGCGCTCTGGATCAAGCAGAAGAACGAAATATCCAAGCAGGATTATGTCGATTTCTATCGGAGCGTTTCAGGCCAGTACGACGAGCCGCTGAGTAACGTCCATTTCCGCGCTGAGGGCCGACACGAATATACGACTCTTGCCTTCATACCCGGTTCTCAGCCATTCGATGTGTTTGATCCGGACCGACATGGTCGGATGAAGCTCTATGTGAAGCGCGTCTTCATAACCGATGATGCCGAACTGCTACCGCGCTATCTGCGCTTCGTCCGTGGCATCGTTGATACTTCGGATCTGCCGCTCAACATCTCCCGTGAGATGATCCAGGAAAGTCCGGTCCTCGCGGCCATCAAAAAGGGCGTGACGAGCCGGATCCTTTCCGCGCTGGAGAAGATGGCCGAGCACGACGGCGAGACCTTTGCCAAGTTCTGGGATATGTTCGGGGCTATTCTCAAGGAAGGCATCTACGAGGACTTCGAACGGCGCTCACAGTTGCTGAAGCTGGCACGCTTCCGCAGCACCGCATCGGGCGAGGCGACACGCAGCCTGGCTGACTACCTGGCCACGATGAAGGAAGGACAATCGGCGATCTACTATATTAGCGGCTCCACTCTGGACCAGCTGAAATCGTCGCCGCACCTTGAGGGTTTCCGGGCCAAAGGGATCGAAGTCCTCCTGCTTACAGATGGCGTCGATAACTTTTGGCCGACCAATGTGCCAGATTTTGAAGGCAAGCCATTTAAATCTGTCACCCAAGGTCTTGCCGATCTGAACACTGTTGCCGGGGAGGGGGACGCTGATGAGGCTGGCCGGCAAGCTTCTCCCGAGGTCGGAGCCTTCATCGATTTCGCGCGAAGCGCCCTCGGTGAGGAGGTTGCTGACGTGCGTATTTCTGATCGGTTGACCGAAAGTGCGGTCTGCCTTGTCGCGTCGGATTATGGCCCCGACCGCCAACTCGAAAAACTCCTGAAAGGCGCCGGGCGGTTGCAAACAACGTCGAAGCCGATCCTGGAGATCAATGGGCAGAGCGAACTTGTGAAAAACATTGCTTCAATGGACGATCAGGCGTTTCGCGAGGATGCTGCGTGGCTTTTGCTTGACGAAGCCCGCATCCTTGACGGGGACAAACCAGCCAACCCGCGCGCGTTCGCCGATCGGCAGGCCAGGTTATTTGCCCTTGCGATGAGATCCGGTAATTGACAAGCCTCGGCGAGGCGGCCTTTGGCTGCCTTGCCAACACCCGGCCGAAGAGGACGATTGGTGGTTGCCGATGGTGCGCAGGTTATCAATGAGTGTGACTGCGTTTTCTCAGATGATGCATCATGACAGCGCCAATTGCGCCCGGCACAGCCCCTTCAGTGCCGCTTTACCCTCTGGAAGATGCAACTGCACTGCAGAACCCACCATAAGTCATCATTGGAACTGTAAACTGCCAAGGGCCCGTTATAGAACCCCTGCAGATCTCATAAACCGCTGATGCCAGGTCTTGCTGCTATCTCAAAAGCTCGTAGTGGCTTGCGGCTCGCCCTGACGCCGACCACTGAGCACCGCGAAACGCCATGCTTTGAAGCTGCAGTCCACCTCGGAAAATCCCGTATCGTGCATCCATTGCAACTGGTTCTCGATAGGGGAGCAACGATCGTGGGACATCCGCTCGAGCGCTTTGGTGATTTCCTCTTCGGGTACGCCCAGCCTCCTGACCTGTTGCAGCCAGATACGGGCGTAACGGGCCTCTACCTCGCAATCATGGCCGAGGACCTGCTCGGCGTTGACGAACAGGCCACCCTCCGACAAGGCGCTCCGAATTTCACCGAAGAGATGCTTTTTCGCGGCGTCTTCCAGATGATGGATCGCCAGCGCTGAGATGATGAGATCCCACGGACCGCCGAGTTCGGTATCTGACATGTCGGCCACGGCATAGGTAATGGCCGGATTGCCATCGAAGCGTTGCCGGGCCTGCTCGAGCATCTTTTCGGAGGCATCGACGAGGTGGATCTGGGCATCGGGGTGGCGGGCCAGCAGCATTGCCGTGAAAAGGCCAGTGCCAGCGCCAAGATCGAGTACACGCAGTTTCTCGGCGTCCCGCCAGTCGTCGATCAAGTCGAGTGCTGTCCCGTAAAACGTATCGAAACAGGGAATAAGGCCGCGCCGAAGGGCGTCGTAGCCGGATGCATCCCGATTGAAGACGGGTAAGGACGAAACATTTATCGGTGCCATGGTGTGTCTGAACCTTTCGGGATTGTGATCTACTTCGCCGTGGCGGCGGGGATCAGGCTCGGGTTCAATGAATATCTCGCTGTCGCCTTGCCGCTTGCAAGGATGTGGCCAGCCATGGCTTTTTCCACGTCTTCGCCAGTGAACGGCCCGGAAAGGCCCAGTGTCGCAACGTCGAGCGCGACCACTTCAAGGATGTAGTGATGAACGCGCTGATCGTTTATGGGCGGGCAGGGGCCGTCGTAACCACCATAGGTGCCTGCCATGCCATCAGTTTTGGCCAGAAAACTCGTATAGACATTGGCGCCGCGCAGTCCGTGTGGTGTCAATCCGACCGGCTTGCCGCCCAGCACGAGACCCTCGCTTTCCGTACCTTCGCCGATGGATATGATGCCGGCGGGAATATCGGCCAAAACCCAGTGGAAAACGTTGATCCGCGGCGCGTCGTCTGGAATCGTGGTGCCAGGTTTATTGATGAGGCTAAAATCGAATGGTACGTCCGGATCGGTCATCAGTAACACATAAGATCTGGTACCCTCTGGGCCTGCCGACCATGAGACCCCCGGGCTCACGTCCTTCTCCCCTTTTCCGGGCGGGCAGAAGGCGGCGGAATCTGAGAACCGGCCAGAACCGTCAAGCCCTTCGATCTTTACGGACAGCGTGGAGTCCGCGGCCATGGGCGCTGTCGCAGAAAATGCGGCGGCCACAATGGCGGCGCATATGCTTCTTTTATTCCTGTTCATCTCGTCTCGCCTGTTTGATTTCAGTCGAGCATAGGGAACGATGCCAGTGCGGGTGGGCCCGATCTGATCAGCAATGAGCCTGAAGCGGTCAGGCTAATGGTTTTTTACGTGTCCTGCGAACGGTCGAAGGAGCCTGTCCGAAGGCATCCTGGAAGTGCCGCGAGAAGTGTGAACGCGAGGCGTAGCCGGTAGCGGCTATTGCGTCGGCGACATCGGCATCCCGATCCGAGAGTATGAGGTAAGCGGCATGCATTCTTTCGGTGAGCAGCAGCGCGCGTAGTGAGTGGTTTTCGTCCCGTAGTCGCCGCCGCAGGGTGGCCTCTGACATCGACAGGGACGCAGCGACCGCGGCGGTTGACCACGCGTGATCGAGCCGGTGGCGGATCAGGAGGCGCACGGCGTCTGTGACTGAGCGGTCGACATATTTGGGCATCAATGGCAGCGCACCCTGTTCGGCCAGGATAAGCAGAACCTCGAGAACACGGTGATCTACGACGCGCCGGGAAAGGTCGAGCGCACCCGCCAGCGCCTCGCCACTATGGATGATTGCCGAGCAGAGCGTCGGACTGATCGTGATGGGCGAGCCGAGGGGTATGTCGCGCTTGGTGAGTTGCGGCCAAAGGCGTGCCGCCTCAATGACCAGGGTGCGAGAGAAGCGGACGAAGAGGGCGCGATAGACGCCAGTGTCGGCATCTGGTTCATTGACAACATCAACCTCCGCACCGGCCGGCAGCACGAAGGCGTCGCCGGCGTGGTAAATATTGCGTTCCGCGCCCCACAGCACTTCTTTGCGGCCTTCGATGACAATGACGAGGCCGGCGGCGGGCATGCTGAGCTCGGAAATGGTTTCCCGGTGACGGGCGACGAAGGCCGAGATGAACGGTGGATCTTCGTTTTCGAGCATCAAGCGCGTGTCGCGCTCGGCCAGCGGGCGAAGGGCATCGACGAGACGCCGCCGTGTTTTGTCGCTGTCACGCATTGAACAAGCTATCTCGAAATTGGATCAGGCGTCATTGCTATGTTGAAATCAAGTCGCTGTCGATACGCCGCCGAAGGGCGCTGAAAACAGAAAGGTAATGTCTGCCATTGGCGATCTTTTGGAGGGCTACAACGTCTGAGATGGTCGGATATTGCAAGCCGGCAAAGCGCCGTTATCTTGGTAGTAGAGGTTGTCATCGCGCGCCTGAACGCAGAGTGCGGCACGCCTGAACGGTTGGAATGTACCCAGCTACACACAATGTGGCGGCAAGGTTGAAATGTCGCGAATCGTGCAAAGTTAAAATGTCATCTGTCGCTCTGCCAGCCAGTTAGAAATGCGACACTGGCTCAAACAATC